>NZ_CP023269.1:5532500-6211636 GCF_002966775.1 Pseudomonas sp. MYb193 | reverse complement strand
GGATATCCCCTAAGTTGAAAGCCGGTGAGGCAAAAACAGCCGCCATTGTAGCGGCCAGCCGTCCACTTATCCACATGTAGGTTGCTCACAGGCCACCCAAAATCAATGCCTTAACCGCTAAAAAGGCGACCAATGGTCTGTGCATAAGCTCTGTGGATAAACCCACCTGAGCTCGTTGCACAAGTGGGGTCAAAAGTCTGTGGGTAACTGGCCTGTGGATAACTACCCGTTCCACACACAGCTTATCCGATAGCGCAGCACAGGCAGAGCACCGCTTCTCCCCCGTGTTGTCATTCTCTGTACAACACGTGGAACAAGGGCTCAAAGCAGTTATCCACAGATGATCGTGTCCCTAGCTTTTATAAGCTTTACAGAAAAGCTTTAAATAACTTCCTTCTTTATTTTTATATCTATCGCATGCCGGATGGAAGCCAAACGGGGAGAAGGGCGTCAGGACCCCGTCGACATCTAATTAAAGGAAAAGCTGGTTGGAAATTGACCTAGAGGCTTGCTTTCTCTAGAATCGCCGGTCTCTTAAAACGGGGGCCATTCCGGCCCGTTGTGGACGAACCAGGTAACAACGCCATGAAACGTACTTTCCAACCAAGCACCATCAAACGCGCCCGTACTCACGGCTTCCGTGCTCGCATGGCTACCAAGAACGGCCGTGCTGTCCTGTCGCGTCGCCGCGCCAAAGGTCGTGCGCGTCTGGCAGTTTGATAATCCGGTACTGGTGGTGAGTCAGGACTTCAGTCGGGAAAAGCGTCTGCTAACCCCCCGGCATTTCAAGGCAGTCTTTGACTCCCCCACCGGCAAGGTTCCGGGGAAAAATCTCCTGCTCCTTGCGCGTAACAACGATCTTGATCACCCCCGTCTCGGGTTGGTGATCGGCAAGAAGAGCGTAAAGCTCTCCGTTGAGCGCAATCGCCTCAAGCGTCTGATGCGCGAATCGTTTCGCCTCCACCAGGACACTCTGGTTGGTTGGGATATTGTTATCGTCGCGCGCAAAGGCTTGGGTGATGTAGAAAACCCCGAATTGATTCAGCATTTCGGCAAGCTCTGGAAACGTTTGGCGCGTACCCACAAGCCAGCACCAGCAGTCAGCACCGAAACTGTAGGGGTAGACAGCCTTGATGCGTAAACTGGCAATCGTTCCGATCCAGTTTTATCGCTATGCCATTAGTCCTCTGATGGCCAGTCACTGTCGTTTCTACCCCAGTTGTTCCTGCTACGCGTTAGAGGCCATAGAAAATCATGGTCTTCTGCGCGGTGGCTGGCTGACCTTTCGTCGTTTAGGTCGCTGTCATCCGTGGAATCCCGGTGGTTATGACCCGGTTCCACCTATCCCTACCTCCCGTTCTTCTTCGATGGCCGAGTAATCATGGATATTAAACGCACAATCCTGATCGTCGCCCTGGCAATCGTGTCCTATGTCATGGTCCTTAAATGGAACCAGGACTACGGTCAGGCTGCCCTGCCGACTCAGAATGTTGCTACCAATCAGGCTGCGCCGGCTATTCCGGACACCCCGCTGGGTAACAATGCGTCCGCGAGTGCCGATGTACCCAGCGCGAATGGCGAGACAAGTGCCCCGTTAGAAACGCCAGTGGTCACCAACAAAGACCTCATCCACGTGAAAACGGATGTGCTCGAGTTGGCTATCGACCCACAGGGTGGTGATATCGCACAGCTGAAGCTGCCGCTGTATCCACGTCGCCAAGACCATCCGGATGTGCCGTTCCAACTGTTCGATAACGGCGGTGAACGTACTTATCTGGCACAAAGCGGCCTGACCGGTACCAATGGTCCGGATGCACGTGCTACCGGCCGTCCGGTTTATTCGACCGAACAAAAGACTTATCAACTGGCAGACGGCCAGAACCAGTTGAACGTCGACCTGAAATTCAGCCTCGACGGTGTCAACTACATCAAGCGTTTCAGCTTTACCCGCGGTTTGTACGATTTGAAGGTCACTTACCTGATCGACAACACCAGCGACAAAGCCTGGAGCGGCAACCTGTTTGCCCAGCTCAAGCGTGACGCCAGCTCCGATCCGTCTTCCAGCACCGCCACCGGCACCGCCACTTACCTGGGCGCCGCCCT
This sequence comes from Pseudomonas sp. MYb193, assembly GCF_002966775.1. Classification (NCBI taxonomy): domain Bacteria; kingdom Pseudomonadati; phylum Pseudomonadota; class Gammaproteobacteria; order Pseudomonadales; family Pseudomonadaceae; genus Pseudomonas; species Pseudomonas sp. MYb193. The sequence continues at coordinate 6,209,533 of NZ_CP023269.1, read as the reverse complement.
GTGGACAAGTAACGAGCCGTACAAAAAAGTGTCGATGAAAGATATCGACAAGGGCACGCTGAAAGAAACCGTCCAAGGTGGCTGGGTAGCGTGGCTGCAGCACTATTTCGTGACCGCCTGGATTCCGAACAAGGGTGACGCGAACCTGGTTCAAACCCGCAAGGACAGCCAGGGCAACTACATCATTGGCTTCACTGGCCCGGCGTTGACCGTCGCTCCAGGTGCCAAGGCTGAAACCAGCGCTACCCTGTACGCCGGCCCTAAAAGCCAGGCGGTACTGAAAGAGTTGTCCCCAGGTCTGGAATTGACCGTGGATTACGGCTTCCTGTGGTTCATTGCCCAGCCGATCTTCTGGCTGTTGCAACATATCCACAGCATCGTCGGTAACTGGGGCTGGTCGATCATCTTCCTGACCATGCTGATCAAAGGGCTTTTCTTCCCTCTGTCGGCAGCCAGCTACAAGTCGATGGCGCGTATGCGTGCCGTGGCCCCGAAACTGGCCGCGTTGAAAGAACAACATGGTGATGACCGGCAGAAAATGTCGCAAGCCATGATGGAGCTGTACAAGAAAGAGAAGATCAACCCGCTGGGTGGATGCTTGCCGATTCTGGTGCAGATGCCGGTGTTCCTCTCGTTGTACTGGGTACTCCTGGAAAGCGTTGAAATGCGCCAGGCGCCGTTCATGCTGTGGATAACTGACCTGTCGATCAAAGACCCGTTCTTTATCCTGCCGATCATCATGGGCGCGACCATGTTTATCCAGCAGCGTCTGAACCCAACCCCGCCGGATCCGATGCAGGCCAAGGTAATGAAAATGATGCCAATCATCTTCACCTTCTTCTTCCTGTGGTTCCCTGCTGGCTTGGTACTGTACTGGGTGGTCAACAACGTGTTGTCGATCTCTCAACAGTGGTACATCACACGTAAAATCGAAGCGGCTACCAAAAAAGCCGAGGCGTAATTTACTCTGTGGATAACCACTCAAGACGCCCCCTAGTGGGGCGTTTTGCTTTCCGTCACTTTTGTTCTGGAAACCTGCTGATGAGCGCTCCTCGTGAAACCATCGCTGCTGTCGCTACCGCTCAAGGTCGGGGCGGCGTCGGCATCGTTCGAATTTCCGGGCCATTGGCGGGCGTGGCAGCCAAGGCTATCAGCGGCCGGGAGCTGAAACCCCGTTATGCCCATTACGGCCAGTTCCTGGATGCCGACCACAGCGTATTGGACGAGGGGCTGGCCATCTATTTTCCAGGGCCAAACTCGTTCACCGGTGAGGATGTCCTTGAACTACAAGGGCACGGTGGTCCTGTGGTGTTGGACATGCTGCTGCAGCGCTGCTTGCAATTGGGTTGCCGCCTGGCCAGACCAGGGGAATTCAGCGAACGCGCATTCTTGAACGATAAGCTCGACCTGGCCCAGGCCGAAGCCATCGCCGATTTGATCGAAGCCAGTTCTGCACAGGCTGCACGTAACGCATTGCGTTCATTGCAGGGGGCTTTTTCCCTGCGTGTGCATAACTTGACCGAGCAACTGATCAGCCTGCGCATCTACGTCGAAGCCGCGATTGATTTTCCGGAAGAAGAAATAGACTTCCTGGCGGATGGCCATGTATTGGCGATGCTGGATAAAGTCCGCGATGAGTTATCCACAGTGCTGCGCGAAGCCGGACAGGGCGCCTTGCTGCGCGATGGTATGACGGTGGTGATTGCCGGCCGGCCCAATGCCGGCAAATCCAGCCTGCTCAATGCTCTGGCAGGGCGCGAGGCGGCCATCGTCACCGAGATCGCCGGCACTACCCGGGATATCTTGCGTGAACATATCCACATCGACGGTATGCCGCTGCACGTGGTCGACACCGCTGGTCTGCGCGACACCGACGACCAGGTGGAAAAGATCGGCGTGGAACGTGCGCTCAAGGCGATCAGCGAAGCCGATCGTGTGTTGCTGGTGGTGGATGCCACTGCACCTGAAGCTGTGGATCCTTTTGCCTTGTGGCCGGAATTTCTTGAACAACGGCCAGACCCGGCCAAAGTCACCTTGATCCGTAACAAGGCCGACCTTACGGGTGAAGCCATCGCCCTGGAAACCAGTGAAGATGGCCACGTCACTATCAGCTTGAGCGCGAAATCGGCCGGCGAGGGTCTGGAATTGCTGCGAGAGCACCTTAAAGCCTGCATGGGCTACGAACAGACCTCGGAAAGCAGCTTCAGTGCGCGGCGCAGGCACCTGGAAGCGCTGCGTCATGCCAGCGCGGCCCTGGAGCACGGGCGGGCCCAGCTGACCTTGGCGGGGGCTGGGGAGCTGCTGGCTGAAGATTTGCGTCAGGCGCAGCAGCTGCTGGGTGAAATCACCGGCGCTTTCAGCTCGGATGATTTGCTGGGGCGGATTTTCTCCAGCTTTTGCATTGGCAAATAGCCGAGTTATCCACATCGTCTACCAGTTGTAAGACACCGTACCGAGCAAGGTACGGCTGTCGCCCACCGACGTGCGGTAATCAGCCCATACGTTGCCCAGCGACGTATGTTGCTGGACGTTCCACCCCACTGCCGCCGAGCACCAGCATCCACTTGAGGACCTGGCGCCGCTGTTGCGTGGTGGATAACGCGCGGCGTGTGAGGTCAGGGGACAGGGCACCAAGGCTGCGCTGCAACTGCTCCATCTGGTTCCAAGCCGCCTGGTGGGATGGGTCACGATTAAGCCACTGCTGCCAGGCTTGATGTTGTGCGGGCGTCGGTGGTTGCGACTGAAATTGCACATACCAACTGGCAGCGGCCTCGAACGTCTTGCGGTGGGGGCTGACCATTACCGGTTGGCCATGATCAGGGAGCATTCGGTGAGGGCGCGGATCATGTGTTTCTTCACCGTGGTCAGCGATACCTGCAGTTGATCGGCGATCTGTTGATAAGTCAGCCCTTCAATCTGTGCGAGCACGAAAATTCGTCGTGCCCGCTCACCCAGGCCAGACAGCGCTTTATCCACAGCCACCAGGGTTTCGATGATGATTGCCTTGTCTTCTTCACTGATAGCTGTGGTTTCGGGACGCTCTGCCAGGGTTTGCCTGTAGGCCTGCTCGATGGCGTGCCGGCGATACCGGTCAATCACCAGGCCCCTCGCGATGGTGGCCAGATAGTCCCGTGGTTCGAGGATCTGCGCCGCATGTCGTCCACCGAGCATGCGCACGAACGTATCGTGGGCCACATCGGCTGCATCGCTGGCGTTATGCAATTTTCCCTTGAGCCATCCGCGCAATCACGAATGGTGCTGTTCATAGATGTGCTGGACCGCTGCGGTATGTGAGGAGGAAGGCATAGGCGCGACAAGGTAGGTTAATGATAATCCCTATTATTAACTGGCCCGGTGTTTTCCCACAATAGATCTGTTTTTGTGCCACCCGGGACTAATTCCCAGCTTTGCCGTGGACGAAATCGGCCGTTTCTGTGGATTAAGCCCTGTGAATAACCGCGGTTGTGCCCAGTTGATAACAGGGCCTGAAACCTGAGTAAAAACCCATCTGTGGATAACCAGTCGTTTAATCCACAGGTTTAAAGCACTTATCCAAGGGCCTCATCGGCAGATGACCACAACGTTTTGAATCGCTGTACACATTGAAAATAAAGGCCTGCAGAGATCTATCCACAGAAATGTTGCTCAGTATAAATAAACATAAAAACAAAGATTTAATAAATTTCTCTCTTTTAATTTCTATTGTCTGTGATTCATCCACAGCTGGTTAAATTTTGTGCAAAGGGTTCTTTAGGAAGGGCGAAGTCCCTATACTTGCCGCCAAAGCTGTAGAACCCTTTCAACAAACAATTCCTGATTACCTACATAAGCAGGCACGAGGTGCGTGGTGGATTTCCCTTCCCGTTTTGAAGTGATCGTCATCGGCGGCGGTCACGCCGGTACCGAGGCAGCACTGGCGTCAGCACGCATGGGTGTAAAAACCCTGTTGCTGACGCATAACGTGGAAACCCTCGGTGCCATGAGTTGCAACCCCGCAATTGGCGGGATTGGCAAAAGCCATCTGGTCAAGGAAATCGATGCCCTTGGCGGGGTAATGGCGATGGCCACCGACAAGGGTGGTATTCAATTTCGCGTGCTCAACAGCCGCAAAGGCCCGGCCGTACGTGCTACCCGGGCTCAGGCCGACCGCATCCTGTACAAAGCAGCGGTACGCGAAACCCTGGAAAACCAGCCGAACCTGTGGATATTTCAGCAGGCCGCCGATGACTTGATCGTCGAGCAGGACCAGGTACGCGGTGTCGTTACGCAAATGGGTCTGCGTTTTCATGCAGATTCGGTCGTACTGACCACGGGCACGTTCCTCGGCGGACTTATCCACATCGGTATGCAAAATTATTCCGGTGGTCGTGCCGGTGACCCGCCGTCGATTGCCCTGGCAAAACGTCTGCGTGAACTACCGCTGCGCGTCGGCCGTTTGAAAACCGGAACCCCGCCACGCATTGATGGGCGTTCTGTGGATTTCTCGATGATGACCGAGCAAGCCGGCGACACGCCGATCCCGGTCATGTCGTTCATGGGTTCCAAAGAACAGCACCCGAAACAGGTCAGCTGCTGGATTACCCACACCAACACCCGAACCCACGAAATCATTGCCGCGAACCTTGATCGTTCGCCGATGTATTCCGGGGTGATCGAAGGCATTGGCCCGCGTTATTGCCCGTCGATCGAAGACAAGATCCACCGCTTTGCCGACAAGGAAAGCCACCAGGTCTTTATCGAACCCGAAGGCTTGACCACCCACGAGCTGTACCCCAACGGAATTTCCACTTCGCTGCCGTTCGATGTGCAAATCCAGATCGTGCAGTCGATTCGCGGTATGGAAAACGCGCACATCGTGCGTCCGGGCTACGCCATCGAGTACGACTACTTCGACCCGCGCGACCTGAAATACAGCCTGGAAACCAAAGTGATCGGCGGCCTGTTCTTCGCCGGCCAAATCAACGGCACCACCGGTTATGAAGAAGCCGGGGCCCAAGGTTTGCTGGCCGGGACCAACGCAGCATTGCGTGCACAGGGCAAAGACAGCTGGTGCCCGCGTCGCGATGAAGCCTACATCGGCGTATTGGTCGACGACCTGATTACCCTGGGTACCCAGGAACCGTACCGGATGTTCACATCTCGGGCGGAATACCGTCTGATCCTGCGCGAAGACAACGCCGACCTGCGCTTGACCGAAAAAGGTCGCGAGCTGGGCCTGGTCGATGACGCCCGCTGGGCGGCCTTCTGCAAAAAACGCGAAAGCATTGCGCTCGAAGAACAGCGTCTGAAAAGTACCTGGGTTCGCCCGGGCACGGAGCAAGGCGACGCCATTGCAGAAAAATTCGGCACGCCGTTGACCCATGAGTACAACTTGCTCAACCTGCTTTCCCGCCCGGAAATCGACTACGCTGGTCTGGTCGAAGTGACTGGCCAGGGCGCAGAAGACCCACAGGTTGCCGAACAGGTTGAAATCAAGACCAAATACGCAGGCTACATTGATCGCCAGCAGGACGAGATCGCCCGGCTGCGCGCCAGTGAAGACACCAAGCTGCCTGTGGACATCGACTACACCGGGATTTCCGGGTTGTCGAAAGAAATTCAAAGCAAGTTGGGGATAACTCGGCCGGAAACCCTCGGGCAGGCTTCACGTATCCCTGGCGTCACCCCGGCAGCCATTTCGCTGTTGATGATTCATTTGAAAAAACGCGGCGCGGGCCGTCAGTTGGAGCAAAGCGCTTGAGTTCGTTGGTCACCTCGCAACACGCCGAAGAGTTATCCACAGGGGCGCGCCAGTTGGGCGTGGCCCTGACCGAAGCCCAGCATGAGCTACTGCTGGGCTACCTGGCCCTGTTGATCAAATGGAACAAGGCTTACAACCTGACCGCAGTGCGTGACCCAGACGAGATGGTGTCGCGGCATTTGCTCGACAGCCTCAGCGTGATGCCGTTTATCGAAAATGGCCGTTGGCTCGATGTGGGCAGCGGCGGCGGCATGCCTGGCATCCCGTTGGCGATCCTGTTTCCCGAGTCCCACGTGACCTGCCTGGACAGCAACGGCAAGAAAACCCGCTTCCTGACCCAGGTCAAACTCGAGCTCAAGCTGGATAACCTGCAAGTTATCCACAGTCGTGTCGAAGCATTCACGCCTGAACTGCCTTTCAATGGGATCATGTCCCGGGCGTTCAGCAGCATGGAGAACTTCAGCAACTGGACACGCCACCTGGGCGACCGTGATACCCGCTGGTTGGCAATGAAGGGCGTTCATCCAAGCGACGAGCTGTTAGCATTGCCGGCAGACTTCCACCTCGATAGCGAACACGCCTTGGCCGTACCTGGTTGCCAAGGCCAACGCCATCTGCTGATACTGCGCCGCACGGCATGATTGGGAACACAAGCAAGAATGGCTAAGGTATTCGCGATAGCGAACCAGAAAGGTGGCGTGGGTAAGACCACCACCTGTATCAACCTCGCAGCATCCCTGGTCGCGACCAAGCGTCGGGTGCTGCTGATCGATCTCGATCCACAGGGCAACGCCACCATGGGTAGCGGTGTGGATAAACACGGCCTGGAAAACTCGGTCTACGATTTGCTGATTGGCGAATGCGACCTGGCCCAGGCCATGCACTATTCCGAGCACGGCGGTTACCAACTGCTGCCGGCCAACCGCGATCTGACCGCGGCGGAAGTGGTGCTGCTGGAAATGCAGATGAAAGAAAGTCGTCTGCGCAGCGCTCTGGCGCCCATTCGCGAAAACTACGATTACATTTTGATCGACTGCCCACCGTCGCTGTCGATGCTCACGCTTAACGCGCTGGTTGCCGCCGATGGGGTAATTATCCCCATGCAGTGCGAGTACTTCGCTCTCGAAGGCTTGAGCGACCTTGTGGATAACATCAAGCGGATTGCCGAGCTGCTCAACCCGAACCTGAAAGTCGAAGGCCTGCTGCGGACCATGTATGACCCGCGCCTGAGCCTGATGAACGATGTGTCGGCGCAGCTCAAGGAACACTTTGGCGATCAGTTGTACGACACCGTGATTCCACGCAACATCCGCCTGGCCGAAGCGCCAAGCTATGGCATGCCCGCGCTGGCGTACGACAAATCCTCGCGTGGTGCCATTGCCTACCTGGCATTGGCTGGCGAGATGGTTCGCCGCCAACGCCGTAATTCACGCACCGCTGCAGCCCAGCCAACTTAAGGAATCCCCATGGCCGTCAAGAAACGAGGTCTCGGACGTGGACTGGATGCACTGTTGAGTGGTCCGACCGTCACATCGCTTGAAGAACAAGCGGTGCAGGCCGACGAGCGCGAGCTGCAGCACTTGCCGCTGGACCTGATCCAGCGCGGCAAATACCAGCCACGACGGGACATGGACCCCCAGGCCCTGGAAGAACTGTCCAACTCGATCAAGGCCCAGGGCGTGATGCAGCCCATCGTGGTGCGCCCCATTGGCGGTGGCCGCTTTGAGATCATCGCCGGGGAGCGCCGCTGGCGTGCCAGCCAGCAGGCCGGCAAGGAGACCATCCCGGCGATGGTGCGCGATGTGCCGGATGAAACTGCGATCGCCATGGCGTTGATCGAGAATATCCAGCGTGAAGACCTAAACCCGATCGAAGAAGCGATTGCGTTGCAGCGTTTGCAGCAGGAATTCCAGCTCACCCAGCAACAAGTGGCTGAGGCAGTGGGCAAGTCCCGCGTCACCGTGTCCAACTTGTTGCGTTTGATCGCGCTGCCGGAAGTGATCAAGACCATGTTGTCCCACGGCGACCTGGAAATGGGCCATGCCCGTGCGTTGCTCGGTTTGCCGGAAAATCAACAGGTTGAAGGGGCGCGACACGTTGTCGCACGAGGCCTGACCGTGCGTCAGACTGAAGCGCTGGTGCGCCAGTGGCTCAGCGGCAAACCTGCACCGGTCGAAACCGCCAAACCTGATCCGGATATCGCGCGACTCGAGCAGCGCCTGGCCGAGCGCCTGGGCTCTGCGGTGCAAATTCGTCACGGCAAGAAGGGCAAAGGGCAATTGGTCATCGGATATAACTCCCTTGACGAGCTTCAAGGCGTCCTTGCCCACATCCGCTGAAACATTTGCTTATGTAGCGCGTGATCGGAAATCACTACCCGACAGTTGAATAGGGGCTGAACCGCCCCTATACTCTGCGCGCATTTTGTCGGCACAAATTATGCCAAGTTATTGATTTCCGGCAGCCGACCATTGAGGAGCAAGAGTGATGGAAACCCGCACGCCAAACACGTTGCCGTTCCATCGCTTGGCTGTTTTTCCGGTTCTACTGGCTCAATTTGTCATTTTACTGATCGCCGCATTGGCGCTTTGGTATTGGCATGGAGTCGTAGCCGGGTATTCAGGACTCTGCGGAGGCCTGATAGCCTTGCTGCCCAATATGTATTTTGCTCACAGGGCCTTTCGGTTTTCCGGCGCCCGAGCAGCCCAGGCTATCGTCCGGTCTTTTTATGCCGGCGAGGCGGGGAAACTGATTTTGACGGCAGTGCTGTTTGCACTGACCTTTGCAGGTGTGAAGCCATTGGCGCCGCTGGCTGTATTCGGCGTCTTCGTGTTGACCCAACTGGTCAGCTGGTTCGCTCCCCTGCTAATGAAAACAAGACTTTCGAAACCTTAGGGCGTTTGAGGCAACCATGGCAGAAACAACCGCTTCGGGCTATATCCAGCACCACTTGCAGAACCTGACCTTCGGTCAGCTTCCTAATGGCGGCTGGGGCTTTGCCCACACCGCAGCAGAAGCCAAAGAAATGGGTTTCTGGGCTTTCCACCTGGATACTCTGGGTTGGTCGGTCGCATTGGGTCTGATCTTCGTCCTGATTTTCCGCATGGCGGCAAAGAAGGCGACTTCCGGTCAGCCAGGTGCTTTGCAGAACTTCGTTGAAGTATTGGTCGAATTCGTCGATGGCAGCGTGAAAGACAGCTTCCATGGCCGTAGCCCGGTGATTGCACCGCTGGCACTGACCATCTTCGTCTGGGTGTTCCTGATGAACGCCGTCGACCTGATTCCGGTGGACTGGATTCCTCAGTTGGCCATGGCGATCTCCGGCGACCCGCACATTCCATTCCGCGCCGTATCCACCACTGACCCGAACGCCACACTGGGCATGGCTCTGTCGGTATTCGCGCTGATCATTTTCTACAGCATCAAGGTCAAGGGCATCGGCGGCTTCATCGGCGAACTGACCCTGCACCCGTTCGGCAGCAAGAACATCTTCGTTCAAGCTCTGCTGATCCCGGTGAACTTCCTGCTGGAATTCGTCACCCTGATCGCCAAGCCGATTTCGCTGGCTCTGCGACTGTTCGGCAACATGTATGCCGGCGAGCTGGTGTTCATTCTGATCGCTGTGATGTTCGGCAGCGGCCTGCTCTGGCTTAGCGGCCTGGGCGTAGTTCTGCAGTGGGCGTGGGCTGTGTTCCACATCCTGATCATTACCCTGCAGGCCTTCATCTTCATGATGCTGACCATCGTCTACCTGTCGATGGCGCACGAAGAGAACCATTAAGACCAGTCTCGACTAGTCTGATGTCCTTCCCGGTCAAACGGGAAGGTGGCCCAACAGGGCTATGAAACGATTTGTTTTACCGCTTTAAAATCTAAAAAACCTAAACCATACGACGTAAAAGTCGGGAGGAAAGATGGAAACTGTAGTTGGTCTAACCGCTATCGCTGTTGCACTGTTGATCGGCCTGGGCGCCCTGGGTACTGCCATTGGTTTCGGCCTGCTGGGCGGCAAATTCCTGGAAGGCGCAGCGCGTCAGCCAGAAATGGTCCCAATGCTGCAAGTTAAAATGTTCATCGTCGCCGGCCTGCTCGACGCCGTGACCATGATCGGCGTTGGTATCGCACTGTTCTTCACCTTCGCGAACCCCTTCGTTGGTCAACTCGCTGGCTAATCACTCGATTTTCGAGTGATTGGGGTGATGGACAACGAATGAGCGAGGTGTTGGCGTGAACATTAATGCAACCCTGATTGGCCAATCCGTTGCGTTCTTCATTTTTGTAGTGTTTTGCATGAAGTTCGTGTGGCCTCCGGTCATCGCGGCTTTGCACGAACGTCAGAAGAAGATCGCGGATGGTTTGGACGCTGCCAGCCGTGCAGCTCGCGACCTGGAGTTGGCCCACGAGAAAGTGGGTCAGCAACTGCGCGAAGCTAAAGCACAGGCAGCCGAGATCATTGAGCAAGCCAAGAAACGCGGTAACCAGATCGTCGAAGAGGCTGTTGAAAAAGCCCGCGTCGAAGCTGACCGTGTGAAGGCTTCGGCTCATGCCGAGATCGAACAGGAACTGAACGGTGTCAAAGACGCGCTGCGTGCCCAACTGGGTGCTCTGGCCGTTGGCGGTGCTGAGAAGATCCTCGGTGCCACAATCGATCAAAACGCGCACGCGGAGCTGGTTAACAAACTGGCTGCTGAAATTTAAGCGAGGGCGATCATGGCAGAACTGACCACGTTGGCCCGACCTTACGCTAAGGCAGCCTTCGAGCACGCCCAGGCCCACCAGCAGCTGGCCTCTTGGTCAGCCATGCTCGGCCTGGCTGCAGCAGTGTCGCAAGACGACACCATGCAGCGCGTGCTCAAGGCCCCGCGCCTGACGAGCGCAGACAAGGCCGCCACTTTTATTGAAGTGTGCGGCGACAAGTTTGATGTGAAGGTGCAGAACTTCATCCACGTCATTGCCGAAAACGACCGTCTCCCGCTTTTGCCGGAGATCGCCGCTCTGTTCGACCTGTACAAGGCCGAAGCAGAGAAATCGGTAGACGTTGAAGTGACCAGTGCTTTCGCATTGAACCAAGAACAGCAAGACAAACTCGCCAAGGTTCTCAGTGCACGACTCAATCGGGAAGTGCGCCTGCAAGCTTCGGAGGACGCATCGCTTATTGGTGGTGTTGTTATCCGTGCCGGCGACCTGGTTATCGATGGCTCGATTCGCGGCAAAATCGCGAAACTTGCCGAAGCATTGAAATCTTGAGTTTGAAGGGGCAGCAGAGCAATGCAGCAACTCAATCCTTCCGAAATAAGTGAAATTATCAAGGGCCGCATCGACAAGCTCGATGTGACCTCCCAAGCCCGTAACGAAGGCACTGTCGTCAGCGTATCTGACGGCATCGTGCGGATTCACGGTCTGGCCGACGTAATGTACGGCGAGATGATCGAGTTTCCGGGCGGCGTCTACGGTATGGCCCTCAACCTGGAGCAAGACTCCGTAGGTGCCGTTGTATTGGGCGCGTACACCAGTCTGGCTGAAGGCATGAGCGCCAAGTGCACAGGCCGCATCCTGGAAGTTCCGGTTGGTAAGGAACTGCTGGGTCGCGTAGTCGACGCACTGGGTAACCCTGTTGACGGTAAAGGTCCACTGGGCAACACCGAGACCGACGCGGTCGAGAAAGTTGCTCCAGGCGTGATCTGGCGTAAGTCGGTAGACCAGCCTGTACAGACTGGCTACAAGGCTGTCGATGCCATGATCCCAGTCGGCCGTGGCCAGCGTGAGCTGATCATCGGTGACCGTCAGATCGGTAAAACCGCTCTGGCGATCGACGCGATCATCAACCAGAAAGACAGCGGCATTTTCTGCGTCTACGTAGCCATCGGTCAGAAGCAATCGACCATCGCCAACGTAGTTCGCAAGCTGGAAGAAAACGGCGCCCTGTCCAACACGATCATCGTGGCTGCCAGTGCTTCGGAATCTCCTGCGCTGCAATTCCTGGCACCGTACTCCGGTTGCACCATGGGTGAATTCTTCCGCGACCGCGGTGAAGACGCGCTGATCGTTTATGACGATCTGTCCAAGCAAGCAGTGGCTTATCGCCAGATTTCCCTGCTGCTGCGCCGTCCACCAGGTCGTGAAGCTTACCCAGGCGACGTGTTCTATCTCCACTCCCGTCTGCTGGAGCGCGCATCCCGCGTTTCGGAAGAATACGTAGAGAAGTTCACCAACGGCGCAGTGACCGGAAAAACCGGTTCCCTGACCGCACTGCCGATCATCGAAACCCAGGCTGGCGACGTTTCCGCGTTCGTTCCGACCAACGTGATTTCCATCACCGACGGTCAGATCTTCCTGGAATCGGCCATGTTCAACTCGGGCATCCGCCCTGCAGTGAACGCCGGTGTTTCGGTATCCCGTGTGGGTGGTGCCGCTCAGACCAAGATCATCAAGAAGCTCTCCGGTGGTATCCGTACCGCTCTGGCTCAGTACCGTGAACTGGCGGCATTCGCCCAGTTCGCTTCTGACCTGGACGAAGCGACCCGTAAGCAACTTGAGCATGGTCAGCGCGTTACCGAGCTGATGAAGCAGAAGCAATACGCCCCAATGTCGATCGCTGACATGGCGTTGTCGCTGTATGCCGCTGAGCGTGGGTTCCTGACCGACGTTGAAATCGCCAAGGTCGGCAGCTTTGAACAAGCGCTGATTGCTTACTTCAACCGCGATCACGCCGAATTGATGGCGAAGATCAACGTGAAGGGTGACTTCAATGACGATATCGACGCTGGCATGAAAGCCGGTATCGAGAAGTTCAAGGCCACCCAAACCTGGTAAGCCGCAGCGGGAGCCGCAAGGCTCCCGCTTGCTAACCTGATAGGTGTTACATGGCAGGCGCAAAAGAGATTCGCAGTAAGATTGCGAGCATCAAAAGCACGCAAAAAATTACCAGCGCCATGGAAAAAGTGGCGGTCAGCAAAATGCGCAAGGCACAAATGCGCATGGCTGCTAGCCGTCCTTATGCGGAGCGTATCCGCCAGGTAATTGGGCATCTGGCCAACGCCAACCCGGAATACCGCCACCCGTTCATGATCGAGCGCGCCGTCAAGCGTGCAGGTTATGTGGTAGTGAGCAGTGACCGTGGTTTGTGTGGTGGTCTGAATACCAACCTGTTCAAGGCCCTGGTCAAGGACATGGCGGTAAACCGCGAAAACGGCGTCGAGATCGATCTGTGTGTTGTTGGTAGCAAGGGTGCGGCCTTTTTCCGTAACTTCGGCGGTAACGTCGTTGCAGCTATCAGCCACCTGGGTGAAGAGCCGTCGATCAATGATTTGATCGGCAGTGTGAAGGTGATGCTGGATGCGTACCTGGAAGGCCGGATTGACCGCCTTTCCGTGGTATCCAACAAGTTCATCAACACCATGACCCAGCAGCCAACCGTGGAGCAATTGATTCCACTGGTGGCGACTCCGGATCAGGAACTCAAGCACCACTGGGACTACCTCTACGAACCAGACGCCAAAGAGCTGCTTGACGGCTTGATGGTGCGCTACGTGGAGTCGCAGGTGTACCAGGCGGTGGTCGAGAACAACGCAGCTGAACAAGCGGCGCGGATGATCGCGATGAAAAACGCTACCGATAACGCCGGTGATCTGATCAGCGATTTGCAGCTGATCTACAACAAGGCGCGTCAGGCTGCGATCACCCAAGAGATCTCGGAAATCGTCGGCGGCGCTGCCGCGGTTTAACGGTTCAAATATTCAGAGGATCCAGCTATGAGTAGCGGACGTATCGTTCAAATCATCGGCGCCGTTATCGACGTGGAATTTCCACGCGACAGCGTACCGAGCATCTACAACGCGCTGAAAGTACAAGGCGCGGAAACTACCCTGGAAGTTCAGCAGCAGCTGGGCGACGGCGTAGTTCGTACCATTGCGATGGGTTCCACCGAAGGCTTGAAGCGCGGTCTGGACGTTGTCGACACTGGCGCTGCCATCTCCGTACCGGTCGGTAAAGCGACCCTGGGCCGGATCATGGACGTACTGGGCAACCCGATCGACGAAGCTGGCCCGATTGCCACCGAAGAGCGCTGGGGCATTCACCGCGCAGCACCTTCGTTCGCAGAACAAGCGGGCGGCAACGACCTGCTGGAAACCGGCATCAAGGTTATCGACCTGGTTTGCCCGTTCGCCAAAGGCGGTAAAGTCGGTCTGTTCGGTGGTGCCGGTGTAGGCAAGACCGTAAACATGATGGAACTGATCCGTAACATCGCCATCGAGCACAGCGGTTATTCCGTGTTCGCAGGTGTTGGTGAGCGTACTCGTGAGGGTAACGACTTCTACCACGAGATGAAGGACTCCAACGTTCTGGACAAAGTGGCACTGGTTTACGGTCAGATGAACGAGCCGCCGGGAAACCGTCTGCGCGTAGCCCTGACTGGCCTGACCATGGCCGAGAAGTTCCGTGACGAAGGTAACGACGTTCTGCTGTTCGTCGACAACATCTATCGTTACACCCTGGCCGGTACTGAAGTATCCGCACTGCTGGGCCGTATGCCTTCGGCAGTAGGTTACCAGCCGACCTTGGCTGAAGAGATGGGCGTTCTGCAAGAACGTATCACTTCGACCAAGGAAGGTTCGATCACCTCGATCCAAGCGGTATATGTACCTGCGGATGACTTGACCGACCCGTCGCCAGCCACCACTTTCGCCCACTTGGACGCCACTGTCGTTCTGTCCCGTGACATCGCTTCCCTGGGTATCTACCCAGCGGTCGATCCACTCGACTCGACTTCGCGCCAGCTGGACCCGAACGTGATCGGCCAGGAGCACTACGACACCGCTCGCGGCGTTCAGTACGTGCTGCAGCGCTACAAAGAACTGAAGGACATCATTGCGATCCTGGGTATGGACGAGCTGTCGGAAGCCGACAAGCAGTTGGTAAACCGTGCTCGTAAGATCCAGCGTTTCTTGTCGCAGCCGTTCTTCGTGGCTGAAGTCTTCACCGGTGCCTCGGGTAAATACGTTTCCCTGAAAGACACCATTGCTGGCTTCAAAGGCATCCTCAACGGTGACTACGACCACCTGCCAGAACAAGCGTTCTACATGGTCGGCGGCATCGAAGAAGCGATCGAGAAAGCCAAGAAACTGTAATCCTGGCGCCCGGAAACGGGCGCTCATCAGGTTGAGGCAATCAGATGGCTATGACAGTCCATTGCGATATCGTCAGCGCGGAAGGGGAAATCTTCTCCGGTCTGGTAGAAATGGTGATTGCACACGGCGAACTCGGTGACCTGGGTATTGCCATGGGCCACGCGCCATTGATCACCAGCTTGAAGCCAGGTCCGATCACTCTGACCAAGCAAGGCGGGGAAAAGGAGGTGTTTTACATCTCTGGTGGTTTCCTCGAGGTTCAGCCGAACATGGTCAAGGTACTTGCCGACACCGTGCAACGTGCTGGCGACCTGGATGAAGCCTCCGCTCAGGAAGCCGTCAAGGCTGCCGAGAAGGCGCTGAACGAAAAAGGCGCAGACTTCGACTACAGCGCTGCTGCAGTCCGTCTGGCCGAGGCCGCAGCCCAGCTGCGTACTCTCCAGCAGATCCGCAAGAAGTAAGCGGCCACGCCGTTTTGCTTGATGCGTGATTGATTAAAAAGGGTAGCCTCGGCTACCCTTTTTCTTTTTTTGCAAAACACTTCTTTGGTCTGAACCCGGACCGCCCAGGATTGGTAGCCATTCATGTCTCTTGAAATCGTCATTCTCGCCGCAGGCCAGGGCACCCGCATGCGTTCAGCCCTGCCCAAGGTACTGCATCCGGTTGCGGGCAACTCCATGCTGGGCCATGTTATCCACAGCGCCCGCCAGTTGGACCCACAACGTATTCATGTGGTGATTGGCCACGGTGCCGACGTGGTCCGTGAGCGTCTGGCTGCGGACGATCTGAATTTCGTATTGCAAGACAAGCAACTGGGCACCGGCCACGCGACCGCGCAGGCTGTGCCTTTCATCACCGCGGACACGGTATTGATCCTCTACGGCGATGTCCCGCTGATTGAAGTGGAAACCTTGCAACGTCTGCTCAAGCACGTGGTGCCTGGCCAGATGGGCCTGCTGACTGTTGAGCTGGATGACCCTACGGGCTACGGCCGCATTGTGCGCAACGCCGACGGCAAGGTGGCCGCCATCGTTGAACACAAAGATGCCAGCGAAGCCCAGCGCGCGATTACTGAAGGCAATACCGGCATTCTCGCCGTGCCTGCCAACAAGCTCGCCGACTGGATGAGCCGGCTGTCCAACAACAACGCCCAGGGCGAGTACTACCTCACCGACGTCATCGAGATGGCCGTCAGCGATGGCCTGCTGGTCGCCACCGAGCAGCCCCATCATCCGATGGAAGTGCAGGGCGCCAACGACCGCAAACAACTGGCAGAGCTGGAACGTCACTATCAACTGCGCGAAGGCCTGCGCCTGATGGCCCAGGGCGTGACCCTGCGAGACCCGGCGCGTTTCGATGTACGTGGCGAAGTCACGGTGGGCCGCGACATCCTGATCGATATCAACGTGATCCTCGAAGGCCGCGTGATCATTGAAGACGGTGTGGTCATCGGTCCGAACTGCGTGATCAAGGACAGTACCTTGCGCAAAGGCGTGGTGGTCAAGGCCAACAGCCATATCGACGGTGCCGTGATGGGTGAGGGCAGCGATGCCGGGCCGTTTGCGCGCTTGCGTCCGGGTAGTGAGCTGGGGGCCCAGGCCCATGTGGGTAACTTTGTCGAACTGAAAAACGCTCACCTCGGCGAGGGCGCCAAAGTCGGTCACCTGACTTACCTGGGCGATGCCGTCATCGGCGCACGCACCAACATTGGGGCTGGCACCATCACCTGCAACTATGACGGTGCCAACAAGTACCAGACCACCATTGGCGAAGACGTGTTCATCGGCTCCAATAACTCGCTGGTTGCTCCCGTGACCATCGGTGATGGTTCCAACACCGCAGCGGGCTCGACCATCAACCAGGATGTGGATAAGTCCCAACTGGCCGTTGCCCGCGCTCGTCAACGCAACATCGACGGCTGGAAACGCCCGGTCAAAATCAAAAAGACCTGAGTTATCCACAATTCGATGGCCTGGTGCGCTCCTGTGGGAGCTGGCTTGCCTGCGATAGCGGTCTGACATTCACCATGATGTCGTCTGACACGCCGCTCTCGCAGGCAAGCCAGCTCCCACAGTTGTTTAGTGGCATGCCCGAAAGCTCTACAAAAATGCCTTCTTCCCCTTGACGATCTTTCGCCAATAGGTTTTGATTGCCTTCGTTATCTTTCGAAACGAAACTTATCACTACCATGTCGAAACGAAACACCCCCCAACGACGCCACAATATCCTCACCTTGCTCAACGAACAGGGCGAAGTCAGCGTGGACGAGTTGGCCAAACATTTCGAAACTTCGGAAGTGACCATCCGCAAGGACCTTGCCGCCCTCGAAAGTAACGGCCTGCTCCTACGTCGCTACGGTGGCGCAATCACCATGCCCCAAGAGCTGGTGGGCGACGCTGCCCAGCCCATCTCGGCCTACAAGCGCGCCATCGCCCGTGCGGCCGTGAAGCGCTTGCGTGAACACGCGCGCATCATCATCGACAGCGGCAGCACCACCGCCGCGATGATCCCTGAACTGGGTCATCAGCCGGGCTTGGTGGTGATGACCAACTCCCTGAACGTGGCCCGCGCCTTGAGCGAACTGGAACATGAACCGGTGCTGTTGATGACCGGGGGTACCTGGGACCCGCATTCGGACTCGTTCCAGGGGCAGGTCGCCGAGCAGGTCCTACGTTCTTACGACTTTGATCAACTGTTCATCGGCGCCGATGGCATTGATCTGCAGCGCGGCACTACCACCTTCAACGAGCTGCTGGGCTTGAGTCGTGTGATGGCCGAGGTCGCCCGTGAAGTGGTGGTGATGGTCGAATCTGACAAGATCGGCCGCAAGATTCCCAACCTGGAACTGCCCTGGAGCAGCGTCCATACCCTTATTACCGATGATCGCCTGCCGCTCGAGGCCCGCGACCAGATCCAAGCCCGCGGCATTACGCTGATATGCGCGGCAATCATCTAGGAGAAGCACCATGTGTGGAATTGTTGGCGCAGTCGCCGAACGTAACGTTACTGCCATCCTGATCGAAGGCCTCAAGCGCCTCGAATACCGCGGTTACGATAGCGCCGGTGTGGCCGTCTTCACCAACGCCGGCAAGCTGGAGCGCATGCGCCGCCCGGGCAAGGTCAGCGAACTGGACCAAGCCCTGGCCGGTGAGCCGCTAGTAGGTCGCCTGGGCATTGCCCACACCCGTTGGGCCACCCACGGTGCACCCTGCGAGCGTAACGCTCACCCGCACTTCTCCGGCGACCTGGCGGTGGTGCACAACGGCATTATCGAAAACCATGAAGTGCTGCGTGAACAACTCAAGGGCCTGGGCTATGTGTTCACCTCGGACACTGACACCGAAGTGATCGCCCACCTGCTCAACCACAAGCTCAAGGATCACAGCGACCTGACCACCGCCCTCAAGGCCACGGTCAAGGAACTGCATGGCGCCTACGGCCTGGCCGTGATCAGCGCCAGCCAGCCTGACCGCCTGGTTGCCGCACGCAGCGGCAGCCCATTGGTGATCGGCCTGGGCTTGGGCGAGAACTTCCTTGCCTCCGACCAACTGGCCCTGCGCCAAGTGACCGACCGCTTCATGTACCTGGAAGAAGGCGACATTGCCGACATCCGCCGTGAAAGCGTGCAGATCTGGGACGTGAACGGTCAGTCCGTCGAGCGCGAAGCCGTGCAATACCGCGATGGCGCCGAAGCCGCCGACAAAGGCGAGTTCCGCCACTTCATGCTCAAGGAAATCCACGAGCAGCCGTCCGTGGTACAGCGCACCCTGGAAGGTCGTCTGAGCCAGAACCAAGTATTGGTGAACGCTTTCGGCCCGCAAGCCGCCGAACTGTTCGCCAAAGTGCGCAACGTGCAAATCGTCGCCTGTGGCACCAGCTACCACGCCGGTATGGTGGCGCGTTACTGGTTGGAGGAACTGGCCGGCATCCCGTGCCAGGTCGAAGTCGCCAGCGAGTTCCGCTACCGCAAAGTGGTGGTACAGCCTGACACCCTGTTCGTGACTATCTCTCAGTCCGGTGAAACCGCCGACACCCTGGCCGCCCTGCGCAATGCCAAGGAACTGGGCTTCCTCGGCAGCCTGGCCATCTGCAACGTCAGCATCAGCTCCCTGGTGCGTGAATCCGACCTGACCCTGCTGACCCAGGCCGGGCGCGAAATCGGCGTCGCCTCCACCAAAGCCTTCACCACCCAACTGGTGGGCCTGTTACTGCTGACCCTGTCCCTGGGCCAGGTGCGCGGCACCCTCGCCGAAGGTGTCGAAGCCACCCTGGTGGAAGAACTGCGCCGCCTGCCGACCCGCCTGGGTGAAGCCTTGGCCATGGACAGCACCGTGGAAAAAGTCGCCGAGCTGTTCGCCGACAAGAACCACACCCTGTTCCTGGGCCGTGGCGCGCAATACCCGGTGGCGATGGAAGGCTCGCTGAAACTCAAGGAAATCTCGTACATCCACGCCGAAGCCTACCCGGCCGGTGAGCTCAAGCACGGCCCGCTGGCCTTGGTGGATGACGACATGCCGGTGGTTACCGTGGCGCCGAACAACGAACTGCTGGAGAAGCTCAAGTCCAACCTGCAGGAAGTACGCGCCCGTGGTGGCCAACTGATCGTTTTCGCAGATGAAAAAGCCGGCATGACCAACGGTGAAGGCACCCACGTCATCAACATGCCGCACATCCACGACACGCTGTCGCCGATCCTCTACACCATCCCGCTGCAGTTGCTGTCGTACTACGTTGCCGTGCTCAAAGGCACCGACGTTGACCAGCCGCGTAACTTGGCCAAGTCGGTGACGGTGGAGTAAGCCTTACTGACGTACCCAAAAGTGAAGCTACGAAATAAAGTCTGTCGGAAATAAATAAAGTCTGTCGCTGGCGCCTTCGATCCCCCGCGATTGAGGAGCCGGTGACGCTTTGTCCGGGCCACCGTGCTCGGGACGCACTTCAAGGTTTAGACGAGCAAATGATCTTAGCTATTCAGCCTGAGGAGACGGTGCGTTCCTTTGTGGCAAGAACTCTTTTTATTAAAGGGAAACATTCTTCCGAGGAGGTCTTTCGGAAGTTTCCCAAAAACTGCATCTTAAGCACGGATATTTTGTCAATCGCCGGAACGCAGGGATGGATTGGTTGCTACGGTTTTAACAAGATTCTTCATAAGCATACTGATTATCCGTTAAAAGAAATTTTTAAAAATATTCAAGATATTTCCTACTCTAGGGACGAATATATAGGTCGTCCGAATCTCTATAGTTCCGATAGTACCCAGGCCGGATTTTGCCCAGTTTGTGTTGCCGAAGATGTTGAACGCTTAGGGTTCTCCTTTTGGCGACGTGCTCACTGTTGTGAGCTGAAAGTCTGTGCTGAGCACAATGTAGAGTTAGTCAAACGCTGCCCATACTGTGACAAGCCGTTCCGCCATGGTGGCCATGATCTGAATGTGATGTGGGCTACCTGTGAGGGACAGCAGTTTAAAGATAGCTCAGTGATGTTGAACGCAGACCAATTTGAGCTGAAGAAAGCTCAATTCTTTGCAGAGATCCTGTCAGCCACCTACCACCTCTCTGAGGAGGCAGTTCTTGCGGTTTTGAATGAGAAAGTCCATCAAAATGACAAACTAAAGCTTAAAATTTGGAACTCCAGATACAACCAGCCTCTAGGATATACAATTAAACGGCGGCTAGAGATTGTCCAAGAGGCCAGGTCTAGGAACAGGCTACCACATGGAGAAACTACTGATTTTATTATTCAGGCTATATTGGGAGTCTATGAAAGATTTGCTGACTTTGTCATTGACGTGAAGTCGTATGGGGACGAAGTTCGCCCAGTGGAGACATTATGGTCTACTTATATAGCAGGACATCAAGAGTCAACACATTTCGTTGAAGAAAACTATGACCAAGGTGTTGGTGTCTGGTGTTGTCCGTTCCCTGCTAGGGACTTTTTACGGATGTGGGATTGGCGGCCAGTGTATTATCCCTGCTGTAGTTTTGAGCGACCAAAAAGAAAAGGTCCTCAACCTCGACCCGAGCTAGTCAAGAAAGCGCCGCCGGGTGTTTACAGACGGAAATAGGTTTCCGCTCTAAATGTACGCTACGAGGACTAACCTCCAATAAAGTGATTCCCATGAGTATCGATATCCCCGTCATACTATAGGATCAACAGCTCAATCCCTGGCGGTGAGCACCGCTTTTCCTCTCGCAGGCCGCTAGGGAGCCAGAACAGGTCACATATAGACTCCGTGTTCAATTCTGAGCAATACGTCTCGAACCTCGGGATAGCCGCTAGGTTTGGTCAGCATCTCGCAAGGGCTGCGTCGGTTGAGCGCAAGTACTGGTGAACCGAGCCACCTATCGGCGCTTTTACGGTTTCCTAAGGTGTGACTTGCCTGCATCAAGGCTTGTACCCGTCTGAACTCGTAGCCACGGTATGTTGAGCTCCAGCATGCTGGCGGGCGCGAAAGGGCCAATCCTAGGATAGAAATCTTACTCATGTCCTTACACCTCGTTCGTTTCTTCAGCTAGCGTGAGGGGCTACCGAAATCCGCTGGCCTTACCGCATTGCACGTGGTCGTGAAGGACCTTCGACTTGGAGCGACGCAGCACCGTGGACAAGAATGCTCTTGAGGCGGGGTATCGGTTCCGATTTTCCAAGCAAGACGAGAGCATGGGAACCCGGGCGTAAAGCTCGGTCGTAGTGACTGGACCGCGCTGCAGTCCAGTAATCGCCTCGTACGCCGTTCGTATCATGCTGAGCAGCCGAGAATCCCGGGCCTCCCAGTCAATGGGGTGTTTTTCCACTTTGGCCGGTTTGACGAAGGTTTGCTCTTTGGCCATCAACCATGCTTTGTCGTTTCTATAAAGCCAGGCATAGATAGAAGGAATGGTGTTTCTCAAAGCCTGGACCCCCAGTTCAGGATGCAAATTGTGTAGGTATTGCCACTGCGCTCTGTGCTCCGCTAGTTCCCGGCTGTTCCTAGCTTCAATAGCCAGGGCATTGGTAACTGGATTGGCACGCAACAACCTATTGATCGTTGAGACCGAGATCTCAAGCTCTTTACAAAGCTTCTGTTTCGGAATGCCCTTGCCCAGTTTTGAGAGCAGAACCTCTTTAAGCTGGCCTTTTAATCGTTTGGGTCTTGGAGTGTTTTTGGTTGGAGCCGCAGCGTTTGAAAGCGAGACTTGCTCATCAGGTTTTCGCGATGGAGTGCTAGCGACTCGCTGGACTAATCTGGCGACCTCAGCGTCGTAGGCCTTCAGGAACGAGCGCAGGTCATCAAATAGCCAATCAATCAGTAGCAGATGCTTCAAAGGATGAATGCTTCTGCGGGGGGTACGGATAAGCTGGTTCATAAATGACTCAGTGCTTTTCTCATCTTCCGGCAATGATTCAAACAGATGAAAGCGGCGAAGCGGCTCTATGCGATCAAGCAGCGATGCAGATCCACCCCCTTGGAGCACAGCTTTTCGATAGGTCGCAGCGACGGTGCAGGACTCGAGGGACATTACTCTGCCGATGACCGCAAGATCGATGACATTGTTTGCCAAGTTCAGGAAAGCCGGGCGTAACCACAGCTTCTGTGAGGAGGCCTGTTGGATCAAGCAGTCCTTGGTAGGTAGCGACCATTCAAACCTACCTGACCACCGCCTACTTTTGGTGGATACCATGAGCCAAGCTTGGTGGCGTGGACAGATCAACACACCTGGGTATTGATGTGTGAGGTGCCAGTAAGCTATACCATGGGCGTCCACATCCTCGCGCATACAATATGGACATGCTTTCAACGGGTGTTCAGCGCCAAAACCACTTGATACCAAGCCAAGTCGATATTTAAGTGAATCAATTCGATCGCCTTTTATAGTTATTATTGCATCTTCAATTTTGATTTTATTTTGGAACGGTACAAACACTGAGAATATTGTGTGATGTAGGAGAATCGACTCCGCGCTTCCCCAATAATGAAATCCATTCTGTTCTAAAGCTGCTATGCCGCAAGGAATATCATGCTTTATAAATTTCTCAGATAGGCCCAGCACGGCAGTCGATGTAGTCGCAGGGTCTAGGTTACCCATTACAAGATGCTGTCGACTGCATAGGCTGAATAGCGTTTCGTCGGGTAGCCAGTCCAGCCGAGGGAATTGCCCTCTCACCCATTCCTGACCAGAAGTGACGTTCATGTGGCCTCCGAGCGGAAACAGAGGAAATGAGTTTAGCGGCCGGCTACTCGTGCTACGGATCAATTTCGCCTAAACAGGTAGACGATTATTCACGAATCGTAGGTCCCATAACTGGGGGGATTTACCAAATTTTTTTAATTACCGGGTCATCTATGCATGCCGGTTTTTGGCGCTCCAAGCACCGAAAACACTGGGAAGTCAGTAAAAAAGCGCCGGCGGAGGCGCAACTTAGCTGTTTTATTCCAGTTGTCAACCGACATTTTTCGGCGGTACTATGCATCATTAAGTGACGTTTACTAAAGGCAGTACTGAAACTGAAGATGCATTACAAACGATCGATGCAAATTCTGCCTAATTAACGTAGAGGTTGCTATCAAAGTGCAGCTATCTCAAACGAGATAGTTTGAGTGACTATTACTGAAGCTTGAGGAAAAACAACATGGAATCTGGATAGAAAACCCAGGAGCCAGATAGACAAAGGCCCAAGTGTGACCTTGGGCCTTTGAGGATAAGTCAGCTTTCGACTCCTGACGAATCCATTGTCTATCCCCTCGCGTAGGGCGTCAAGCCCTGCACGGCTCCGCTCGTCTCCAGAAAAGTATACTGCGCGTGGTGTAGCTATCGCCGTGCCCGCGCTATTGGATGGCTTATTCAACCGATGTAGGTGGATTGTTATGCGTCACCTGCTAAGGATTGAATGGATGGTAGATAACATAAGTGGATCTAAAAAAATCGTTACTCCGCATAATAGGCCGACAAGGCCGTTTCAAATGGGGAGATAATTACTTATCCGGAATTTATGCGGTCCCTGGTGAAGCACCCAAGGGCTCTCGTATATGCCGCCTTAATAGCAGGAAGCTTGGACGAGCACTGCATCTTCTTTCTACCCCTGAAAGAATCTTCGCACAACTGGCTCTTTATAATCCCGACGTGTTCGAGTTGCATGAGCAGAAAATGCTCAGCCCCATTCCACAAGTTCATCCACTTCAAGGAAACCCCTTAGCTGCTGGGCTGAAACTTCTGCCAGTGAAGGGAACATCATTGGTTGCAGAGGAAATCGGTCTCAAACACGCTACAGCTGTCGTGACCTACGATGATGGTGAGCGCCAGAGGGTTCCCCACCCCTATTTGGGCGATCTGCTTCTCTATATCCAGCCGCAAGGCTCGGACCCCTATGCCGTGAACTGGACAGTAAAGTTGAATGCGATGGATTTTGATGAGGTCGCTCGGGGAAGTTTGAAGAGCTTGGCGAAACAGAAAGAAAACCGCGAGAAAGCTCGCTTACGGCACGCCTTGGAAGAAATTTACTACCACAGTGCAGGCATCAGGACTGTGAGGGTTTCCAGGGATCTGCTGGATCCAGTCCTAGTGGCCAACTTGGATCTTCTGTATGGCTACCATGATCGCGAGATCAGCCTCGAATCAAATCTTCTCGAGGATTTCTCACACGACATCGAAGACTGTGTCACTCAAGGGAGACCAGTAGCGTCCGTTGCGTTGATGTACGGACAGCGGTGGGGGCGGCGTGATCTGTTTCTGACGAAGATCTACAAAGACATATGGGAGCGCAAACTACCGGTCAGTTTGTTTGACCCGATCCTTATCGATCATCCATTGATGACGGATGCGCCGGATGTTCTGCAGGTCTATAGCTCACTTTTTGCCGGGCTATCCGAATGATCACTGGTTCTAAGCTGAGAGCACCTGAAGGATTCAAAGGGCTGACGAAGGATGTCGAATACTATTTCCTTGCAGGTGACGGCAGGGTAAACAGGGCACGCCTTGTATTTTTTGATGAAGAGGGCACGACTGCAAGTTTGCTAACGTTTTCCCGGCCTGAATTTGATCTAGCTCTGACCAATGGTGATCTTGTGGAATGCGGTAGCGACGCCACACCTCCTTGGTTAATGGCCATCCGTGGCATTTCAGTGGATCAATTGGAAAAAGATCGGGTAAGGGCAACGAAAAGCTACGATGAAATGGTTAACAAGCGTTACCTCGCCATAGCGGAATTGGTAGGCCATGCTGAAGAGATCCTCTCTAACGACAATCCCGAATCGATCATCAACGCTCATGCTGCCAATCAGTCACCTTCTCAGAATGCAGCCCGGTTGAGGTTTTGGTTTTTTAGCTATCTGGTATTCGGCCGCTCGAAGTGGGCGCTTATGCCAAAGTTCGACCGCTGCGGCAGAGGCAAAAGGGAACAGACCGCAGACGGGCAAATGTTGGGAAGGCCGCCAAAGTCAGGACGTAAATCCCGATCTCCTGCTACGGCCCAAATGCAGGCTTCTATCCTGGACGGGTTTATCAAATACAACGATAAAACTAAATCTGACGCTGAAATCTTTGGTGCCGTGCTGGTGGGTGAGTTCGGTTGTGTTCCTTTTACAACATCGACAGGAAATAAGAAGTTCTATCATCCCGAAGGTAAGCCTTTCCCCACAAAAGGACAGTACGATTACTACCTTGGTCAGGCGATAAGTACGAAGGCGTATAGGAAAGCACGTAGAGGTACCAGTGGGGCTCGAGCTAAGTCCGGGTTTGTTGGGAGCTTTTCCCATGACTTGGTCAATGTAAACCAAGTTGTTGAGTTTGACGGCTACAACCCCAAAGGCAAGATATCTGGCTTGCTCGAAGGATCCGCTATGGATTCGGCCTGTATAGTTCGAGGGGTATGTGGCCAGTCTGGTGCCGTCGTCGCCTTGGGTTTCTCCGAAAACAAAGAAACCATGGAAGCTTACCGCATGGCCCTGTTCTCGATGG
The DNA here is from genome assembly GCF_002966775.1 of Pseudomonas sp. MYb193. Lineage (NCBI taxonomy): Bacteria > Pseudomonadati > Pseudomonadota > Gammaproteobacteria > Pseudomonadales > Pseudomonadaceae > Pseudomonas > Pseudomonas sp. MYb193. Next base: position 6,183,734 of record NZ_CP023269.1, on the reverse strand, counting down.
CCATAAGCAAGGTCAAATTTGCGTCGTTGTTCGGCCTGACTATCAGAAAAGAAGACTGGCCTACTTACGGTCTGCCGCAAAACATCGTCTTCGACCGTGGGCCAGGCTCTACCATGGGCGTACCGACTCGTTCAGAAGCAGTGGCCCGTGACGAAATGATGAGTTGGTTATCCAGACTTGAGCTGACTCCTACCCACTCGGGTCAGTCGAAAGCCACGGTTGAATCGTCACATCCTCGGACTAAGTCCGACAATGATCAGCCAACACACTTTCATAGCTCGCTCAACTTTGTGGAGATATGCAAGCGGCATATTCTACAAGCTATTTACGATAACCATGCTTCAGATGCTGAAGGGAAGATGACACCTGAGATGCTAGATGTGGGCTTCAGCCCCACCCCACATAACATTTACAAGTTCTACAGTGATCTTGGTTACGATTCCGGCACGGAGGTAACTTTTGACTACGCCGTGAGAGAATTCCTGACACCTCATCCGGCGCACATCAAAAGGAGTGGGGTTTATTTTTATGGTCGTAAGTACAATTCATCGAAGCTGATTGATACCTCGGTTTTTGACCGCATTGCGCTCAATGGCCAGATACCGGTCACAGCTTATGTGATGACCATGTGTGTTAGACATATCTGGATCGAATTAGAAGGCGTTTTGTACGAGTTGGACTTTGTAAAGCCGGCGAGCGTCCATCCCAGCAGTGTCGACATTTCGCTGTCGGATCTTCAGGTGCTCAATGAGAATCGGCTGCGTGGCAATGCGCAGCTTCGTGAAGAGCAGCCCGCAATCCTTCAGGATCGCAATGCCCAATTTCTTCACGCTACAGGCAAAGCCTGGGACAGTGGTACCCGCAAGCTTGGGCGTCCTGCGAAGGGAGGAGCGTCTGAACGTGATGCCGCCGACCAGAAGCGGTTGATGGGGAAACGCAATGACTAACATCTTTTCTGCGCGCTTTGACGGGCTGGACACGCTGGCTGATATCCGGAGTTTGATTACAGTGCAACCTGATCCGGTGACCGGGCTTGAAGAGTTGAGTCCTGGATTGGCCGCTGAGCGTTTGTCAGAGGTACTGAAGACGATTTTCCTTCCCAACCAGTTTTCTTTGGACTTCATCAAAGACAGCGTTGATCGTGCGCGCAGCTTTTCGGCTGAGAGTTTCTCCACGGACCAGCAATATCAGCGTCGGCTGTATCACCCCCCTGAGAACGAGGCCTTTCCTATCTGCCTCACCGGCCTTGCAGGGGTTGGGAAGAGCCAAACTATCAGTGCGCTGATGAAGGTGATGCCTGGACCTGCACCATATGCATCCGCTCATTACCACGAACCTCATATATTAATCTCGTACTGGTACGCCAGCGCGAGGGGTAAAGCTGGCGGCAGACAGCTGTTGGAAGATTTCCTCGGTGGCGACGCGACAGGAGTTAGAGCGAATACATCAAAGCTACTGACGGAGTGCCGGCGTAGGGTTAATCGTGATGGTGTATCACTAATGATGCTCGAAGAGATGCAGCATCAGAGCACTGGCCAAGGGGGGGCCCGCGTTACGGATATTCTCCTAACCATGGCCGGGCTTGGGGTTCCGATGATCTATGTAGCCAACTACAGCCTGGGTCACAAATTGCTGACAAGGAACAGTGAGGACAAGCAACGGCTTCTCTCTGAACCCCGTGTGATGCTACCGGACCATCCTGACTCGAAGGCCTGGAAGGAGTATGTTCTAGAATGCATACGCGTGAGCGGGGGGCGCGTATCTGCAGATCCCAGTGCCCTGGTACATGAGCTGTATCGCTGGACGTTCGGTATAAAGCGTCTGGCGGTTCAACTGATCAAGGTGGCGTATCTTGAGGCCCGTGCAGCCCGTCGCCATACGATTACTTTGGAGGACGTCAACAAGGCATACCTTTCAGCCGCTTACTCCAGCAGTAGGGACGACGTCGAGGAGCTAATTCGCCTCAGCGTTCATAAGAGCAAAACCGGGGGCAGGCCAGACCTTCGTTGCCCGTTCCCGGTGCCGATGCCATCAAACGTCTTGAGCTTTGCCAAGGACGATCGTGCTTTACGGGTGAGCGAGAAGATTTTTGTTTCATCCCTTACAGCCGAGGAGCGCAAGACTTTCGAGCTGCTCCATCCACCGGGTTCACCGTCCAATCTCCCTTCGAAGCCCAAGCGAGAGAAGAAACCAGCGTTGCCCGCGCAAACTCGGGAAGGCTTAGAGGATGCGTACAGCCGACTGCTATCAGAGTCCAAAGGTTCACCTAAACCCAGAGGGCCTGGAAAGTAAGCGCTACGAAAGCGGTCGCGTTGTCCTCCCAAGACATTGTCAGTCCTATGAAGAGGGTGTGGCCTGCAACAGCGCAGGCAACACTTGTTCGGCCGAGCCCATGAGCATCAGCTCGTTTGGAGCCCCTAGGCAAACGTCTGCAATGTTGACGTGGATGACCGTCGCGCCAGATGTCGACGCGATTTCAGGAATGTCCGCCGCAGGCCTGACGATTCCTGAAGTCCCGACGGAGATCAGAACGTCGCAATTTTTGACGTCAGCCAATGCGGCTTTCCAAGATCCTGAAGGCAGATCCTCTCCAAACCACACAACTCCGGGTCGGAGTTTCCCATTGCACCGGGTACACCGTGGAGGCTCTACCCATTGTCCTTCTGCAGAAACCTGGAATTGATCAGTTGTGAGTTCCGCCGGACGCTTGCAGGCAAAGCAGATCGGAGTGATCAAGCTGCCGTGCAAATGCACGACGTTCTGAGATCCCGCGCGCTCGTGCAGGTCATCAATATTCTGAGTTATAACCGAGACCTGTATGCCGGTGCTCGCCAGTCGGCTAATCGAAAGATGAGCGGCGTTTGGTTGGGCTTGGCGAGCTTGGGAACGCCGCCACAGGTACCACCCCCAGACCAGTTGAGGGTCTTCTCGAAAAGCTCGTGCTGTTTCCAACTTTTCAGGGTCGTGCTTCTCCCAAAAGCCTGTGAGCTTGTCGCGAAATGTTGGAATCCCACTTGCAGCAGAGACGCCGGCGCCGGTGAAAAACACGACTTTTCGAGCAGCGGCCAGGGCTCCGATAGCTCTATCCCAATCGTTCATCTGGGGACTTTCGCGTCTGTAGCGTAAGTGATCGGGGAGTGATAGCTGCTTTCGGTGGAAGAGCTGAAAACCGGACCCATTGGGGACACGTCAGGATCTGACGCCTCTTCGATCCGACCCGCCAGCAGCATCTGAAACGGATTTGGATAGTGGCGCAGGAGAGATTTGGCTTCACGGCGTATTCGTTCTGGTAACGAGGAATCTCGAGATAGCTCGAGGAGAAACTCTCCCGTTTGGATGACAGCCCGGGTACGTTCATTTGGCATGGTCATATTGAGGCCCTCTGATACATCGCGCAGCAGCTCTTGCCCCGCAGATCTCCAGTTTAGCTCTCTTAGGTTGGTCTAAAAGCAAAACAGGCCGATCCGCATCTCAATGCAGAAGAGGAGGCTCATTGGCGTGAAGATGTTAACCACGTTCAGACTATGAGGGATTAGATCAATGCCTTGCTACGGGAGCATAATGAGTCATGCCAGCCAGACCAAGGTGCAAGTAACGTCATGACCGAAGCCCAACGCTGGACAGTGAAATGCCAAGATCCTGCGGATGGAAGTGGCGACGTCATCATTGACATACCGCCGGACCTACTCGCCAGTTTAGGATTGAGCATCGACGACGTACTAACCATTGAAGTGATCGGCGGCGCGATAGTTCTGACGCCGAAGCTGCGCGACTCAGCTATACCCTAAGGGCAATGCACTGCCAACGCCCTCGCTCACGTCACTTTTGCCGAGTTGGACGAAAAAAGGTCGAGGATCAGCAGGACTGAAGGAGATAAGCTTGCCGAGGAGATCAACGCTGCTAAAGCTCTGCGTCTGAGCAAGTAAAGTATGATAATCGAGTGGTTTGGGATAGGGCTTTCGTGAACCGGCTGGTTGATGCAGGCATCAATCTGCCCGATGAGCCGGGTACGAGAATCATCGCTAGAAGCTCTTCAGCGTTTTCTCGCGTTCGGTCACATTCAAGGTAAGTGACAGGCTGCAGCAGCTAAGGGAAAAAACCATGGAAGATGCTCGCGCAGTCGAGTTATACGCGGAGTTCCGCCGGAACTACCAGAAAAAGCGGGTTGCCACCATCGTTTCGAGCCCTGACCTAGCTGATGGCGTGACGATGCCTGCATTCCCGATGATGATGTTTCATCAGACTGCCTCAGACACTCTCCGGGAACTGTCTAACAGCACGAATGACTTCCGGCGCTGGATCAATATGCTCGCGGCCTGGGAGCCGATATACGAAGCCTGCGATCAGGATGAACAGCTGAGCCTGCTTGTCGAGCACATTGCGCCCTTATCTGCACTAACACTGGGCGCACCGCAAGCCTTGCGGGGCCGCATGATGTTTGCGGCTGCAACGGGCTGTGGTCATGCAAATTATCACCTTTCAAGCACCCGGTCTGATCTGCAATGGAATGGCTCCGGCCATCTGTCAATGAGCATTGCGTCGAGGATTGGCCAGCCTTGGGCGAATTGGCGGCGATTGGCCCCAGTCCTGGGTGATTTGGGTAGAGGCTCAATCTCAGAAGACACGGACGATTACCGTAATCAACGTGAACATGGCCACCCTCGCAACATTGGAATGGGGCTTACGGCGCTCATCTCCGTGACGGAGAGTGCTGGAGGCCGAGGCTGGAGTTTTGGATCCAGGGAAGCTATCCCGCTTGAAACAGTCATAAATGTCGCAGAGGGTCAACATGCAGTTGTCGTCAGGGCCTACGAAGCGCTCTGCGACCTTGCGCATGAGCAATTCGAGGCTTTGATGGAGTCTGGCCGAAATAGCCCTCCGCGTACCGGCGCCATTGACGCCGAAATATAGGAAAGAAATCGCTGCACATCAATGGTGCTTCCTTGGGTATTAGCCTATATGAATGGCACCTTAAGAATTTTTATTAGAAGGAAGGCTTTATGAACAGTATTTATCTTGAAGCTATTGAAGAATATGAGCACCTGACGGGCACACCTTATCGCGATGAGTGTTACCCGACACCTGCTTTTGTGCCGAGCGAATTACTTAAAATTGTGAGTAAAGTAAAGGTCAGCCAAGCAAGCAAGGAACAGATAGATCTGATTTATCAGACACAGCAATACAATCAAAGCGGAATCGTTGTGCTTCCAGATGACAAAAAGTATCTGGTCGATGATTTCAACGCATGTAAAGAACGAATGGAATTATGGAACACTACGCTTTGAGCTGAATACGTTCGACAAACAGCAGCTCCAGCTGGTTAACCAGCGACCGGGAATGAAGCTGACCGGACGCGATAAAAAAATTGAACTCACGGAAAAAAGGACTAGACATGAATAATGCGGAAGACAAAGCTCGCCAACGCATCAAATCAATCCAAGTAGCAGTAGACATCGAGAGCGCAGAAGGCTCGTATGACTTAGCCTGGGGCTATCTACTTGCGCTGCAAGATTTCGATTTGATCACTGAAGACCAGAAAAACGAGCTGGATAATGAGGCCAGTAGCGCGAAAAAGACTCGTATAGCCGAGCTAAAAAAGAAGAAAAGATGACTTAATCGTTTAGGCCAAGGGGGAGGGAGCATTTCCATCCCCTGTAATTGACAAAAGTCGCTGGCTGAATCCTCGCCTCGCACCTGCGGAGTTGCGGTCGTAGAGGGGCATTACGTTCGTGTCCGATAACTGAGGTAAGATTAATGGTAAGCACTGTGACGATCTACAAGAATGCGGGGATTATCAAGATCGACGAGGTGTCGTTTTGCCCAAAGAAATTCTCGGATATAACAATTGAAGGCGGACATCCCGATGGTCCCGTTTGGAGCCTTGGCGCAGCTCGAGCAGTGATAAGTATCGCTGACGCAAACCTGTTGGTAGCTTCAGGTGTAACCGACAACAGGTAGGAAAAATCGCTGCACCCTCAAGCCTGCCCCGTGGCGGCTTTGCCAAGTTCAGGATGCGATTTCCGAATCCGTTAATGGCCTTCTAACTACCCACGGATAAGATATGAGTGCTCAGTTGATTGGAATACACATGGAGCTTCAAATTATCAAGCAGGAGGTTCTTGCAGCGGTATTCGGGCCTTGGCCTTGCACGGATCATGAGGAGCATCATCAGTTAAGGGAAGAAGGGGTAAATTCTATGAATGGGAAGCTGGTAACTATCGGAGCTTTAATCTGTACGGCTATAGCTGGTTGCGGTACAAAAACCGTTTCGCAGGAGCTAGCGTCTAAACAGGGTGTTATCACCGGTACGGGAAAGGATGGATACCCTGTCGTAAAGTCCATCACGTTTAAGCGGCCTAAAGCCGATATCTCTCGTGTCCTTGCATGTATGCAGGCTGAAGTCGATGGATTAACAGGAACCCCGGTACAAATCGATGGAGCAGTTAAGTCGAATGGAAAGGCCTACGCCTCCCTCCAGTTCAGCAACTACGTCGCCTTCGCCATGACAGTTCGCAATAACGAATACCGCTTTGACCGGTTGACCAACGCAGGTCTCAACGGACCTGCTTTTGAGCTGATGGCGTCATCCTATGGAACACCCGAGAATGCTTACGCGGCCCTCGAATCTATTGCTGATCGTGTCAGTGAATGTGCTGCCAAAGTCAGCGACGCTCTTTGAGGGGGAAAAGCTATGAAGAAGATGTTGAAAGCTGACAATGCCCCTTCGTGCATTGACATCGATTTGAGCGTGTTAAAATGGCGAAAAAACTCGTCAGAGATTGACATTGGGCTAGCAGATTACCCGCCCCTCTTGAGCCATATTCTCAATGGCAATGAATACGGGCCGCTCCTGAACGGGCCCGATGTCGCTAGACATAGAAATGAGTGGCGTACTTTCATCAGGGATATGGCCTCTTGTGTGCCTAAAAACGCTGTGCTTCTAGATCGGTTTCATACCCAATGGCATGTCGGACACCACCACATCCGAGCACTTGTTGATGAAGATGACCTGTTGATGAACATGCTCTGGAAGTGGTTACCTCGATACAACGGATCTGAGCTGCTCCTCTATCGTGGAGAAAATTTAGATAGATTCGAACTCGGGAGAATTGGTACTGCTTGGAGTGATAAAGAGAGCGTAGCAGAGATGTTTGCCAGTGGGTTGAACGCTGAAGGCAGAGGCGGTGTGATCTTGGAAACAACTGGAACTGCGAATTCAATAATCGCCGGCCCATCAGCTCACAGCATCTATTTGCGGGAGTATGAGTACACCATCGACAGGCGCAGATTGAGCACTATCAATGTCAAATGCCATTTTCCCCCACGACACTGTTAGCCAGTGAGAATCACTGATGTGGATTTCTGCATTCAAGACCTACCCCCTTGCATTCGCATTTAGCACAGAAATTCTGTATCCGAGCTTCCAGTTCGCGGGGAGAATGGCCTCACGATGATTGACAGGAGAATCCCATGGTTGAAGTTTTGCTAGGACTCATTGCTGGTATCTTGGGAGTGATATGCATTCTTGCGACTGAATACTCTTCAACGTATCCCAAGTCAAGACCGGAATTTCGTCACTCATTAAGACCATGGTAGTTCTTCACGAAATTAGTGCCGACCAAAGCAAGAAGTTCGAATCGACTACGGCTCACCTGGAGCAATTAGTTGAGGCGTATGTAAGCACTGAGCGGAGTGTTGCGGAGATCAAAGATGTTACTGATGTTATTCTGTACAAATTGCCAAGTTCGGCTGAGAGAGCGTTTCTGGACCAGATGGAGATCGACAACGAGGTTTGGAAAGGCATCATGAACGCTGGTGGACGTCAGACATAACAGGGCTACTTAATTAGTATTTCGCCATAGCGCAAATAGAACGGAAAGGTGCGTTGATGCTTGAGACATTTCTAACATCCGCAGTAGTGGCCGCTCTAGTCGGAGGCTATGTCAGTCTCGTGAACTCAGAGCGGAAGATCCAAATCGAGAATGTCACCCAAGAGCGCGCTAAATGGCGAGAGCAGATTAGGCTCAATGCGATCAAGGTGCACAAGGCAGCGATTGATCCAGACATCGAGGTTAGAAAATCATCGCTAACCGAACTGCGGATGGTAGTTGAGTTACTGCTGAATCCGCACGATCCTGAGGATGTCGCCATCCTCAGGTGCATTGAAGAGCTTGCTGACTGCAAAGAACCTGCGAAGCGCCTCCCTGAGCTTTCCAGGCGACTGGCATTCTTACTCAAACACGACTGGGAGCGAGCGAAGCGAGAGGCGAAACCTTGGTGGTGTCGCCACTCCGTCAAAAAGCCGCTTCGAGAGAGCCTGGGCTAAAGGTCATCAGCCAACCATCGAAACACAATGGAATGAGAACATGGACTTGTTGAATGTCGCCCGTGCATTTCGCGAAGCGCTTGATGTGCAAAAGCGCGATGGAACGCTACCGGTTCATATGCAGATGTTTCCTTTATGCTGCTGTGGGGTTATTTCAGAGCTACTGGGTCAGTACTTAAACGAATCGGGGGTGCATGCTGAATGGGTCTGTGGATCCGGTCATGCCTGGTTGGAGTGCGAAGGCATCGTGATCGACATCACTGGCGATCAGTTCGAAGGTAGGCCAGCGGTCTACGTTGGGGCCCAAGACGATTGGTATCGGTCACTAGGCGAGTCATCCCGAGGTATAGCAACTCGCTTAAAAAACGGCCCTCATTACGGCGATGAAAGCGTTGTTCTTCATGAAGTGATGCGCAGAGTTCATCTGCAGCTACGAAGCGCATAGGAAAAATGCAGCCAACGCTTGGTTATTCAGCCAGAGTGAAGGATGGCGCAGGCAATTCAACAAAGGTGGGCGGAAGTGACCAAGGAAATAAAACTCCGACATGCGAAGATTACTTTGCTTGCTGTGGGAGTGATTACTGTAGTGGCAGGAGGCGTTGTCGCGTTTGATAGTTACCAGCGACAAGCGGTCTTCGATGAGAAAACTAAGAGTCTTCGCACCACGTTGACCACATATGAATGCACCGCGCTGTTCGACTGCGAGCGCTTCGGACCGCTGTATCTCGATATCCGAGGTCGTGATGAGTGTGAGCGGATTGCACGTTTAGATATAGATAAAAGAATTGAAGCGGTGGGTACGTCGATTCTCACACACTACACGTTCGATTGCGAAGGTCACTTGAACTAGGAAATGGCACGGGCAGTGAAAAGAACCTGCACAAAATCACCCTGTCTCCTGGTGATCGGTTTCGCCGACAGGCAGGACCGTATGACCTTGATACTGGCCGGCCGCGATATGCCGTCGAGGTAATCGCGCCGGATGAGCAAGCGCAACGCCAAGTCGAGGATAATTCGCAAATTATGGGTGCCCCTGGTAGACACTTCTATGTGTGGGATATCACGAACGGTTCGAGATGGCCTGTACTCCTGACACTGACCGTGGACGGAGTACCGGTAGATCAGGGCAACAATTGACGAACTGTTCGATGAAAAAGCACGGATCTGCCGCCCAGGTATGTTGGCGCTGATACGATTTTGACCCAGTCTGCAGGACTTCGTTGACCCACCCGAAGACTCATCAAACGAAGACCTCGCGCGGGATTTAAAAGGGTATGTATGGTTCAGTCAAATTCAGCAGCCTGGGTCAAAATCGTATCAGCGCCAACAGTTCTGGTCTTTCGCATCCTTCGCTTCGATACGGAAATTTTCGCATTCCATCGCTCACATTTCGCTTTGGACACGGATGTGCGGACCAAATTGCATAGCTTACGGATGTAGGCCGCGACAACGAGCGGGCTCAGCTCTATACCCAAATCCAGACGCGAACAGATCAGCAGACTGTGGTCAGAGAGCAGCAAAGGGCAAAGATGACAGCTGTCAGATTACTGAACCGAGGATGATCAGCATTCGATGTGATTCCTCTCCCGTGGGTATCCCCTAAGCCTGCGGGATAATGCGATTTCTGACGGATTCGTACGACCAGTTCCCCGGCTCGCTGGATGTATCTATGATGGTAAGGCGAATGGCCACTCCCGCTGCGCTCCTTGAGAGCTAGGTGAGGCGCTACAAACGGATTTCGCCTTACTCATAGATGACGTTCAGAGGATACCGGTCGGTGAAAATTAGAAAGATCGTGATCAAGAACTTTCGAGGGGTGAAAGCGCTTGATTGGAACGTGCCAACAGCCGACATTTTTTGCCTTATAGGCAAGGGCGACTCCTCAAAATCCACAATCCTGGAAGCCATCCGGTACACGTTCCATCCCCAGTGGAATCTGGCTCTCAGCGACTCAGATTTTTACCAATGCAAGATCGCTGATCCCATTGTCATTGAGATCACAATCGGGCATTTGGCAGCTGACTTCTGTGCACTCAATAAGTACGGGCTTCACCTACGGGGCTGGGATGCTGCAGCTCAGAAGCTTCATGACGAGCCAGATGATCATTTTGAGAGCGTATTGACCGCCCGGCTAACCGTCGAAAAGGATCTGGAGCCGAAGTGGGCAGTCGTGTGCGATCGCAATCCTGACGGAGTGCCGTTCAAGCAGGCAGACAGAAACAAAGTCGGCGTGGGCCTCATCGGAGTATTTAGTGAACGAGAGCTCTCCTGGGCAAACGGAACTGCTCTTGCCAAGCTGACCGCGGCGCAGAGCTTGAGCGAGCTATTGGCCAATGCATCGAGGACTGCGAGGAGTTCGCTCGATGTCGACCGGGCTGTCACCCTGACAAACTTCGACAATGCAGCAACCAAATCACAAGAGATTGCGAAGCTCTTGGGTGTTCCTGTACTTGATGCCTATAAGGCCCATCTCGACTTGGCGTCCATCAACCTGAAAGTTGGCGGTCTTTCCCTGCATGACGGCGAAATCCCGTTACGCCAGTTAGGTCTGGGATCTCGCCGAATGCTTCAGTGTGGGATCCAGAAAGCGGGTCTGGAGGAAGGCCATATCACGTTGTTCGATGAGTTGGAGTTCGGCCTCGAGCCCCATCGCATTACGCGCCTTATCAAGCACATCAGGGAGGACAAGCGTGGGCAGTATTTCCTAACCACTCATTCGCCGATGGTGCTTCGCGAACTCACGGTGCAGGACCTTCATATCGTCCACAGCAAGGGCGGGGTCGTGACGATCGTCTCTGCTGCCGAGAAGGGCCTCGAAGAGCATGAGGTTCAGGGGAAGATTCGCTCCAGCGCTGAAGCATTCTTGGCCAAAAAGGTCGTCGTGTGTGAAGGCGCTACCGAGGTAGGTTTCATAAGGGGCTTTGACGATCACCAGCTCGAGAATGGGCAAGACCCATTGTCGTATCACGGTGTGGCGTTGCTGGACGCCAAGGGAGCCAGCAAAGTGAAGGGCATGGCCATCGCCTTCAAAAAGCTTGGCTATGACGTGTCGGTGCTAGCTGATGGCGATGCCGAGAAGCAGTTCTCAGCCGATGATGCTGCAGGGCTTGTGGCGTTAGGAATTCCTACCTACGTCTGGAGCGATAAACTTTCGCTTGAGGAACGGGCTTTTGCAGATCTTCCCTGGGCTTCCGTACTTGCCAGTTTGACGCTTGCCCAAGTCGAGCTCTTCTACTCGGTATACGATCAAGTGCGATCGCGGTATCAGGACGTGTTGGACCCTGACATCAGCGAATGGCGGGATAGTCCCAAGCTACGTACTGCAATCGGTGCTGCAGCAAAGAGCGCGGGGTGGTTCAAGGACACCACTAGAGGCGACCTGTGGTTCAAGGCAGTGAGCGCCGCTTTCAACGATGCCGTGTTCGGTAAAACAAATCTCGCCGTAGAGTTGGGAAGGCTTTGGGAGTGGGCCAAGCGTGTCTGAAGACCTCGCAATCAAGCTCAACGACTGTACCTCCAAGGGCTATGTAATCGCGCCAGCGGGGTTTGGAAAGACTCATCTCATCGCAATGGCGGTGCGAGCTTCCGGTGGCCGGCAGCTTATCCTGACGCACACTTTTGCCGGCGTGAATTCCATAAAAACCAAAATGGTGGACTTGGGCGTTCGCGCTTCCCAGTTCCAGGTCGATACGATCGCTAGCTGGGCACTTCGACTCTGTCTGGCGTACCCGAAGGCATCTGGGTGGAAAATTGAAAACCCGACCAGCAAGCAGTGGAATAAGTTGTATGAGTGCTGCTCCCGTTTGCTCGGGAAGAGATTCATTCGTGAGGCCGTGTCTTCCAGCTATATAGGTCTCTACGTCGACGAGTACCAGGACTGCTCAGACGTGCAGCATGATCTGGTCTGCAACCTGGCAGAGTTTCTCCCAAGCCGACTCTTGGGAGACCCCCTCCAAGCCATATTTGATTTTGACGATGGCAAGCTCGTTGATTGGGAAGCCAGCGTCTATCCCAAATTTGATTGCTTGGGACAGCTGGAGATCCCCTGGCGGTGGGTCAACGCGAAGAGTCCGGAACTGGGCGAATGGCTCAAAGGTGCGAGGCGAAAGATCGAGCTAGGCCAAAAGATTGATCTGTCAGCCCATCTTCCACCGAGCGTAATTCGCGCCTACACCCAGCCTGACTATCTCGCCGCTAAACAGTTCACGGCGCTTTGTGGCCTGTTAAATCATGATGAGAGCGTCATTGCACTCCATGGCGGTGATCAACAGTCCAAGAACAAAACTCACCGTTTGGCCAACCGCTTGGCGGGCCGCTTTTCCTCAATCGAGGAAATCGAAGGGAAGGATCTGCATTCGTTCATCAAAAAGCTTGCGGCTGCAAAGACCGCTCAGGCGGGCTTTCTCCTCGCCCTGAAGTTCGCAACGAAGTGCTTCACAGGTGTAACTCGCACGCTAACGGCAGGCACCAAGCGGGGTGAGGTTACCAACCTTCGCAAGACAACGAGGTACCCACTGGTGCTCCAAGCCGCGAATGACTATTTGTCTGACCCGTCGAGCAGCTATCTCAAGGCATTCTTCCAAACCTTGAAGAGCAACCCTGAAACATCAGCCTATCGCCGTGACTTACTCTATCGTTTCTTGAACGTGCTCAAAATTCATGTTGATGGCCAAGCTACGACGCTCGTGGACGCTGGTATTCTTTACCAGCGCGAGATGAGGCACTCGGGGCGGCCGATCAGCCATCGTAAGCTGATTGGAACCACATTGCTGGTCAAGGGCCTTGAGTATGATCACGCCGTCATTCTTGATGCCGACTCGCTTGATGCGAAGGATTTGTACGTCGCGATGACCCGAGGAGCGAAATCTCTAACCATCATCGGGACAGCTCGGCATCTACCTGCTTGAATACCTATTCAGTTTTGAACATTTTGGATCGGTCACCAATATCCATCGTTCAGTACCTGCACAGGAGCAATATTCAATATGGAAGGCGAGATGAATGAACTGGAACTGAGGCCGCGGGTGTTCGTCTCCGACGTCATCCAGCTCGGCGATATTATCCTGACAACCACGCCCGACCCCATGAGCAAAACGATCCGTAAGGCCATTGGTGCGGACATCTCTCACGCTATGATTTGTGTGGGGAAGTCGAGTGTGATCGATTCTACTGGTGACGGTGTACATGCACGCAATCTCGACCGTCTGATACTTGAGCCAGGCTGCGCTGGTCATGTTCTTCGTCCGGTTGCGCCCCTGACTACTGATCAACTGCACTCTATTATCGCCTTCGCCAGAGCTGCGGTTGGTACTCGATACACCAAGATCGGCGCCGCCAAGAGTGTATTGGCTGGTTTTGTGGCCGGTCGGAGGCAGTTCTGCTCGCGATTGGTCGCGCAGGCTTATCACAGGGCAGGGGCGAACCTAGTCCCGGATGCTGACTTTTGCCATCCAGGGGAGTTACTGAATAGCGCGGCGCTTTTTGAGGTTCCGAATGTACTGAGAGATCTCAATGCGGAAGAAGAGGCTGGCTGGCGTGAAAATGTTGACCACGTGCAGGTTATGCGGGATTCAACCAATGCTTTGCTTCGGGAAGCCCGAATGCTGTCCTCTGAGATTGAATCACTCAACGACATTGATGCATACCTAGTGGACCATCAGGAGGCAGATGATCACCTAGTAAAAGCTCTGAGAGCTTCAAGGTATCTGGAACTGTGGAAGGATGAGTTTGAAAGGAATGCTTGGCAGTATCACGTCGCCTTCATGGAGGGATACAAAAGCTCGGCGGAGCACAAGCAGAGATATTGTGAAGAGCTGCTGGCAAGCGAGAAGTTAGGTCAAAACCGTTTTGTCCTGAACCATGCGGGCTATGTGACCGTGAACGCATTGCATCCGCGCCAATATTTCGCTCTGAAGATAAAGCTTTACGAGCTTTTGACACAGCTACATGATCGTCGCATTAGGGCAGCAACTACTTGGCTTGAGCGTAAGGGGCTGCTTAAGCCGGAGCCTCGCCCGCTGCTTCGTCCGCACACGCCGGAATGGTTCGCTTCGCTGCGTGAGTGGGACCCAAAGCAGGCTGCGATGACGGAAGCGGCCATCCGGGTAGCCGGAAGTTTGGATGTGTGCACTGTCTGTGCAGACGAGCCAGTCTGCGATTATGTCCTCTTGAGTGTTCCACCGGCTGGACCTGGAACGTGTCGACTTTGCGATGACTGCTTTCATATCCGCTCCATTGACGAACCAATGAGGACTTTCTAGCCGTGGAGTAATTTCATGTCAGCACGTGAGTCAGTTTTCAATCAGCGCCAACAGAAGATACTCAAACAAGCTCAAGAGCGGAAATATGGAAATTTTTAGCGTGATAGCCGGTACTTTCGGTAGAATTTTCGGAAAAATAGCTACACCTTACATAAAGAGCATTTGGTATCGAATCAGAGGCGAAAAATTTTGTAAGCGAGGTAAGCCTAAATACGAAGGTGTTATATCCTCCATTGCGGATTACAAAAAGCTTTCAAATTTCATAGCTAGCAACGATGAGGGCATCGTGTTCCTTGACCTCACGATGGATGAAAACGGTTTTCGAGGCGAAACTGAAAGTACGGCCCCTTACTTTGTAGCTTTTGAGGATTGCTTTGAAGAACTTGAGGTAGGAGAAAGTCCTTCAGTTTTCAAATGCACCGGCACACAGTTTAACGTCCACATATCCCACGTAGAAGGAAGCTGTTTTTTTTGCTCGCAGCGAGGGTTTATAAGGCTGAGGGGTTACTTCGTGATAACAGGCTACTCCGGACCTTATCAAGGCCTAATGGATTGCAACCTTAGAGGCGTAAGACACGAAGATATAAAAGTGTAGTGTTAATAAGCAGTCAATACCAACTACCCTTTGCCATTTAACCAGTGCTAGAAAGCATTGGCAGGTATCCGACTGGACGGGTCCGTAGTCCCTGCCGGCGTGCTTAGCCCTTTCTACCTCCCAAGCCGTTCTTTCACAAAATTATCGGCTTGAAGAACCCGCTTGGACACATGGCGTTCAAATTGCTGTATGGCGTAGCGCATCTCTTTTTTACCCCAACGCTGCTCCAGTTCCATTTGACGTTTCCGCGCCTCAGGTGATCCGAGGATCGATCTCGAATCTATGAGCAATATCTCTCCCTCAGTAGCCTCTTGTGTGCTGGTACTCATCGCGACTTGAGAGCTGTGAGTGCCAACCACGCTAAACCCCATACTCTCGTAAAACTCTACATTTGAGACTGAGCAAGTCAATTCAGCATGAGGATAGCGATCAAGCATCGCGACTAGCAGGTTTTTCCCAATCCTACGCCCTTGATGAGTACTCTTCACAGCCATGTAGCAAACACCGCAAGCGTCGGTCTGCCTCATCACCGGAAGGTAGAGTAGAAACCCAACGACCTCATCTCGCGTCAATTCGTCAAAAGCCAAGAGCAGTTCGACTGGGGCATTAGCGTATCCGATTCGCTCGATGTACAACTCGACCTCACGTACGAGCGCCCACTGGTAAAGGCTATAGAACGCGTTGCTGGCAGGAATCGCGTCCAGCCTCAGGTCAGTGCAAAAAGATGCGGCAAGTTTCAAAACCTGATCAACGGCGGACTTGTCTGGGCATGCTTGGTGATACAAAACGATGGACATCTTATTCCTTTAAGATCTTTTGGATGCGGCTTGGGATGAGGTCAGGATCGTTGGACTGTCTTCGACACCTTGAGCCAGCCGCTCAAGCCCTACTCGGTTGAACGGAAGTTCCACCCCCTGAAAAGCTTCGACCAGTCGGCGCTGCAGGTCGGCTATAGTGGGAAGCTCTTGGTATACCGTACCAATTCCCCAGCTACCGTCCAAATTCGCGAAATAGGTCGCCAACTCTTCATCGTAACCTACGGCGCCATGAGCCTGCCAATCGAAGAATCCGTAGCCTTTCTGATCTTCGATCTCGTCATCATCCAGTGTCGTGAAAATGCTGCCAAATGCAAATCGAGACATCACTACTCCATTTCACTTCATAGACAGCTGGCCAATTAGTCATCGCTGTCTTGTTTAAAAAAGCAGCCTACAACATGACCTTGCGATGGTGCTATGAATCGGTAGGCGCCTTTGCAAGCCGTAGCCGTAAAAAATGTTGAGCCAGCGACACTAGACGATCTACCTGACCAACTGGTACACAGGATGGCTTTTGAGATTATCGTAAACAGAAACGCAGTCGGGCGGTGTAAAACTAGGCTCATTACAACGACAAAGGATAGCGCTTGAATCAGTGCCAGATGGATCTAGCAACGACGCCAAATGGGGTCAATGGCCATGAGATTGCACACGAGAGCTTGGTGTTGGAACCTAGCGAGCGCGATCGTGCTGAACTGCATGTACACATGAACGGAGCCATCCCGATATCGACGATCCAAGACATTTTTACGGATGAATTAACTGAGCTGCCGTCTGGCTTCCTGATTGAGCGGGACATGTTGCGACACACACCGTGTCAGTCGCTGGCGTCATACCTGACCCCTTGGCAGGTGTTGCGGCTCTTCCCCAAAAGACGCGAGAACCTGGATCGCCTTTCCTTGGCTGTCGTCGCGAACCTCGCGCAGAACAACGTGCGCTTTGTAGAACTCCGAAGCAGCGTTTTATATCTTGCAGCTCTGCAAAATTGCTCGCCCGCTCAAGCCTTGGAGCGCCTTTTAGAATCTTATAGAGCTGCATCCGACGGCTTCGGTATGCGTCTCGGCTTGGTCCTCACGGTGACACGCGGCGATTACAGTTTGGTAGGCCTAGCTACCCTTCTACAGGCCTACCAAGATCTCGGTGAACCGGATGATGTGGTGGGGCTAGATCTGGCGGGCGATGAGGAGATTGCGTATCCAGCCGAATTACCGTCGCTATTTCGGAAGGCGAAGGATCGATTCGGACTCGGGATCACCATTCATGCGGGCGAAACTGGTCGCGTGGAAAACGTTCGGTCAGCCGTGGAGTTGTTTGGCGCAGATCGTATTGGCCATGGAACAGCTGCTAGCAAGGATCCTCACCTGCTAGATCTCCTGGCACGAGAGGATATTTGCATCGAAGTATGCCCAATCAGCAACAGGCTCACCGGAGCTGTTCCTGTCGACGAGGCCCATCCTCTGTTGGAGTTTCGGCGCCACCAGGTTCCTTTTGTAATTTGCTCGGACAACCCAGCGATTCATCAGCGAGGCCTCGCAGATGATCATGCGACGGCGATGGCCGAGGGACTCTCCGCCAGTGATATTTCCGAACAGTTCGACGTCGCGAAGCGGTACTCATTCATAGAGGGTCTAAATTGAAAATCCGTTTCATGTCCGGAAATCAGCACAAGGTCAACGAGGTGCAGCGAATTCTTTCCCCTATCGGAGTGGAAGTAGTGTCGGTGTCTCGGAAAATTGAAGAACTGCAAACCGAGGATGTCCACCGCTTAGTGCGGGACAAGTTGACCAAGGCATTTGAGGCTATAGGTCGCCCGCTTTTCGTCGAGCACACAGGGCTTTACCTGAGCGGTCTCAATGGACTTCCTGCGGGCCTAACCCAGATATTCTGGGACAAGCTGGAGGCAGAGCGATTCGTCAAGCTTGTAGCGGGTCTCGAAGATGCAGCAGTGACCGCAAAAACAGTGCTCGGGTATTGTGATGGGCGCCAGATTCACCTGTTCGAAGGCTCCATCGAGGGAACTGTGCCTCTTGTACCGGCCGGTCCAACTGACTTTCAATGGGACTGCGTTTTCGTCCCGAACGGGCACACCCAAACTTTCGCTGAGATGGGACCGGCCAAGGACGCTATTTCCATGCGCCGCAAAGCACTCGATCAGTTCGCCGAATATCTCAAAACTTGTGAGGGCGTAAAATGAACGCTGAGTTGCTACGCGCGCACCGCACCGGCAAACTGATGCTTTTTGTAGGTGCTGGGGTGTCTGCCAATCTAAGCCTGCCTACTTGGGGCGAGCTTATCGCACGCATTGCTCAGGACTTGGGATACGATCCGAAAATCTTCTCCACTTACGGAACACCGCTTGCACTTGCGGAGTATTACAAGAGGAAAAAAGGTACTCTTGGGCCGCTTCGGAGCTGGATGGATCGCGAATGGCACAAGCACAGTACAGATATCTCCACGTCCGAAATCCATCGACTGATTACCCTCGGACGATTTTCACGGATCTACACCACCAACTATGATCGATGGCTGGAAATGGCCCACGACAAGTTCGAGGTACCATACGACAAGATTGCAAGCGTTGCCGACCTAGTATCTGCCGCTGAGGGCCGGCGTCAGATCGTAAAATTCCATGGAGATTTCGATGACGAGTCATCAATCGTTCTTGACGAAACAAGTTACTTTCAGCGATTGAATTATGAATCTCCGCTGGACATCAAGCTCAGCAACGATGTCTTGGGGAACTCTGTTCTCTTCATCGGATACAGCATTTCGGACATCAATATTCGACTTCTGTTTTACCGACTGACGGAGATGTGGGGGCGCTCCGTATTACCATCCGCCAGACCAAAGTCATATGTATTCACGAATCGGCCGAACCCTGTTGCTCAGGAAGTGCTGGGGCAATGGGGAATAGAGATGATCGTTTCGGAAGAGGATGATCCAAAGAAAGCGCTCACGAATTTTCTTCAGGAATTGGTGAGCTGAGAGAATTGGCGGTCGCGATTTCGGTCTCATCAGCGGAAACTGCATAGGAATGTGGATGAAAGCCGTGTACGTCAGCAGCGCTTCCAGGCATGGCGCGTTGAAGCTGACAGACGCATAGCAGACGGCTTAGCAATGACCAATTCTATAAGTAGCGGCTCCGCGAACACTCTTGGTGGGGGCTTCGCAAGGGCTGCACATTAGTCGAACGGGTTGAGCTCGAAGTGGCGTTCGAGCGCTGCCTTTTTGAGTTCCCGCCTGACAGCCATGGCTGTTGGCGCTGATACGATTTTGACCCAGTCTGCCGGACTTCGTTGACCCACCCGAAAACTCAGCAAACGAAGACCTCGCGCGGGATTTAAAAGGGTATGTTTGGGTCAGTCAAATTCAGCAGCCTGGGTCAAAATCGTATCAGCGCCAACAGCGCAAGGCCTGCGAAATGAGTTTTTATCAGACCTAATCATGCTAGCAGGGACGCTGATAGGGCAATATCTGCTCAGCTTGCATTGACCGACTTCTGACGACGACAACAGAACCCAATTAAAAAGGACTGATATGGATATTTGGGCAGCCAACAAGCTTTTCTATTTCATCGCTTTCGTCGTTCCCGGATTCATCAGCCTGAAGATGTACGCGCTTCTTCAGCCGACGCAAGTCAAAGACTCAGCGCAACAATTAATAGACGCCGTCGCCTATAGCTCTATCAACTACGCGCTGCTATTGGGGCCGATTTACGCAGTAGAGAACTTCAACCTCAGAGCATCCTATCCAACGCTTTATGTGTTGTTTTACATCCTTGTAGTGCTGGTTGCTCCGATTGCTTGGGCATGGGCCTTTCTATGGCTTCGCAAAACCCAGCTGCTGCAACGATCGCTTGCGCACCCCACGGGAAAACCTTGGGATTTTGTGTTCAGCCAGCGAGGTCGCTATTGGGTGATAGTGACCTTGGTTGACGGACGTCAAATCGCGGGCCGCTTCGACACAAAGTCTTTTGCTTCGAGCAGTCCGGCACCGGAGCAGATATACCTCGAAGAGGCATGGGTTTTGAGCGAGGGAGGGGGATTCGAACGAAAGAGAAATGACTCCGCCGGTATCATCATACTTGCCAAAGAAATAGCTACACTTGAGCTCTTCAACCTCAAAGACGCTGAGGAAAATGAAAATGTCGAACAAGAAAAATGACTCATCTGAAAGAGTTGCCCCTCCTTCCAAAAAGCGCGATACCGGTCGCGTAAGTAACGGTTATATGCCTATTCCAACAAGCGAGCGTGCGCCAGCACCACCACCTAAAAATCCATAAAGGTTTGTTGAGTAAATTCCAGATAATCTTTAGACAGCGGAGCGACTATTAATGTCAGACAAGCAAAAGAACGGCGGTACAAGCGGATCAGGTGATGGCGGACGGCAAGAGTTTAGGGATGGATACTCTCCAAAACCCACCAGCGAAAGTAAATCGGTAGCTCCTCCACCAAAAAATCCTTGAGGAAGGTATAGGAAATGACTGACAAAAATGAAAATGGTAAGCCAGCTCCCGTGCAGGATGGTTTGCAAACTAACGGCTATGTTCCCCAAAGACCGACTTCGCAAGCAGTGGCCAAGCCTGTCGCGCCCCCTCCGAAGCAACCGTAAAGCTTTCTTGACTTGCTGATGTTGTGGTTATGAGAGTTTCCCAGGATCCAGAGTGGTACTGGCAGCGGGCAGTACCTTTTATCCGCAGATTACCGTTCACGATGATCTGCGGTCCGTCCTTGGTTCTCAGAAGGACGGTTGGGGTATGGCATTTTGGTTTGGGTCGAGTGACGGCTGCCTGGGAGGTCGTCAGCCGAAAAGTGTTTTAACAGAAGATCCACGCGCTGTGCTGGAGGCTGCGGAGTTGGAAGTTTGCGGAGCTATGCACGGCTGAGACTGGCTTCGTCTAAAGATGCTCATCTGGTTCGGCCGGCCGGCCGGCTGGATGCGATGCTCCGAGTGAAGGGCCGCGGGAGAACTGATCGACGTGGATGCGCGGATAATAGCGTCGACGGAACGGCAAAATCTGCATTGGTTGTGGACCGGGTGGTCCTGGGGTCTGGCAGGTCAGGCCCCAAGCACGTCTCGATCATCATTCTCACTGTGCGTGAGTTACACGCGTCAGTAGTCAATTTATGTTGTTAAAATTCATTAAAATCATATGGTTGCGTAATTCCGACAGACTTTATTTAGTAGGTCACACGGTGAGGCCTCAAAAAATGCGGGATGCGACAGACTTTATTTCTGATTAGCCCGTCGGCTAATCCCAGTAATTGCTGGGCTCGATTCGACAGACTTTATTCCGTAGGATCAAAAGGGGCTGTTTTAAACAGCCCCTTTTTTGTATTTTGAATTCGCTCAATTCAAGGTTGGCTATTTCAGTTAAGCGCAGATCCTGTGGGAGCTCCATCGGGTTTGAGAAAGGGGTGGGTCAGGTCCACCAGTAGCGCACGAGATGAAAGAAGATCGGCGCCGCAAAGCACACCGAATCCAGCCGATCCAGCATCCCGCCGTGCCCTTCGATCATGTGCCCCCAGTCTTTTACGCCGCGGTCACGCTTGATCGCCGACATCACAATCCCGCCGGCAAAGCCCAGCAAGTTGATCAGCAGCGCGATCAGGAACGACTGCCAGGGATTGAACGGTGTGGTCCACCACAGCGCCGCGCCGATCAAGGAGGACAGCAGAATCCCGCCGACAAAGCCTTCCACCGTCTTCGAAGGCGACAGGTTGGGCGCGATCTTGTGTTTGCCGAACAGCTTGCCGCACACGTACTGCAATACGTCCGACAGTTGCACCACGATCACCAGATAGGCAATAAGCAGCAGGTTACGGCCTTCGTAGCCCGGTATGTCCAAGGTCAGTAGTGCCGGGACGAAAGACACGCAGAACACGGCGATCATCAACCCCCATTGCACCTTCGATGCACGTTCCAGAAAGTGCGTACTGTCGCCGCCCAGGGAGGCGAGGATCGGCAGCAGGAGGAACACGTACACCGGAATGAAGATCGAGAACAGCCCATACCAGTCGGCGTAGATCAGCAGGTATTGCAGCGGCAGGGCCAGGTAGAACGCGGCCACCAGGGCCGGGTAGTCGCTGCGCCGGGTGGGCGTGAGGGTGAGGAATTCGCGCAGGGCGTAGAACGACACCGCGTAGAACAGCAGGATCACCGCGCCGGTGCCGAGCCAAAACGCGATGCCGATCACCACCACCATCACCCACCAGGCGTTGATGCGGGCGTTGAGGTTGTCGATCACGGCATTCGGGCTGCCACGGGTGCGCAGCTTGAGGATCAGGCCGATCAGCGAGGCGATGACCAGGATCGCGCCGATGCCGCCAAATAACATCAGGGTTTGGCTATCCATCTCAGGAATGCTCCGGGGCAAGGGCGAGCAGGGCGTCGCGGCTGCGGGCAAGGAAGTCGGCTTTGTCTTCGCCTTCTTCCAGTTGCAGGGGGGCACCGAAGCTGGTGGTGCATAACAAGGGCAGTGGCAATACGCGGCCCTTGGGCATAACCCGGTTCAGGTTGGCTATCCACACAGGGACCAGCTCGGCCTGTGGGTAACTCTTTGCCAGGTGGTACAAACCGCTTTTGAACGGCAGCAAGCCATCCTCCAGATTGCGCGTGCCTTCGGGAAAAATGATCAGCGAATCGCCGCCCTCCAACGCCGCAAGCATGGGCTGCAATGGGTTGTTCACAGGGTCCTTGCGCTCACGGTCGATCAGCACGCCATTGAACACTCGATTGATGATGTAGCGGCGCAGCGCACTCTTGTTCCAGTAATCACTGCCGGCCACCGGGCGTGTGAATTTGCGCAGGTTCTGCGGCAGTGATGCCCACACCAGGACGAAGTCGCCGTGGCTGCTGTGGTTGGCGAAGTAGATCCGCTGCACCGGGACCGGCGCGCACCCCAGCCACAGGCTGCGGGCGCCAGTGACGGTGCGGGCCATGGAAGTAATCAGCGTGGCGACCACGGGTTCGAACATGGGAATTCCTTATCCGGCGAAGGGTAGCCAAGGGCTGGCGAGAATGATGCCCAGGGTCAACAGCGCTTGCGCGCCCAGCAGCCAGGCTTGTTTACGCAGCAGTTTGAGGGCGCCGCGACGGCG
This sequence comes from Pseudomonas sp. MYb193, assembly GCF_002966775.1. Classification (NCBI taxonomy): domain Bacteria; kingdom Pseudomonadati; phylum Pseudomonadota; class Gammaproteobacteria; order Pseudomonadales; family Pseudomonadaceae; genus Pseudomonas; species Pseudomonas sp. MYb193. The sequence goes on along the minus strand of NZ_CP023269.1, from coordinate 6,160,635 downwards.
TTCAGTCCATGGCCGACCGGCTCGTTTGGGCGATTGCAGGCCAAGGGTTTGCAGGGCCTGGTCCAGGTCTGGCGTGCGGGTGGTGTCGCGAGCGAGCAGGGCGAACAGGTCGGCGTCGAAGGCCACCCGCAGCGCCCAATACTTTTGCAGCAGGCCCAGCACGATCATCCACAGGGCCAACAGCAGACAAATGGTGGAAATGCTGGCCAACAGCAGCTGGGCGAGGCCGAACAGCACGCCGAGCAGCGTCAGTCCTGTGGATAACTGATCCAGTGATCGGCCACGGCGCAACAGGCTGGCGACAATCTGGAGTTCCATATCAGCAGGCATTTGGCAAACCCTCCAATGCTTGACGGTGTTCGGGGTGCAGGACCACATCGGCCCGCGCTGTACGAATAATAGCCAGCGCTTGCTCAACCGTGGTGGCTCGCCCCGTGTTCAACAGCCAGGCGGCGATGGCGGTGGCGCTGCGTGAGTAACCGAGGGCACAGCACACCAACAGGGGGCCGCTCGCTTGCAGGCGTTCAATGGTGTGGGCCGCTTTCAAGCATTCGTCGGGGGTTGGAGCGATCAGGTCCAGCACGGGCACGCAGGCGTAAGCACGGCCCTGTGGATTAATCGGCAGTTCGGCGCATAAGTCCACAATGGCCTTGAATGAACCCAGCTCGCGGGTGGCAGGAATACGCCCGAGCCAGACGTTATCCACAATCGGATCGGCCTGAGGATGTTTGCGCGTCCACAGCCGCGAATTGATCCAGGCGCCCGCCAGATAAGGTGCATATAACCAGCGTGCCGCAGACGTAAGGTGGCCATCCTCACGTTTTTGAAAGCCCGATGCGCCGAGTACGAGGTAGTTGGCCGTGATCAACCCCAGAGAAACCGCCGGCCATAGCAGCCATAGCCAAGCGCCACCGCATACGCAGGCCAGCACTGTCAGTATCACTGCGCCCAGCCCATAGCGTATCCCTAGCCGCCATCGTTGGTTATCCCGCGTCAGCTGTGCATTCAGTAAGGGGCTCGGGTGCTCCACCGGCCATAACCACACGCACAACCACCCCGCGAGGGCGCCTGTGGGTAAGTCGATAAAGTGATGTTGATAAGTGGTCAGCACCGAAACCCCGATCAGCGCGAACCAGCCATGCACCACCCAACGCCAAAATCCTTGAGTATGCCGTTGGTACATGACCCACAGGATCACCAGCAGCGCGATATGCAACGAAGGCGCCTGGTTGAAGGGCTTGTCAAAACCGGCCAGCACCGCAAACAACCAACCGAACACACCGTCCAGTTCCGGCCGCTCAAACGTGAAGCGCAGTGGCCAGATCAGGAAGCAACTCACGGCTATCACCTGCGCACTCAGCAGGCGCAGCGCATGCTGTTTGAGCTCATGACGCGTGTTGGGTAGCAGCAACGAGAAGCCGTAAAGCAGGTCGATGGACCAATAGGGTACGATGGTCCAGGCCCAGAATGGCATGCGTGTTTCCCAGCCGAACACCAGCGTGCCGACGTCGCTGCGCTGGCTGGTGACCCAGGTGGCAAAGCCATAGGTGCTGAAAAACAGCGGCGCCAACAGCAGCAGCCAAAGCACCGCAGGTTTCAATAAACCGGGTTCGCGCATGTTCAGATCTTCTGTGCCAGGGACACGGTGAAAATGCCCCACTCATCCACGCGCTGGGTGATCTTGCGAAAGCCCGCTGCTTCGACGAGTTGGTCCATTTCCGCCTGGCTGCGCCGGCGCATCACCCAAGCTTGGCCCTGACGGTGGCTGGTGAGCGCACGGGCAATCAGCTCCAACTGCGGGTGCCACGGTTGGCCGGTGTAGACCAGGTAACCACCTGGCTCCACGGCTTCGGCCAGGCCCGCCAGTGAACCGCCGACCATGGCGTTATCGGCGAACAATTCGTACAGGCCGGATACCACGGCCAGGGTCGGCTTGGGGTCCAGGGCGGCCAGGTCAGCGCGGTCGAACGCATCGCCTTTGACGAATTGGGCGATGTCCCCCAAACCCTTTTCGCGAATCAGCGCGCCACCGTCGCGCACGTTGATGTCGCTGTAGTCGCGCAGCAGGATCGATTCCGGCAACGGCGATACGCCTTGCAGGGCCTCCAGAATGTAACGGCCGTGGCCGGCGGCGATATCGACAATGCGTACTTGGCGATCATCCTCACCCAGCTTGGCCATCGCTAGGCGCAGCAGTTCCTCGACGTTCAACTTGCGTTGGCGAATACCGCGCCAGCCGATGGAGTTGAGGTAGTTGGCGTCGATCATCCGCCCCAGCGCGCCTTTGCCAGTGGGTTTGTTGCGGTACACGTAGTCCAGGGTGCTGCCGGAGTCAAAGCCGGTGTCAAAGCCCAGCTTCACCCCATCCGACAGATTTTTGCCCAAGCCCATACTCGCGCGGGTCATGCGCCAGTACAGGTCGCGCAGGGAGTTGCGTGGCAGCGGTGCGGCAAGGGATTCGGATTCGGCGCATGTGGCGCCAAGTTTGTCGGCATCCAGCAGAGAGGCGCGATCCAGAGGGTGGGTGAAGTTCTGCAGAATAAAGCGCTTGGCGCTGTTCACGGCCACGGCGCGATCGCGTTCACCGAGGGTGTCGTGGAAGAAGCCGGGGAGGATATGCAGCTCTTTTTTCAGGCTGCCGAGACGGTCGAAAAACTGCTGCTGGGGTTTACGATGCACCACGAAATCGGAGCCGGAGATCAGCAGTTGGGTCGGCACCTGGATCGCCTGGGCATCGGCTACAACTCGGTCGGCCGCTTCGTACAGGCCCAACAGCACATTTACCGAAATGGCCTTGGTGATCAATGGGTCGCTGTCGTAGGACGCCACGCGCTGCGGGTCGTGGCTGAGGAACTTGGCCTTGACGTAGCTGTTGACGAAAAAGTTGCCCTTGAACTTGCGCATCAAGGCCAGCCCAGGGCGGGCGAAGGGCACGTACAGCTTGACCTTGAAGGCCGGCGAGGCGAGCACCAGGGCGCGGATCTTCGGCGCGTAATCGTGGACCCAGGTAGCTGCGATCACCGCGCCGACGCTTTGGGCGATCACGGCGAGGTTTTGCTCTTCGATGCCGTAGGTGGCACCGACGTGGTCACAGAAGGTCTGAACATCGCGGGCACTGGTGGCGAAGCTGGGGCTGTCGCCACGTTCTCCGGGGGATTGGCCGTGGCCACGGGCATCCCAGGCGAAGAAGTCGAATTCAGGCAGGCCCAGTTCATCCACCAGGTGGGCAATACGCCCCGAGTGCTCATGGCCGCGATGGAACAACAGGATCGCCTTGCGCGGCCCGACACCTGCCATGGCCGGCCAGTGCCGATAGAAAAGCTCGACGCCATCATGGGTACTGAAGGTGTGCTGTTGCTGTTCGCGCATCGCAAAATCCTTATGCAGAAGGGAGAGATTGTTGTTCTTTGAGGCCCTGACGCACCCGGTTGACCAAGGTATAGGCGAGCAGGGCGGCGACCAGCCACATCACCGCCTCCACCCAACCGGCGCCGAGCCAGCCCAGCGCCACGCCCGTGGCCAGCACCCCGAGCACGAACGCCCGATCACTCTTGCCCATGGGCCCGTCATAACGGCGCGACGCGCCCACCATCGGCCCCAGCACCCCGGCGTATTCGCTGAATACCGCAAGCAGCGTCACCAGCAGCACCGGCGCCAGGCTCACATCGGGGACCAATGCAAAGGGCAGGATCAGCGCACTGTCGGCGATCACATCGCACAATTCATTGAGGTAAGCACCGAGGCGCGACTGTTGGCCGAATTCCCGGGCCAGCATGCCATCGATGGCATTGAGCGCCATGCGCACAATCATCCACAGCGGGATCAGTGCAAACAGCCAGAGGTGTTGGGCAAAGCTCGCGATCAACAGCCCCACCAGCAGGGAAACAACCCCGGCCAGCACGGTGATCTGGTTGGCGGTGGTGCCGTTGTCATAAAGGCGCTGCACGAGAGGCCGCAGCAGGTTTTGAAAACGCGGCTTGAGTTGGTAGATGGAAATCATGGGGGGGGCGCTTCCTTGTCCGTGAACCCGCGAAAAACTGTCTGAAGTGTGCCGACTAATCGCAGCCGACACCAGTGATGGCTCGTGTTTATAGGGGGGATTAGTCACGCTCTTGAGCATAATCAATCACCGCTTGTGGGAGCGTCCTATGGGGCCTCAACAGCAGGTGATCGAGTTCGTGTCTATAGTTACATCTCTACACACGCAGAGGGTCGCAAATGTCTTCGACTTTGCACCGACAGACACCGACTCTGAGGGTGACAGACGCGCGTAGGTTGCAAGTAGCGGTCGTTGCGTATCACCGACAGACATTAGACGAGGCACTGCAGGCACGTACCGAAAGGTATTCGCGCGATGTCCTTGGTCGAGTGCATGCACAATGGGACACGCGATTGTGGGCAACGGGTGGTGAAACAGGGGAGCCCAACCAAGTTATGACCCATAGTCTGTCGGGCCAGCTGTTGCGTGTTGAAAGCGTAGATGCGGGCTGGCGTGTCAACCTTGTGGGCGACGCAGCTCAAACGCTGCATAGTTGGGATGGGCGGGGTACTGTCCGGCGCGTGTGCTATGACTCCCAAATACGTCAGGTTAGTGTGAGCGAAGAGTCAGCGACCACTCTCCAGACCTTCGTCGAGCGGCTGACGTACGGATCATCGACTGAAATGGGCAATCGTTGCGGTCGGCTGGTTCGGCATGACGATGGGGTCGGCAGCCAGGTTTTTGTCGATTACGGTTTGCTGGGGCACGTTGCAGGCCAGACTCAACAGTTTCTCAAGGCATTGGTACCCGCGGATTGGCCTGAGTCGTTGGATGAGCGCGACGCGTTATTGGAGACAGATCACCAAGGCGCGGCAATGCGGTATCTCACGCAATGGCATCACGATGCGTTGAATCAGTTGCTCCGCCAAACCGATGCGTTGGCGAATGTGCAGAGCCATTGCTACAACGTGGCGGGTGAACTGGTTCAATCCAGTCTGACTGAGGATGGAAAACCGGAGCAATTGCTGCTCAGCGCGGTCCGCTATAACGCTTGTGGTCAAGTCGAATCCCAACTGGCGGGTAATGGTGTCATTTCCCAGCCCGGCTACGACGCCCGCAGTGGGCGACTACTACGACTGAACACAATCCGGCAGGATAAAGTACTCCAGGACCTACATTATCAGTGGGACCCCGTGGGTAACCTGCAATGCTTGGAGGACCGGGCACAACCAACCCAATGGTTTGATTCTCAAAGAATTGTCCCCGTTAGCACTTATCGCTACGACACGCTTTACCATTTGATTGAGGCCACCGGACGGGAAAGCGTCCTGGCTGGCATTCAGCCTGGCCTGCCCGGCGTTGTACTACCAGGAGGAGGTGACGCGAGTCGGTTGCGTAACTACACGCAGGTTTATACCTATGACCTCGGCGGAAATCTAATCACGCTCAAGCATGGCAGCGAACCCTTGCGCATGATGAAGACAGCCGAGCGTAGTAATCGAAGCATGTACATGGCCGATGAGATGAATCCACCGGATTTAGCCAATGGGTTTGATGCAAACGGCAATTTGTTGATGTTGGACGGCGCGCAGAGGATGACATGGGACGCCCGTAATCAATTGCACCAAGTCACCCAGGTGCTGCGCAAGGCGGGGCCTGCGGATAACGAACGGTATTTCTACCATGGCACTGGGCAGCGTGGACGCAAGGTACGAGTGTGGCAGGCAAAGTCTGTTGAGCATGTGGCCCAGGTCATGTATCTGCCGGGTTTGGAGATACACAGCGATACGGCGACGGGAGAAGTCCTGCATGTCATCAGCGTGGCGTTAGGGCGCAGTCAAGTTCGACGGTTAAACTGGCGAGCGAACGGTCGCAAGAGACTACCTGTCCCACAGTGGCGCTACAACGTTGATGACCATCTGGGCAGCGTTGCGTTGGAACTCGATGAATATGGCGACGTGATCAGTCATGAGGGGTATTACCCCTTCGGTGGTACGGCGTGGTGGGCGGCCAGAAGTCAGACTCATGTTAATGGCAAGACCATCCGTTATTCAGGCCAAGAGCGGGATGCGACCGGATTGTACTATTACGGTTCGCGTTACTATGCGCCATGGCTGATGCGCTGGATCAACCCGGATCCCTCGGGCGAAATCGATGGGCTGAACCTGTATCGAATGGTCCGAAATAATCCGCTCCGGTATCGAGACCACGATGGCAGGGCTCCGGAAGTCGCCGACGACTATTCGGATAATTCCTCCAGTGCCCATGTTCCGGCTTATCGACAGAATCCAGAGACATTCCGGCGTCGTGACGTGGATGCTCACGTCGCCGCCGAGCGCCGGGACGCCGTGGAGAGGAGCATGACTCACCGTATGTATGGCGAGCACCGCGTTGAGTCTACTTACACGTCTGCTTCAATCCCAGGCAGGTATCGGTTCAGAAACGAATTCTTGCCCGGCCGCTGGCGCTTGATGGAAAACTACCGTGCGCCAGTAGAGGGGCCCAATGCTACCGACGTTACCTGGCATCAGTATGAAATGATTTCAAGGCATAACAATTTTTACGGTGTTTTACCGCAAGCCATTGTGCGCTGGAACGTTCAAAACAATGAGGCTCTGCTTGCTACGCAGCAGCAGGAAGGCATGCTGGAGCGGTTTCTGGCCAGTGAGGGCAATGGCCGTTCAACTCAGAGAATCATGACTGCTTTCGGCCTGCGTGCTACGGGTATCACGCGACAGGAAGTTTACGATTATCAACTGGGGGCGGACGTTGACATCATAGAGGTTCATGTCGAGCCTCAGCCTGTTCCCGAACCCGCTCCGATGGTTAGGAGCCCGTCCCTGGAGGCTTTGACTCGAGCAGTAGAGCGAGACTTGCGCCGTGCGGCGCGCAACCCTGTCTCACGGGTTGCCCATCGTGTTTGGCGAAACATGCGTAGAGTCATTCAAGGTAGCAGTGCCCGACGTGCCCTGAGGTAACTCTGTGAAGGCCGGACAGCCGACGGATATTTTGCGAGTGCTCCTCGACCTAAATGTGCGAACGGGGTTGAGAACAAAAATTTCACGCTTCGTGTTATATCGTAACGAATTGTGTGCAAATGGGCGTTGAGCAGATGCAAGTGGATCTAGAGGCTGACGGGGCTTCGGTTGAAGGCCTCGCGCGTTTTCAGCAGGGGCTGTTCCACGCCCGTCGATTGCGCCAGGCCGGTATAGGCCTGACAACCCTGGCTCTCAGTGGTTGGATATTGGCGCTGTTCGTAGCGTTGTTTGCACCCGTGTCGATCTGGCCGGTGGTATTGATCAACTGCGCGTCGGCCTTGCTGCTGCTGGTGGCCGGCTTGCAGTCGGCCTGGTGGGTGGCCGATTGGCGTGCCCAGGCGCTGGAAGTGCCGCGCGGTGAAGCGGTCGAACAATCCATCGAGCCCACACCCTGGCATAAGAGCCTGATCAACCGGTTCGGCAACGGCCTGTTGGCGCAGATTGGCGCACCGGTGCTGTGGTTGGGCGGCTGGTCGTTGCTGGCGCTGGTCAGCATCCTGCAGTTCTGGAACCTGGGCTTGCCCGCTGCTGCCATCGGGCAATCGGCAAGTATTGGCGCAGCGCTCGCTTTGGCCCTGGCGTTTGGCCTGCTGGTATTCGAACGCCGCCTGGCCCAGGAAACCGCTGCCCAATGGCCGGAAGCCTCACAGTTGGCGCAATTGAGCCGGATGGCAATTATCTGCCTGGTGCTCAGCGCGATCTGCCTGCTGTTTGCCAATGCGGAGTCGGTCTGGCCGCTGCGCCTGGCCACCTTCATCGGGCTCCTGCCGGCGCTGGTAGCGCTGGAATTCCTGCTCCGGGGCGTGCTCTCGCTGTTCAGCCCGCGCCAGCCGCGCCTCGAACCGCGCTTGATGGCGCAGAGTTTCATTGCTGGCCTGCTGCGTTGGCCGCCGCAGCCCCTGCTGGCGTTGCAGCATGAATTGCACAACCGCTTTGGCATCGACCTGCGCCAGATCTGGGCCTTTACCTATATGCGCCGAGCGTTTTTCCCGGTGCTGCTGGTGGTGCTGGCGGTAGGTTGGGCGCTGACCGGTGTGCATGAAGTGCCCCTGCAAGGCCGCGGGATTTATGAGCGTTTTGGTAAACCGGTCGAGGTGTTCGGCCCCGGCCTGCATGCGGGTTTGCCGTGGCCGTTGGGCCGCGTACTGAATGTTGAAAACGGCGTGGTGCATGAGCTGGCGACCAGCGTCAGCGAAGCCGCCACACCGGAGCTGGCCGCAGCCGAAGGCCCGGCGCCGTTGATTGCCAATCGCCTGTGGGACGCCAGCCATGTGAATGATAAATCCCAGGTGATTGCCAGCAGCAGCGGCGACAAGCAGGGCTTCCAGATCGTCAATATGGACGTGCGTTTTGTCTACCGCATCGGCCTCACTGATCAGGCTGCGCTTGCCGCCACCTATAACAGCGCGGATATCCCGACCCTGATACGCAGCACCGCCAGCCGCATCCTGGTGCACGATTTTGCCTCGCGCACCCTGGATGAATTACTCGGCGAAGAGCGCACCAGCCTCGCCGACGAGATTGGTCGCAGCGTGCAAGCCGACCTGCAAACCCTCGACAGCGGTGTGGAAATCCTCGCCACGGTGGTCGAGGCGATCCATCCGCCGGCCGGTGCCGCCAACGCGTACCACGGTGTGCAAGCCGCGCAGATCGGCGCCCAGGCGCTGATCGCCCGTGAACGCGGTGCGGCCAGCGAGCAGACCAACCAGGCGCTGCTTCAAGCCAGCACCGCCAGCGATCAGGCCCAGGCGAGTGCCCGCGAGGTGAATGCCGGTGCCCAAGCAGCGAACCTGCGCTTTGCCGCCGAACAAAAAGCCTACGCCGCTGCGGGCCAAGCCTTCGTGCTGGAACAGTACCTGGGCCAACTGAGCCAAGGCCTGGCCCAGGCCAAGCTGCTTATTCTGGATCATCGCTTGGGCGCCGACAGCGCGCCGACGATCGATCTGCGTTCTTTTACCTTGCCCGCCGACCCGTCGGTGCCGCGCAAAGCCGTTCAATAAGGAGTTCGTCTGTTGAGCGCTCATTCCCACGATCATGGTCATCACCACCATCACGGCCACCACCATCACCATCACGGCGATGAGCAGGCGGCCGGGCCTTTTCCCTGGCGGCGCATGGCGTGGGCGGTGTTGCTGGTGCTGTTTGCCGTGGCAGCGGCGAGCCTGGTGCAAGTGCGTTCCGGCGAGGCCACGGTGATTACCCGCTTCGGCAACCCCGCGCGCGTGCTGCTGGAGCCGGGCCTGGGCTGGCGCTGGCCGGCACCGTTCGAAGCGGCGATCCCGGTGGACCTGCGCCTGCGCACCACGTCCAGCGGCTTGCAGGATGTGGGCACCCGCGATGGCCTGCGGATTATCGTGCAGGCCTACGTGGCGTGGCAGGTGCAGGGCGATGCCGACAACGTGCAGCGTTTTATGCGTGCGGTGCAGAATCAGCCTGATGAGGCGGCGCGGCAGATTCGTACCTTCGTCGGCTCCGCGTTGGAAACCACGGCAGCCAGCTTTGACCTGTCCAGCTTGATCAATACCGACGCCAGCCAAGTGCGCATCGCCGATTTTGAGGCGCAGTTGCGCCAGCAGATTGATCAACAATTGCTCACCACCTATGGTGTGCGCGTGGCGCAGGTCGGTATCGAGCGTTTGACGTTGCCATCGGTGACCCTCACCGCCACGGTTGACCGCATGCGCGCCGAGCGTGAAACCATCGCCACCGAACGCACCGCCGTGGGCAAGCGCGAAGCGGCGCAGATCCGCTCCGCTGCCGAGCGTGATGCGCGCATCATGCAGGCCGATGCCACCGTGAAAGCCGCCGACATCGAAGCGCAGTCGCGGGTTGAAGCCGCGCAGATTTATGGCCGCGCCTACGCTGGCAATCCGCAGCTGTACAACCTGCTGCGTTCGCTGGATACCTTGGGCACGGTGGTCACGCCGGGGACCAAGATCATCCTGCGCACCGACGCCGCACCTTTTCGCGCCCTGGTGGATGGGCCCAAGGACCTGCAGCCATGAGCGAGCGTGACAGCCCGGACAGCCCGTGGATCCAGGCCGGGCGCCTGACGTTCCTGGCACTGTACGCGGTCACCGTATTGGCGGCGTTGGCCTGGGCCTTTTCCAATGTGCGCCAGATCGACCCGCAGAATCGCGCCGTGGTCCTGCATTTTGGTGCCCTCGATCGCATTCAGAACGCCGGATTGTTGCTGGCTTGGCCGCAGCCTTTCGAACAAGTCGTCCTGCTGCCAGCGGCCGACCGGGTGATCGAACGCCGGGTGGAAAACCTGCTGCGTTCCGATGCGGCGCTGCAGGCCGATCGCGTGGCCAGTTTCGCCATGCCCTTGAGCGATGCCCTGGCCGGTTCCGGCTACCTGCTGACCGGCGATGCCGGGGTGGTGCAGTTGGACGTGCGGGTGTTCTACAAGGTGACCGAACCCTACGCCTTTGTGTTGCAGGGCGACCACGTACTGCCGGCCCTGGATCGGCTGGTGACACGCAGCGCCGTGGCCCTCACCGCTGCGCGGGATCTGGACACCATCCTGGTAGCCCGCCCGGAACTGATCGGCAGCGACAATGGCGCCGCCGAACGCCGTGAGCGGCTGCGCGGCGACCTGGTGCAAGGCATTAATAAACGCCTGGCGGAGTTGGCGGCCAGCGGCTTGGGGCTGGGTATCGAAGCCACCCGCGTCGATGTGCAATCGAGCCTGCCTGGGCCTGCGGTGAATGCGTTCAACGCGGTACTGACCGCCAGCCAGCAGGCTGATAAAGCCGTGGCCAACGCCCGTACTGAAGCGGAAAAACTCACCCAGACCGCCAACCAGGAGGCTGACCGCCAGGTGCAAGTCGCCCATGCCCAGGCCAGCGAGCGCTTGGCCAATGCCCAGGCGCAGACCGCTACCGTTGCCAGCCTGGCCCAGGTCAAAGACCCCGGTTTGCTGTTGCGCCTGTACCGTGAACGCTTGCCGAAGATTCTTGGCCAGGCCGGTTCAGTGACCACCGTCGATCCCAAAGACGACTCCCGCTTGATCATCCAGGGAGCCGAACAATGAGCGCACCCATGCTGACCTCTGCCGAACAGCGCAGCGCTGCCCGGCAATTGACCTTGGCGATGCTTGCCCTGGGCTTGCTCGTGCTGGGCCTGGTGTGGCGCTGGCTCGCGCCGGACCAGAGCGGCGTCAGCCAGCTGCTGCTGGGCGTGGCTTCGCTGTTGGTGGCGGTGCCGGTGATGCGTTCAGCCTGGTACAGCCTGCGCTTTCCGAGCCTGCACGGCATCACCGACCAATTGATCGCCCTGGCTATGCTCGGCGCCTGGGCCACCGGTGATCTGCTCACCGCCGCGTTGTTACCGATCATCATGATCTTTGGCCATGTGCTGGAAGAGCGTAGCGTGATTGGCTCCCAGGAAGCGATCCGTGCCCTGGGCAAACTCACCCGCAGCCACGCACGCCTGGTGCAGGCGGACGGGACCATCACCGAAGTGGATAACGGCACCTTGAACACCGGCGATATCGTCGAAGTGCGTGCCGGCGACCGCGTGCCGGCCGATGGCGTGGTGTTGTCCGGCCAGGCGAGCCTGGACACGGCGCCGATCACCGGCGAGTCGGTGCCGTTGGAAGCCAGCGTGGGCGTGCAGGTGTTTGGTGGGGCGATCAACCTCGATGGTCTGCTGCGCCTTGAGGTTACGCGTACCGGTAACGAATCGACGTTGGGCAAAGTCATTGCGCTGATGCAAAACGCCGAGCGTTCCAAGCCGCCGATCACCCGGCTGCTGGAGCGCTACGCCGGCAGCTACATGGTGCTGGTATTGCTGCTGGCGGCCGTCACCTGGTTTGTCACCAATGACGCTCAGGCGATGCTCGCGGTGCTCGTGGCAGCGTGTCCCTGTGCCTTGGTGTTGTCGGCACCGGCCACGGCGATTGCCGGGATCGCCGTGGCGGCGCGCCATGGCATCCTGATTCGCAGCTCGGCGTTCCTGGAAGAACTCGCCGACCTGACATCGCTGGTGGTCGACAAGACCGGCACCCTGACCTTTGGCACCCTGCGCTTGCAGTCCATCGAGACACGCGCGCCGGATCGCCAAAAGCTGCTGAACCTGGCGGCCAGCCTCGGTTCGGCAAGCAGTCACCCGGTCAGCCGAGCGTTGGCGGGGTTGGCGACCCAGGAGCAGATGCGGGTGCTTAGCGACATCCGCGAGCGTCAGGGCCTGGGCGTGGTCGCCCAGACAGAGCAGGGCGAAGCGGCGCTGGGACGGCCGGAGTTGTTTGAACAGTTGGGCATCGTCACCACCGCCGTGCCCACCCATGATGGCCCGATTGCCGGGCTGGCGTTGAACGGCGAGTTCCTCGCCTGGCTGCTGTTGGCCGACAGCGTCAAACCCGAAGCGCGCCAGGCCCTGCAAGAGCTGCGTGACTTGGGCCTGGGCCGCCAACTGCTGCTGACCGGCGACCGCCAAAGCGTGGCCGACAGCCTGGCGCTGGACGTGGGCATCAGTGATGTCGAAGCCCAAGCGCTGCCGGAAGACAAGCTCAACCGCGTGCTGGGCGAAATCAGCAGTGGCTTCAGGCCAATGGTGGTGGGCGATGGCATCAACGACTCCCTGGCGCTCAAGGCCGGCGTGGTTGGCGTGGCCATGGGCGCGGGCGGTGCGGACATCGCCCTGGCCTCGGCGGACGTGGTGTTGATCGGCAGCGACTTGCGCCGCCTGGGCACCTGTGTGCGCTTGAGTCGCCAGTGTCGGCAGACGTTGCAGGTCAATGTGATCATTGGCTTGGGCTGGACACTGGCCATTGTGGTGTTCGCCGCATTTGGCTGGCTGGGGGCGGCGGGCGCGATGATCGCGGCGGTGCTGCATAACCTCAGCACCTTGCTGGTATTGGGGAACGCCGGGCGTTTACTGCGCTTCCAGGAGCCGCTGTTGAAACTCGACGAATAATTTCAGAAATATTTGCTCACGGCTGTAACGCCGACAGGAGGCCTCACTCTAGTGCTGTGTCGAGACTGAACAATCCGTTCGGACCGGCTCCACTACTGATCATGAGGAATACAACAATGAGCATTAAATCCGCTGCTGCTGGTGCCGCCCTCGCAATGGCCGCTGCTTCTCTGTTCGCGGGTGTGGCCACCCAGGTACAAGCGGCAGACGCTACCGTTCACTGCTACGGCGTGACCTCCTGCAAAGGCATGAACGACTGCAAAACCAAGGACCACGCGTGCAAGGGCCAGGGCGAGTGCAAAGGGATGGGCTTCAAGGCCATGACCAAATCGGCCTGTGATGCCGCTGGCGGTACAGTCGGCGAGTAACCGGCAAACACGTGCAACCGCGGCGGCTGCCTGCCACCGCTGCGGACACTTTGCCCAGGAGTGAGTCATGTCCGCGTCCCTTCCAAGTCTGGGTTACGGCCTGGGTTTACGCAGTGAGTACTACCATCAGATCCTTGAACAGTCGCCGGCCGTGGATTGGTTCGAAGTGATCTCCGAGAATTACTTGGTGCAGGGCGGCAAGGCCTTGTACTACCTGGATGCGATAGCCGAACGTTACCCCTTGGTGATGCACGGTGTGTCGTTGTCCATCGGCGGGCCACATGCCCTCGATATGGATTACCTGAACCACATCAAACAGCTCGCAGAGCGCATTCAGCCGGCGTGGATTTCCGATCACCTGTGCTGGAGCCGCGGCAGCGCGCACCAGTTACATGACTTGCTGCCCCTGCCTTACACCGAAGAAAGTCTCTACCACGTGGCCGGCCGTGTGCGTCAGGTGCAGGACGTCTTGCAGCGCCCGCTGGTGCTGGAAAATGTCTCCAGCTACGTGCGTTCCAAGGCGGATGAATTCACCGAGTGGGAGTTCCTCAACGCCTTGGCCCACCTGAGCGGCTGCCAATTGCTGCTGGACGTCAACAACGTCTACGTCAGCGCACGTAACCATGGCTTTGATGCCTGGACGTTCATTCGCAACCTGCCACCCGAAAGCATTCGCCAGCTGCATTTAGCGGGGCATATGGACTATGGCGACTATGTGGTCGATACCCATGACCATCCCGTGTGCGACCCGGTGTGGGCGCTGTATCAGCAAACCCTTGAACATCTGGGCCCAGTGTCGACGTTGCTGGAACGCGATGACCATTTTCCACCCTTTGAAGAGTTGCTCACCGAGTTGAGCAAAGCCCGTGAACTGGGTGCCAGCGCCTTGGCCCGGAGAGCGTTATGCGCCTGATCGACTGGCAGTTGGCATTTGAACAGCATCTATTATCCGAAGCGCCCGCGGCCAACAGCGGCTTTGCCGCCACCTTGCTGGGAGGGCCGACGTTGGATGTGGACACCGGCCTGGCGATTTACCACAACGCCTATCTGTCGCGACTGCAAGAGGTGCTGCGCCATGACTTCGGTGCCATCTGGTATTGGCTGGGAGATGAGCAGTTTTGCTCACTGACCGAGGCCTACATCCGCCGTTATCCGTCGGCCCATTACAGTGTGCGCTGGTTGGGCGAGCGCTTTGCGATGTTTATCGTTGAGCATCTGATGGCAGCGCAAAGTGCGCCTTTGGCTGAGTTGGCACGCCTGGAGTGGGCATTCACCTTGGCGTTTGACGCCGCCGAAGGGGAGCCGCTGACCTTGAATGACATGGCGCATTTGGCGCCTGAAGACTGGCCCACCCTGCAGGTTGCGCTGGCGCCTTCGGTGCAGCAACTGCTTTGCCGTTTCAACACAGTGGCGATTTGGCGAGCCAGTAAGGATGAATCAGACTTCCCCGGCAGCCAGGTGCTGGACCCGGCGCAAATCTGCCTGGTGTGGCGCAACCAGAACCGCTGCCACTACCGCAGCCTGGAAGCCGCTGAAGCGTGTGCACTCTCGGGCATGGTGACCATGGGTTGGAATTTTTCAGAACTGTGTACTGAGGTCGCGGTCACTTATGCAGAGGGGGCGTCGCTGCAAGCGGCCACTTGGCTGAAACAGTGGGTCCAGGAAGGTTTGCTCGAGCGCCGAGCGCCATAGAAGGGGGGCTATTCATTCGATAGCTTCCTACTTTGTTTGGCATGGTCTACCCTCACAGCAGACGTCTGAAACAAGGGGGGACTACTCATGCTCGCGCAACTTCCACCGGCCTTACAGAATCTTCAGCTACCGCTGCGTCTTCGACTCTGGGACGGCCATGAATTCAACTTGGGCCCTGAGCCCAGCGTCACCATCGTGGTCAAGGATCCCACGGTTGTATCCAGGCTGACCCATCCAACGCTCGACTCACTGGGCGAAGCCTTCGTCGAGGGCAAGCTGGAGCTGGAAGGCTCCATCACCGAAGTGATCAGGGTATGTGACGAGTTGAGTCACGCTTTGGTCGATGACGACGAGGAGAGTCGCCCGGTACGCTCGATTCACGACAAGGCCACCGACGCGGCGGCCATTTCCTACCATTACGACCTGTCCAACGAGTTCTACCAGCTATGGCTGGACCAGGACATGGCCTACTCCTGCGGTTATTTCGAAACCGGCAGCGAGTCGATTGACCAGGCCCAACAAGACAAATTCCGCCACCTGTGCCGCAAGTTGCGGCTGCAGCCGGGTGAGTATCTGCTGGATGTGGGCTGCGGCTGGGGCGGGTTGGCGCGCTATGCCGCACGTGAGTTCGGGGTCAAGGTGTTCGGCATCACCTTGAGCAAGGAACAACTGGCGCTGGCCAAGGAGCGGGTGAAAGCCGAAGGCCTGGAAGACCAGGTCGACCTGCAATTACTCGACTACCGCGACCTGCCCCAGGACGGCCGTTTCGACAAGGTGGTAAGCGTGGGTATGTTCGAACACGTCGGCCATGCAAACCTGGCGCAATACTGCCGCACCCTGTTCGGCGCGGTGCGTGAAGGTGGCCTGGTGATGAACCATGGCATTACCGCCAAGCACACCGACGGCCGCCCCGTAGGCCGTGGCGCCGGCGAGTTTATCGAGCGCTACGTGTTCCCTACCGGCGAACTGCCGCACCTGGCGATGATGACCGCCCAGGTCAGTGAAGCAGGGCTGGAAGTGGTCGATGTCGAAAGCCTGCGTATGCATTACGCCCGCACATTGGACCATTGGAGCGAACGCCTGGAAGACAACCTGGAAGCAGCGGCGAAGATGGTACCGGAACAGGCGCTACGCATCTGGCGGCTGTACCTGGCCGGTTGCGCTTATGCGTTTGCCCGAGGCTGGATCAACCTGCACCAGATACTGGCAGTGAAACCCCATGCCGATGGCGGGCATGAACTGCCGTGGACGCGGGAAGACCTCTACCGCTGACCACCAGACCCTGAAGATCGAAACTGTGGGAGCTGGCTTGCCTGCGATAGCGTTGTATCAGGACCGGATGAGTCGACTGACACACCGCCATCGCAGGCAAGCCAGCTCCCACATTGGTTTTGTGTTGGTGGTTAGAGAATGGGTGAGATCAGGCGCGCAATGCGCATCCCCAGTTGTTGCAGGCGACGGGTCTCGCGGCTTTCTTCGTGGCTGACTTCATGGGCCAGGGCAAAGTCGTTCAGCAGCATCTGCTCAACCTGGCTGGCGAAGGCTTCATCCACCGTCAGCAGCATCACTTCAAAATTCAGCCGGAACGAACGGTTGTCCATGTTGGCACTGCCAATGGCGCTGATTTCGCTGTCCACCAGCACCACCTTCTGATGCAAAAAGCCCGGCGTGTAGCGAAACACCCGCACGCCCGCTCGCACCGCTTCGTTGGCATACAGGCTGGACGCAGCGTACACGATGCGATGGTCGGGCCGTGACGGCAGCAGCAGGCGCACATCGACTCCGCGCAATACCGCCAGGCGCAGGGCGGCAAACACCGCCTCGTCGGGGATGAAGTAGGGGCTGGTGATCCACACGCGCTCGGTCGCGGCATGGATGGCCTCGACGAAAAACAGCGAGCAGGTTTCATAAGGGTCCGCTGGCCCGCTGGCGAGCAACTGGCAGAGCACACCGTCTTCCGGGTAGGCGTCCGGCAGGATCAGCGGCGGCAGTTCCCGTGCGGCCCAGAACCAGTCCTCGGCAAACGACTCCTGCAGGCATGCCACCACCGGGCCTGTGACCTGCACATGGGTATCGCGCCATGGCGCCA
The DNA here is from genome assembly GCF_002966775.1 of Pseudomonas sp. MYb193. Lineage (NCBI taxonomy): Bacteria > Pseudomonadati > Pseudomonadota > Gammaproteobacteria > Pseudomonadales > Pseudomonadaceae > Pseudomonas > Pseudomonas sp. MYb193. Next base: position 6,143,550 of record NZ_CP023269.1, on the reverse strand, counting down.
GGGGCGGTTTTTTACCCAGGTATTCATCGCCTACGTTATGCCCGCCGACAAAACCGGTGATGCCGTCCACCACGACAATCTTGCGATGGTTACGGAAGTTGACCTGGAAGCGATTGAGCCAGCCACTGCGGGTGGCGAATGCCTTGACCTGCACTCCCGCGTCACGCAGCGCCTGCACATAACGATGGGGCAGCGCGTGACTGCCGATGCGGTCGTACAGCACGTAAATGGCCACGCCCTGAGCGGCTTTTTCCTTCAACAGGGCCTGCAATTGGCGGCCCAGTTCATCATCGTGAATGATGAAAAACTGGAACAGCACGGCGGTCTTTGCGTTACGAATAGCCTCGAAGATCGCGCCGAAGGTGGCATCGCCATTGATCAACAGGCGCACTTCATTGTTGGCCAGGCAAGGCATGCGGCCCAGCTTGGGCATGGCGCGCAAGGAGGCGTAGGCGCTGGAGTTGCGCGCCGCCAGCGCTTCCTCCACCCACGGGCGCCAGTTCAGTTCGGTGATGGCCGTGTGCATTTCCTGGTTGGCCTGGCGACGGGCCTGGATGTACGCGTCGAAGGTGCTGCGGCCAAAAATCAGGTAGGGGATCAGCGTCAGGTAGGGCATGAACATCAATGACAACGCCCAGGCGATCGAGCCTTGGGCGGTGCGCACGGTCAGTACTGCGTGGATCGCGGCGAGCGTTCCGAGAAAGTGCAGCGTGGCAATGACGTAGGCGAGCAGGTGCGGGCCAAAGAAATCCATGAACGTCGTAACTCCGGGCAGTCCAGTGCGTAACAGACCATGAACGGCTGTGAATGTCGCTATTTTATTTGCCATGCAACACTGGCTGCTTTGCGACGTCTAACGCCCACAATTACCCAGGAGTTACCCGATGAATGCTCGTCTGCTTGGTTTGGCCATGGTTGTTGGTTTGTCGCTGCCTGTGGCGGCGCAGGCGCAGATGCTGGCGCCGGGCTTGTGGGAATTGACCACCAGCAATATGAAAGTCGATAACCAGGACCTGCCGGACTTGTCGCTGATCCTCGGTCAACTCAAGCAACAGATGACCCCTGAACAGCGCGCCATGCTCGAAAAGCAAGGCATCAACATGGCCGGTAAAGGCGTACAGGTGTGCCTGACCCCGGCTCAGGTGGCCTCCGATTCGATCCCCCTGACCGACCCTCAATCGGGCTGCAAACAGGAAGTCACCGACAAGAGCGGCAACCAGTGGAAATTCCGCTTCAGTTGCCCGAAAGCCCAGGGCACTGGCGTGGCAACGTTCCAGAGCCAAAAAGAATTCACCACCAGCGTCAACGGTACCTTCAATGCCACCGGGATCCAGCAGAAGGGTAGCCTGGACAGCCACGCCCAGTGGCTGGGCAACGATTGCGGTTCGGTCAAACCCCGCGCTTAACGCCCAAACTGCAGGGGAAAGCCCTGGCAACTGTTGACCACCTGGCCGTTGTGCCAGGCCAGGTGGCCGCTGACCAGGGTGGTACTCACGCTGTGGCGAAAGCTGCGCTCTGCAAAGGGTGTCCAGCCGCAGCGGGCGAGAATAGGCTGACTGTTGACCGGCTTGCCAGCAGGCTCCGGTTTGATCAGTACCAGGTCGGCCCAGTAGCCTTCGCGCACGTAGCCGCGATCAGCAATAGCAAACAGGTCGGCCACGCGGTGGCTGGTCTTGGCTACCAGAGTGGTCAGGGGCAAATGCTCGTCGGCCACCAACTCCAGTAACGCCGGCAGGGCATGCTGCACCAGAGGCATGCCCGAGGGCGCTTGCCGATAGCCCAACTGTTTTTGCGCCCAGGTATGCGGCGCATGGTCGGTGCCAATCACATCCAGACGATCACTCAATAACGCCAGGCGCAGCGCGTCGCGGTCGGCGCGGGTCTTGATCGCCGGGTTGCATTTGATCTGGTGGCCAAGGCGGTGGTAATCGCGGTCATCGAACAGCAGGTGGTGCAGGCAGACCTCAGCGGTGATGTGCTTGTCGGCCAGGGGCTTGTCTTCGAACAGCGCCAGTTCGCGCGCGCTGGTCAGGTGCAACACATGCAGACGCGTGCCATGGCGTTTGGCCAACTCCACGGCAAACGATGATGAGCGATAACAGGCCTCGGCATCGCGGATCAGCGGGTGGGCGACGGCGGGAATATGCTCGCCGAAGCGTTCGCGCAGGCGCTGCTCGTTGGCCAGGATGCTGGGCGTGTGCTCGCAATGAGCGAGCAGAATGGTTGGCACCTCGGCAAACAGGCGCTCCAGAATGCGTGGGTCGTCCACCAGCATATTGCCGGTGGAGGCGCCCATGAACACCTTGACCCCCGCCACTTGACTGGGGTCTAGGGCGGCGACGATGTCGAGGTTGTCGTTGCTCACGCCGAAATGAAAGCCGTAGTTGGCCACTGAATGCAGTGCGGCACGGCGCTTTTTATCGGCAAGGGCTTCCAGGTTCAGGGTGGCCGGTTGGGTGTTGGGCATGTCCATGAAGCTGGTGATACCGCCGGCCACCGCCGCGCGAGATTCGCTGTAGAAGCTGCCTTTTTCCGGCGCGCCGGGTTCGCGAAAATGCACCTGGTCGTCGATCATCCCTGGCAGCAGCCACTGGCCGTTGGCATCGATTTCCACCGGTTCGTTACCGCCTTGAATGCTGGCGGCAATCTTCTCGATACGACCATTGGCGATCAGTACGTCGGCGTCGAATACCTGGCCCTCGTTGACCAGGCGGGCGTTGCGGATCAGCAGGCGGCTCATGGTTCAGAACTCGTTTTGCAGGGCTTTGTAGCCGCGCACCAGGTCGACGTTGGTGCGTGCCACGTCTTCGGAAAACTCCGAGGCGCTGACACTCACCGGCGGGAATTGCGACAAGTCGGTGTTGGGGCCGATACGCGTGGTGGAGGGCACGTAGAAAGCGGCGGGCAGGTCGCGACCGTCGACTACCGAGTTGTGGCGCACCACGCACCCATCGCCCACGGCGCAATTGAACAGCACACTGTTGAAGCCAATAAACACGCGGTCGCCCACTGTGCAGGGGCCGTGGACGATGGAGCGGTGAGCGATGGAGGTGAATTCGCCGATGGTCACCGCTGCGCCGGATTTGGAGTGGATGACCACGCCGTCCTGGATGTTGGAGTTGGCGCCGATGGTGATCGGGTCCATGGCGCCGCTGGCATCCACTTCGTCGGCGCGGATCACGGCGTAAGGGCCAACGAACACGTTCTCGCCGATGATGACTTTGCCGCAGATGATCGCGGTCTTGTCGACGTAGGCCGATTCGGCAATCACCGGCAGGTCGCCCGAAGGATTTTTGCGGATCATGGCTGGCTCAGTGCGGCGCACAGGGTGTTGAGGTTGTATTCGAACAGCCCGATAAAGGTGCTGGCCGGGCCTTCTGCGGCGAGGGCGTCGGAGTACAGCGTGCCGCCGATCTGTGCGCCGCTTTCGTCAGCGATCTGCTTGAGCAGGCGCGAGTCTTTGATGTTTTCTATGAACACGGCTTTGACCTTGTCCTTGCGAATCTGGGTGATCAGTGCGGCAACTTCAGCGGCCGAAGGGTCACGTTCGGTGGACAAACCCTGGGGCGCGAGGAACTGGATGCCATAGGCTTGGCCCAGGTAACCGAAAGCGTCGTGGGAAGTGACGATGCGGCGGTTACCCGGTGGCAGGGCGCCGAACTTGGCCTTGGCCTCGTCCAGCAGGCTATGGATTTGCTTGAGGTAGGCCTGGCTGTTGCTCAGGTAGGCGGTCTTGTTGGCAGGGTCGGCGGCTACCAACGCTTTGGTGATATTGCTCACATAAATCTCGGCGTTGGCCAGGTTGTGCCAGGCGTGCGGGTCGGGAATGGTTTCGCCATCCTCGTCCATGGTGTGGGAAATCACACCTTTGCTGGCGGTGACCACCGTTGCCTTGGTTTCGGTGCTGGTGACCAGGCGGTCCAGCCACGGCTCGAAACCGAGGCCGTTCTTGATGATGACCTTGGCCTTGAGCAGTGCCTTGGCGTCGTCCGGCGTGGGTTCATAGGTATGGGCGTCGGCGTCCGGGCCGACCATGTTGCTGATCTGGATATGCTCGCCACCGATCTGGTGGGTGATGTCATCGAGAATACTGAAGCTGGTGACCACTTGCAGTTTGTCGGCGGCGTGGGCCATCGAAAGCGGCAGCAGCAGACTGAACAGCACGAATAGAGCGCGCATCGGGAAACACCTCATTGGGATGTGAGCAAAGGCGGGCGGCGCAACAAGCCGTGCACCGGACCGAACACCACGGACAACAAATACCCAGCGCCTGCCACCAGCACTATCGCCGGGCCGCTGGGCAGTGAGTAGTAGAACGACAGCAGCAGGCCCAACCACACCGACAGGCATCCCAGCAGCGCCGATACCGCGATCAACACCGGCAAGCGTCGGCTCCAGAAGCGTGAGGAGATGGCCGGCAACATCATCAAGCCAACCACCATCAACGCGCCGATGGCCTGGAAACCGATCACCAGGTTCAGCACCACCAGGGTCAGGAACACGCCATGGGCGAGGGGCCCGAGGCGGCTGACGGTTTGCAGGAACAGCGGGTCGAGGGTGTCCAGCAGCAGCGGTTTGTAGATCAGCGCCATGGCGATCAGGCTGAAACCCGAGACCCAGAGCATGCCGGTCAGTGTGGTTTGATCCACGGCCAGGGCGGAGCCGAACAGCAGGTGCAGCAGGTCCAGACGCTTGCCGGCAAGGCCCAGGATCAGCACGCCGGCGGCCAAAGAGATGGGGTAGATGGCGGCGAGGCTGGCGTCTTCGCGCAGGCCGGTGCGGCGAGTGATCCACGCGGCCAGGCCGGCCATGCTCAGGCCTGCACCCAGGCCGCCGAGGGTCAGCGCGGGCAGGCTCAGGCCGGCGAACCAGAAACCCAGGGCAGCGCCGGGCAGGATGCCGTGGGCCACTGCATCACCGATCAGGCTCATGCGCCGCAGGATCAGAAACACACCTAGCGGCGCGGTGCTGCAAGCCAGTACCAAACCGCCGATGAGTGCGCGGCGCATAAAAACGAATTCATGAAACGGCAGCCACAAGTGGGCAGTGAAGTGCATTCAGGCCACCTGCATCTGCGGTTGCGGTCGGATCAGCTCTTTGCTGGAGCCGGATAGGCAGCCGGTGCTTTTGATCTGCAGTACGTGCTGGGTGTGGTGACGCACGGCGGCCAGGTCATGGCAGACGATCACCAGGGTGCGGCCTTCGTTGTGCCAGGCGTGGATGTGTTTCCAGCACAGCGCCTGACCGTCCTCATCGAGGGCTGCGTGAGGTTCGTCGAGCAGCAGGACGGCGGCGTCGGCCAGACTCATGCGTGCCAGCAGGGCGCGCTGCAATTCACCGCCGGACAATGCCATCAACGGTCGATGTTCCAAGCCGGTCAGGCACCAGTCTTCGAGTACCGCTTGCAGGCGTTGGCTGCGTTGTTGTGAAGTGTGCTGTGTACCCCAAAAACCTGCAGCCACCAGTTCTTGCAAGCGGATGGGGAACTGCCGGTCCAAGTGTTGCTGCTGGGGTAGGAAGGCCAAGCCGCCACGGTGTGGAACATCCACAATGACCTTTCCCGCCAGCGGCTGTTGCAGGCCGGCGATGACTTTGAGCAGGCTGCTCTTGCCTGTGCCATTGGCGCCGATGATGCCGGTGAGGCTGCCTTTTTCCAGGGTCAAATCCAGTGCCGGGGTGAGCGGTTGCCCGGGGGCACCCCAGCGCAAAGAGTTACAGGTGATCATGCAAAGTCTCTCGTCCAGTGGCTTTCAGCCACGGCATCGTGCGCGTGCAGGCTTTCGGCGTGGATCACTTTGAGGTGGAAGGCTTTGATGGCATCCGAGCGTTTCAAGGCGAGGTTCAGGCGGCGAGCGGCGTCTTCGCAGAACATCAGGTTCTGCCCGTTGGCCAGGGCGAAGGCTTGTTCGTCTGCGCGTTTCACCGCGGTTTGTACGGCGGTACCGAGCGCGGTTTCGGCAGCGTTGATCAACTCGATTATCGGCAGGTCAGTACCTTGCAACTGAACGTGCAACTGCGCGCTGCTGCGTTGGCTATGGGGTGTGGCGACGATGCCGTTGGCACTGCCGAGCCAGGCCAGCACCGCTTCGTGCTGCAACGGCGTGTTGGCGAAATCATCCACAAATTGCTGCTGAATCAACTGCCTGGCGAGGGCGGCGGAGCAAGGGCAGGTTGAGGAATAAGTAACGTCAATTTTTAGTTCCACGTGGAACATCTGGTTTTCCAGACGCGCTTCGATGCTCACCGGGTAGCCCTTCCAGCCGGCTAGCGGACTGACCAGGGCGGGTCGTTTAAGCAGCAACTGGGTGTGGATGCGCAGGTAAGCGTTCTTAGATAAACCTTCATGTGTGTCGAGAAAACGCTGCAGTACATTACGCAGCAGTGCAGGTGTCAGCGGCTGTTGATCGAGCATTTCCAGAGCCAGGTACAGGCGTGACATATGAATGCCACGGGCCGTGCCGTCGTCCAGGCTTACGCCCACGTCAGCGGTGGCGGCCAGGTGTTGACCGTCAATCAGGATCGGCAAGGCGATGCCGCACATCCCCACCCAGTCGAGTGGCAAGGCTTGGCGTGAAGCCTGCGCGGCAATGTCCGGCAGAGTCAGCGCATTCATAAGCAGGTCCATCGTTGGAAATAATTAGACATGTTATAGTATAACAATACGAGCTACGATGAATTTTCTGCTCCAGCCTTTGTTCAGTCATATCGAGTAGGGACACTCCTTTATCTGCGGTATATGCCATGCACCGACGTCAGCTCCTCAACCTGCTGCTGGTCAGCCCCTTGTTTGCCTTGCCTTTGGGGGCTTACGCCACGCAGATTCGCAATGCACGCTTGTGGCGCTCGGAGGACAAGCTGCGCCTGGTGTTCGACCTCAGCGGCCCGGTGCAATACAAGACCTTTTCCCTGACCTCACCGGACCGCTTGATCATCGACTTGAGTGGCGCCGGTCTTAGCGGTGACTTTTCCCAATTGGCGTTGAAGAACAGTGGGATTACCTCGATCCGTTCCGGGCATTTCGGCAAGAGCGATACGCGCATCGTGCTGGACCTGGTCGAGCCCATGCAGCTCAACAGCTTCGTGTTGCCGCCCCAGGATGGCCAAGGCCATCGCCTGGTGTTGGATTTGACCAACGCGACCCGTGCGCCCCGTCAAATCGCCGCTGAGCCGGCACCCTGGGTGACGCCGGTAGACAAGGCGCATCCCAAGCGCGACATCATCGTGGTGGTCGACCCCGGCCATGGCGGCAAAGACCCAGGTGCCATTGGCTCCAAGGGCCAGCGCGAAAAAGATGTGGTGCTGTCGATTGCCCAGTTGTTGGCTAAACGCTTGAAGCGCGAAAAGGGTTTTGACGTAAAACTGGTGCGCAACGACGACTTCTTCGTGCCGCTGCGCAAGCGCGTGGACATCGCCCGTCAGCACAAGGCCGATATGTTTATTTCGGTACATGCCGACGCCGCGCCACGGCTGGCCGCGTCGGGCGCTTCGGTGTATGCGTTGTCTGAAGGGGGCGCCACCTCCGCCACGGCCCGCTTCATGGCTCAACGCGAAAATGGCGCCGACTTGCTGGGCGCCACCACCTTGCTTAATCTGAAGGACAAGGACCCGATGCTGGCCGGGGTCATTCTCGACATGTCGATGAATGCGACCATCGCCTCCAGCCTGCAACTGGGCAGCTCGGTATTGGGCAGCCTGCAAAACATCACCAGCCTGCATCAGAAACGTGTGGAGCAGGCCGGGTTCGCCGTGCTCAAGTCACCGGACGTGCCTTCGATCCTGGTGGAGACGGGTTTCATTTCCAACGCGCGCGACGCTCAGCGGCTGGTGACGGCGCGCCATCAACAGGCGGTGGCGGATGGCCTTTTCGAAGGACTCAAGCGTTACTTCCAGAAGAACCCACCCATGAACAGCTACATGGCCTGGGTGCAGGCGCAGAAAAACAGCCAGGTCTAACAGCCGGTCATTCGGCTGCAAGTGAACTTGGCGCTGGCGCCCCCTGAGCTGGAAAATCGGTTGATGGTGGTCCAGCCCACGCGCCGCGTGTAGCCGACCCACGCCTCGCCATCCGATGCCAACCCGGTAAAAAACGTCAGTTGCCCATAACGGCTGTTGGTCTGCGCCCAATAGCGTTTGCCGATCACTTCAAACCCGCGCAGATACGTAGTGCTGCCGACGGTCGCCACGCTATAGGCATTGCCCAACGGGTCTACACAAGCGAGCAGGTTGGCGCTGCGTGTGCAGTTGGCCAACAGGCTGGGTGCCTGGGCGCAGGCAGGCCCGGCGACTGCCAATAGCAGCGCGCACAGCAGGTATTTCATCGAGGTTCTCAACATCGGTAGGTGACCCAGCATTGCGCCCTTTGTCGCGGCGAGCAAGAGGGATTGGCTTATTTATATTGTTATACTATAACATATAGCGCACAGCCCGACCCACGAACCGCTTCCCATGACCGAACACGATCTTTTGGCCCAACCAGCGGCCGACTACATGAATGAGGCCCAGCAGCACTTCTTCCGCGAACTGCTGCTGGCTCAGCGCGATGACCTGCAAGCCCGTATCGACGCAGAGTTCCAGGCGCTGCGCGAGCAGGAAACCAACAGCGACCTGGCGGATATCGGCAGTGCCGAAGAGCAACGCCAATGGCAACTGCGCCTGCTGGAGCGTGAAAAAAAGCTGTTGGACAAGATCGACGACGCCCTGGAATTGCTGGCCCGCGGCGAATACGGCTGGTGCCGTGAAACCGGCGAACCCATCGGCCTGCAACGCCTGCTGCTGCGTCCCACCGCCACCTTATGTATCGAAGCCAAAGAACGTGAAGAGCTGCGCGAACGCCATAGACGGGCAGTTTGACCGGCCAACCTTGATGAGGAATACCTGATGCCCAATCGTCTCCCTGTGACCGTGTTGTCCGGCTTTCTCGGTGCCGGTAAAAGCACGCTGCTCAACTATGTACTGCGCAACCGCGACAACCTGCGGGTGGCGGTGATCGTCAACGACATGAGCGAGATCAACATCGACGGCAGCGAGGTGCAGCGTGATGTCACGCTCAATCGTTCGGAAGAAAAGCTGGTGGAGATGAGCAATGGCTGCATCTGCTGCACCTTGCGTGAAGACTTGCTTGAAGAGGTGGGAAAACTCGCCAAAGAAGGTCGTTTCGATTACCTGCTGATCGAATCCACCGGTATTTCCGAACCTTTGCCCGTGGCCGAAACCTTCACTTTTCGCGATGAAAACGAGCAAAGCCTGGCCGACATTGCACGCCTGGACACGATGGTCACTGTGGTCGATGGTATGAATTTCCTGCTCGACTACCAAGCCGCCGAAAGCCTGGCTTCACGGGGTGAAACCCTCGGTGAGGAGGATGAACGTTCCATCACCGACCTGTTGATCGAACAGATCGAATTCGCCGACGTCATCCTGATCAGCAAGATCGACCTGATCAGCAGCCGCGAGCGCGAAGAACTGATGGCCATCCTCGAGCGCCTCAACGCCCAGGCGGAAATCATCCCGATGGTCATGGGCGAAGTGCCGTTGAACAAGATCCTCAACACTGGCCGTTTCGACTTCGAACGCGCCGCCCAGGCCCCGGGCTGGTTGCAGGAATTGCGCGGTGAGCATGTGCCGGAAACCGAAGAATACGGCATAGCGTCCACGGCTTACCGTGCGCGCCGGCCGTTCCATCCACAGCGGTTTTTCGACTTTATCGACCGCCCCTGGGTCAACGGCAAGCTGTTGCGCTCCAAGGGTTTCTTCTGGTTGGCCAGCAAACATCAGGATGCGGGCAGTTGGTCCCAGGCGGGCGGGTTGATGCGCCATGGGTTTGCCGGGCGTTGGTGGCGCTTTGTGCCGAAAAGCCAGTGGCCTCAGGACGAAGAAAGCGTGGCGGCGATCATGGCTAACTGGCAGTTGAGCACGGGTGACTGCCGTCAGGAACTGGTGTTTATCGGGCAAAACATCGACTTTGCCCAGATGCGTACCGAGTTGGACGCCTGCTTGCTCACCGATGAAGAAATGGCCCTGGGCGTCGAAGGTTGGCGCCAGTTGCCCGACCCGTTTGGCCCTTGGTATGAGCAGGTCGCCTGATGCTGGCCCCGGTCATTCCCCTGCGCCCCGTCATCCGCCAGACACATGGGGAAACGCCGCTGGCGCTGTCCGATATCCTCAATGACGGCGTCAACCTGGCCATCTGGCAGCGCCAACTGCCCCTGCATATCGCCGAGTTTGGCGCTTTGCTGGTGGCGCTCAATGAACCGTTGGCCGAGTCCTTGGTGGTCGAGTTGGCTAGCGAAGACTCCGTGCCGAACTTGCAAGGTTTGGCGTCCAGCTGTCGCGATCTTGAAGGCTACGATGGGTTTATCGCCGATGTGTCGTGGTTGGTCAGTGCATTCGCCTGCCTGCTGGGCGCCAAGCGCATCGGCGTGCGTTTACGGCTATTGGACAAGGCCATGTGTCCGCGTTTTCACGTTGATCACGTGCCGGTTCGGCTGATCACCACCTACGCCGGTATCGGAAGCCAATGGTTGCGTGAAGGCGTCATGGACCCGCGCACATTGAGCCAGGCGGATGCCGAGCCCACTGAGCGCATCGAGCAGATCCATTGCGGTGAAGTGGCGCTGCTTAAAGGCACCAAATGGCACGGCAATGAAGGGCATGGGCTGATCCACCGCTCGCCAGCGCTCAAGGCCGATGAGCGACGGTTGATCCTGACGCTGGATTGGCTGGCATAACCGCGTAGGATCAGACGCTCTAAACGGCCTGAACCATGCCTCTCATGTTGCAGAACATTCCTACCCATGTGATTGCTGGGCCACTGGGCGCCGGCAAGACCAGCCTGATCAAGCACCTGCTTGCCCAGCGCCCGGCCAACGAGCGCTGGGCGGTGCTGATCAACGAGTTCGGCCAGATCGGCCTGGACGCAGCCTTACTCACACAAGACGATGACGGTATCGCCCTGGGCGAGGTGGCAGGCGGCTGTTTGTGTTGTGTGAACGGCGCACCGTTCCAGGTAGGGCTGGGCCGCTTGTTGCGTAAGGCTAAGCCGGACCGCTTGTTTATTGAGCCCTCAGGCTTGGGCCATCCGGCGCAATTGCTCAAGCAACTGCGGCACGCACCATGGCAAGACGTGCTGGCCGTGCAGCCTTGCGTGCTGGTACTCGATGCCCAGGCGTTGGCGGCGGGCAGGCCGTTGCCGCAGGCACAACAGGAGGCGTTGGCCAGTGCCGGTCTGCTGGTGCTGAACAAGGATGAGACGCTGACTGCGGCGCAACGTCAGGCGATTGAAGCGCAATTACCCGATTGCCCGCTCCATTGGACACGCCAGGCGCAACTGCCACTCGACCGGTTGCCCGGTTTGAAAGCACGGGCCCAAGTAGCGGTGGATAATTTCGGCGTGCCTGAAGCGGTGGGGCAAATGCCGGCGATCTGGAGCGACCCGGGGCTGCCGATCTGTCTGAGTCAGAGCCAGGAGGGCGGCTGGAGCATTGGCTGGCGCTGGCACCCAAGCCAGCGATTCGATGTCAGCCGTCTGCATCAGTGGCTATCGAGTATCGACTGGCGCCGTGCCAAATTGGTCATCCACAGCGTTGACGGTTGGGTGTCCGCCAACGCTGTGGATAACAGCCCACTGCACTGGCAACCCAGCGCTTGGCGGCGCGATTCACGTGTTGAGTTGATCTTCAGCGCACCACAGGACGTGGCCGCATTGCAGAGCGCCCTGGCAGCCTGCCGTTACTGATGTTTCTTGCTGGCGTGGTCCTGGCGCCACTGGCTCAATTCGATGATCTCGGCGCTGGGCAGCGGCTCCTTGGTTTCGAACGGGTAGGGCGCCAGTTCGATCTGCGCGCTGTGGGCGCCGAATTGCGTGATGACCCCGGCATGCCGGGTTTCGCCGGTCACCGTGAACTCGAAATTATAGATACGCGCCAGGCGTCGGCGGCCATTGGCATCCTTGACGAAACCGATGCGTTTGAGCGCCACGGCACCGTCAAGCAGCTCGATATCGAGCTTGGCGCAATGCTGCTTGACCCGCGCCAGCGCCCGTTCACGCAGGCCGTGGTTGTGCCAAACCCAGGCGGCGCCGGTGGCCAGCAGCATCAAGACGAAGATGTTTCCCAGGGTCAGCATTCCATGAACTCCAACAAAGTGAGCGCAGCTTAACTGTGTCGCCGGTCTGTCGTACAGGTTGCGTTTAGTCGCATACTGCTCGGCCTGAAATTCAACGGTTTTACGGAAATCTCCCGCATGAAACGCACACCTCACCTGCTTGCGATCCAGTCTCACGTGGTCTTTGGCCACGCCGGAAACAGCGCCGCCGTGTTCCCCATGCAGCGGGTCGGGGTGAACGTCTGGCCGCTCAACACGGTGCAGTTCTCCAACCACACACAGTATGGACAGTGGGCGGGCGAAGTGTTGGCGCCGCAGCAAATTCCTGCGCTGGTGGAGGGTATTGCCGCGATTGGCGAGCTGGGCAACTGTGATGCGGTGCTATCCGGTTACCTGGGCAGTGCCGACCAGGGCCGCGCCATCCTCAGCGGTGTGGCGCGCATCAAGGCGATCAACCCCAAGGCGCTGTACCTGTGCGATCCGGTGATGGGCCACCCGGAAAAGGGTTGCATCGTGCCGCAGGAGGTCAGCGATTTCCTCTTGGATGAAGCCGCCGCCATGGCGGACTTCCTGTGCCCCAACCAACTGGAGCTGGATAGTTTTGCCGGGCGCAAGCCGCAATCGCTGTTCGATTGCCTGGCGATGGCCAAAGCATTGCTGGCGCGCGGACCCAAAGCGGTGTTGGTCAAGCACCTGGATTACCCAGGCAAACTGCCAGAAGGGTTTGAAATGCTGTTGGTGACGGCCGACGGCAGTTGGCACTTGCGTCGGCCCCTGCTGGCGTTTCCGCGTCAGCCAGTGGGTGTGGGCGACCTGACGTCCGGGCTGTTCCTGGCGCGGGTGCTGTTGGGTGATAGCCTGGTGGCTGCCTTTGAATTCACCGCCGCGGCCGTGCATGAAGTGCTACTGGAAACCCAGGCCTGCGCCAGTTATGAACTGGAACTGGTGCGGGCCCAGGACCGTATTGCCCACCCTCGTGTGCGCTTCGAAGCCACACCGATCAGCCTGTAAGCACAAAGAACCCAATGTGGGAGCGGGCTTGCCCGCGATGGCGGAGTCTCAGTCAAAGCGATGTCGACTGAACCACTGCTATCGCGGGCAAGCCCGCTCCCACACTTTTTTGAGTTGATTCGCCGCTTGGAGTTTAAGGCGCGTCGGCTTTGATCTCCCGGTAGCGCTTTTCCAGTTCCTGACGAATCTGCCGACGCTGCTGAGCCTGCACAAAGCGGCGCTTGTCTTCGCTGTTCTGCGGCTGCAACGGCGGTACGGCGGCAGGTTTGCGCTGGTCGTCCACGGCCACCATGGTGAAGAAGCAGCTGTTGGTATGGCGCACCGAGCGTTCACGGATATTCTCGGTCACTACCTTGATGCCCACTTCCATCGACGTATTGCCGGTGTAGTTGACTGACGCCAGGAAGGTCACCAGCTCACCGACATGAATCGGCTCGCGAAAGATCACCTGATCTACTGACAGCGTGACCACATAACGACCGGCATAACGGCTGGCGCAGGCATAGGCCACTTCGTCGAGGTACTTGAGCAGCGTGCCGCCGTGCACATTGCCAGAGAAGTTGGCCATGTCAGGGGTCATCAGTACCGTCATCGACAGCTGGGCGTTTCCGGGTTCCATAGCACACTCACGGGTTGTAGGCATTGGTTGGGGGGAGGCACCTCTGCGGGTACTCAAAGTCTTTGCAGCGCCATCCCTAACGGGACGCCGTCAGGCAGCTTGCCGTCACGCGCGCAGCGATCTGTTTCCATATATTGCACCGGCTTTCCAGCAGAAGTCGCGGTGTTACCCTTCAAAAGCCCGTCTCAGGGCTTTTCTTACGATCAAGGCAGACTTTTCCGACCCTTCAAAGGCGAGGCCGGAAGTGGGAAAAGCGCCGGCACCCTCAAGGAGCCCCTCGCCATGCACGCCATCAGCTTTATCCAGGACTTGGCCGTGATCATGCTGGTGGCAGGGGTGGTCACCATCCTGTTTCACCGCTTCAAGCAGCCGGTGGTGTTGGGCTACATCGTCGCCGGCTTCATTATCGGTCCCCACACTCCGCCGTTTGGCCTGATCCACGATGAAGACACGATCAAGACCCTGGCGGAGTTGGGAGTCATCTTTCTGATGTTCTGCCTGGGCCTGGAATTCAGCCTGCGCAAGCTATTCAAAGTCGGGGCCACGGCGTTTATCGCGGCGTTCCTGGAAATCGTGCTGATGATCTGGATCGGCTACGAGATCGGCCGCTGGTTCGACTGGAGCATCATGGACTCGCTGTTCCTCGGCGCGATCCTGGCAATCTCCTCGACCACCATTATCGTCAAGGCCCTCAACGACCTGAAGATGAAAGACCAGCGGTTCGCCCAGCTGATTTTCGGTGTGCTGATTGTGGAGGACATCCTGGGTATCGGCATCATTGCCTTGCTGTCGAGCATCGCCGTGAGTGGCACGGTCAGCTCCGGCGAGGTGTTTTCCACGGTCGGCAAGCTCTCGCTGTTCATGATCGTCGCCCTGGTGATTGGTATTTTGCTGGTGCCGCGCCTGCTGGCCTATGTGGCAAAGTTCGAAAGCAACGAGATGCTGCTGATCACTGTATTGGGGCTGTGCTTCGGTTTCTGCCTGCTGGTGGTGAAGTTGGAATACAGCATGGTACTCGGGGCCTTTTTGATCGGCGCGATCATGGCTGAATCCCGCCAGTTGATTAAGATCGAACGCCTGATCGAACCCGTTCGCGACATGTTCAGCGCAATTTTCTTCGTGGCGATTGGCTTGATGATCGACCCGCAGATCCTGCTGCAATACGCCTGGCCCATTGCGGTGATCACCGTGGCCGTGGTGCTGGGCAAGATGCTGTCTTGCGGGCTGGGCGCGTTTATCGCCGGCAACGATGGTCGCACCTCGCTGCGGGTTGGTATGGGGCTGTCACAAATTGGCGAGTTTTCTTTCATCATCGCGGCGCTGGGGATGACCCTGCAGGTCACCAGCGACTTTCTGTATCCCGTGGCGGTGGCCGTTTCGGCGATCACCACACTGCTGACGCCCTACCTGATTCGCGGGGCCGATCCGCTGTCATTGAAGATCGCTGCAGTGATGCCCACGCGGATGAGCCGGGTATTGGGCATGTATGGCGAATGGCTGCGCAGCATTCAGCCGCAGGGCGAGGGGGCGATGTTGGCCGCGATGATCCGCAAGATCATTCTGCAGGTCGGGGTAAACCTGGCGTTGGTGATCGCGATCTTCTTTGCCGGCAGCTTTTTCGCGGAGCGCATCGGTGGGTATCTGGAGGGCTGGGTCAGCGATCAGAGTTGGCAGAAGGCGTTGATCTGGGGCGGGGCGCTGCTGGTGTCGTTGCCGTTTCTGATTGCGGCGTATCGCAAGCTCAAGGCGCTGTCGATGCTGCTGGCGGAGATGAGCGTGAAACCAGAAATGGCCGGGAGGCATACCCAACGTGTGCGAAGGGTGATTGCGGAGCTGATCCCCCTCTTGTCGCTGCTGGTGATCTTCCTGCTATTGGCAGCCTTGTCGGCCAGTATTCTGCCGACCAACAAGTTGCTGGTGTTGATTGCCGTGGTCACGGCGGCGGTGGCTGCAGTGCTCTGGCGCTGGTTTATCCGTGTACATACGCGGATGCAGGTTGCGTTGCTGGAGACGCTGGATAACCACAAGGATACGGAGCATTGACTTGCGTTGACGGGGCTGCTTCGCAGCCCAGCGGGAGCAAGCTCCCTCGCCACAAAAGCCGGTTGCCAGAGGTCAGGGGACTCAGCTTTCCAGCCAGACGTCCCGTGCCCAGTGCCACACCGATTCCCAGGTTTCTTCGGTGACCAACTCTTCTTCGGCGGACCACAGCACGACGGTGCCGTCTTCTTCTACGCAGTAGTAGTCGTCGCCGTCCTGGCAGATAGGGATCAGGCTGCGATCAACACCGGCATCCCAAGCGTTGGCGGCAACGTCTGGCAGGTAAGTGTGGGACTGTGGGTCGGTGACGGTCACCGGCTCCAGGCTGCCGTAGACCACGTCACTGACGGTCAGCAAGAATTCGCGGAAGACAAAGGGGATGTCGATGAACAGTTGTTCCTCGATTTCCACCAGCAGGTCTTCGTCAGGCAGCTCCAAAGGAACCGGGACCGGTTCGTTGGCTTCACGCAGTTGTTCGATGATTTCTTCCACGGCCGGGATCCTCTTGCTAGATGGCGCGGTTTATAGGGGCGTTTTATACAGTAGCTCGCTATAAGTGCAACCGTGAAATAGAAAACCCCGGACATGTCCGGGGTTTTTGTTACCGCTTGCTCAAACGCGCAGGTATTAGCCGTTCTGGCGGATACCGGCAACCAGCCATGGCTGGTCGTCGCCCTGGGCGCGTTCCATGTTCCAGCTTTCGCTGAACACTTCGCCCTGGTCGAAACGCGAGGACTTCGACACGCCGCTGAAGGTCAGGGTGGCGATGGTCTTGTCGGCACGATCATCCACGCCATCGAGCTGTACGCGCAGGTCGTCGATGTAGGTCGACTGGAAGGCGTCACCGATCTCGGCACGTTCGCGCTTGAGGAACTCCAGCAGTTGCGGGGTCACGAACTCGGAGATCTTGTCCATTTCGTTGGCGTCCCAGTGCTGTTGCAGGGACTGGAAGTGGCTGCGGGCCGCTTCGACGAAACGCTCTTCGTTGAACCAGGCCGGTGCGTTGATCACCGGACGGGCGGCAGGGGCTGCCGAACCACCGAAGATCGAACCCATGGCAGGCTTCTGTTCGAACGCTTCACGCTGCATCGGCGCGCCGGCTGGAGCCAGGTGCTCCTGCTGCTTGCGGCGACGGGCGGCGATAAAGCGGAAGACCAAAAAGGCGATGACGCCCATGATCAGGATGTCGAAGATCTGCATGCCCTGGAAGCCGTCGCCCATGAACATGGACGCAAGCAGGCCACCGGCGGCGATGCCGGCCAGTGGGCCCAGCCAACGCGAAGCACCGCCAGCCTTGGCAGCAGCGCCAGCGGCACCGGCTGCGCCTGCAGTAGCCGCAGCACCGCCGGCACCGGCGGATGGAGCCATTTGGCTGGTCTGGTGAGTCGGTGCCGCGCCCGAGCTTTTGCCGCCACCGAAGCGTTTGGCGTTGGCGTCGAGGCTCATCGTCAGGCCGATGCACAACGCCATGGCGATGCTAAGAAAACGTTTCATATAGGGAATTCCCATTTGTGGATTGCACGCGCGCCATGTTGCACAGGTGTCGTGGCAGTGGCTAGCGGCATAATGTTTCGGGCTTTTGCGTAAGACCAAATCCGAAGGGTCTGTAGGACCAATTACAGATATTGGCCCGCACGCCTCTAAAACAAGGCTGGGCCAATAATCTTCATGTTACGCAGTGTTTCATGATGGTGGGCTTATTGTGGCCAGCTCAGACCGCTTCGAGCTTGGCGTAACCCATCATCAGCCACTTGCTGCCCTCGGCGAAGTTCACCTGCACCCGCGCCTGGGCGCCGGCGCCTTCGAAGTTGAGGATCACGCCTTCGCCGAAGATCGCATGCTTGACCTGCTGGCCCAGGCTGAACGGGGTTTCCGGTATTTCGGAACCGGCAAACATGCTGCTGGAGTTCTGTTGCTGGCCACCGCCGAACGGGCGGCTGACGCTGTTGGACAAGCGTACTTCCTGGATCAGACCCTTCGGCACCTCACGTACGAAGCGCGACACCTTGTTGTAGGTTTCGCTGCCGTACAGGCGTCGGGTCTCCGCGTAGGTCATCACCAGATTCTGCATCGCCCGGGTAATACCCACGTAGGCCAGGCGGCGTTCTTCTTCAAGGCGGCCGGGCTCTTCCAGGCTCATCTTGTGAGGGAACAGGCCTTCTTCCATGCCCACCAGGAACACATAAGGGAATTCCAGGCCTTTGGCGCTGTGCAAGGTCATCAGCTGGATGCTGTCTTCATGCTCGTCGGCCTGGGTATCGCCGGCTTCCAGCGAGGCGTGGCCCAGGAAGGCGGCGAGCGGCGTCAGCTCTTCGTCGTCCTCGGTGTTTTCGAACGCGCGGGCGGCGCTGACCAGTTCCTCAAGGTTTTCTACCCGGGCCTGGCCTTTCTCGCCTTTTTCCGCTTCGTGATAGGCGATCAGCCCGGACTGCTCGATCACGGTCTGAGTCATCAGGTGCAGCGGCATCTCTGCGCACTTGGCGGCCAGGTTCTCAATCAGCTCGACAAACACCCCCAACGCCCCCGCAGCACGGCCAGTCAGGCCTTTGTTGGCGATCAGCAAGCGCATGGCTTCCCACATCGACACATCGGCATGGCGCGCATGGTCGCGGATCGCTTCGACGGTTTTCTCGCCAATGCCACGCGCCGGGATGTTGATCACCCGCTCCAGCGCTGCATCGTTACCACGGCCTTCAAGCAAACGCAGGTAGGCCATGGCGTTCTTGATTTCGGCGCGTTCGAAGAAGCGCTGGCCGCCATAGATGCGGTACGGGATGCGTTCGCGCAGCAAGGCTTCTTCCAGCACCCGCGATTGGGCGTTGGAACGGTACAGAATCGCGATATCGCTGCGGGCCAGGCCGGTTTTCAGTGCGCTTTCGATGGTTTCGACCACGTAGCGCGCTTCATCGTGCTCATTGAACGCCGCGTACAGGTTGATCGCTTCGCCTTCGCCGCCGTCGGTCCACAGCTCTTTGCCCAGGCGCCCGGTGTTGTTGGCGATCAAGGCGTTGGCCGCCTTGAGGATCCCGGCGGTGGAGCGGTAGTTCTGCTCCAGGCGGATGGTCACCGCGTCCGGGAAGTCTTCGGAATACTGGTAGATGTTCTCGATTTTCGCGCCACGCCAGCCGTAGATCGACTGGTCGTCATCGCCCACCACCATCAGGCTGTCACCGCCCTTGGCCAGCAGACGCAACCAGGCGTACTGCACGGCGTTGGTGTCCTGGAACTCGTCCACCAGGATATGGCGGAAGCGTTTCTGGTAATGGGCCAGCAAACCGGGGTTGTCGCGCCACAGGTCGAGGGCACGCAGCAGCAGTTCGGAGAAGTCGATGACGCCAGCGCGCACACAGGCCGCTTCATAGGCCTCATAAATGCTGCGCATAGTGGCCAGGAACAGGTCGCCGCTGGCCTGGATATGTTGCGGGCGCAGGCCCTCGTCTTTCTGGCCATTGATAAACCACTGTGCCTGGCGCGCCGGCCAGCGTTGTTCGTCCAGGCCCAGTTCGCGGATCACGCGCTTGACCAGGCGTTGCTGGTCGTCGCTGTCGAGAATCTGGAAGGTCTGGCTCAGTCCGGCTTCCTGCCAATGCGCCCGCAACAGGCGGTGCGCCAGGCCGTGGAAGGTGCCCACCCACATGCCGGCCGGGCTGATGCCCATCAACTGCTCGATGCGATGACGCATCTCGGCAGCGGCCTTGTTGGTGAAGGTCACCGACAGGATGGAATGCGGGGACGCGTTTTCGACCTGGATCAACCAGGCGATACGGTGCACCAGCACTCGGGTTTTACCGGAGCCAGCACCGGCCAGGACCAACTGACGGCCAACGGGGGCCGCTACGGCCTGGCGTTGGGCATCGTTGAGGGAGTTCAGCAAAAGAGAGAGATCATCGCGCATCGACGCATTCTATGGGCCTTGGGGGGCCTGGGCAAATCCCAATGCCGGATGGTCGATGCAAAACGCCTGCAAGCTACCGACGGGCGAACATTCTGACGGGGGTGATGACCGGTTGGTCATCGCCCGCAGCCCATGCAGTGTCTTGCTCAAGCGGTCTGGGCCAAAGGTTTGCGGCCAATCGCAGCAGGTTTTTTATGACTTGTAGCAGTTTGGCCCAGGCGCTTGCTTGTGTATGCTCCGTCGACGTTTCGGGCTCACCATTATAAGAACACCGCCTATGACCCTTAGCACCGACCTGTTTGGCCCCTCGCCGGCCCCAGCGCAGGTCATCCGTAAACACTATGCAACCGAAATCGCGGTTGAGCGCACGCGCCTGCTGTATCAAGGTTCGTTGCTGCCGACGCTGCTGATGCTGGTCAACGGCCTGGTCTGCGCCTGGTTGCTGTGGAACCCCAATCAGTACCTGCTGGACAGCGTCTGGCTGCTCTGGCTGCTTGCCCTGGTGGCGATGCGCGTGATTCAAGTGGCAGCCTTTGATTCGGCCATGCCCAGCCGGCAGGCCCAGCCTGTGTGGCGCCGTATGTTCATGCTCGGCTCGGCGGTCAGTGGCCTGACCCTCTCCGTTGCGGCCATTGCCCTGGTGCCCACGGACAGCTTCATGCATCAGGCCTGGGTGTTTGGCCTGATCGGCGCCGCCACCTTGTCGGCCAGCGTGGCCTATGCCGTGAGCTTTTGGGCCTACCTGTCGTTTGCCTTGCCGTGCCTGGTGCCGGCCATCGTCTACCTGTTCTGGAATGGCACACCGCAGCAACAAGGCTGGGGCGTGCTCGGGCTGATCCTGCTGGCGTCCCTGAGCCTGGTGGCGTGGCAGGTCAACCGCCTGATCCAGCGCGGGTTGTTGCGCCGTTTCCAGAACCAGGCCCTGATCGAGCATTTACAACAGGCGCAGCAACGCAGTGAGCAGTTGAACCTGGAGCTGGTGCGCGAAGTCGAGCAGCGCCGCGAGGTGGAGCAAAACTTGCGTGAAGCCCAGGTCGGTCTGCAAGATCGTGTGGCGCAACGCAGCCAGCAATTGGATGCTGCCAGCCTCGCCTTGAGTAAAAGCGAAGCGCGCCTGGCCATGGCCCTGCAAGCCAGTGAGCTGGGCCTGTGGGACTGGAACCTGCAAACCGACGAGGTCCACCACACGCAACTCAAGGAGTTGTTTGGCCTGGAGCCCGAATACGTCACGGCGATGCTCAGCCACCTCAAACCGCGCCTGCACCCCGACGATCTACCACTGCTCAAGCACGCACTGGTAGAGCATCTCAAAGGCCGCAGCGAGGACTATCAGGTGGAGTACCGGATACGTCATGGCGATGGGCATTGGGTGTGGATCCAAGACCGCGGGCGCGCCGTGGAGCGCACGCCCAGTGGCCGCGTCATCCGTATGCTGGGCACGCGCCGCGACATCAGCGCCGGCAAGGCGGTGGAGGAGCAGCAACGCCTGGCTTCGACGGTGTTCGAGGCGGCCAGCGAAGGCATTGTGATCCTCGACCCGAACTACGCTTTGATCGCCGTGAACCAGGCGTTCAGCCGCGTCACCGGTTTCGACATTGACGACATGCTTGGCCGCAACGTTGTGGAACTGCCCTGCAGTCGCGATGCGCGGCGCCACTTCCCGCTGATCCGCCAGGCATTGCTCAGCCACGGCACCTGGCAGGGCGAATTGGTGGAGACGCGCAAGAACGGCGAACTGTACCCGCAATGGCTACAACTGAATGTGGTGCGTGATGTACGGGGGAACGTCAGTCATATCGTAGGGTTCTTCGCCGATCTGTCCGCCCGGCGCGAGTCGGAAGAGCGCATGCGCTACCTCACCCACTACGACGAGTTGACCGGGCTGGCCAACCGCTCGCTGTTTCGCGAACGGCTGCGCGAAGCTCACCAGCGGGTGCGCCAAGGCGGTCGCAGCCTCGCGCTGCTGCATATCAACCTCGACCGCTTCAAATTGCTCAATGACAGCCTGGGCCATGAAGTGGCCGACCAACTGCTGCAAAAAATGGCGCGGCGCTTGATCAACGCGCTGCCGGAGGCCGACACCATCGCGCGCCTGTCCGGTGATGAATTCGCCGTACTGTTTGACGCCTATGGCAACTTATCCAGCCTGGCGCGGGTGGCGACCCGGTTGCTGGCGAAGCTGCGCGTGCCGGTGAACGTGGAGGGGCATGAGCTGGTGGTAAGCGCCTCTATGGGCGTCAGCCTGTTGCCTGATAACGCACGGGAAATTTCTGCACTGGTCAGCCAGGCGAATATGGCGATGCAGCACGCCAAGCATTTGGGCGGGAATAATTTCCAGTTCTTCACCGACAGCCTGCAAGCCAGCACCCTGGAGCGTTTGCAGTTGGAAAACCACCTGCGCAAAGCCATTGACGAGCGTCAGCTCACGGTGTTCTACCAACCCAAGCTATGCCTGGTCACTGGCAAGCTGAAGGCTGCCGAGGCGTTGGTCCGCTGGGAACATCCGCAGTGGGGCATGGTGCCGCCGAGTGACTTTATCGGTTTGGCGGAAGAAACCGGCTTGATCGTGCCGTTGGGCGAATTTGTGCTGCGCCAGGCCTGCTGGCAGGCCTGCGAATGGCAGCGTCAGGGGCTGGCGCCGATTCGCGTGTCGGTCAACCTGTCGGTGCATCAACTGCGCCAGGGCAAGCTGGTCAGCCTGGTACGTCAAGTGCTGGAAGAAACCGCACTGGACCCGCAGTACCTGGAGCTGGAACTGACCGAAAGCCAGTTGCTCGACAGCGTTGAGCACATCATCGCCACCTTCCAGCAGTTGCGCGACCTGGGGGTGAAGCTGGCCATCGACGACTTTGGCACCGGTTATTCGTCCCTCAGCTACCTCAAGCGTATCCCGGTGGACTACGTAAAAATCGACCAGGCCTTTATCCGGGGGCTTGGCCAGGGGCGCGAGGATGCGGCCATCACCCGTGCGATCATCGCCATGGCCCACGGGTTGGCCCTCAAGGTAGTGGCCGAAGGGGTGGAGGATCAGCAGCAGCTGGATTTCCTGCGCGGTGAGCAGTGCGACGAGGTACAGGGTTACCTGATCAGCCCGCCCATGAGGGCCGAAGGGCTGGCGGATTTGTTACGCAAAAACGCAGATTTTTCTTAACGCAGCGTAGGCCGCCTTTATGGCTACATAGCGCCTGCCCGCTGAATCAGAGGGGAGTAGGGCGATTTAGTGATGCATCGAGCGGGCAAAACGACAATTCTTGTAGTATAACTACAAGCTTGCTACATCCCTGGCGCCTGCCAATAACAAGAGTCCTGCCCTTTGAACCTGTTGCAACATATCGCCCAGTCGCGCCACCTGTTACGCAAATCGGAACTCAAGGTTGCCGATCATGTGCTGCTTGACCCTGCGGCCGTGATGCACAGTTCCATGGCCGACCTGGCCCACAGCGTGGGCATCAGCGAGCCGACCATCGTGCGCTTCTGCCGCGCCATTGGTTGCTCCGGCTTTCAGGACCTCAAGCTCAAGCTGGCGCAAAGCCTGGCTGCCGGTGCGAGCTTCGGCCAGTTTGCAATTCATGAAGACGACTCCGTCGCCGACTACAGCCTGAAAATCTTCGACACCACCTTGCACACCTTGATGGAGGTGCGTGAGAAGCTCGACCCGGTGGAGCTGCAAAAGGCCGTGACCGCAATGTCCCAGGCCCAGCGCGTCGAGTTCTACGGCTTCGGTGCGTCCGGCGCGGTGGCGGCCGATGCCCAGCACAAGTTCTTCCGCCTGCTGCTGACCGCCGCGGCCTACAGCGACCCGCACATGCAGGCGATGTCGGCGGTGACCTTGAAGCCCACTGACGTGGCCATCTGCATTTCCCAATCAGGTCGTTCCAAAGACCTGCTGATCACCGCCAACCTGGTGCGTGAGAGCGGCGCGTCGTTGATTACCCTGTGCCCGAGCCAGACGCCATTGGCGGAGTTGTCCACGGTGAACCTGGCGATCGACGTGCATGAAGACACCGAAATCTACACGCCGCTGACCTCGCGCATTGCCCACCTGGTGGTCATCGACGTGTTGGCGATGGGCGTGGCCATGGCCCGTGGCCCGAGCCTGGTCAACCACCTCAAGAGCGTGAAGCGCAGCTTGCGTAGCCTTCGCCTCTCGCCAAAATCCGTCAAAGCCCTCGACGACTAAGCCCAGGCCATACTCGGTCAAAGTGTGGGAGCTGGCTTGCTGTGGCGAGGGAGCTTGCTCCCGCTGACTGCGCAGCAGTCTCCGGCTTTTTGGGGGCGCTTCGCACCCCAGCGCAAGCAAGCTTGCTCGCCACAGCAAACCAGCTCCCACAGGGAATTTGCGTCAATTTCGCAAGATTCATCATCCTGTAATCCCCGCGCCGCCAAACCGTCATCCCCCGCGCCCATCCTGTACTCCCCGTACTCGCATTGGGAGACTCCAAATGACCCGGCCCTACGAAGACAGCAACAGCACCGTCAAGACCCGTCGTCAGCAGGAAGACCAGCGCCGCATGGCGTTCCGTCGCGCCATCGAAGACCGCTGCGAGGAGCGCCAGTTGCTCCAGAGCATCAGTGACTACCCGGAACTGCATTGGCAGGCACCCGTGGCTGCCCAGCGAAACGCTCAGCCAGCGCGCTGATCTGCACCCGTTCGCTGCGAATAAAGCCCAGGAACGCATGGGCCACCGGTGACAGGCGTTTAGCCTTGGCCTGCACCAGGCACCAACTGCGGTACAGCGGCAGTTCTTCCACAGGCAGCTCCTTGAGCCCGCCCGTGGCCAGCTCCAGGTTCAAGGCGTGGCGCGTCAGCAGGGCCACGCCCAACCCCGCTGCCACGCACTCACGCTGTGCCTCCGCCGAGGCCACTTCCACCGTCTGGGTGAAGTGCACGCGTTTTTCCTTGAAGTACTCTTCGCAGGCCAGTCGCGTGCCAGAGCCCGGCTCGCGGATGAGCAGGGTATAAGGCTCTAGGTCCTGCAAGCGCAGTGGCCCTTGCAGGCTCAACGGATGATCTGGCAGCGCCACGGCGACAATCGGGTTGTTGAGAAACGGCAGGAACTCCAGGCCCATGTCCTGGGGCACCATGGACATGATCACCAGGTCGTCGCGGTTGTCCGAGAGCCGGCGGATCACCTGGGCACGGTTGACCACCGTGAGCTGCAATTGCACTTCCGGATGCTGGCGCTTGAAGGCGGCGAACAGGTGCGGCACGAAATACTTGGCGCTGGACTCCACCGCCAGTTTCAGTTGGCCTTGCAGTGAACCCTGCATGTCCGACAGCTGCATATCGAGGTTTTCCAGGCGCCCGAAGATGTCGCGGCTGGCCCGTTGCAAGGCTTCGGCGGCCTCGGTCATGTAGAGTTTTTTGCCGACATAGTCGAACAGCGGCTGGCCGATCAGTTCTTCCAGCTGGCGAATTTGCAGGCTGACCGCCGGTTGGGTGAGGGACATTTCCTCGGCGGCACGGCTGTAGGAACGCAAATCACACACTTCATTGAAGATCTGCAATTGACGCAATGTCATACGCATCAATGACTTACGCATTTTATAAAGCCTCAGCCCCTTGGTATTGCGGTCAACTATAAGTCTTTACTTATACACAACCCAATAATTATTGATTTTTATTAATTCTCCTGTGCGCATAGTGTGTGTCTCGCGACTGTCATGAAACATTTGGTCACGCGCCGGCCCGGCTGCAACGGGTCGAAGCACGCAAATCGGCTCAAGGGAATTTCCAAGTGATAAAAAAGATCCTGATCGCCAACCGTGGTGAAATTGCCGTACGAATCGTGCGTGCCTGCGCCGAGATGGGCATTCGCTCGGTCGCGGTTTATTCGGACGCCGACCGCCATGCGTTGCACGTCAAGCGTGCCGACGAAGCCCACAGCATCGGTGCCGAGCCACTGGCCGGTTACTTGAACCCGCGCAAGCTGGTGAACCTGGCGGTGGAAACCGGCTGCGATGCGCTGCACCCCGGCTACGGCTTCCTGTCGGAAAACGCCGAATTGGCAGATATCTGTGCCGAGCGCGGCATCAAGTTCATCGGCCCTTCGGCAGAAGTGATTCGCCGCATGGGCGACAAGACCGAAGCGCGCCGCAGCATGATCAAGGCCGGTGTGCCGGTCACGCCGGGCACCGAAGGCAACGTTGCCGACATCCACGAAGCCCTCACTGAAGGCGACCGTATCGGTTACCCGGTGATGCTCAAGGCCACCTCCGGTGGTGGCGGCCGTGGCATTCGTCGTTGCAACAGTCGCGAAGAACTTGAACAAGCCTTTCCCCGCGTGATTTCCGAAGCCACCAAGGCCTTCGGTTCGGCGGAAGTGTTCCTGGAAAAATGCATCGTCAATCCCAAGCACATCGAAGCGCAGATCCTCGGTGACAGCTTTGGCAACGTGGTGCACCTGTTCGAACGTGATTGCTCGATCCAGCGTCGCAACCAGAAGCTGATCGAAATCGCCCCCAGCCCGCAACTGACCCCGGAACAGCGCGCCTACATCGGCGATCTGTCGGTCCGCGCTGCCAAAGCCGTGGGCTACGAGAACGCCGGTACCGTGGAGTTCCTGCTCGCCGAGGGCGAGGTGTACTTCATGGAGATGAACACGCGGGTGCAGGTGGAACACACCATCACCGAAGAAATCACCGGCATCGATATCGTTCGCGAGCAAATCCGCATCGCCTCCGGCCTGCCATTGTCGGTCAAGCAGGAAGACATCCAGCACCGTGGTTTCGCGTTGCAGTTTCGTATCAACGCTGAAGACCCGAAGAACAACTTCCTCCCAAGCTTCGGCAAGATCACCCGTTACTACGCCCCCGGCGGCCCCGGCGTGCGTACCGACACGGCGATCTACACCGGCTACACCATCCCGCCGTTCTACGACTCCATGTGCCTGAAACTGGTGGTGTGGGCGTTGACCTGGGAAGAAGCCATGGACCGCGGCCTGCGTGCCCTGGACGACATGCGCCTGCAAGGCGTGAAGACCACTGCCGCCTATTATCAGGAAATCCTGCGCAACCCGGAATTCCGTAGCGGCCAGTTCAATACAAGCTTTGTGGAAAGCCACCCTGAGCTGACCAACTACTCGATCAAGCGCAAACCCGAAGAGCTGGCCCTGGCCATCGCCGCCGCCATCGCCGCCCACGCAGGCCTGTGAGGAATATAACAATGAGCAAGAAGATCTTCGTAACCGACACCATCCTGCGCGACGCCCACCAATCGTTGCTGGCCACCCGCATGCGCACCGACGACATGCTGCCGATCTGCGACAAGCTCGACAAAGTCGGCTACTGGTCCCTGGAAGTCTGGGGCGGCGCGACCTTCGACGCCTGTGTGCGCTTCCTCAAGGAAGACCCGTGGGAGCGCCTGCGCCAACTGCGCGCCGCACTGCCCAATACGCGCCTGCAAATGCTGCTGCGCGGCCAGAACCTGCTGGGCTACCGCCATTACAGCGACGACGTGGTCAAAGCCTTCGTGGCCAAGGCGGCGGTCAACGGTATCGACGTGTTCCGCATTTTCGATGCAATGAACGACGTGCGTAACCTGCGCGTGGCCATTGAAGCGGTGAAAGCCGCTGGCAAACATGCACAAGGCACCATCGCCTACACCACCAGCCCAGTGCATACCGTGGAAGCGTTCGTGGCCCAGGCCAAGCAATTGGAAGCCATGGGCTGCGACTCCATCGCGATCAAGGACATGGCCGGCCTGCTCACGCCCTACGCCACTGGCGAACTGGTCAAGGCACTCAAAGCCGAGCAGAACCTGCCGATCTTTATCCATTCACACGACACCGCCGGCCTGGCCGCGATGTGCCAACTCAAGGCCATCGAAAACGGTGCCGACCACATCGATACGGCCATCTCCAGCTTTGCCTGGGGCACCAGCCATCCGGGCACCGAGTCGATGGTCGCAGCCCTTAAAGGCAGCGAGTTCGACACCGGCCTCGACCTGGAACTGCTGCAAGAGATCGGCCTGTACTTCTACGCCGTGCGCAAGAAGTACCACCAGTTCGAGAGCGAATTCACCGCCGTCGACACCCGTGTGCAAGTCAACCAGGTGCCGGGCGGGATGATCTCCAACCTGGCCAACCAGCTCAA
Organism: Pseudomonas sp. MYb193; assembly: GCF_002966775.1. Classification (NCBI taxonomy): domain Bacteria; kingdom Pseudomonadati; phylum Pseudomonadota; class Gammaproteobacteria; order Pseudomonadales; family Pseudomonadaceae; genus Pseudomonas; species Pseudomonas sp. MYb193. The sequence goes on along the minus strand of NZ_CP023269.1, from coordinate 6,115,789 downwards.
AGAGCAGGGCGCTCTGAACCGCATGAGCGAAGTGCTGGCCGAGATTCCACGAGTGCGTGAAGACCTCGGCTTCCCGCCACTGGTAACGCCGACCTCGCAGATCGTTGGCACCCAGGCGTTCTTCAACGTATTGGCCGGCGAGCGCTACAAAACCATTACCAACGAAGTGAAGCTCTACCTGCAAGGCGGTTACGGCAAGGCGCCGGGCACGGTGAACGAAAAACTGCGCCGCCAGGCCATCGGCAGCGAAGACGTGATCGACGTGCGCCCGGCGGATTTGCTCAAGCCGGAAATGACCAAGCTGCGCGGCGAAATCGGCGCATTGGCCAAGTCCGAAGAAGACGTGCTGACCTACGCCATGTTCCCGGACATCGGGCGCAAGTTCCTCGAAGAACGCGACGCCGGCACCCTGGCCCCTGAAGTGTTGTTGCCGATCCCGGAAGCGGGCGGCGTGGCCCGTGCTGGCGGTGAAGGTGTACCGACCGAATTCGTTATCGACGTGCACGGCGAAAGCTACCGTGTGGATATCACCGGTGTCGGTGTAAAGGCCGAAGGCAAGCGTCACTTCTACCTGTCCATCGACGGCATGCCGGAAGAAGTGGTGTTCGAGCCGCTAAACGAATTTGTCAGCAGCGGCGGCAGCAAGCGCAAGCACGCGACCGAACCGGGCCATGTCAGCACGGCGATGCCGGGCAATATCGTCGATGTGCTGGTCAAGGTCGGCGACGTGGTCAAGGCCGGCCAGGCCGTGTTGATTACCGAAGCCATGAAGATGGAGACCGAAGTGCAGGCAGCGATTGCCGGTAAGGTCGCCGCTGTTCATGTGGCCAAAGGCGACCGGGTGAACCCTGGGGAAATCCTGATTGAGATCGAAGGCTGATTACTCAGCCTTCCAACTACCGCTTAAACCTCGGGGGGCATGTGCCCCCTTTTTTTGCTGATTTTTTGACCATCAGGCGGTGATTGCCGGGCTCTCCTTGCGTTTGAATTCGACAAAAATGCCCTTCGGGGTGTAGATCAATTCAGGTTCCAGGGTGGTCAGGTTACTGCTGATGGCGCCGAACCTCCCATCGATGGTGCTTGCTTTGGCGATGGGTAGCTGGCGCTTGAGCAACTCGTCGCTCTCTGGCTGTACGTCAAGGTGCAGGGTGGGGTTCCCCAACGTTAATGTGTTGCCGACGTTCAGCACGGAGTGCTGCTGATCCACGCCGATTTTGAAATTCACGCTCGATCCTGGTTTCAGATTCAGATCATTGGTGATTCTTGTCCGTGCAGTGATCGTGGGATCGAGCAGCAGGGTGCCGGCTACGTTAAGATTGTCGACGTTACCGCCGGAGTAGCTCGCGCCCGGCTCGATATCCATTGTGCCCTTGATCCCACTACGGTTGATCAACGTCGCGTCGCTGTACACCTTGCCTTGTCGGTTGGCGTGCAGTGCGCCGGTCAGTTCCCAGGAGCCTTTGCCGACCCACAGATGCTGCATTCTTGTCGCCCCTTCAAAAGTCCCTCCTTCAGCATCGTCGAGAATCACCTGATTGGTGCCACTGCCCCCATCCACTTCGCCGTTGAAACGGCTGCCTTTCTTGATAATCAACAGATCGTCACCGCCTCCCATGTCGAGGGCTACGCCGTTGCCGCCGGTGATAACGCCCTGATTGGTCACTTCATCGGCTTTATTTCCGTCCAGCTTCACACCCGTGCCTGTTGCACCGGTGATGCCCCCTCGGTTATCCAGCCAGACGGAGGTGAGCCCGGAGCTGACCAAGCCATGAACAGGCGCCTTGATCTGTACATCCGGGCTGTTGACGATTTCAACGGCTGTCATGAGGTGGGGGTTAGCCAGGTTGGCGTCGCTTTGGGTCAGTTTGGCCAAGTGGTCGATATTCATACCGTGACTGCTCGCTGAGCCTGGGGTAGTCATGAGTTTGATGGTATGGGTATTGAGCAAGCCATTGGACGGTTGGCTATGGGCAGTCTTGAGCTCGCCAGACGTTGCTGGCGGGTGTACAGGTGGTTGCGATGGTGTGGCCGGGGTGACGGCAGCGGCGAGGGACTGGGTGCCATGGGCAAACAGCATGCCCATGGACGGGATAAACGAGAATGGCGAGATCATGGTTTCCGGCCTCTTCGGTGTAGGAGGCCGGAGTGTAGCGAGCACAATCACCGGCTTAATGTCAGGCGTTGTAACCCGCTTGAGCGTGAAGTTTCCTCAGTTGCTGTCTTAAAACCCCATCTTCCACTCGCCTACCAGCCCATGGTTACGGCTGTTACTGCCGACCTCAGCGGTGTACGCGACGCTCACTGCCTGGTGAGCAGAAAGGCCTATGTCCAACCCCGTGCGCAGGGCCAGGCTGTCGCGGTTCAGCGAGACGCCATCGACGGTGAAGTCACTCTTTTCTCCGGTCAGGTCAATCAGTCGAGAAGATTGCTTCACGCTGCTTTGCACGTCGCCGTAGAGGTGCTTCCAGTGGGTGCTCAAATGCGGGGACAGGCTCATGTTGTTATCAAAACGATAAAGGCTGCCCAAGCGAAGCCCCAGGGTGCTGCTGAGGTTTTGCTGGGTTTGCGCACCGACATTCAACGCCGCAAAGCCGCCTTTTTCCTTGAAGCCTTCACGATGGTAGCGCTGGTACCCCAGGCCTGCGAACGGCTCGACGCTTAACGTATCCTTGCCCAGCTGGTAGCCCATTTCGCCAAACACGGTTTGGCTTTGGGCCGTGTATTTGCCTTTGAGTTGCTCGCGATAACCCAAGAAGTCGATATCGACACCGCGTTTGTTTTGCCCGTCATGGTTGCTGTAGATGGCACCCAGGCGCAGAGCCAGCGGGCCGTCCTGGCGTACGGCGTATGCGCCCAGATGCCAGCTGTCGAGTGCTGCTTTGAAACGCTTGTGCTCAAACTCGCTTTCGGATTTACCTCCCACCACACCGGCACGCCAAGCGTGGTCGACTGCCCAGTCGGCGCCCAGAACAACGCCCTTGGTGCTTTGCTGCAACCCGACGCTGCCATATTGGCCGTCAAGTTTGCCGTTGTGGCTGAGGCCTTTTACCCAGATGCGGCCATCGGCGTCGTCTGCGACGTTTGCTGGCAGGTCGCGCAGGACCGAGAGCAGCGTGTCGCTGACCTGTTGCGTGCTCATTTGGGTGGCTGCGGCAAGGTTGGCATTCTGGCTGCCCGCGAGTTGTTCGAGGGCCTGAGCGACCTTCCCCGGCGCGAGGTTATTGAGGTATTCGCCGATATTGCCCAGTTCGTACCTGTCCCAGGGGGTGAGTTTGTCTGATTCAAGTAGCGATTTGACCGCCGCGTCCACGGCCAGCGCCAGGCGCTGGCCGTTGCGAGTGTTTGTGTGTTCGGCCAGGTAAAAATCGACGGGGGCGTCTGTCGAAAGGCGATGCAAGACGCCGTCACGATTGATTGACCCGGTCAGGTCTGTGATCCCGGACCGATCGAACACGTGTTCCACGCTTCCCTGCGCTTGGGCAAATTGAATGCTGCTGGCGGCCAGCCCGAAGGACATGACGAGCACGAGTCGCTGTAAGGTGAATGGCATGCAGTCCCAACCTCTTGATTAATGAGGCCGGGAATTTAGGCGAGGTGAGGGGGGGATAACTGTCAGGCCATCGACCCCTGATTTGCGGGAGTTGTCTCTAGTACGGTGCGATTAAAAACTCATCTGCCATTGGCCGGTCAGCGCATGGTTGCGGCTGTTGCTGCCCACTTCGCCTGTATAGCCCAGGCCCAGGCGATGGCGGGCGGATAAGCCAAGGTCCAGGCCCGCTTCCAGCAACAGGCTGTCCCGATCCAGGGCGCTGCCTTGCACATTGAACGCCGTGCCCCCGGCCAGGAAGGCCTGGCCGGTGGTGCTGTCGACATCGCCATAGGTGTGCTTCCAGCCAACGCTGGCGCGGGGTGTGAGGCTGACGCCGTTGTCCAGCTGGCTCAGATGCGCCAGGCGCAGGCCGAAGGTGCTGCTGAAGTTGTCCTGGGTCTGGCCCTTGACGTGTAACGCAGCGGCGCCGCCTTTTTCGTTATAGCCGTCGCGCTGGTAGCGCTGGTAGCCGAGGTTGGCGAACGGCTCTGCGCTCAAGCGCCCTGCGCCAAGGGCGTATCCCAGTTCAGCAAAAGCCTGCTGACTGTTGGCGTCATAGTCGCCTTTGGGGCGGTCGTTAAAACCGCTGAAGGCCACCGTGCGTTTACTGTCGCCTTGGTGCCCGCTGTAGGCAGCACCCAGGCGCAAGGCCAGTGCGCCACTCTGGCGCAGGGCATAGACGCCGGCGTGCCAGCTGTCGACGCTGCCGTCCACACCGGCGGTGTCCAGGTCGGTCTTGGAATAACCCCCCAGCACACCCAGGCGCCAGTCGCCGTCCAGCGCCCAATCGGCACCGAGCACTGTGCCCTTGGTGCGTTGGGTCAAACCGTTACTGCCGTGCTCGCCGTCGAGCTTGCCGTAGCTGCCGATACCTTGCAGCCACAGGCGGCCGCGGGCGTTCGGGTCATTGAGGTTGCGCACCTCGGCGGGTACCCCGGTGGCCGCCAGTGCGGGTGTGTTTTTGCCGTCCAGCCCCACCAGCAGTCCCGCACCGCCACCCACCTGGTGCATGGCGGCGAGCATGCTGTTGCCCACTTGAGCACTGGCATTGAGGGTGGCGCTGGTGAGGCTCGCAGTGCTGCTACCCGCCAGTTGTTCGATGGCTGCACCGGCCGTGGCGGTGGTGGTATTGAGCAGGGCGTTGTACAGCGGATTGTTCGTGCCCAGGCCCGCCAGGCTGCTGGCGGCGCTGGCACCGTTGGCGGTGCTGGCGAACTGGTTGAAGGCGATGTCGTTACGTGTGTACGTGAGGCCGACCTGAGTGGCGCTGTAGTCCAGGGTTGGGGTCAGGAAGGCGTAGTCGCTGGTAACCTTGCCAAACGTGCCGTTGATGCTGCCGGCTTGCAGCACGCTGTAATGGCTTTGCCACGGGTAGGTGCCTTCGCCGGGGTTGACCGCCAGGGTCGCGCCATTAAGGTAAGCGATGCCGCCGACCTTGATCGGTGCGCTACTGCCGTCGGCGTCGACGCCATAGGCGAGGGTCGAGCCGCTGCCCATGCGCAAGTCACGGCTGATGCTGGCGGTACCCAAAGCGGTGTTGGTCTGCAGGGTGCCGTTCACCAGCAGGCTGCCCACCGAGCCGCCACCGGCATACACACCGCCTGCATCGACCGTCACATTACCGGCAATGCCGCCTTGGTTGACCAGCTTGGCACCGCTGGAAATCTTGCCGCCGTCGCTGAAGTCACCCTGGCCGGTCAACGTCCAGGTGCCTTGCTTGACCTCCAGCCATTCAAGGTTGCGGCTGTCGCTAAAACTACCCCCTGCGACGTCGTCCAGGGTCAGTCGGTCGTAACCGCTGCCGCCGTCTACCGTGCCGATAAAGCGGCTGCCATTGCGCAAGATCAGGTGATCGTCACCGCCGCCCAAGTCCAGGGCCAAGCCATTGCTGGCGCTGATCGTGCCGCTGTTGATGACCGTGTCGGCGTAGTTGCCGACGAACTTCACGCCAAAGCCATCCAGGCCCTGAATCGTGCCGTGGTTCTCCAGGGTGGTAGCCGCAAGCCCGGGCCCGTCGCTGCCGTCGTCCACCAGGATGGCATTGTTGGCACCACTGATCAGCGCGCCTTTGGCGTTGTAGATAGAGCCGCCGCCCAGGGCGATCCCTTCGCTGCCGTTGGCGAAGCCGTTCTTGTCGACACCCCCGGCACCGACGCCCTGGATGACGCCGTAGTTTTCGATATGGGCGATCTTGTCGATGTCCACGCCGTCACCGTCGCCATCCGGTTGCAGCCCGGAGAACGCGCCGGTGATGGTGCCGTGGTTGATCACAGTGCCGTCGCCATCGGAACCAAAGCCTGAGCCGTTGCGGCCGATCACGGTGCCGTAGTTGGTCAGCGCGGCACCCTCGTCCGTGGTGATACCATGGCGGCCACCGGAAATCAGGCCGTAATTGGTGACCGTCACGCCGCTGGCGGAGTCGATGTCCACGCCATCGAACTTGTCATCGCGGGAGAAGGTGTTGCCGGTGGAAATCTCGCCGTAGTTAGTGATAGAGGCGTTGGCGCCGGTCTTCATGCCGTCGCTGGCCTCCCCGTGAATCAAACCACCGGCACGGTTGATGATGGTGGTGGTGACGTTGCTGCTGCGCAGCGCATCCAGGTCCAGCCCTTGGCCGGTGGCCGAGCGAATGGTGCCGCTGTTGTCGATCAGCACGCTGCCGCTGGCAACGTTACTGTTGATGCGCAACGCATCATTGGCGCCTTGGATCACCCCGCCGGCAAGGTTGTAAATGCTGTACCTGCGCTCCCCGCTGACACTCCCCGAACTGTCGATACCCCGACCGCCACTGGAGACCAGCTTGCCCGCGTTCGTCACCACCACCCCCGCACCGCGGGTGCCGTCCTTGAGCGTCACCGCCACCCCAGAGGTTCTAATGCTGCCAGGCGCCGACGTGGTCAACGTATCACTGCCCCCCAAGGTTTGCCCCTGGGTGGTAGGCGTGTCGATCTGCAGGGTTTTGGCTGCGGCTGCTTCGATGAAACCGCCGCTGGCCAACAGGGTGATGGCGAGCGCGAAGCGTTGAGGAGACGGGGGCATGCTGGGCGACCTTGTTATGGCAAGCGAGTCGACCTGTATAGCGGAGGGGAGTTGCAGGAATGTGTCGAAAAGATGACGACAATGAATATGCAATCTATTGCAGATCTTTGAGCCTATTCAGCCTGAGCGCTGCAATATATTGCACATTCTGCACGTCAACCGCGCCGCACGTAGCCCTTGCCGAAATGCCGCTCCATCCGCGCCTGGATCAATTCGAGCCCCAGGGACATCACCCAATAAATGATCGCCGCCGTCGTGAGCATCTCGATATAGCGGTAGCTTGAGCGGCCATAGGACTGCGCCAGAAACATCACTTCCCACACGCCCATCACCGAGATCAGCGACGAATCCTTGAGCATCGAGATGAACTGGTTGGTGGCCGGCGGGATGATGGTGCGCATGGCCTGGGGCAGCGTCACGTGCCAGAAGATCGCCCTGTCGCGCATGCCCAGGGCCAGCGCAGCCTCGCGTTGACCATGGGGCACACCGAGGATGCCGGCGCGGAAAATCTCGCTCAGGTAGGCGCCGTAATTCAGTGACAACGCGATGATCCCGGCGACGATGGCGCCTGGCACCAGCCCCAATTGCGGCAGGCCCAGGTAGATCAACAGGATCTGGATCAGCAGCGGCGTGCCGCGAAAGAACGAGGCGTAGAAACTGGCGATGCCGAACGCCACGGCACTTTTGGACAGGCGCCCCAACGCGGTGATAAAGCCCAGCACCGACGACGCGACAATGGCGCACAGACACAAGAACAGCGTCAGCGCCGCGCCTTGCAGGAAGCCGTTGGGCGCAAGGTGCAGGCCGACCAGGTTGGGCAGCTTGTCGAGGATGATCGAGAACTTCAGGTCAAAGCTCAGGAAAAAACTCGCAAACAGGGCGAACAGCGCCGCCCAGGTCAGGTAAAGCCGTAGGCGAAAACTCATCGGCTGATATCGGCGCCGATCCATTTTTGCGACAGCGCGCTCAAGGTGCCGTCCTGCTTGAGCTGGGCGAAGACCTCACGCACTTTGCTGTCCCACTGCGGGTCGCCTTTCTCGATGGCCACCGAGTTGGGCTCCGAGTACAGCGGCGCACCGGCGAGCTTGAAACGCTTGTCCTGGGTCAGGCGCGGCTGCGCGGTGACCAGGTTGGTGAGGATCGCATCCAGGCGCACGCCAGCGCCCAGGCCCAGATCCTGGAACGCCACGTTGTCGGTGTCGTACGGGGCGATCTGCACCTCCTCGAACGGGTACTGCAACTGCGTGTCTTCGGCGCCTTCGATCACCAGGTTCTTGTTCAGGTAGCTTTCGTAGCTGGAGGCGCTGGTGAGGCCGACTTTCTTGCCGCTCAGGTCCTTCGCTTCGTGGATGCGATCGTCCTTGGCATTGACCACGATCACGGCGGGTGAGGCGTAGTACTCCACCGGGAAGTCGAACACCTCGGCGCGTGCCTTGCTTGGGGTCATGGAGCAGATGCAAATGTCGTAGCGCCCGCTCCAGCGGCCGGCGGCGATCACGTCCCAGGACGGGGTTTCCAGGCGCAACTTCACGCCCAGTTTTTGCGCCACGGCCTTGGCCACGTCCACGTCGAAACCGTCGAGCTGATTCTGGTCATTGAGAAATGAAAACGGCGGATAGCTTTCCATCAGCACGCCGACCAGCTCTTTCTTCTGCTCGACACGATCCAGCGTGGCACCGCCAAAGGCTTGGGTTGAAGCAGCCAACATCGTCAGGCCCAGGGCCAACAGCGGTCTGAATTTCAAAATCGAACACCTGAATAAAAAAGAGGTTGTTATTAACCGAACGGTACGCATTAAATAGTTATAAGAACGACTCTCATAGTGAGTTATTTTCATAAGCATATGAGTAAAAAGCATATGGGCGCAGTAAGCACAGTAATTCTCGATGGCGGCATGGGCCGTGAACTGCAACGCCGTGGCGCGCCGTTCCGTCAGCCGGAATGGTCGGCACTGGCCTTGAGCGAAGCGCCGCAAGCGGTGGAGGCGGTGCACGCGGCCTACATCGACAGTGGTGCTAATGTGATCACCAGCAACAGTTACGCGGTGGTGCCGTTCCACATTGGCGAAGCGCGGTTTGCCCAAGAAGGGCAGGCGCTCGCCGCCCTGGCCGGTGAGTTGGCGCGACGGGCGGTGCAGGCCTCCGGTAAAGCCGTGCAGGTAGCCGGCTCACTGCCGCCGCTGTTTGGTTCTTATCGCCCAGATCTGTTCCAGGCCGAGCGCGTCAGTGAGTTGCTCACCCCCTTGGTGAACGGCCTGGCCCCGCATGTCGATCTGTGGCTGGCGGAAACCCAGAGCTCGATCGCTGAAGCGCGGGCGATTCATGCCGGGCTGCCTAAGGATGGCAAGCCGTTCTGGCTGTCGTTTACCTTGAAAGACGAAGACACCGACGAGGTGCCGCGCCTGCGCTCCGGCGAACCGGTGGCGGACGCAGCCGAGGCGGCGGCGCAACTGGGCGTGCAGGTATTGCTGTTCAACTGCAGCCAGCCGGAAGTGATCGGCGCGGCCATTGATGCGGCGCGGGCAACTTTCGAACGATTGGGTGTAGCGATTCAGATCGGCGCCTATGCCAACGCTTTCCCACCGCAACCCAAGGAAGCCACGGCCAACGATGGTCTGGACCCGTTGCGCGACGACCTCGACCCGCCCGGCTACTTGCAATGGGCGGCGGATTGGCAAGCACGCGGCGCCAGCCATCTGGGTGGATGCTGCGGCATCGGACCGGAGCATATTGCGGTGCTGGCCCAGAAGTTGGCTGGCTGAGCCTAAGTTCGGAGAGTCGCCACCCTCCAATGTGGGAGCTGGCTTGCCTGCGATGGCATCAACTGGTTTGCCTGATACACCGAGGTGTCTGTATCGCAGGCAAGCCAGCTCCCACACATGTGAGCATTAATCCCGACACTCCGTGAGTGTCTTCAACTGGCCCGAACCACTCTGGTTCGCCTCCGACAACCACGCCTCAAACCCGGCACCGACCTTCGGCCATTCCGAATCCAGGATCGAATACCACGCCGTATCGCGGTTCTGCCCCTTGACCACCATGTGCTGGCGGAACACCCCTTCAAAGCTGAACCCCAAGCGCTCGGCTGCGTACTTGGACCGCGCGTTGCCGTTGTTGCACTTCCACTCCAGCCGACGGTAGCCCTGCTCGAACGCATACTTGGCCAGCAGGTACACCGCTTCGGTGCTTTTCGGCGAGCGCTGCATGGGTGCGCCGAAGGTGACGTGGCCGATTTCGATACGGCCTTGCGCCGGGACGATGGACATCAGGCTGAGGATGCCCTGAACCTGGCCCGTCGCACGGTCGACCACGCTAAAAAAGTACGGGTCGCTGTGGGCGGCGTGGTTGTTCAACCAGGCGTCGAAGGCACTGCGCTCGGTGAACGGGCCGTAGGGCAAGTAATCCCACAGCTTCGGGTCGGCCCCTGGGCCGTCAAGGGCTTGCCACAGTTGATCGGCATGGCGCGCCGGGTCGAGCTTTTCCAGATGGATAAAACGCCCTTCAAGCAGGTGCGCAGTCGGCGCCGGGACGCCTTTCCAATCAGCGAGGGAATTGATCATGCAGTGCTCCTTAAAGACCTTTGCGAAATTGGATGAAGCCTGGACGTTCGGCGATGCGCTCATAGAGCTGGATCGCCGTGACGTTGGTCTCATGGGTCAACCAGTGCACCTTGCAGCAGCCATCGGCCTTGGCGGTGGCGTAGACGAACTCAATCAATTGGCGTCCCACGCCCGTGCCACGTTGGGCCGGATCAACCAGCAAGTCCTGCAGGTAGCAGGAGTTCTCGATGCTCCAGTTGGAGCGATGGTAGATGAAGTTGACCATGCCCACCGCCTTGCCGTCCTGCCAGGCCAGTGCCGAATGGGTCGGCTCGCTGGGGTCGATCAGGCGTTGCCAGGTGCTTTGGCTGACGGCGTCCGGCAATTCGGTGTTGTAGAACGCCAAGTAGGCCTGCCATAGCGGCAGCCAGGCGGCTTGGTCGGCGGCTGTGACCTGGCGAATGTCGATCAAGCTCATTCTGAAACTCCTTGGGGAATAAAGCGGGCGAGGGTCTGGTCACGTACATCGGCACTGGCGGCCAGGCCGTCACGTACACCGGCCATGTCGGCGGCGCTGCGGTTCTGGCTGAGTTTGCGTTTGCCCACCAGGCGTTCGATCGGCAGGGCAAAGCCGACAATGGCCTTGAGCATGCCGTCAATGTAGTCCGCCGGTGCGTCGCTGACACGCCAGGGTTGGGCGCGGCCGCTTTCATGGCGGTCGGTGAGGGCGGTGACCACTTTGAGCAAGCGCTCGGCGTCGCTGAATACCGCAGGCGTGCCATAGGCGTGCACGGCGATGTAGTTCCAGGTCGGGACCACTTTGCCGTGCTCGGCCTTGGCGGGGTAAAACGCCGGGCTGATATAAGCGTCGGCACCGGCGAAGATCACCAGCGCTTCACCGCCATTTTGCAGCTCGCGCCATTGCGGGTTGGCCTTGGCCAAGTGACCGTACAGCGTGCCGTTGGGCCCTTCATCGGGGTTGAGCAGCAAGGGCAAGTGGCTGGCCTGCAGGCCGTTTTCACCCATGGTTACCAACTGCGCCAGACGGGTGTGCTGGATCAGTTGCTGGATTTCGGGCAAGTCATCGAGAGCAAAGGCGCGGGGTGTGTACATGGAGATTTTCCTTGGCGAATGCCTGCATCCTAGGCAGGCTATTGGTTCGTTGTAAGAGCCATCTAGCGCTATTTTCATAGGTCCAATATGCCGCCTGTTTCGCCACCGCTGTCCTTCAACCCCGCCGGTATCGAGCTGGACCGCCGCCAGGGCCTCACGCGCCAGCTTTATGAGGCCCTGCGTCAGCGGGTATTGGATGGGCGATTGGTCAGCGGCACGCGGTTGCCCGCAACCCGAGATTTGGCGACAGCCTTGTCGATTTCCCGCAACAGCGTGGTGCGCGCCTACGACCAGTTGTATGCCGAAGGGTTTATCGAGAGCCGGGTGGGTGATGGCACCTATGTTGCCCAATTGCCGATGCCCCAAAAACTATCCACAAAAGTATCCACAGGGTTGTCAACAGGCTTATCCCCAGGGTTATCCACAAAATGGGCAAATTTACCCGAGGATTTGGATGACGAAGTTATCCACAGTGCCGGGTTGGCGCGGGTAAAAGACCACCACCTGCCTCAGCCGCCGTTGGGACCGCCTCGGGCATTTCGCGTGGGCGTACCCGCCTTCGATCTGTTCCCGTTTGAGGTATGGGCCAAGCTGAATGGGGCGTTCTGGCGCAAACCCGACCTGGAACAGCTGTGCTATGGCGACCCGGCAGGTGATGGCCGCCTGCGCGGTTTGATCGCCGCGTACCTGCGCAGCTCGCGTGGCATGCAATGCACGGCTGAACAAATTGTGATCACCAGCGGCGCACAGCAGGCCATCAGCCTTTGTGCACAGTTGCTGGTGGAGCCTGGGGATGGCGTGGCGGTGGAAAACCCTGGCTATCGCGCGGCCGGCCATGCATTCGCTTTGGCCGGGGGGCGACTGCACGGCGTGCCGGTGGACGGTGAGGGCATGGATTGCCAGGTGCTCAGTACCCTCAATGATTGCCGCGTGGCGTATGTCACGCCTTCCCATCAGTATCCGCTGGGCGTGGTGATGAGCCTGGCACGCCGCCTGGAATTGCTGGCCTGGGCCGAGCGTTCAGGCGGCTGGATCGTGGAGGACGATTACGACGGCGAGTACCGCTACAGCGGCGCGCCGCTGTCACCATTGGCTGCGCTGGATCGCAGTGGCCGCGTGCTGTACGTGGGCACTTTCGGCAAGGTGGCGTTCCCGGCGTTGCGCCTGGGTTACCTGGTGTTGCCACCGGGCCTGGTGCAAGCCTTCACCCGGCGCCGCGCGGTGGACGTGCGTCACTCCGAAGTCAGCACCCAGGCGGTGATGGCCGAGTTCATGGCGGCGGGGCACTTCCAGCGCCACATTCGCCGGATGCGCCGTGCTGCGTTGAGCCGTCGCAATGCCTTGTTGGCTGGATGGTCAGAGGCATTGCCCGGTGTTGGCCCATTGCCCAACGTTGCAGCGGGACTGCACTTGACGGTGCGTGTCGACAGCGTGTCCCGCGAGCAACAATTGCTAAAGCAAGCTCATGCAGTCGGTGTAGAGATCAACGGCTTGAGCACCTATTGGCTGCCAGACTCCAGCACACCGCCGGACCAACGCGCCGGCCTGGTGCTGGGGTTTGCTGCCGTGCCTGAGTCGGGCATTGCGCAGGCGCTGGAGCGTTTGCGTCTGGCTTGGCTGCCATAAGCCGATCAGGTGTTGAAGAACAGCGACTGGGCCAGTTGGGCGCCGATGCTGCTGCGATGGATTTCAATCATGTCCCAGTCACTGGGGCCGGTGCGCTGATAGGCACCGCCTAGACGTTGTTGCTCGCGGGTCTTGAGGTGATCCTTGGTGAAGTTTTCCAGCGCGGCATCTTTTGTTTCATAGTGAAAGTGCGCGTACCACAGCACAGTGCCGTTTTCTTTGTCGCGAATCTCGTACTCGTCCAGATAGTCCTTTTTGGGCCCCTTGAGGGGGCGGCGGCTGATGACCTTGACGATGCGGATCAACCCTTGGCTGTTGAGCCAGTCAACCCGTTCGGCGGTTGGCGCTTGATGCTTGATCATGTCGATGTAGTGTTTTTTACCAAGCCGATAGAGGCGTTGCGCCGCGTCGTTGAGCTGGCGCTTGGTTGAGGCGGCAGAAGCGTGATCGCTTTCAGTAAGATTGCGCTCGGTCAGGGCTTCTTCGATATCGTTTGAGGCTTTTTCCAGCGCCTTTGCATGATCATCGAACATGTCTTGAATATCCTGCGGCGCATGCCAGGGTTTCCTGGAGAAACCCTGGTATTTACGGGTTTCAGCTTGTTCGCCATCCAATAGCGCTTGCCCCGCGTTGATGCTGGTGTCCAGATCCACAGCTACCGGTGCGCTTGGCTGCGATGGGGCTTCCTGCCGTTTAACCCAGACTCCCGGTGCCTTCTCATGAAACGTGGCGAGCACCTTGCCGGTCATGTGTGCCTTGACGTCGACCAACGAACTGTCTGCTTCGCGGGGCTCACCCATCACCAAGCCGTGATGACGTGTCTTGATCACTTTAGGCCTCGGGCCGGGCTCGGCCCTGGAGCTGCCGGGCTTGGGCTGCTGGGCTTTTTTCTCTCGCAGCAGGTAGGCCAGGTCGTGGATGGCCCGTTGGCTGAACTCGCTTATTTGCAGGCGAAAACGTTCGAGGCGGGGTTTGAGCAAGTGCTGTGGGTAATCGGCATGCAGATCCAGCAGGCGTTGGTCGGCGCTGGAAAATTGCTCAACGAGGCTGTTGAGCACCTCGATACGATTATCCAGCGAGGCGCCATTACCGCGTTCAATAATCTCACTGAAACTTTCAACGTTGATTTCGGCTGAATCGACGATCTGGCCCATTCGCTCTCGCACGGTGGCTGGAACCTGGCTTTGCGTCTCATCGATACACAAGTAACGGCCCAAGCCAATCTCGAGAGATTTGAGTTCAATGAGCGTGAGCTGCGGCAACTCTCGCATGGTTTTACGAATGATAGCCGCGCCTTCATCTCCCAGGGTTTTAAGTTCGTTGAAGCGGTCGTTGATGAATTCCAGCCGCCTGATGATGCCAAGGTTCTGAGTGGACAGGGTTTTTGCGATTTTTGCCTGGTTTTTATAGTCAATGTCTACCTCGGCATCAAGAACCGGCAACGACGCCTTCAAGGCTTTCTCGTAGCTCTTCACCTGTTGCTCCATGGCTATCTGTGTCAGTTGCACCTGTTGTTTCAGGTAACCGCTCATGTTGCTCTGGTAGGTGGGTACCGTGTCGATGATGCTCAAGGACTTCAGCTGGCTGATCGCTTCGTCGTACGCCGCCAGCCGCCTGTCGACCTTATCGATGAACGCTGTACGCTGCAGGTCCGTGGACGGCCCCGGGGTAGCGTCCAGCGCGGGCTTTGATTCAAGCACGTCCAATTGTTGACTGGCGGCGACGGCGTCAAAGGCGTTGAGCTGGCTCTTGAGTGCTGCAATGCGCGCAGGCTGATCGACCTTGACCGCCCGCCGGCGGTTTCTAAGACCGCCGCCGCGCAGTCGCAGGCGGATGTCGACAAACCACTGGCCCGCCAGGTTGCCGATCAGCGGCGGGCCTGTACGCAAGGGAGATTTGGAGTCGATGATAATGACACTGTCGTTGTCATCCACGATGACTTCGAACCAGCGCTCACCAACGGGTGCAAACCACCGATCCGCGAGTGGATAGAGATTGAGGTGGCGGCCGGGGGTTTTATTTTGCTCGCCAAGCTTATCGGGTTTGGCAACATTAAAACTGTCGAGTGTTCTGGCCAGTCCCAGGCGACTATGGCTCAGGGCGCCGCGCGTGTGTACGGCACCTTCATGCTTGGCAGGTAGTTGATTGTCGGGAATATCCGGTTGCTGCACGCAGGTATATTTTTTCTCGGCAACCGGCGGTTTGCTCACCGTTTCGATTGTCGTTTGTTCGGATTCGGGCTCAATCCTGGCCGCATCGAACTGCTTTCGAGGACGCGGATGGCGCAGGGCTATATGCAGAGTCAGCGCCATTCCCAGGTTGAGGAATACATCCACCAACGCAGTCCAGGCCGTTGAGTGGTCATCCTTGTTCACGGCCTCCTCGGCAGCTTGCAGGTCGTCCATGATTTGCCAGATCCAGGCGGCGACTCCCAGGGTGCGGCCCATGAACGGCAGCGCGGCACTGAATATTTGCCAACCTGCATGTCGAAAGGTCGCCCACCGTTTCTGTACGTTGGATACCGACTGGCGTGTTGCCAATTCGACCATGGCATTGGCATTGGCCTTGAACAGCGTCGCTAACGCGTCATTGCCTATTTCTTCGTTGGTCAGCGTCACGGGGCCGCTCATGTACAGCACGGTAAGCGGCTCGACCAGTGCGCGCACCACGGTCCAGGGCGAGGGAAGGGTGTCGGGGAACACATATTGTGCATAGTTGAAGCGTTGCGCGTCGGGCAGCCAGGCCAGCACTGACTCGCGTAAGGTACGGTCATGCTTGATGGCGTACAGCAGGTTTTGCCGCGATGCAAATTGCATCAGCGTCGGTTCGAGCAGGGGCCGATAAAGCACGCAGGGGCCGGCGTCGGAATGCCTCGGGCTGATCACGAACATATTGGCGACCACGTCTTGCTCATGGCCGGGGCGCAAGGTGGGCACAAAGGCCAGGCAGCGAATGACAATGGGCTGCCCATCTACTTTGCGCTCCTGTTCTTCGTTGTGCATCACCGCGGCGATGTAGCGGTAACCGCGTTCATCGATGCCGCCCTGGCCGCGGATTTTCATCTGCAAGGCCAGCAGTGGCAGTTGCACCTGAAGGTGGCGGGTGTAGATCTGCTGTCGATGGCGCGATTGCTGCGGATCATCGAGCAGTTTTTGTTTGACCAGGGCTGGGTAGTTCTGGCCTATATCAATGTCTTCTATGACGTCTTTCAGAAAGCGGTAAGTCAGCCAGGTGGGTACACCGTTGTCCTTGCCGTTGTAGTGCACGGTCGCGTTGCCGGTAGGCAAGCCGGTAAGGTTTTCCAGGGCCAGGTCGATCAGGTCACGACGAGTGATGTCGACGGCACCCGGAATGACAAATGTGCCCCACAGAACCGGGCTTTCAATCACAACCTCGACCTTGTCCAGATTCAGACTCACGCCCTTTTGCGGGACGCGGATATGGCTGTGCAACTGAGTCCGGGCATAGTCACGAATAGACGGAATGCCGTCCTGGAATGTTTCGCCGTGGTAATGGGTGTGCAGTTGGGCCAGGTCGATCATATAGCGGCTGTAGGCGGCGGTATCGGAGTCCGTCGCCGAGGTCAGCCAGTCCGGGAGTTGTTGGTGAATCTGGCGAATATTCGACAACTGGTGATCGCTCATCTCTTCGATGCTCGGCACGATGCGGGCGACAGTTGGGGCGCGCGGCTGATCTTGCAGGCCGGCCCCGCCGAGGCTGCCAATGACCTGGATTTGCAGCGAGATCAGTGTGCAGGCCAGCGCATCGAAGAAGTTGCCATCAGGCTCGTACAAGCGCCATTGCAAGGTAGCGTCCTGCTCTGGTGCATTCAGCCTTGCCGGCAGCGAAGCACCGAACTGGTCCAATGACTCGAACGTCTCATACCCGCTCACAAGCGAGTGCGTCAGCACTATCGGGCGGTTCTCGTGTTCGCCCACCAATACGGAAAGGTCCAGGAAGTAGAGGTGGGTAGATTGGCCATCTTCAAGAATATCCACGTCAACCAGGTAGGCATGGCTTTTATAGGGGTCTTTCAGCGAACGCCTGGCTCGGTCGGGCTCCTGAAAAACCGTGCGGGCCATGGCGCATTCGTGCTCATCCAGACCTTGCTCTTCGGTGATGTTCCACACGTTTCTCAACGCGCTGGAGAAGGCCTGCCAGCGTGGGCCGGCGGCACCGTTGGACGCGTTCCAGAAGTCCAGCTGCTGCTCCTGGAACGCGGCGAACAGCAGGTCGGATAACTCGTTGATCAGACGTGCAATGGCATCGATTTTCACCGCGAGGTGTACAGGAGCCGTAGCGTTGGGTTGTAGCGTGAGGAAGTGTTGACCGTCGAGGTAGGTCACCCTGTCGCTGGACAGTGCCTGATGAGCAAGCACTGAGGTGAGCGATTCCACAGCAGCCGGCGCGCGCTTGACGGCGTTACCGACCACCTCCCATTGAGGGCTGACTACCACGGCCAGATCGGGGTCGATATTCAGGTTGGGATACAACTCTTTGAGTGCAGAGCGCAGGGTGGTGGCGGCAACTTCCCGGGCGGTGGGGCCAGTGGTTAACTGGGTAAGCAGTTCATAGGTACTGGGCGGACGGTGGTTATTAGCGGTGTCATTGGGCATGTGCAGCTCCTCTGCATTCGATGGCCCGGACGGGCTTCGCAAATGAGCAAAGTAGCGAGCTGTGTTGCGTCGAGGGCGGTAGATACGTCGAGGCGCATCTACGCCCGCCAGCGTTTCACGTGCCGGATTTGATCTTGGTCCAGGCTCTGGTCCTGGCGCGCTCCGCATCACGCCCCAGAGGCTTTAACGTATACAGCGTCGCCATCGCCGCTTCGGTCGGGTAAAGGTTGGGGTTGTTGCGAATGGTCAGATCGACCCGTTCGGTCGCATCCTTGTTAGGGTTGGGATAGCCGACAAAATCGCTGATGGGCGCAATGACCTCGGGCTGTAGCAAGTAGTTGATAAACGTATAGGCGTCCTGTGGGTTTTGCGCGCCCTTGGGGATGGCGAGCATGTCGAACCAGATCGGCGCGCCCTCTTTGGGCAGGCGCATGTCCACGGTGATGCCGTTTTTTGCCTCTTTGGCACGGTTGGCGGCCTGGGAGAAACTGCCGGAATAACCCACCGCGACACAGATGTCGCCATTGGCGATGTCCGCCATGTATTTGGAAGAGTGAAAGTAGGTGATGTACGGGCGGATCTTCATCAACAGCGCTTCGGCCTTGTCGTAGTCCTTGGGGTTGCTGCTGTTGGGGTCCAGGCCCAGGTGCTGCAACGCCAGGGGCAGGATCTCCGAGGGCGAGTCCAGCAGTGCGACGCCGCATTGCTTGAGCTTGCTGATGTTCTCTTCCTTGAAGATCAGGTCCCAGCTGTCCACGGGGGCGTTGTCGCCCAGGGCCGCCTTGACCTTGGCTGGGTTGAAGCCGATCAGGATGGTGCCGTACATGTAGGGCACGGCGTATTGATTGCCGGGGTCGTTGGCTTCGATCAGCTTCATCAGTTTGGGGTCAAGATGGTTCCAGTTCGGCAACTGGCTGCGGTCCAGGGGCTGGAACACGCCGGCTTCGATCTGTTTGGCCAGGAACACGTTGGAAGGCACCACCACGTCATAGCCGGAGTTGCCGGTGAGCAGTTTGGCTTCCAGGGCTTCGTTGGTGTCGAAGATGTCGTAGACCAACTTGATCTTCGGATTCTGGGTCTTGAAGTCCTCAAGTGCTTTGGGGGTGATGTAGTCGAACCAGTTGTAGACCTTCAGGGTTTTTTCTTCGGCCTGGGCTGCGCCGCTGACAACCACGGCGCACAGGGCGAGCGACTTGAGCATGTTCATTGGACTGCTTCCTCAAAACCTTCAAGAACGTTTACGGCGTTGATGCCGATTTCTTCCACCGCGTAGCCGCCCTCCATCACGAACAGCGTGGGTTTGCCCAGGCGGGCAATGCGTGCGCCCATGGCCAGGTAGTCCGGGCTGTCGAGTTTGAACTGCGAGATAGGGTCATCCTTGAAGGTGTCGACGCCCAGAGACACTACGACGATGTCGGCAGCGTAGCGCTCGATCTCATCGCAGGCTTGTTCCAACGCTGCGCTCCAATGTTCCCAGCCGGAGCCCGCCGCCAGTGGATAGTTGTAATTGAAGCCTTCACCGGCGCCTTCGCCCCGTTCATCGGCATAGCCGAGGAAGAACGGAAACTCCGCCTCGGGATGCCCATGGATGGAGGTGAACAGCACATCGCTGCGCGCGTAGAAAATCGATTGCGTACCGTTGCCATGGTGATAGTCCACGTCAAGGATCGCGACTTTCTTCTGGCCCTGATCGAGAAATGCCTGCGCCGCGATGGCCGCGTTATTGAGGTAGCAATACCCGCCCATCAAGTCGCTGGCTGCGTGATGCCCAGGCGGGCGACACAGGGCAAAGGCACTGCGTGCGCCGCGCTGGATCGCTTGTTGCGCTGTGAGTGCCACTTGCGCTGCGCTGTAGGCGGCTTGCCAGGTGCCGGCGGTGATCGGCGCGCCACCGTCGAAGCTGTAATAGCCCAACTGACCGTGCAGGCTGGTAGGCAACACACGACGCAGGGTTCGCGCAGGCCAGGTATAAGGCAGCAAGTCGCCGTTCTGGCCGAATTCGGTCCAGCGCTCCCACGCACCTTTGAAGAAGGCCAGGTAGTCAGCGCTGTGGATGCGTTGCACCGGCGCAAGGCCAAAGTCCTCGGGCGCCTGCACCGGGCCCAGCTCGCGTTCCCTGACCCGTTGCAGCACATGATCGGCGCGCGAAGGCATCTCAAAACAGGGCATCAATTGCCCGTCCATCAGTTCACAACGGCCGTGATGCAGATGATGATCGTCCGAATAGATCGTCAGCATGTTGTTGTTCTCCGAGCGCAGGGTGGGAATGCCTTGCAGTGTTGCGGCAGTCATGGGTTTGGAGAACGGCAGAAACGGCCAAAAGGGGATCGATATGGCCAAAGTGTTTGTCCGTTATTCGCCCTTGCTCACGGCCTGAATTGGCTCGGCGCCACACCGCTCCAGCGCACGAAAGCATGTCGGAAGCTCGCGGTCTCGCTGAAACCCAGTTGCTCGGCAATGCGGTAGATCGGCAGTTCATCATTGCCCAGCAGCTGCTTGGCGCGTTCAAAGCGCAGTTCATCGAGCAACTCCTGGTAGCTGCAGCCCAGATCATGCAGATGTCGGCGCAGGGTGCGTGCCGAACAGTTCATCTGCTCGGCGAGCCCCTCCAGACCAGGGGCGGCAGTCAACTGCGCCGCGAGTAATTGCCGTACCCGGTCCAGCCAAACCTGACGGCCGGTGAATTCGGCGTTCTGTTTGCGGCAACGCTCGATCATGGCGCAGTGAGTGACCGCATCGGCCAGGGGCAGTGGTTGATCGAGCCAGCGTCGGTCGAAGGCAAAAGCGTGGCTGCCGGCGTCAAATTGCAGCGCGCAGTCGAAATACTCGACGTAGCGTGCGCGGTATTGCGGCGCGCTATAGGCCAGACGCGCACCGAGCAAGGGCAGGCGCCGGCCGAGCAGGTCGTTGCAAATGACGTTCAGCGAGACCAGGCAAAACTCGACATTGAATGCGGTCAGGGCCAGGTCCTCACGGTAATCGCTGGCCGTGAACCACACGCGTTCCCCGTCTTCTTCAAGGCTCAGCTCAAAAAGTGTTCCCAACAGCGCCGGGTAACGTAGGGCCAAGCGCAAAGCGTCACCGAAGGTGGCACTGGTGAGCAAGGCATAACCGAGCATCCCGTAGGACGACACATGCATGCGCCGGCCCAGCTCCAGCCCGATATCCTGGCGCAACGCCACCGCGTTGGCGCACACACGCAATTCCTGCTGCGTGGTAATACGCGTGTCGGCGCGGCTCAGGTCGGCACTGCCGATACCACTGCCGGCCAGCAGGGTTTCGCTGGGTATGCCGTCAGGCTTGAAGGTGTCGAGTATCAGCGAGACAGCGTTGAGGGTCGTCAGGTGTGAATGCAGCATGATCGATTCCAGCCTGGGGTTGCCAGGCTGGAGCAAGTTATGTGCCGTTGCGCGAGAAGGCGATCAATCGCGCCCTGTGGGGAAAAACACCTGCTGCGCCTGCGTCAGGCTGATGCTACTGCGATAGAAGGCTATTTGTTGTTCGGTGGTGTGCCCGCTTACATCGTCCGACACGCTGCCCTGCTCGCGTTCTTGTGGGGTTTTCAGGCGCGCTGAAATAAATCGCTCCAGCGAGGATTCTGGAGCCTGATAGTGGAAGTGGGCATACCAGAGCACCGCCTTGGTGGACTTGTCGGTGAGGGTGTACTCATCCAGGTAATCCTTGATACTGCTTTTGAGTCGGCGCCGTTTTACGGTTCTTTTGATTTTGATCAGGTCATGATTTTTGAGCCATTCAACACCTTCCATGGTTGGCGGCTGTCGCTTGATCATTTTCTGCAGATGCTGATTGGCCTGTTCATAAAGGGCTGTCGCGGCCTCCTCAAGTTTTTGTCGCAGGGCGACTGCAGGGTGCTCAGTGCTTTCAGTCTCATTGATTTTGGTCAAGGCCTCGTCAATGTCATCGACGGCCTGCTCCATTAATTGCGCATGCTGATGCAGTACATATTCGACGCCGATGGGGGTGCGCGAAGTATCGTCCGAGTGCTCGGTTACACGCGTTTTAAAGGCCGGCAAGGTGTCCAGCAGTGTCTGCGCCTGACGCAGACTGGTATCGATAGTGACTGCGGGTCGTGAGACCTGCGATCTATCCGGGCTTACGTGCTGGACCCAAATGCCCTTTGACTTCTCGTGGAACGTAGCAATGACTTTGCCTGTCAGCGGTGAGCGGATATCCACCAGGTCGGCTTCAAGCCCCACGCTAGTGAGGCGAGGTTCGCCGATCAGGACGCCGTTGAAGCGCGTGCGGATAAACTTCTTCACTGGTCTGGGCGGCATAGGCGGCCCCAGTGGTCGGCCCCGGAGTTTTTCCAGCGCCAAGTGCAGGGGAGCTAATTGCGCGCTGGCGCGTCGGGAGAAATCACGCAGCGATTGACGCAGTTGGGCCAGCGGCTGGGCAATGATCTGCTCGGGGAACTCCTGGGCCACGTCCTCCAGTCGCTCATCGATGAACTTGAATTGCTCAACGAGGCTGCTCATCGTTTGAACACGTTCGTCCAGGCGCGATTCGCCACGCTGCTCCAGCGTATCGCGCAGGGTCTGCACCGCGATGTCGGCGTAGTCGATCGTGTCGACGATCATCTTCCAAGCGCTCGGCTCGGTGGTGAGGGATTGCGGTTCCAGGCACAGGTTGCGCGCCAGCGTCACTTGCAACGCCTTGAGGTCGTCGCTGGTGTAACCCAGTGGCTTGTTCTTACTGTTGGTGCTGCGGATCAATTCGATGCCGGCTTTGCCCAGGCGCTTAGCCTCGGTAAAGCGTGACTGTTTGTAGTCAAGACGTTTAATCATCTGCCGATTCATGTCAGCCAGTTGCTTGAAGTCGTCGATATGGCTCGTCTGGGGCGAAGAGGCATGGGCTTCGAGTTGATCCAGGACTTTTTTGAGTGCTGGCGCGAAGGTGGTTTGTTCTTCGGTGATGCTTGCTTCGTTGAGCTCCAATTGGGCTTTCAAATAGCCGAGGGCTTTTTGCTGAAAGTCAGTGACCTGCGTGAAAACATTCAGGGTCAGCAGATGCTGGCGTGCCTCTTCATAACTTGAACTCTGGCCGCTGAGTTTCTCCAGGTACGCGTGGCGCTTGGCCTGAGCGGATGTGCTTGGCGCTTCGTTCATGTCTACCAGGGCTTGTTGCAGTTCGCGCTGCGCGTCTTTTTTGGTTTTTTCGAACGCTTCCAGTTTTTCACGCAGCTCGCTTGCGCTGGTCTTCGCTTTATCCCTGGCCTGTCGCTCCTCCCGTTCGATCCCGCCACTGTTCAGGCTTATCCGGGAGTCAACGAACCACTCGCCCTTGGCATTGTGAATCAGTGACAAACCCGTGGGATCGGTGTGCTTGGGGTCAATGATGACAACCGTGTTGTCATCCTGCAGCGTCACTTCAAACCAGCGTTCCCCAACCTGTGCGTAGTAATGCTCCTTGTGAAGATACAGGTGTTGGTAAGCACCGGATTCGGTGATGGGATTTTGCAGGCCTGTGGGCTTTTCGATTTTGTAACTGTCCAGCGTCGCGGCCAGGCTGACAGCGGTGCGCTTGATCGCGCCGGTGGTGTTCAATGGTTCCGCGTGGCTGGGAGGCGGCGCGTGTGACTCCAGATCCGGCAACTGTTGCACGGTAAACTGCAAGGTAGTCTCGGCGGGGCCCGGTGGTGGGGCGGGTGTCTGTGTCTCGAGCTTGCCCGCTTCGGCAGGAGCGTGTGCGCGATGGGCCGCGTGCAAGGCAAGCGCCATGCCCAAGTTGAGTAACACATCGGTCAGGGCCGACCATTTTGCCGGCTGGTCATCATGCGCTTGGGCATCGACGAAGGTTTGCAGGTCATCGACGATCTGCCAGATCCATGCCCCGGTGTTGGCTATACGGCCCATGAAGGGCAGAGCCGCATTGAAGATCAGCCAACCGGCCTTCTTGAAGGTGGCCCAACGGCTTTCCGCGTTCGACACGGATTGGCGGTCTGCCAGCTCTATCAGTGCGTTGGCATTGCTATCGAATAATGTGTTGAAGAGGTCGCCATTGAGCACGTCTTCGCCAAGGCTCATCGGGCCGCTGTAGGTCCAGAGTTTGTCAGGCTCCACCAGAGCATCGGCGATGGCCCACGGTGAGGGCAGAGCACCGGGGAATACATATTGGCTGTAGTCATCGCGTATCGAGTCCGGCAGCCAGGCGACCACCGAATCGCGCAGCGTGGCTGACTGGGTGATTGTATACAGCAGGTTAGCTGGCGATGGGAACTGCATCAGCACCGGCTCGAACAGCGGACGATACAACAGGCATGGGCCGGCCTCGACACGCTGCGGACCGATCACATACATATTGCTCACTACATCGTGGGCATTGGTGGTTCGGCGTTGCGGGTTGAAACTCAGGCGTCGTATGACAATGGCTTGCCCATCGACGTTACGGTCGCTGGTCTCTGCCTGCAGCACTGCAGCGACATAGCGGTAGCCGCGCTCATCAATACCGGCCTCGTGGCGAATCTTGTGTTGCAGGGCCAGCATCGGCAACTGCACACGCAGATGCTGGTTGTACAGAGCCTTGCGTTTGCTCGACTCCATTGAGTCATCGACCAGTTTGCTGCGAATCAAGGCCGGGTAGGTGGTGCCGATATTGATGCGCTTGATGAGGGTTTCAATGTAGTCCACGGTCAGCCATGTCGGAATGGATTGCCGTGTGTCGGCCAGCAGGGATTTGTTGCCGACAGGCAGCGCAATCAAGTTTTGCAGGGCAAGTTCGGCAAGGCTGAAGGTGGTGGTTTCGATTTGGCCAGGTACGGTGAACAATCCCCACACCACCTGGCTTTCGACCTGAATGCTCAATTTTTCCAGCGCCAGGTGCTGAAACTCTGGATGGTCGTTTTCAATCTCTGCTTTCAGGCGGTCCAGCGCGTATTGCTCGATGGCAGGTATGTCGTCCTGATAGGTCTTGCCGGCATTGAGGCTGTGCACGGCGGCCAGGTCCTTGAGGTGCCGCGAGTAGAGGGTTTGGTCGGTGACGGAGGCGCTGGTCAGCCAGTCCGGCAATGTCGTCTGGTACCAATCCAGTCCGGGGCCGTTGCGATCAGGCTGCGTCATAGTCTCGGGGAGTACGCTTACCGCTGTAGCAGGTGTGCGGGCCGTGGTTGTGTCACGGTTGCCTTGAAGCTGCAGGGCGATCAGTCGCAAAGCCAAGCGATCGAAATAATTGTCATCCGGTTCATAGAGACGCCATTGCAGGCGATCAAAAGCTTCGCTGCCCTTCAATTGAATCGACAAGGACGCCCCCAGCTGCTCCATGGACTCGAATTTCTCGTAGCCGCTGTCCATTGAATAGCTCAGGATTCGGGTCTGCCCTTGCGACTTCCCCACGAGCACGGCGTTGAATACCAGGTCTGTGTGCTCAGTTGTCGCGCCTCTGACCAGGTCGACATCAATCAGATAGGCGCGGCTCTGGAATCGGTCGTTGACCTGGCGAAGCGCTCGGTCCGGGGCATAGAACAAGCTGCGAGCCAGGGCGCAATCTTCGTCGGTCCAGCCGTCGATGTGCTGGACATTCCAGATATCGCGCAGTGTGCTGGAAAGCGTATGCCAACGAGGGCCGTTGCCGTTGCTTTGATTCCAGAACGCGACTAACTGCTCCTCGTAGGCGCGTGGGATGACCTTGGCCAGGATGTTGATTGTGTTGGCGATTTCTACAATACGCACCGGCAGGTGAACCGCAGGTTCTGCCACTGGCGCCTGGGTCAGAAAATGCTCGCCCTCTATGCACTGGGTTGGAACCCAGGTCACGGACTGCCTGGCGAGGAGGTTGCTGAGGGATTGGTAATGAGTCTGCCCGGCAACCACCTGATCATCGATAAGTTCCCAGGTCGGGGTTCCCATTAACGTGTTGTCGGGGTCCAGATGCAGATCGGGATACTGCTCTTGTAAGGAATGGCGCAGCAGCTCGCGGACAGTCTCGGTGAAAGATGGCGCGACGTTAAGCAGCAGAGCGATCAATTTATCTTGCTGAATGTCTTCCTGAGAAGTGGAGCCTGGAGTGGTCATGATGCAGCCCTGTCTTGTCCATGGATGGAAGTAACCCGCGCGTGTGCTCGGGGGTTCCATGCTAGAAAGGGGCAGGACAGGGCTGGCGGTGGTTATGTAGCGTGGCTGTGCGGGTTCAGCTTGGTTCGGTGCCTAAGTCCAGTTCCACCAGACGCCGTACTTCGTCATTGGCAAGACCTGCACCGAGCAAGGCGTGCAACTTGCCAAACGCCGCTTCGCGCGTCATGCCGCCGCCAGACAATACGCCGACGCTGCGCAAGCGGCTGCCGGCTTCATAGACGTCCAGTTCCACACCGCCCTCATGGCATTGAGTAATGGCGACTACGACCACACCCTGACCCTGCGCACGCTGCAAGCTTGCGAGGAATTGCGGGTTGTCGCTTGGCCCGGTGCCGCTGCCGAAACACTCCAGCACCAGGGCCTGGATGCCGCTGTCGATCATTGCGTCCAACTGCGCTGCGCCGATACCTGGGACCAGCGGCAGCACGCCGACGTTTGCCAAGGCTTTGGGCTGACGATAATCCAGCGCGGCGGGCAGGTACTCGGCACGGGCGAAGTCATTCTGGCGCTGCAAGGCCGCAAACGGATTGCGTCCAAAACTGCGGATCTTTGCGCAATGCGTCGGCGCCATCAATGCACCGTGGAAGTACAGATGCACACCTGGCGCCAAGCCATTATCGAGTGTGGACAACGCGCCGCTGACGTTTTCCCAGGCATCGCTGTCCGGCACGCCGGCCGGCAGCATGGAGCCGGTGAACACCACGGGTGCCGGCAAGCCCAGCAATTGAAAGGTCATCGCCGCCGCGCTGTAGGCCAGGGTGTCAGTGCCGTGCAGGATCAGCACCGCATCGCAGCCGTCGTCCACTGCTTCAACCACGGCGGTACGCAGGCGCTGCCAGTAGGCGGGGTTCATATTGGCACTGTCGATCAGTGGCGACATTTCCTTGAAGCGCCACGCGGGCACGGGCGCGTCGGCAAGCTGTGCGCGCATACGCGCTTCAAAACCTGAAGCGGGCGCCAGGCCATTGGCGCTGGCCTGCATGCCAATGGTGCCGCCGGTATAGAGCACCATCACGTTATTAGCTGGTTGCATCGAAAATCTCCTGAACGAAAAACGCCGCCGGGCCCAGAGCATGCCCAAGGCCGGGCGGCGTGTCATCTAGCCGTGATTAACGTTGCGCTTGAGCGCTCAGTTCCGCTGCCGGGGCCGCTTCGGTTTTCACCGGGTTGGCCGGCCAGGCCTTGCGGTCCAGGTCCAGGTCGGGGAACTGACTGGAATCGAACACCGGGGTCTTGATACCCGCCGCGCGCTGGTTGTCGTAGTCGTTGAGGATGCGCATGGCAATCTTGAACAGGAACGCCAGGGCGAACAGGTTGACGAACGCGAGCATGGTCATGGTGATGTCGGCGAAGGCGAACACCGTGCTCAGGTTCTCGATGGAGCCCCAGAAAATCAGCACCAGCACCAAAGCGCGATAACCCATCAGCACCTTGCGGTTGTTGCCGACCAGGAAGCGCAGGTTGCTCTCGCCCAGGTAGTAGTTGTACATGATCGACGTGAACACGAACAACGCCAGGGCCACCGAGATGAACATGCGGCCCCAGTCACCCACTACCGCCGCCAGGGAGTTCTGGGTCAGGGCAATGCCGTCGCCTTCAAAACCTGGGGTGTAGAAACCGGAAAGCAGGATCAGCAACGCAGTACAGGTGCAGATCACGAAGGTGTCGAGGAACACGC
The DNA here is from genome assembly GCF_002966775.1 of Pseudomonas sp. MYb193. Lineage (NCBI taxonomy): Bacteria > Pseudomonadati > Pseudomonadota > Gammaproteobacteria > Pseudomonadales > Pseudomonadaceae > Pseudomonas > Pseudomonas sp. MYb193. The sequence goes on along the minus strand of NZ_CP023269.1, from coordinate 6,088,503 downwards.
TGAACGCTTGCACCACGCCTTGGGCGATAGGGTGCTCTACCGACGCCACTGCCGCCACGTTAGGCGCACTGCCCAGGCCTGCTTCGTTGGCGAACACGCCGCGCTTTACACCCATGATGATCGCGCTGCCCACCAGGCCGCCGAAGGCTTGGTCGAGGCCGAACGCGCTCTTGACGATGGTCGCCAGCATGGCCGGTACGTGGTCGAATTGCAGCACGATCACGTACAGGGTCACGGCGATGTAGACCAGGGTCTTGACCGGCACCAGCAGGTCGGCGATCGAGGCAATACGCTTGATCCCGCCGATGAACACCAGGCCCAGCAACACCGCCAGCGCGAGGCCGGTGTAAGTGGTGTCGAGGCCGAAGGCGTTGTTCAGCGAGTGGGTGACAGCGTGGGCTTGCAGGCCGTTGAAGGCAAAGCCGAAGGTCACCAGCAGCAGGAACGCCATGACCATCCCCAGCCAGCGCTTGTGCAGGCCGTGCTGGATGTAATACGCCGGGCCGCCACGGTAGGTGCCTTCCGCGTCGGTGCGCTTGTACAACTGGCCGAGGGAGCACTCGATAAAGCTCGAAGACATGCCCACCAGCGCGGTGACCCACATCCAGAACACGGCACCCGGGCCACCCAACGTCACGGCAATGCCGACACCGGCGATATTACCGGCACCCACGCGGCCGGCCAGGCTGAGCATCAGCGCCTGGAACGAGCTGAGTTGGCCGGCGCTGCTCTTGAGGCTGTCTTTAAACACCGAGAACATGTGGAAAAAGTGACGCAATTGAACGAAACGCGAGCGGATCGTGAAATAACCGCCGAGCCCGACTATGAGCACGATCAGTACTTTCCCTGAGAGGAAGTCGTTGATGACTTCGAGCATGGAGTGTTCCTCGCTGATTTTTCTGATGGCAAACGCAGGACGGTCCGACGCATCGCTCGGCACCAGGCAGTGCACGACGCTCGATCCCCATCCTTTTGCGGGTGTTGTTATTCATGCGCTTTCGCGTGGTTCCCGGGCCTCGTTACCGACAGCCGCAGACGCGAAGAGGGGCGGCACTATACCTAGCTGCGCGCCAGCCGTCTGCAAGGGGCGCAATTGGCCGAGGAACGGTCAATCGGAAAAATCGCGCTGGGGCCGATAAATAGCTTACTTGTGGCGAGGGAGCTTGCTCCCGTTGGACTGCGCAGCAGTCCCGTTTTCTGGGGCCGCTTCGCGCCCTAGCGCGAGCAAGCTCGCTCGCCACAACAGCCATTTGCCACCGGTTGCGAGGGCGCGTGCATAGCGTTAATCTCTGCGGCGTCGCTGCTCATCAGCGACCGGGCGTGGAATCCCGAGAAAGAAGACGCTACAGCGTCGTCATACAATCAGTCGGCGTTTTTTTGTGCCCGCTTTTTGTGCTTTATGGCGGCTGTGCGTGGGAGGCCTTGCGCCTGCCGAGTTGCTTCTTCTCGGATTCCAACCTGCGTACAGCTGCCACCCTCATGCTTGGAATCGTGAATGGCAGCTCTTTTTGGTTGTACCAAAGGAGCAAGCTTATGCCGTACGAAATACCCTCAGCCGAAACCATCGGCGCCGCCACTTTCGCAGACTGCGGAGAAAACAAAAGCCACCTGAAACTGTTCCGCGTCAACGCCGGAGTTCCGCTTGTGGAAGCCCTCGAACACGCCTCCCACGTGCTCTACTACGCAAAAATGCTCTCCCTTGAAGCCGCCATGGACCCAAGAGCCGAGAAGTTCGCGTTCGCCTCGCATTACCTGGGCGAAATGGGCAAAGCCATCATCGACGACCTGCTGCTGGCGATGCAGCCAGGCAGCCAAACTCCGCAGTAAGCAGTACGCGCCCGGTGCACGGCATCGGGCGCCACAGTCTCATCAGACTTATACGACGAAACTCACGGAATCGTCCGACTTTACCCTCAGTAAATCCCTCTCCAAAGTTTGGCTTGCCACTGACTCTCCCTTGCTCGTTTACCTCGATTGAACTGCGTCACGCGTTAGTTTTCTTGTCGAGACGAGGAGGAAAGTACGGCCAAAAAAACTTAATGGATAAAGGGAAAAACAATGAGCGTAGGTTATTTCATTGGCCTAGGTGACAAGACCACCTGCGGCGGGGAAGTGCTGGACGGTGATAAAAGAGTCAACATACATGGCCTTTTCCATGCGTGCGAAGGTGACCGAGTCACCTGTGGCAAGGACGGGCAAACTTATAAGATCGTCGGTGGCATTTCCTACATAAACAGCCATGGTCGGCTTATGGCCGGTACGTTGGATAGTTACAGCGACTGTCCCTGCAAAGCCGAGTTGGTGCCATCGGTGTTTTCAGCCAAGTACCACAGCACAGGTGGCTCGGTTGTGAGGGCCAACAGGCAAGCCGCCGAGCCGGTCCGGCCAACTGCTCAGTCGGCAGCGCCGTCTCAAAACGCTTACACTCCGGCAAACCATTCGACACCGCCCGTATTTAACAGTCTCTCGAGCCAGGAGCCAGGTTTTTATATCGTTCCCAAAAGCGTGACTCGCGAAGCGTTGGAGGCCACGCTGTTTCCAATTCGTGATCCGGCTGTGATGCGTAAGTTTCAAGCACTGAATCCCAATACCGGCAACGTCAAAGCCGGCTCGATGATCGTGCTCAGCGATCCGAACAACACCTCCTGCACCTATCAGGAGGCGCAACTGATGCAGGCTGCTCAACACGTCGATGCATCCCTGGCGTCCCTTACGCCGGACGAGGCTGACTTTCTGTATCGCCATGGTGCTGAAATCGCCGGTTTCATCGGCCAGACCTCAACCTGGTTAGGTGTCAGCGCGGTGGTGATGGAAAAGCACCTGAACAACCTGCGCGACACGCTGCAGGCCATGGAGCGCCTGCATCAGGACAGCTATCGGCAGCATGGGCACCTTAGATCACCGCAGTTCTTTGCTGATCGCCAGCGGTTGATGAACCAGTTGGATGCTCATTTGCTCAACTCCACGCGCCTGCGCGGTCAGACAACCTTGGGCGATCACCCCAAGTTGAAAACGGCCTTGGGTATATCCAGTCGCAGCTTGGTGCATCACTGGGACAAGGCGGGTGGGCCGGGTCAGATTCCGGGGTATGCCGCGCATGTGGAAGCGACCAGTCGGGCTGCCAAGTATATGAAGGCGGGTGGTTATATTGGGATTGGGCTGGGCGGCGTGTCTTCGTTGCTGGCTATTCAGCAGGTGTGTAATGGTGACTCTGGGGAGACTTGTGAGAAGGTCAAGTTCACGGAATCGGGAAAATTCGGCTTGTCCACCGCTTTCGGTGCTATAGCCGGGTGGGGGAGCAGACTTGCCAGTGGTCCGATCTGCTTGGCGCTTGGTGCCTCTACTGGCATAGGGGGAGTTGTTTGCGTCGCCGCCGTTGTAGGGACTGGCGCATGGATAGGTACGACGGGCGGTGGAGCTGCGGGGGAAGTTATCGGGGAGAAAATTTACGAAGTGATTCAACGATGACCAATATCGACACGTGGAATCCTTGGATTGTGATCATCGTTATTGGTGCACCTACCCTTATCGGAGTTGCCGGCCTCGCATTCAGTCTGTACCTCACCCACCGTCACTTGGACGCTATAAAGGAAGCTTTGAAAAACAGCCGTTATATCTACCTTTGGGGAGACAGTCTCGGGAAACGAGGTTTGATTTGGTCTCTTTTGGAAATGTCAAAAATCGCTGGGATGGTCTTGTTGCCAAAGTCCTATATCCGCTTGGGCGACTTGGACCCCGTGGACCTTGAAAACTTTCCACCCTATCTAAAGCGTCTTCTTACAATCGTTACGACGATGATCTTTACCGCCCTGATTTGGATGGCTGTTGTAGTCATTGCGCTGGAGTTCAGGTAACCCAAACGGGCCTCACCCGAGGCCCGACATCAGCAAAAACCAAGTGCCATTGCGTCCCCTATGCAACTGCCAGCGCACAACCCCTGTGGGAGCGGGGCTTGCTCGCGAATGCGCCATGCCAGCCAATATATGCGTTGACTGGCCCACCGCATTCGCCAGCAAGCCCGCTCCCGCGTTTTCAAGTAACGCTGGGGGGAAGTGAGGGACGTAGTTGTTTTATATGTGAAACGCAGTAGCAGGGTGCGAGCGCTATATAAAAAGAGGAATGGTGGGCAAAAAAAAGGGCCTGAAGAACGAGCCTTCAGGCCCTCAAAAGGTGAGAGGTGTCTAGTCCCTCAACCTGGTGAGCGGTGCAACAAACGCTTAGGCCTTCAGCGGGACCAAGCGTGGAGCGATCATGTTTTCCGGGCGCAGGATGTCGTCGAGCATGGCGTCGTCGAGCAAGCCTTCTTCACGCACCAGTTCCAGCACGCCGCGCCCGCTTTCAAGCGCGATACGCGCAATGCGGGTGGCGTTTTCATAGCCGATGTACGGGTTCAGCGCGGTGACCAGGCCGATGGAATGCTCCACCAGTTCGCGGCAGCGCGCTTCGTTGGCGGTGATGCCGACGATGCAGTGCTCGCGCAGCATGTCCATGGCGCGTTGCAGCAGGCGGATCGAGTCGAAGATCTTGAAGGCGATCAGCGGCTCCATCACGTTCAACTGCAATTGGCCGCCTTCGGCTGCCATGGTCAGGGCCAGGTCGTTACCGATCACCTGGAACGCTACCTGGTTGACCGCTTCCGGGATCACCGGGTTGACCTTGCCGGGCATGATCGAGCTGCCTGGCTGGCGCGCCGGCAGGTTGATCTCGTTGATGCCGGTGCGTGGGCCGCTGGACAGCAGGCGCAAGTCGTTGCAGATCTTGGACAGCTTCACGGCGGTACGCTTGAGCATGCCGGAGAACAGCACGAAGGCGCCCATGTCTGAGGTGGCTTCGATCAAGTCGGCCGCCGGTACCAGCGGCTGGCCGCTGATGGTGGCCAGGCGTTGTACGGCCAGGGCCTGGTAACGCGGGTCGGCGTTGATGCCGGTGCCGATGGCGGTGCCGCCCAGGTTCACTTCGGTGAGCAGCTCCGGTGCCAGGGTCTTCAGGCGCGCCAGGTCTTCGCCCAGGGTAGTGGCGAAAGCGCGGAATTCCTGGCCGAGGGTCATCGGCACGGCGTCTTGCAACTGGGTGCGGCCCATTTTCAGCACATGGCTGAACTCGGCGCCTTTGGCGGCGAACGCCTGGATCAGGCTGTCGAGGCTGGCCAGCAGCGCGTCATGGCCCAGCAGCAGACCCAGGCGGATCGCGGTCGGGTAGGCATCGTTGGTCGACTGCGCCATGTTCACGTCGTTGTTGGGGTGCAGGTACTGGTATTCGCCCTTCTGGTGACCCATGGCCTCCAGCGCGATGTTGGCGATGACTTCGTTGGCATTCATGTTGGTTGAAGTGCCGGCGCCGCCTTGAATCATGTCCACCACGAACTCTTCGTGGAAATCGCCGCGGATCAGACGAGCACAGGCTTCGCTGATGGCAGCGTGCTTGGCTTCGCTGAGCTGGCCCAACTCGCGGTTGGCGTCAGCGGCCGCTTGCTTGACCATTGCCAGACCGACCACCAATTTCGGGTAATGCGAAATCGGAACGCCCGAGAGGCGGAAGTTATTCACCGCTCGCAGGGTCTGGATGCCGTAATACGCTTGAGCCGGTACTTCGAGTACGCCAAGCAGGTCTTTTTCGGTACGGAATGATGCAGCAGAGGACATGACGGAAATCATCTCAATATGGACCCGGAACTGGCCGGAACGCTGCGAATGCTAGGCTTGTAGAACTTTTTGGGCCAATGCTGTTAAACACTGGCCTATGCACAAACGGCATAATGTGGATGTGACCCGGTTATCTTGGCGGGCGTGTGTGCCAAAATGGTGCATTCCGTGGGAGGCAGTGATGAACCTTGAGAGCAAGTGGTTGGAAGACTTCAGCGCCCTGGCGGCGACGCGTAGTTTTTCCCAGGCGGCTGAGCGGCGCTTTGTCACCCAGCCGGCGTTCAGTCGGCGTATCCGCAGCCTGGAAGCCGCGTTGGGGCTGACGTTGGTCAACCGTTCGCGCACGCCGGTGGAACTGACAGCGGCCGGGCAGTTGTTCCTGGTGACGGCGCGCACCGTGGTCGAACAGCTCGGTGAAGTACTGCGCCATTTGCATCACCTGGAAGGCGGGCAGGGCGAAGTCATGCAAGTGGCGGCCGCCCACTCCCTGGCCTTGGGGTTCTTCCCGCGCTGGATCGCTCAGTTGCGCAACGAGGGCTTGAATATCGCCACGCGGCTGGTCGCCACCAACGTCGGCGACGCCGTGCACGCCCTGCGTGAAGGCGGTTGCGACCTGATGCTGGCGTTCTACGACCCGGACGCGGCGATGCAAATGGACGCCGAGATTTTCCCGTCGCTGCATCTGGGCAACACCGAAATGCTCCCGGTGTGCGCCGCCGATGCCGAGGGCAAGCCGCTGTTCGACCTGGAGGGCGAGGGCAGCGTGCCGCTGCTGGCCTACAGCGCCGGCGCGTTCCTTGGCCGCTCGGTGAATTTGCTGCTGCGCCAGAGGGCTCTGCGCTTTACTACCATCTATGAAACCGCCATGGCCGACAGCCTCAAGAGCATGGCGCTCGAAGGCTTGGGTATCGCCTGGGTACCGCAGTTGAGCGTACGTGCGGAGTTGGCGCGCGGCGAACTGGTGGTGTGCGGCGGGCCGCAATGGCATGTGCCGCTGGAGATTCGCTTGTATCGCTGCGCGTTGGTGCGCAAGGCCAATGTGCGGTTGTTGTGGAGGAAGCTCGAGAGTGGCATTGCAGTGAGTTCCTCCGCCTAAACGGAGGAAAGCCAATGATCGAACCGATGGGAATACAGCAGTATAAAGAGGTGTCGGTATTAATCTTTGTTGGCCAGGTAATTCTTAATATTTTGCCGATTGGCGGGGCTGAAAGTGTAAGTGGTGGAACTGCTACTGTAGGGTGTCATATAGGTATGAGTCTTAATGTCCTCGTACCAGGTTCCGAATAGCCACCAAGCCTCAAGGAGCTTAAGGCCACTGGCCCAGCGGCGCTTGACATGAACTTCAGAGTCGTCATGTTTGGCTCCTAATAAATGACCGATCTCATGCGCGATGACTTCTGGCGAGACCAATGATGCGATGGCGTATGTTCCGCCTTGGGTTTCCCCGTATGTGCTCGCGATGCCTAAAATCGTATCATTTAATTTGTCGTTGGTGACGAGAAGGACTTTGGTCAGCTCATTGGTTTCTAGGCCTTCTTTCGTCATATCTTCTAGAAGTTGAGCGCCGACCGCACTCCAGCGTGTAGCAGCGACCTCAATAACATCGCCTTTGTATTCCATGTTGCTTTGGGGCTCGCCCTGGGCGAAGACGACATTGATTTTTCGCTCTGCGAAGCTTTCCAGTTCTTTTACGATTGCGTGAAAGTAATCAGCGTAAATGGTCTCTCGTTTTGTCTGCGTCACGTCATCATGAATGGCGGCGATAATGGTAATGTCTTTTTTTTGTGTGCGTTCGACTGTCTTAGTCATCCTTTAATCCTTTCAAGAAGTTCTAAGTTATAGAGAGTGAGTCAGGGTGCCTGCGAGTTTATTGATGAAGGTATTCCGCCTGGCGGTAATTAACTCTCTACGGTACGGTGAAGCGGCGCTGTGTTACCCAATCGACGCATCCGCAGCCTGGAGGCTGCGCAGTTGTTCCTGGTGACAGCGCGCACGGTGGTCGAACAGATCGGTGAAGTGCTGCGCCATTTACATCACCTCGAAGGCGGGCAGGGCGAAAGCATGCAAGAGGTGGCGGCGCACTCTCTGGTGCCGGGCTTCTTCCCTTGTTGGATCGCGCAACTGCGCAATGAAGGCCTGAACGTCGCCTGGGTGCCACAATTGAGCGTGCGTGCGGAGCTGGCCCGTGGCGAACTGGTGGTGTGCGGCGGGCCGCAATGGCATGTGCGGTTGGAGATTCGCTTGTATCGCTGCGCGTTGGTGCGCAAGGCCAATGTGCGGTTGTTGTGGCGCAAACTGGAAGGTGGGGCGGCGTAAGGAGATCGAGGTCTCGCTTGAATGAAAATGAGTGGTTTAGTGCTCAATAGATCGCTTTTTGTCATTTTTTGATCATTTTTCTACCCAAAAAATATTGTTCAATACGTGATCACTTGCCGGATGAATATTGGCTAGAATACTGATCAAAGGTTTGTGTAAATCCATCTTTTGATCAGGAAACTGCACAAAATGCGAATGACGACAATGAGTGAGCAAGCTATCGCCCAAGCGATTGGCTCGCGCGTTGAAGCCTTGAGGGTGAAGAAGAACATCAATCAGGAAACGGTTGCCGAGGAGGCGGGTATTTCCCGCACGACGTTACGGCAGTTGATGGCGGGCAAGGGCACCTTGATCAATCTGATTGCAGTGTTGCGGGTGATCGGGGAACTGGATCGGTTGAGTTCTCTAGTCGAGGAGGTGCGTTCAAGCCCCATCCAGATGGCCAAAATGGCTGGGAAAAAACGTCAGCGTGCCTATACCACCCGCAAAGATTCATCCGAAACCACCTCTGTACCGGGCCAGAAAAAACGCCTTGTGCCCGACGCAGTCAAGAAGGACACCCGTTGGTGATTGCACAGATCTATTTATGGGGTTTATACGTCGGAGCGCTCAATTGGGACGAGACAACCCAGGTGGGCGAGTTCGAGTTTTCACCCGAGTTTGTCTCCACGGGGCTTGAGATCTCGCCCATTCACATGCCCGCCCGCGCCGGGTACACCTACGCCTTCACTAACCTCAACCGAGAAACCTATAAGGCGCTTCCGGCGATTTTTGCCGACTCGCTTCCGGATGACTTCGGTAATGCATTGATCAACGCATGGTTGGCGCAGCAGGGGCGCGACAAGCTTTCGTTCACTCCGGTGGATCGACTCCTCTACCAAGGTCATCGCGGTATGGGCGCGCTGGAATATCGGCCGGCCATGAACATTGAGGCCAATGAGGCCGAAACCATCGAGATCGCGGCGCTGACCCAGTTGGCTGGGGAGGTGCTCTCGGGGCGACAAAGCCTGGAGGACCGGCTGACATCCAATGACCCTAGCGTCGACGACGCCGCGTTGCAGCGCTTGATCCAGGTGGGCACAAGTGCCGGTGGCGCTCGCGCAAAGGCGATCATTGCCATCAATCGCGAAGGACATATCCGGTCAGGGCAGGTTCCAGCGCCCAAAGGCTATAGCTACTGGTTGCTCAAGTTCGATGTTGCAAAAAACACCGACGTGCTTGCCGATAGCCAGGGGTTTGGCCGCATTGAATATGCCTACCACCTGATGGCCAGGCAAGCCGGTGTGGTAATGACGGAGTGCCGTCTGCTTGAAGAGGGCGGGCGTGCTCATTTCATGACCAAGCGATTCGACCGCACCGATGAAGGTGAGAAAATTCACACCGCGACCTTGTGCGCACTGGATCATGCCGACTACAAAAAACCGGGTGAATACTCCTACGCCGAGGCCCTGAACGTGTTCAGGGCGCTGAAACTGGGGCGTCGGGAAGCGGAGCAGTTTTTCAGGCGCATGGTATTCAACGTGATCGCCCGAAATCAGGACGACCACACCAAGAACATCAGCTTTTTGCTGGACACTGATGGTACCTGGTATTTGTCGCCTGCCTATGACGTTACCTGGTCCTATATGCCTGGCAACTTCTGGGTCGACAGCCATCAGATGAGTATCAACGGTAAGCGCGACCATTTTGTGGTGGATGACTTGCTCAGTGTGGGCAGCCAGATCAAAGGGCTGAAGGCCAAGCAGGTCATCCGCGAGGTGCATGAGGCGGTGATGCAATGGCCTGTGATCGCTGCAAAAGTGGGGGTCTCGTCGGTCATGATCGATGCGATTGCCAAGACCCATCGACTGGACCTCGCGCCTGACTCTTAAGTCAATAAAACCGCCACTTTGCGCCGCTAGACAGATGGTCATCCCAGGGGCTGTTTATCTGGATTATTACGGTATACTGCGCGGCCTTCGGCCGGTCCAACCGGCCTTAATTCGCACACCAAGCCACGCCGGTCTCCTGCGTGGCTTGTTGTTTTTTGACGCGCCTGCGGGCGCCCAGAGAGAAGAGGCACGACGATGAGTGCATTGGTTGGCGTGATCATGGGCTCCAAGTCCGATTGGTCCACCCTTAGCCACACCGCCGATATGCTGGAAAAACTCGGCATTCCGTACGAAGTGAAGGTGGTCTCCGCCCACCGCACCCCGGATTTGCTGTTCCAGTATGCCGATGAAGCAGAATCCCGTGGCATCGAGGTGATCATCGCCGGTGCCGGCGGCGCGGCGCACTTGCCTGGCATGTGTGCGGCCAAGACTCACCTGCCCGTGCTTGGCGTGCCGGTGCAGTCGTCGATGCTCTCGGGCGTGGATTCGCTGTTGTCCATCGTGCAGATGCCAGCCGGCATTCCGGTGGCAACCCTGGCGATCGGCAAGGCCGGTGCGATCAACGCAGCCTTGCTGTCGGCCAGCATCCTGGGCGCCAAGCACCCGCAGTTTCATGCGGTGCTGAAAAAATTCCGTGCTGAGCAGACAGACAGCGTGCTGGACAATCCAGACCCACGTATCGCCTGAGGTTCTTATTGATGAAAATCGGTGTAATCGGTGGCGGCCAATTGGGCCGTATGCTGGCCCTGGCGGGTACGCCGCTGGGCATGAACTTCGCCTTCCTCGACCCAGCGCCGGATGCCTGCGCTGCAGCTCTGGGCGAACACCTGCGCGCTGACTACAGCGACCCGGACCACCTGCGCCAACTGGCCGATGAAGTCGACCTGGTGACCTTCGAATTCGAAAGCGTCCCGGCCGAAACCGTGGCCTTCCTGTCGCAGTTCGTGCCGGTGTACCCGAGCGCCGAAGCCTTGCGCATCGCTCGCGACCGCTGGTTCGAAAAGAGCATGTTCAAGGACCTGGGCATTCCGACCCCGGCCTTCGCCGATATCCAGTCCCAGGCGGATCTGGACGCTGCGGTCGCCAGCATCGGCCTGCCGGCGGTGTTGAAAACCCGCACCCTGGGCTACGACGGCAAGGGCCAGAAAGTCCTGCGCACCGCCGACGATGTAGTCGGTACCTTTGCCGAGCTGGGCAGCGTCGCCTGCCTGCTGGAAGGCTTCGTGCCGTTCACCGGTGAAGTCTCGCTGATCGCCGTGCGTGCCCGTGACGGTGAAACCCGCTTCTACCCGTTGGTGCACAACACCCACGACAGCGGCATCCTCAAGCTCTCCGTGGCTAGCACCGACCACCCGTTGCAGGCCCTGGCCGAAGATTATTCCAGCCGCGTCCTCAAGCAACTGGATTATGTCGGCGTGATGGCGTTCGAGTTCTTTGAAGTCGACGGTGGCCTCAAGGCCAACGAAATCGCCCCGCGCGTGCACAACTCCGGGCACTGGACCACCGAAGGCGCCGAGTGCAGCCAGTTCGAAAACCACCTGCGGGCGGTGGCGGGCTTGCCGTTGGGCTCCACGGCCAAGGTCGGCGAGAGCGCCATGCTCAACTTCATCGGCTCTGTACCGCCGGTGGAGCGTGTGATGGCGATCGACGATTGCCACGTGCATCACTATGGCAAGGCCTTCAAGGCCGGGCGAAAGGTCGGCCACGCCAACCTGCGTTGCAAGGACCGTGCGACGCTGCAGGCGCAGATTCTCAAGGTTGAAGCACTGATCGCCGAACAATAAGCCAGGCCACGGCGGGAACCATTAGGGCTCGCCGTCTCTCTGATTGCAGGATGCCAAAGCCTGACTAGGCTTTGGCATGACTCATACCAATCAGAGGGAAATGCCATGGGTATCATCGGAACCATCTTTATCGGCTTGATCGTCGGCCTGCTGGCGCGCTTCCTCAAGCCTGGCGACGACAGCATGGGCTGGATCATGACCATCCTGCTGGGTATCGCCGGTTCCCTGGCCGCGACCTACGGCGGTCAGGCCCTGGGAATCTACCAGGCAGGCCAGGGCGCAGGTTTCATCGGCGCGCTGGTGGGTGCCATCGTGTTGCTGGTGATCTACGGCCTGATCAAAAAGAAGTAATCAGCCGACAAAGTCCTCTGCGCTGCGCAGGCGCAGAGGGCTAGAATGCTCGGCACTTGTATTTGCCGAGCCTCTCCATGCGCCGTCTTCTGTTAACGCTTCTTCTGCTGGGCTCTGGCCTGGCGCACGCTGGCGAACTGCCGGAAACCGACTGGCTCGACCTGATGCCGCTGTCGGATCAGAAAGCTCTCGAAGCCATGCCCGAGATCGACCATAACTCCCCCGAAGCTCAAGGCACGTTCACCGAAAAGGGTGGCTTGAAGCAGAGCAAGGGCCTGCCTGCGGTGATGTATTCCACCAAGACCGTGGCGGCCATGAACGGCAAGAATATCCGCATTGGCGGCTATCCGGTGCCGCTTGAAACGGACGCCAAGGGCCGCAGCACGTTGTTCTTCCTGGTGCCTTACCCGGGCGCCTGCATACATGTGCCGCCACCGCCGCCTAATCAACTGGTGCTGGTGCGCTATCCCAAGGGGTTGAAGCTGGATGATATCTACACGCCGCTGTGGGTCACGGGCACGTTGAAGGTGGAGAAGGTCAACAATGACTTGGCCGATGCAGCGTATGCGCTGGAGGCCGGGAAGGTGCGGGTGGTGAAGGAGTCTGACCTCTAAAGCTCAGAGCATAACCCTGTGGGAGCTGGCTTGCCTGCGATAGCAACGTCTCGGTGTTCCTGATACACCCAGTTGCCTGCATCGCAGGCAAGCCAGCTCCCACATTTGATTGGGTTTACAAGGCCAGTGCCGTGATGCTCACGCCTAGAGTGTGGCTTTCGCCGGGCGCCAGGCTCACCACATCGTCCAGCACGTTGGCCGTCTCGATGCACAACATACCCTGCCAGCCGTCATCGGCCATATCGTCGAAAGCCTTGGCGCGTTCGGTCCAGGGGTTCCAGACCACGGTGGATTTCGAGCCTTCGCTGGTGAGCTGGATACAGCGCTGCCAATCGTTATCGACGATGTTCAACTGGGCGGGCGTATTCAGGTAAATGCGGTCTGTTTCGGCGCTGAAGTGCAGCAGCCCGGCTTGCTGTTTCTCGGCCCACCCGTCGGCGGTGTCGATGTAGGCCACGCCATCCAGGCCCTCGACCTGCACCTTGCGCACATCGCTCACGGCGAAGTAGGTGTGCAATGCCTGGCTGAGGGTCACGGTGTCGGCGCCGCGGTTGTGGCTGGTCAGGCGGATGTGCAGTTGGTCGTCCAACAGCAGGCTCAGCGTCAGGTCTACCTGATGGGGCCAGCCTGGAAAGCCGCCAGCCGGCACCGGCAATACCAGGTCCACTCGCAGCGTCTGGCCGTCGAGTTCGGTGGTGGCCAGTTCCCAGCGTGCGGTGCGCACAAAACCGTGGGCGCCGGCAGGCTGATCACTCTGGCGCATGGCTTTGACGCTTTGCGGGTTGCGGTCGAACACGCCGAACCACGGCCAGCACACCGGTACGCCAGTACGAATGCCTTTGCCCTGCTTGAACACTGCCTCAGGGTTCGGCCAGATCAGTGGCTGTTCGCCCTCGCGCTGGTAACTGAAGATATGCGCACCCTGTTGGGCCACCATCAGCTCGGCGCCGTTGTGGCTGATGCGCCAGCAGTCCAGCTCGTCGATTTTTACCGTCTCAACGTGGGGCGTAGGCATAACAAAGCTCTCTTAGTGGCAGGCAATGGGGCAATTGACCGTTAAAACCCGGCGAGGTTTAACGCGCCCGTGACGGTACCGAGCGCGTGCGGCCGCTGCCATCGATGGCGACGAACACGAATACGGCTTCGGTCACCTTGCGCCATTCGCTGGACAACGGATCGTCGCTCCACACTTCGACCATCATCTGGATCGAGCTGCGGCCGATTTCCAGGGCCTGGGTATAGAAGGAAAGCTGCGCACCCACGGCCACCGGCACCAGGAACGCCATGCGATCAATGGCCACGGTGGCCACGCGCCCACCGGCGACCTTGCTGGCCATTGCCGTGCCGGCGAGGTCCATCTGCGCGACCAGCCAGCCGCCGAAGATATCGCCAAAACCGTTGGTTTCACGCGGGAGCGCGGTGATTTGCAGGGCGAGATCGCCTTGCGGGATAGGATCTTCTTGTTCGAGTTCGATCATGCCGAGGGTGCCTCTGACCCGTGACGCTTCATGGGTATTTCAAGTGGATAGCCGTCTTCTTAGAAAAACGTTTCAGCACCAACATACACCGCTCGATGCGTTTCTCGTAAGGCGAACTAAAGGGAAACTCTGCCAAACCGGCTGGATGGCACCCAACAACGTTTTGGCACAGCAGCCCCTCAAGACAGCGGGTCTGGCGCTTGCACCGGCGAGTATATCGAGACCCTGGCGCCACGACGACCTCCCGACGCTCATTTGGTCGGTAAATAGACGCTGTATCGGGGCTTTTGCGCGCAACTGTGCTCCTGGCGCTGTGCTTTTTCAGGCGATTTGCTATCTTGCCAAACCCGCCGCAAGCCATGGGCGTGCAGTCCTTTACGATGATTACTATAAGAGAAGCCTTGCCATGTCCTCCGTGCCCGCAAGCAGTGCGCAACCCTCGCGCCCGCTGACCCGCAACGACTACAAAACCCTGTCGCTGTCTGCCCTGGGTGGAGCGCTGGAGTTCTACGACTTCATCATCTTTGTGTTTTTCGCCACCGTGGTCGGGAAACTGTTCTTCCCTGTGGACATGCCCGAATGGCTGCGCATGATGCAGACCTTCGGCATCTTCGCCGCCGGCTACCTGGCGCGCCCCTTGGGCGGCATCATCATGGCGCACTTTGGTGACCTGCTGGGCCGCAAGAAGATGTTCACCCTGAGCATCTTCATGATGGCCGTACCCACCCTGATCATGGGGCTGCTGCCCACCTACGCGCAGATCGGCCTGTGGGCGCCGGTCCTGTTGCTACTGATGCGCATCATCCAGGGCGCGGCGATTGGCGGCGAAGTACCGGGCGCCTGGGTGTTCGTCTCCGAGCACGTCCCGCCGCGCCACATCGGCTACGCCTGCGGCACCCTGACCAGCGGCCTCACCGCCGGTATTCTGCTGGGCTCGTTGGTGGCTACCGCCATCAATAGCGCCTATACACCGGAACAGGTCTCTGATTACGCCTGGCGGATTCCTTTCCTGCTCGGCGGCGTATTCGGCCTGCTGTCGGTGTACCTGCGTCGTTGGCTGCATGAAACCCCGATCTTCGCCGAGATGCAGCAACGCAAGAGCCTGGCCGCTGAACTGCCCTTGCGCGCCGTGTTGCGCGATCACCGTGGCGCCATTGTGCTGTCGATGCTGCTGACCTGGCTATTGTCGGCCGGCGTGGTGGTAGTCATCCTGATGACCCCGACCGTGCTGCAAACTATCTATCACTTCAGCCCCACGGTGGCACTGCAGGCCAATAGCCTGGCCATCGTGACCCTGAGCCTGGGTTGCATCGCCTCGGGTGCGCTGGCCGACCGTTTTGGCGCCGGTCGCGTGCTGGTCACAGGTTGCGCACTGCTGCTGGCGACTTCCTGGACGCTGTATCACAGCCTGATGGCCCACCCGGACTGGCTGTTCCCGTTGTATGCCTTGACGGGTCTGTTTGTCGGCACCATCGGCGTGGTGCCCTACGTGATGGTCAAAGCCTTCCCGCCGGTGGTGCGCTTCAGCGGTCTGTCGTTCTCCTACAACGTTGCTTATGCCGTGTTCGGCGGGTTGACGCCCTTGGCGGTGTCGCTGCTGATGAAGGAGAGCCCGATGGGCCCGGCTTACTATGTGGCCGTCCTGTGTGTGATGGGGATGTTGGTGGGTGGGTATCTGTGGAAACACAGGCGGTAATCTGTTCAGGAGTAGGCTATGTACACGGAAGTACTCATTAAAATTCAGAAAGAGTGGTCCGAAAAAGCGGTTTTGTTAATGAGGGAGTTGCTGCCACTAATGGCTCCAGTGTCAGCTTTTTCTGAATTCAATAAGCGAGAACGGCAGGTCCTCGGTGAGCTTTTATCGGCGACAGCGCGATCTACCGAAAGTGCATTTTTATTGTCTGCTTACGGTCAACTCTGGGATGCGGATGTAATCATGCGCTCTGTGTGCGAGGGTACGCTGAAGGTACTGTATATACTCCAGTCGCGTGAGAGTTTTAGACGGCGAGTTGAAGAGTTTGATACTGACCTCTTTGAAATTTCATTATTGAAAAACGATAGTAAGGCTCAAGAACTTTTGAGCGCTGTGACGAATCCTGATGACCGAGAGTGGAAACCCATCAAGGATCTTTTGATATCGCCAGAAAAAAGAGCTGAAGTTAATCAGCGATATGATAGAAAAAACCGTCAAGAGCTTGAACGCAGATGGGGATTCACTGGCTTGATTGCCGGTCTAACGAATAGCGGAGATCCATTATTTAAAGGTTTTACAGCATTGCTACATGAGTACTCGAACGCTAGTCATATACATCATGCTGACTGCATTGGGATTGGAATGCCGATGGAACGTGACTTGCGAAATGCTGATGAAAGGGATTCAATTCATCTGGCTCATCTTAGTCGGATAATTTCCGATGGATTCGGGTATTTCAAATTTAGGGTAATGACGGGGTATCGCTTTATAAGTTACCCGTCAGCTGACGCAATCAAAGCCATGAAACTTTTTGAAAATAATTTCTCTGCTTTGGAAGATGAGTATGGTGATGTTTACAAGCGCTGGATGGATATTCAGTATCCGAGTTGAGCTTTATATAGTTCTCCAGCCTAAGAGTCTTATTTGACATTCTGATGCTGGTAAGCGGGCGCCATCAGTTAGCATATGCTCCAACGCCGTTGCTGCGTCAATAGCGTTGAGGACTTGATGCTCGACCATTAGGTCGAGCAGCCAAAGTGCACCGTGTACCTGCAGTCCGTCCCGAATTGCCTGACGACGTAGTTTCCCATCGCCAGTGAGTAACGGTCTTCCGGTTGTTTGTGCTAGTAGGTAGCAAGAAACATCGGCTAATGAACTATTGTTGTGTTCGACCTTAAGTCCTAAGAGTTTTTGCACGCCTCCCTCGTCAAATGATTCGACAACCAACCCTTGGGCGAGTAGTTCATCATGGGGGAAATCCTCAAGCTCGTGCATGACAAAGTCGGTGCAGCAGAAAGTGAGTGGCAGCCTGAACATATGCTCTAACAATCCCGCATTCCTGAAATCAATCCAGATGTTGGTGTCGCTGATATAGATGAGGCTCATGCACTCTCCAATGAGCCTAGAAAATTGGGATCTAGAGCTCTCACCGGGCGACGCAGCAACTCGGCCGCTCGTGATTTGGTGATAAGGCCTTCCGCTAACCCCCAGAAAACGAGTGACTCAAAACGCTGAGGTGGCTTGCAAGGTAATGGTTCAGGTTCTGCTTTGCGCCAGCCATTGCTACTGAACTGAATAGTCAGGGACTTGAAGCCGCCTTCGCCTAACAGTTTAAGGTCCTTCAATCGACGGAGCGCTGCATGCATTGAGAGCCCATATTGGCGCTTAGCAATTAATAGTTCTCTAGGGTGGACACGGGAGCGCTGATGATTCCCAAAATCTCCGGTTACGCTTTTAGCTGGATAAAGGAAAGCTCCTGCGAAGCGGTGACAGCAGTTTTCTTTATCGCGCTCGGGCATATCATCAGGCAATTTCATCACCCAGTGACCCAGTTCGTGAGCAGCGGTGAAGCGAATTCGTTCACCTGCTCTCTGAGCATTTAGAGCGATCAGCACATGTTCGCCGTCATTGGTGGCTGCGCAAGCGCCATCAAAATCATCAGGACCATCCAGCATCACCACTTTGATGCCGTGTTCTTCCAACTGCTCAGTCAGGTGAGCAATAGGGTCTTCGCCTATATCCCAATACTTACGGAGCTCATCCGCCGCTCGTTCCGCTTCTTCTAAGGAGGATACAGGGAGTATTTGCGCCGGGGTTTCGGCAGTCTTGATATCTTCTGGGTCGAAACACTCTTCAAGAGATATATAGCGTTCCAGATGCTCTCGAATCTGTTCCTCGACTTGGACCTGACGGTACTGAGGCATCTTCGCAAGCTTACGGAACTCCAGCGGCGCGAGTGGCAGTGCCTGAGTACGGAAAAAATACTCTGGACTCACCTCGAGTGCCTTTGCTAATTGCAAAAGGCGCTGAGAGTTTGGGGTAATCAGCCCTTTTTCATATTTGCTCAAGCCTTGCTTGGTTATGTCACCGAGACGCAGTGCCAGTGCTTCTAGCGACATGCCGCGCAACAACCTTGCGCGGCGAATTCGGTCATTGATCATGTGAGGTCTCCTTAGGTTGACAAGGCTATGCTTTGTTTTTGTTTTGTCAACCTAAGGTTCACCGTGAATCGCTCAAACTTTAACCAGGTTTTGGACCGGAGAGAATTTCAAAATTTTGCCATCGGGTTTTGAGTTTCAAATTGATCCAGCGTCCGGTCTACAAGTAACTGAATTCCCTCAAGCATCCGGCATATTCCCAGGGTCACGTCTCGCGCGGCACCGTCGACCTCGAACGCCAAATTTGCAGCCAAGACTTGAACCGAAGCGAGATCCTGGGACGCGTTTGCCAGCAGGGTCTCGGCATCCAGATCTGTACGCACGGTAAAAAGCCTATCAGCAGATAGGGCGCATTCGGCAGAACGTTTCGGATTGGGATTGATGGCTCTGCGAGCGTCTGCGTGCAGTGGAGCCGAATTGAGCGGGGGATTGGGGCTATCTTTGATCATCGTAAAAGCTCCTAACGAAATGGGAGCGGCCAGCATCACTTGCAGATGATGGGTGGCAGCTGTGCGCGGGTCTGCAAGACCGAGGTTAGGAGCATCCCGGCAGACCCGAAGGTCTCCCGCACACAGCCGCCATAAAGCGACGGCCATAAAAAGCGCTCTGATTATAGAGGCGCTTATGAACTCCCAACATAGTTTCGGCGGGCTTGCAGTCCCGGTCGCTGAATTTGCAGCGGCAGGAGGAGGTTATTAAGGCCCGTTCCGAGCGACAACCCTAAAAAGCTGTGGGAAATCTCCGATCAGCAAGTGCAGCATCGTTTCAAGCCAGAGCCATATCACGTTTATCTTCCCGCTCAAGCCTGTATTTCTGAAAGTTCTTCGTAAATGCCAACCTCACCCGATAGTGGCCTTTCATCTAACTGTCACATTCCAGACATAGAGTGTTCACACGGCCTCCTGATACTTGGCCCCGATCCAACTATCCCTATCTGCTAGGAGCAAGGCATGAAACTGAAACGTTTGATGGCGGCAATGACTTTTGTCGCTGCTGGCGTTGCGACCGCCAACGCGGTGGCCGCTGGTGTTGATCCGGCAATCCCGGCTTACGTCAAGACCACTGGTGTGTCGGGCAACCTGTCCAGCGTCGGTTCCGATACCCTGGCTAACCTGATGACCCTGTGGGCCGAGGGTTACAAAAAGGAATACCCGAACGTCAACATCCAGATTCAAGCTGCCGGCTCTGCCACTGCGCCACCTGCGTTGACTGAAGGCACCTCCAACCTGGGCCCGATGAGCCGCAAGATGAAGGACACCGAACTGGCGGCCTTCGAGCAGAAGTACGGCTACAAGCCAACGGCAATCCCGGTTGCGGTGGATGCCCTGGCGGTATTTGTGCACAAGGACAACCCGATCCAGCACCTGACCATGGAACAGGTCGATGCGATCTTCTCGTCGACGCGTCTGTGCGGCGCCAAAGCCGATGTGAAAACCTGGGGTGACCTGGGCGTGACCGGCGACCTGGCCAACAAGCCAGTGCAACTGTTCGGGCGTAACTCGGTATCTGGCACCTACGGCTACTTCAAGGAAGAAGCCCTGTGCAAAGGCGACTACAAGCCAAACGTGAACGAGCAACCGGGCTCGGCTTCGGTCGTGCAGTCGATCAGCTCCTCGCTGAACGGCATCGGTTACTCGGGCATCGGCTACAAGACCGCCAGCGTGAAGACCGTGCCATTGGCCAAGAAAGGCAGCACTGACTACATCGAAGACTCCGAAGAAAACGCCCTGAACGGCAAGTATCCGCTGTCGCGTTTCCTCTACGTGTATGTCAACAAAGCCCCGAACAAGCCGCTGGCGCCGCTGGAAGCTGAGTTCGTGAAACTGGTGCTGTCCAAGCAGGGCCAGGAAGTAGTGGTCAAAGACGGCTACATCCCGCTGCCAGCCAAAGTCGCCGCCAAGGCCCTGGCTGACCTGGGTTTGAAAGAAGGCAACTAAGCCTGCGATACCTGGTGTAGACGCATGCTTTTCTGTGGGAGCGGGCTTGCCCGCGATGCTGGCGACGCGGTTTAGCGTTGAAATCGTGTTGATGCCATCGCGGGCAAGCCCGCTCCCACATAAGCAGTCTGCATCCCTAATTTTTTATCCGCTGCCAGCCCTGCTTCGCGGCGGATTTGTTGCGTCACTGCACTGTCATCTTTCTGTCATACAGGATCGCTAGGGTGTGCGCATGAATGATCTGGCCAATTCCACCATGACGACGACTTCCCCTCCCAAGCGCATTGATTTCAATACGCCTGAGCTGCAACGCAAGCGCCGCATCCGCGCGCTCAAGGATCGCTTCACCCGTTGGTATGTGCTGGTCGGCGGCCTCGCCGTGCTGGCCGCCATTACCCTGATCTTCTTCTTCCTCGCCTATGTGGTTGCGCCATTGTTCCAGGGCGCCTCGTTGAGCAAGGAAGACGCGTTGACGCCCGCTTGGATGCAGGACGCCGGCAAGCCGTTGATGATCTCCCTCGAAGAACAGAACCAGGTCGCCATGCGGGTTTCCGACAAGGGCCAGGCGCTGTTCTTTGCCGTGGACACCGGTGCCGAGCTCAAGCGTGTCGACCTGCCGATTCCGGCCGGTACCAGCGTTGCTTCCATTGGTGAAGATCAGCCGGGCAGCCCGCTGGTGATTCTCGGTTTGTCCAATGGCCAGTCTTTGGTGTTCCGCCACACTTATAAGGTGTCGTACCCGGACGGCAACAAAACCATCACCCCAGCTATCGAGTACCCCTACGGCGAAACGCCGATCGTACTGGATGACGCCGGTCGCCCGCTGGAACACGTTGCGCTCAACGCCACCGACACCTCCCTGGTGGTGGCAGGTTCCGCCGGTTCGCACTTGAACGTGCTGACCCTGAGCCGCGAAGAAAACATGATGACCGGTGAAGTCACCAGCGAGCAGAAGCGCGTCGAGCTGCCGCAGATGACCGAGCCGGTGAAGGCGATCTTCATCGACCCACGCCAGCAGTGGCTGTATGTGATCAACGGTCGTGCCCTGGCCGACGTGTTCAGCCTGCGCGACAAGAGCCTCAACGGTCGCTACAAACTGCTGGAAGACGCCGACACGGAAATCACCGCCAGCACCCAGTTGGTCGGCGGTATCTCACTGATACTGGGTAACTCCAAAGGCGGCCTGGCCCAGTGGTTCATGGCCCGCGACCCCGATGGCGAACAGCGCCTGAAGCAGATCCGCACCTTCCAGATGGGCACCGCGCCCATCGTCGAAATCAGCGCTGAAGAGCGCCGCAAAGGCTTCACCGCCCTGGATGCTGCTGGCCAGTTCGGCGTGTTCCACAGCACCGCCCATCGCACCTTGCTGGTGGACCCGGTGGTCGATGGCCAGGGCCTGTTCGGCATGTCGCCACGGGCCAACCGCGTGATTGTCGAGGCGGGTGGCAAGCTGCAACCGTTGTTGCTCGACAACCCGCACCCGGAAGTGTCGTGGAGCGCGTTGTGGAGCAAGGTCTGGTACGAGAACTACGACGAACCTAAATACGTCTGGCAATCCACGGCCGCCAACACTGACTTCGAACCCAAGATGAGCCTGGCCCCGCTGACCTTCGGTACCTTGAAGGCCGCGTTCTACGCCATGTTGCTGGCGGCGCCACTGGCGGTTGCTGCAGCGATCTACACCGCTTACTTCATGGCGCCGAGCCTGCGCCGCAAGGTCAAGCCGGTGATCGAGCTGATGGAAGCCATGCCGACGGTGATCCTCGGATTCTTCGCCGGCCTGTTCCTGGCGCCGTATGTGGAAGGGCACCTGCCGGGCATTTTCAGCCTGTTGATGCTGTTGCCGATTGGCATCCTGGTCGCCGGCTTTGTCTTCAGCCGCTTGCCTGAGTCGATCCGCCTGCGCGTTCCCGATGGTTGGGAAAGCGCGATCCTGATTCCGGTGATCCTGTTGGTGGGCTGGCTCTCGCTATACATGAGCCCGTACCTGGAAACCTGGTTCTTCGGCGGTGACATGCGCATGTGGATCTCCCACGATCTGGGCATTACCTACGACCAGCGCAACGCGTTGGTGGTCGGCCTGGCCATGGGTTTTGCGGTGATCCCGAACATCTACTCCATCGCCGAAGATGCCGTGTTCAGCGTGCCACGCGGCCTGACTCTGGGTTCCCTGGCCCTGGGCGCCACGCCGTGGCAGACCATGACCCGCGTGGTCATCCTCACCGCCAGCCCGGGCATCTTCTCGGCGCTGATGATCGGCATGGGCCGCGCCGTGGGCGAGACCATGATCGTACTGATGGCCACCGGTAACACCCCGGTGATGGAGATGAACCTGTTCGAGGGCCTGCGCACCCTGGCGGCCAACGTTGCGGTGGAGATGCCCGAGTCGGAAGTGGGCGGCAGTCATTACCGCGTGCTGTTCCTCTCGGCGCTGGTGCTGCTGTTGTTCACCTTCATCATGAACACCCTCGCCGAGCTGATTCGTCAGCGTCTGCGCAAGAAATACTCGTCGCTTTAAGAAAGGTAGAAGTCTGTGAAACAGAACTCCCTGAATGGATGGTTCAAGAGCGGCGCCCCCGGCGTCTGGATCAGCGGTGGCGCGGTGTCCATCGCGGTCATCATGACCATTGGTTTGCTGGCTGTGATTGCGGTGCGGGGCCTGGGCCATTTCTGGCCGGCCGACCTGATCCAGGCCAACTACAACGTGCCAGGCCAGGCCAACCACATCGTGATCGGCGAAGTGGTGCAGAAAGAAGAAGTGCCGCGTGAGCGCCTGAAAAGCGCGGGCCTGCCGGTGCCGGACCAAGGCCCGGAATTCATGACTCGTGAGCTGATCAAGGTCGGCAACCGCGACCTGAACGGCAACGACTTCACCTGGATTGTCGGTGAGTGGCTGAAGGACCAGACCAAGCCTGCGAACCTGATGGCCATCGAGCGTCGTGAGTGGGGCAACTTCTACGGCACCCTGGTCAACGTCAAGCAGGACGGCAAGGTGATTGCCGAAGGCGAGGCCGCGTGGCCTGAGCTGCAAGCCCGCGTGGACCGCGTGAACAAGCTGGCTGCTCAGCTCAAGACCTTGGAAAAATCCGATATCGGCGCGATCAACGCCGGGCTGGAGCGCATCCGCCTGCACGGTCGCAAACTGGAACTGGAAGGCAAGCTCGACGCTGCCGCCCAGGCCGACATGGACGCCGACCGCGCCGAGCTGAACGCCCGCTACCAGGACATCGAAGCGCGCCTGGCCGACCTGCATGCACAGTTCAACCGCGACGCCCTGACGGCGCGTGACGGCAACGGCAAGGAAGTGGAAATCGGCATCGGCAAAGTGGTGCACGCCTACCAGCCGAACGCCATGGGCACGATGACCAAAATCGGCTTCTACTTCAGCAAGGTCTGGGAATTCCTCAGCGATGACCCACGGGAGGCCAACACCGAAGGCGGGATCTTCCCGGCCATCTTCGGCACCGTGATGATGACCCTGATCATGGCAATGATCGTGACCCCGTTTGGCGTACTGGCCGCGGTGTACCTGCGTGAATACGCCAAGCAGAACACCTTGACCCGCATCATCCGTATCGCCGTGAACAACCTGGCCGGCGTACCGGCCATCGTCTACGGCGTGTTCGGCCTGGGCTTCTTCGTGTATGTACTGGGGGGCTCGGTCGACCGTCTGTTCTTCGCTGAAGCGCTGCCTGCGCCGACCTTCGGTACGCCGGGGTTGCTCTGGGCTTCGCTGACCCTGGCGCTGCTGGCGGTGCCTGTGGTGATCGTGGCCACCGAAGAAGGCTTGGCGCGGATTCCTCGCACCGTGCGTGAAGGCTCCCTGGCACTCGGCGCGACCAAGGCGGAAACGTTGTGGAAGATCGTACTGCCAATGGCCAGCCCGGCGATGATGACCGGCATGATCCTCGCCGTGGCCCGTGCCGCGGGTGAGGTGGCACCGCTGATGCTGGTGGGTGTAGTGAAGCTGGCGCCGTCGCTACCGCTGGATGGCAACTACCCGTACCTGCACCTGGACCAGAAGATCATGCACCTGGGCTTCCATATTTATGACGTCGGCTTCCAGAGCCCCAACGTCGAAGCCGCACGGCCGTTGGTGTACGCCACCGCCTTGCTGCTGGTACTGGTGATCGCCACGCTCAACCTGTCGGCAGTGTGGATTCGTAACCACCTGCGCGAAAAATACAAAGCGCTGGACAGCTAATGCGATCCAATGTGGGAGCTGGCTTGCCTGCGATGGCATCACCGCGGTGTTACTGCAATACCGCGCCGCCCGCATCGCAGGCAAGCCAGCTCCCACAGGGCTCGGCGTCAGGCACAGAATTTGAGTAAGCCGCCCCGGCGGTTCAACGAAATGAATTGGTAGCACAGGGAGCATCCCATGCAACACGAAACCCAATCCCACGGCATCAACATGTCTGCCCTGGGTCGCGACAAGCAGAGCCTGAGCCTGGCCCAGGAAACCGTGGCCATCGAAGTCCCCGGCCTGAGCCTGTACTACGGCGACAAGCAGGCACTGTTCGATGTCAGCATGAACATCCCCAAGCAACGCGTGACCGCCTTCATCGGCCCGTCGGGCTGCGGCAAGTCCACGTTGTTGCGTACCTTCAACCGCATGAATGACCTGGTGGACGGTTGCCGTGTAGAAGGTGCAATTAACCTCTACGGCACCAATATCTACCGCAAGGGCGAAGACGTGGCCGAGCTGCGTCGCCGCGTGGGCATGGTGTTCCAGAAGCCCAACCCGTTCCCCAAGACCATCTACGAAAACGTGGTCTACGGCCTGCGTATCCAGGGTATCAACAAGAAACGCATCCTCGACGAAGCGGTTGAGTGGGCGCTCAAGGGCGCGGCATTGTGGGACGAGGTCAAGGACCGCCTGCACGAATCGGCACTCGGCTTGTCCGGCGGCCAGCAGCAGCGCCTGGTGATCGCCCGTACCATCGCCGTAGAGCCGGAAGTGTTGCTGCTCGACGAACCGTGCTCGGCGCTCGACCCGATTTCCACCTTGAAAGTCGAAGAGCTGATCTACGAGCTCAAGTCCAAGTTCACCATCGTCATCGTGACCCACAACATGCAACAGGCGGCGCGGGTTTCCGACTACACCGCGTTCATGTACATGGGCAAGCTGGTGGAGTTCGGCGACACCGATACCCTGTTCACCAATCCGGCGAAGAAGCAGACCGAAGACTACATCACCGGTCGCTACGGCTAGGAAGCTGTGGTTCTGATTGCACTGACGCTGCGGTTCTCCGCACCTTACCGGACGCTCCAAGGACGCCAACATGATTAGCAAAGAAGGCCTTACCCACCACATCTCCGCGCAGTTCAATGCCGAGCTTGAGGAAGTGCGCAGCCACCTCCTGGCGATGGGCGGGCTGGTGGAGAAGCAAGTCAATGATGCGGTCACCGCGCTGATCGAGGCCGACTCGGGCCTGGCCCAGCAGGTGCGCGAGATTGATGAGCAGATCAATCAGATGGAACGCAATATCGACGAAGAGTGCCTGCGCATTCTTGCCCGCCGCCAGCCAGCGGCCTCGGATCTGCGTTTGATCATCAGCATTTCCAAGTCGGTGATCGACCTGGAGCGCATTGGCGATGAAGCCACCAAGATTGCCCGCCGCGCCATCCAGCTGTGCGAAGAGGGTGAAGCCCCCCGTGGCTACGTGGAGGTGCGCCATATCGGCGATCAGGTGCGCAACATGGTGCGCGATGCCCTCGACGCCTTCGCCCGCTTTGACGCCGAACTGGCGTTGTCGGTGGCACAGTACGACAAGATCATCGACCGCGAATACAAGACTGCGCTGCGCGAATTGGCCACCTACATGATGGAAGATCCGCGTTCGATCTCGCGGGTCTTGAACATTATCTGGGTGCTGCGCTCCCTGGAGCGTATCGGCGACCACGCGCGCAATATCTCGGAATTGGTGATTTATCTGGTGCGCGGCACCGACGTCCGGCACATGGGCCTAAAGCGCATGAAGGCCGAAGTTGAAGGCACTGCTGATCTAATCCCTAATGTTCCGGGCGAATCTGACGATAAGTAAGGTTGCCCGAGAAATTAACGCCCGGCCTCTGGCCGGGCGTTTTTGTTTGCGGCATCTGAATTTTTTGCACAGCAGGCGCCATAAAGTCCTTCTGTGACCCGCGAGTTTTGGCAAAATGCCATCAGTCAGGCGTTTTGCAGACGTTTTTATAGGATGAAGGGTCGATGAGTAAAGTCAGTGTGTTGGTGGTGGATGACGCCTCGTTTATTCGCGACCTGGTGAAGAAGTGCCTGCGTAATTACTTCCCCGGGATCAAGATCGAAGATGCGGTGAACGGCAAAAAGGCGCAATCCATCCTCATGCGCGAAACCTTCGACCTGGTGCTGTGTGACTGGGAAATGCCGGAAATGTCTGGCATTGAGCTGTTGACCTGGTGCCGCGAGCAAGCGCACCTGAAGGCCATGCCGTTCGTCATGGTGACCAGCCGTGGCGACAAGGAAAACGTGGTGCAGGCGATTCAGGCGGGGGTTTCCGGCTATGTCAGCAAGCCGTTCACCAACGAGCAGTTGCTCAACAAGGTCAAGCAGGCCCTGCACAAGATCGGTCGCCTCGATGCGCTGATTGCCAGCGCGCCGACCAAGATGAACTCAGCCTTTGGCAACGACTCCCTGAGCGCCCTGACCGGCGGCAAACCCGAAGCGGTCAAGCCGGCCCCGGTGGCAGCGCCCAGCAAAGGTTTGCTCAATACACCGCCAGCCAAGGCCCCCGCAGCAGCGGCGCCGGCAGGCAGTCGCGGTCAGGGCCAGTTGCGCCTCGCAAGCGGCACCCAGCAATGCGTGATCAAGGCCCTGAGCATCAAGGAAGCGTTGCTGGTGGTAAAGCGTGGCGAGGTCCTGCCACAAGTACTGGAAAGCGCCGTGCTCGACCTTGAACAGGGCGACAACGCCGAAGTCGCACGGCTCAACGGCTACCTGCACGCCATCGTCGCCTACGAGCCCAAGCCCGACAGCGACTGGTTGCAACTGACTTTCCGCTTTATCGACCAGGATGCGCAGAAGCTGGACTACATATCCCGCCTGATCGCCCGTGGCACGGCGCAGAAGCATTTCGTGCCGGGTGCGTGACCCTTCAAGGCGACGCTTAGTCCATGTGGGAGCGGGCTTGCCCGCGATAGCAATCTATCAGTCAACAATGCGCTGGCTGACCCACCGCTATCGCGGGCAAGCCCGCTCCCACACACAGCACTGCGCTTGCAGTCAGTCCAGCAACAACACCTTGGCCAACACGATCTTCGGCCCTTTCATCTTCTTGATGATGATCCGCAAGCCTTCAACTTCCAGCACTTCTTCTTCTTCCGGCACGCGCTTGAGCGTGTCGTAGATCAGGCCGGCCAAGGTTTCGGCTTCGATATGGTCCAGGTCGACGCCCAACAGGCGCTCCACCTTGAACAACGGCGTGTCACCACGCACCAGCAGTTTGCCGGGCTGGTAGGCGAGGATGCCGCGCTCGGCCTTGCGGTGTTCGTCCTGGATATCGCCCACCAGCACTTCCAGCACGTCTTCCATGGTCAGGTAGCCGATGATCTTGCCGTCAGCTTCCTCCACCAGGGCGAAGTGCGCGCCGCCTTTGCGGAACTGCTCCAGCAGTTGCGACAACGGCATATGCCGCGATACGCGTTCCAGCGGGCGGGTCAATTCGGCCAGGTTGAACGATTCGGGGATATGGTCCAGGGCAGCCAGTTCCAGCAGCAAATCCTTGATGTGCAGCAAGCCGACAAACTCGTTGCGCACCGCGTCATACACCGGGTAACGGCTGAATTTATGGCGACGGAACAGCGCGAGGATTTCCTTGAGCGGGGCGTTGAAGTCCAGGGTCACCAGGTCTTCCCGGGAGTTGGCCCAGTCCACCACTTCCAGCTCGCCCATTTCCACGGCGGAGGCCAGTACGCGCATGCCTTGGTCGCTGGGGTCCTGGCCACGGCTGGAGTGCAGGATCAGCTTGAGTTCTTCGCGGCTGTAATGGTGCTCATGGTGCGGGCCAGGCTCGCCTTGGCCAGCGATACGCAGGATGGCGTTGGCACTGGCGTTGAGCAGGTAAATGGCCGGGTACATCGCCCAGTAGAACAGGTACAGCGGCACGGCCGTCCACAGCGACAGCAACTCGGGTTTGCGAATCGCCCAGGATTTTGGGGCCAACTCACCGACCACGATGTGCAGGTAGGAAATCACGAAGAAGGCGGCAAAGAACGACACGCCCTTGATCACTTCAGGCGACTGCACGCCGACCGCGCCCAGCATCGGCTCGAGGATGTGCGCAAAGGCCGGTTCACCGACCCAGCCCAGACCCAGGGACGCCAGTGTGATGCCCAGCTGACAAGCCGACAGGTAGGCGTCGAGCTGGCTGTGCACGGTACGCAGGATCTGCCCGCGCCAGCCGTTCTTATGGGCGATGGCCTCGACGCGGGTGGCGCGCAGTTTGACCATGGCAAATTCCGCCGCAACGAAGAAACCGTTGAGCAGTACCAGGATCAGTGCAAAAAGAATCATGCCGAAATCGGCGAAGAGTGTAGCGAGGGTAATGCCAGGGGAAGGGTCCATGATGGGGTTTTGCAGGTTCCGTGTGTTCAATAGGGGTGACAGGTGGGCCTGAAAGGCAGGCGCAAGTCGGCCAATGTAGCGGCTGACGGGGCGCTTGCCTAGTGCCCGCTGCCGGGCGGGGCTGCAAAGTCGTGTCGCAGAACCCGTGTGGGAGCTGGCTTGCCTGCGATGGCGGTCTGCCTGCTACCGATAATTTGGCTGACCCGCCGTCATCGCAGGCAAGCCAGCTCCCACAGTGGGCCGTGCGCACTTCCGCTTAATCATCGGCCTCGGCCGCTCGCGAACGGTTTACCTGCGCCGGCGGAAAATGACAGGTAAAGGTACTGCCATGCCCCAGCACGCTGCTGATTTCCAGGCGGGCCCGATGGCGCAGCAGCACATGCTTGACGATGGCCAGGCCCAGCCCGGTGCCGCCGGTGTTGGAGTTGCGGCTGGAGTCGACACGGTAGAAGCGTTCGGTCAGGCGCGGCAGGTGCTTGGCGTCGATACCGATACCCGAGTCCTGCACACTCAGGTGCGCGCCGTGCTCGTCGGCCCACCAGCGAATGCGGATATTGCCCTTGTCCTGGGTGTACTTCACCGCGTTGAACACCAGGTTGGAGAATGCACTGCGCAATTCGCCTTCACTGCCCTTGAGCAATACGGTTGGGTCGGCCTCCAGCGTGATCTGCTGCCCGCGTTCGCCCGAGAGGGCCTGGGCATCGTTCTTGATCGTCTGCAACAGGCTCTGCACCGCCACGGGGTGGTTGTCCGAGGGGTAGTCCGTGGCTTCAAGCTTGGCCAGCAACAGCAGGTCGTTAAGCAGGGTTTGCATGCGCGAGCCTTGCACCTGCATCTGCTGCAGGGCGCGGCTCCAACGCGGGTTGATCTCATCGACATTGTCCAGCAACGTCTCCAGGTAGCCGCAGATCACCGTCAACGGCGTGCGCAGCTCATGGGAAACGTTGGCGACGAAGTCTTTGCGCATCTGTTCCAGCTGGTGGATACGGGTCACATCACGTACCAGCATCAAGTGCTCGTTGTTGCCGTAGCGAGTCAGGTACAGCTGGATGCGCACGCGGTCGTTGGTGGGCGAGGGGATTTCCAGGGCTTCTTCGTAGTTGTCCTGCTCGAAGTATTCCTTGAAGCGTGGGTGACGCACCAGGTTGGTCACCGGCTGGCCGCTGTCCTGGGGCGTCTTGAGGCCCAGCAGGGTCTCGGCGGCACGGTTCCACCATTCCAGGTTGCCGTCGCTGTCGAGCATGATCACCGCGTCCTTGAGCGCTGCGGTGGACTCCTGCACCCGGTCGATCACCGCTTGCAGGCGCCCGCGTACCCGTTGGTCGCGGCGTTGCAGGTGGTAGATGCTGTCGAACACCTCGCCCCACAGGCCATAGCCATCGGGGGGGGCCTCATCGGGTTTGTGCTGGCGCAGCCATTCATGCAGGCGCAGCAATTGTTTGAGGGTCCAGCCCAGGTACAACGCGATGCCGGCGGCCAGGCTCCAGCCGTAGTAGCCGCTGACCAGCCCCACCAACAGGCAGCCGGTGACCAGCAAGAGCATGTGGCGGATGAGGGTGCCATGCCAGTTTTGGTTCAAGGTGCGTCCTTCGGAGCAGTTTCAAGTTTCAAGCTGCAAGCTCCAAGCTTAAGCAGTCCCGCTTTTAACTTGCGGCTTGTGGCTGATTGCTCAACCTTTGGTAGAAAACCGATAGCCGGTACCGCGCACGGTTTGTACCAGATTCTCGTACGCATCGCCCAAGGCTTTGCGCAGGCGGCGGATATGCACGTCCACAGTGCGCTCTTCCACATAGACGTTGCCGCCCCATACCTGGTCGAGCAGTTGGCCGCGGGTGTAGGCGCGCTCCTGGTGAGTCATGAAGAATTGCAGCAAGCGGTATTCGGTCGGCCCCATCTCCGCAGGCTTGCCGTCGATGGTCACGCGGTGGCTGATCGGGTCCAGGATCAAGCCGTCGACTTCGATAGGCGCTTCGCCATCGGTCGGGCCGGCGCGGCGCAGCACGGCTTTGAGGCGCGCCACCAGTTCCCGTGGGGAAAACGGCTTGGTGATGTAGTCATCGGCACCGACTTCCAGGCCCTGGATCTTGTTGTCCTCTTCGCCCTTGGCGGTGAGCATGATGATCGGGATATCCCCGGTCAGCTCGTCACGCTTGAGACGGCGGGCCAATTCGATGCCCGAGGTGCCGGGCAGCATCCAGTCGAGCAGGATCAGGTCCGGCTTGCGGTCGACGATAATGGCGTGGGCCTGCTGGGAGTTCTCCGCCTCCAGGCAGTCATAGCCGGCCATTTCCAACGCGACGGCGATCATTTCGCGAATGGGCGCTTCGTCGTCAACGATCAGAATGCTCCTGCCAACCATGCTCAATCCTCTTGTCATTTAACTGTCTTGCGCCGCATTAGATAACGGAATTATTGCAGTCGTGTGACAGTAATTTAGTCGCTTGGGCAATTAACGGCACTCTGGACTACCCTTTGGGTCCGAATCCTGACAACCACAAAAGGAAGGTTCCGATGACTTACAGCACTGTTTCCTGGAAAGCCCTGCTGGTATCTGCGGTGTTGGCGCTGCCTGGACTGGCGTTTGCGGCAGAGCCGGCGATGACCAAAGACGGGATGTTGGTGGATCACAAGGGAATGACGCTCTACACCTTCGACAAGGACGCTGATGGCAAATCAGTGTGCAAGGACCAGTGCGCGACCAACTGGCCACCGCTGAAGGCAGAGTCCACCGACACCAAGACCGGTGATTGGACGGTGATCACCCGCGACGACCAGACCAGCCAGTGGGCCTATAAAGGCAAGCCTGTCTACACCTACAAGGAAGACACGAAAGCCGGTGACAAGACCGGTGATGGCAAGGGTAGCGTCTGGCACATCATCAAGCCTTAAGTCTGCGGCGCTGCTGAGTCCATCGAGGGCAAGCCCCTCCCACATTTTTTTGATGTGTGAATACAATCAAAATGTGGGAGCTGGCTTGCCTGCGATGGCGCCCCAACAATCACCACAGAATCCTCAGCGAACAGCGTAATCCACCACGATCCCGACAAAAATCGCCAACCCCGCCCAGTGATTATGCAAGAACGCCTTGAAGCACTTCATGCGGTCCCTGTCTCGTGTGTACCAGAACTCCCAGACAAAACAGCCCGCTGCCGCCAGCAACCCCAGGTGGAACCACCCGCCTAGCTCGAACCGTGCGCCGGCCAGCAACAGGCACGCCAGCGCCAGGCCTTGCAGGGTGAGGATGATCACGCGGTCAGCGTCACCGAACAGAATGGCGGTGGATTTCACCCCGATCTTCAAGTCGTCATCGCGGTCGGTCATGGCGTAATAGGTGTCGTAGCCCACCGTCCACAACAGGTTGGCGATGTACAGCAGCCACGCGGTGGCAGGCAAATGGCCGGTCTCGGCGGTAAACGCCATCGGCATGCCCCAGGAAAACGCTGCGCCCAGCACCACTTGGGGGTAATAGGTGTAGCGCTTCATGAACGGGTAGCTTGCCGCCAGTGCGAGGCCGCCCAGGGACAGCAGGATGGTGCTGGCGTTGGTCAGCAGCACCAGCAGGAAACTGATGCCCATCAGCACGGCAAAAAACACCAGCGCTTCCTTCGAACTGATCTTGCCGCTCACCAGCGGTCGTTGCTCGGTGCGTTTCACATGGCCATCGACCTTGCGGTCGGCCCAGTCATTGATCACGCAGCCGCCGGCCCGGGTGAGTACCACGCCCAGCACGAAAATCACGATATTGATCAGCGACGGCGAACCCTTGCCGGCGATCCACAGGGCCCACAGTGTCGGCCACAGCAGCAGGTAGATGCCGATGGGCTTGTCCATGCGCGTCAGCTGAATGAAATCCCAGGCCCTGGGGTTCAGGCGGTTCAAGGACTTGAGCAGACGTTGGTACATCAGCAGTTCTCCGGATGATCATGTAGCGCGTGCCAGAAACTCGGCAGGAAGACTTCCGCCACCAGCACGCTCAGCGCCCCGCGGTCGAAGCGCGAGCGGCGCGCCCAAAGATTATCGGCCTGGTCCGCTGTCGGCAGCCAGGCACGGGGGTAGTGACACACTTCAATGGCCTGGCGGGTAAAGGCGCGGTCGCAGAACAGCAACTCGCCCAGCGAGCGGCTGCCCAGCTCGTCCATGTGCAGCCCGTCGCCCTGCAAGGCACTGCGGGCCGCCACGCTGCGGGCGAACACCCAAGGCTGGTCGTGCCCGCGCAAATACACCTCGCGTACCCAACCGATACTGGCCGGCGGCAGGTCCAGGGCGGCGCATTCGTCGTCGCGCAACGGTTGCCAGCCTTCGAACAGCGGCGTCACGCTGAAACCCTCGTTGGACAGCCACGTCAGCCGTCGCGTCAGCGAGCCTTCGTCAAACAGCCAGTTGAGGATCAAGGGCGTGGGCAAGGGGCTCAGAAGGCTCTGGGTCAGCCATTGGCAAGCATCGGGAAGGGCGATTGAGTGCGGCACGGTGAGTCAGTATTGGCAGCAAAAGAGGCGGCGAGCTTACCATGGCACCCTGGGCTTTTGCCGTGCCAAACCCGTCGTTTGCGTCGAACATGCTTGCATCTGCCGGCCCCGATCAGTACAAAACGCCCTGAGCCGCGCGGCAACGCTGGATCCAACGACCGCCGGCCAACACGCCTGAACCTGAGGAAGCATGTAATGAAGAAGTGGCAATGTATCGTCTGTGGCCTTATCTATAACGAAGCGGACGGCTGGCCGGATGACGGTATTGCACCAGGCACTCTGTGGCAGGACGTCCCGGAAGACTGGCTGTGCCCGGACTGCGGCGTGGGTAAGTCGGACTTCGAAATGATCGAAATCGCGTAATCCCGAATTTAAGAAACGTACTACAAGGAGAAAGGAATGAACGCACCTGTCGTGATCATCGGCACAGGATTGGCCGGTTACAACGTCGCCCGGGAGTTTCGCAAGCTCGACAGCGAGACCCCGTTGCTGCTGATCACTGCCGATGACGGACGCTCCTACTCCAAGCCCATGCTCTCCACCGGCTTTGGCAAGAACAAGGAAGCCGATGGCCTGAGCATGGCCGAACCCGGCGCCATGGCCGAGCAACTCAAGGCCCAGGTGCGCACCCATACGCGCATCAGCGGCATCGACCCAGGCCACAAACGCCTGTGGATCGGCGAGGAAGCGGTGACCTACCGCGACCTGGTCCTGGCCTGGGGCGCAGAAACCGTGCGCGTACCGGTCGAAGGCGATGCGGCTGAGCTGATTTTCCCGATCAACGACCTGGAAGACTACGCGCGCTTTCGCGCTGCCGCTGCCGGCAAACGGCGCGTGCTGCTGCTTGGCGCTGGCCTGATCGGCTGTGAGTTTGCCAATGATCTGATCCTGGGCGGCTATGAAATCGACCTGGTCGCGCCGTGTGAGCAAGTCATGCCGACCCTGCTGCACCCGGCGGCAGCCGCAGCGGTGCAAGCCGGGCTGGAAGGCATCGGCGCGCGTTTCCACCTGGGCCCGGTGCTCAATCGCCTGCAACGCACGGCTGGTGGCCTTGAAGCGCACCTGTCGGACGGTGAAGTGATCCACTGTGACCTGGTGGTGTCTGCCATTGGCCTGCGCCCGCGTGTAGACCTGGCCGCAGCGGCCGGCCTGCAAATCAACCGCGGGATCATGGTGGACCGCCACCTCAAGACCTCCCACGCCAATATCTATGCCCTGGGCGACTGCGCCGAGGTGGATGGCCTGAACCTGTTGTACGTGATGCCGCTGATGAGCTGCGCCCGTGCCCTGGCGCAAACCCTGGCCGGCAATGCCACGGCGGTGAGCTATGGACCGATGCCCATCACCGTGAAAACCCCGGTGTGCCCGCTGGTGGTCTCACCTGCACCACGAGGCACTGAAGGCGTCTGGAGTGTCGAAGGGCAGGGTGCCGACATCAAGGCCCTGTGCCGCGATGCCAGCGGCCGCCTGCTGGGTTACGCACTGACTGGCAGCGCTGTCATGGAAAAACTGGCGCTGAACAAAGACCTTCCGCCGTTACTGGCGTAAATACCACCCGTTCTGTCGCAAACATCACGTTCATACCCCGAGAAAGGCCGCCGCGAGACTGGCGCGGCGCCCGAGGGCATGCCATCCTCACTCCCGTCTGCCGCAGAGTAGAGCCTGCGGCGCCTTGGCGCTGCTCCACCAGAGAGCAGCACGGACATAACAACAAAAAACCGTCAAAGAGGCTTCACATATGCGTAAACCAGATCTCGCAGCCGCCATCGCTGAAAAAGCCGATCTCACCAAAGAACAGGCCAACCGCGTCCTCAACGCCGTCCTCGAAGAAATCACCGGCGCCCTGCACCGCAAGGACAGCGTCACCCTGGTCGGCTTCGGCACTTTCCTGCAACGTCACCGCGGCGCCCGCACCGGCAAAAACCCGCAAACCGGTGAGCCAGTGAAAATCAAGGCGAGTAACACCGTAGCGTTCAAGCCGGGCAAGTCGCTCAAAGACAGCGTCAACCCGTAAGTTAAGCGGTACCGTCTCGAAGGGAGGCGGGGCGGTAAAGAAGATGGGCACGCCGACTGGGTCGGGTGCCCATTTTTTGTTGGGTGCTGATGCGTATGCCAGATTAAGCCAGCTCGCCTAATCGCATTTTCAGAGCGTCGATTTGTTCCTCCACTGCGTTGATAACATCGGCGCTGTCGCCCCACCTATCAAGAAACCCCCATTCGTCATTGGGCGGATCAATCAGTTGGGTCAGTATTGAAATAGCCTGCTCGATCAGGGGTTTGAGTTGTGCCAGATATTCAGCTGGCCATATATAGGGGTTGCCTAGGGTTTGTAATAGATAACAGGCAGCCCTAAAGGCGTCATAACGTTCTTCAGCGGGATCAAACTGGCTGATTTCGTTGATCAAGACCGCGAAATTTTGTTGTTTTCAGAACTCCTGAAACCAGTCCGCGGCTTCATCGTTTTCCCAAGGGTTGTAATTCCAGGCGCCCATTTTTGACTCCTTAGCCACATTTTCCGAAACGTGATGGTTTAGATTTTTCTGTTGCGACCCAGTTGGAATGGTTAAAGGTGACGGATTTATTTGATCGATTTAAATTAAATAATCTGCCCACCTTTTGCAGTTTTTAATAAACTGGGGTCCCGATCATCAGGAATTTTTAATTCAGAGCTGCCCTAACGTTTCTTAAGTTGCCTGAAGAAGCGCAATAAACTGTTTGGTGAACTCAGGCCCTTCGTACTCTTCAAGATTCTTGATATTGAAGAGCGCGCCTCGTTGCGTTGTGAGTTTTTGAAGGCGGCGTTTCAATAGCTTATTGATCTGATTGTCTGGCTCAGAGGTAATTGATGCAAGCGCTTTACGGGCGCGATCTGACACGTCTTTGAAAAAAACGTGCTGGATATCTGCGGGGGGAATAATCTGCGCAAGGTCACAGTTTTGAAATGTTACCCAATCCAATTTGCATAATTCAAAATCAACAAGAAGGGGGGTGTTGGGCGGTTCGGATATAAAACTCACCTCTTGTAATTTTCCCGAAAACTTGAGGTTGTTGATTTTGTTGGCATTGAACGAGTTGTCAATGATCTTGCACTGGGTAAATAGGCAGTTGCTGAATTCGCAATCTTTCAAAGACGCTTCTCGAAAGTTGCACCTTATGAAAGTGCAGTTCTCGAATTTGCTGTTGCTGAAGCCTGAAGCCTGAAAGTCAACCGTCTTGAAGTGACAATGGGCTAATAAGGTCTTATTGAAAAATCTTGAACCGGAAAAATCACTTTTCTCAAAGCTGCAGCTCTCCAATATACATTGATCGAAAATCGGATCGGAGAGATTCGCATCTTTTAATTTACAATCGATGATCCGTTCTTTTTCAAAACGCGTTTTTTTAGGTAACACGAGCCCGTCCTGGTGTATGCCGGACAGCACGAATGATGGTATTTTGTCATTCACCATAATATTCCTTCATAACCATTGCCCCAGTCCCCATAACGCCGCTGATGCGTGCCTCTTTTCCAATCAGCCTTAGTCGTGAGGTCCCACCAGGTTTTAGTTTTAGTTTCATACACATCGGGAAGACGTTGTCCTGATTTCGATACCTCCAGGTGTCCCAATGATGGATCATTTTTTACTCTGGTTTTGAAGTTTGCATCAATTCTCTGTCCTACGTAACGGCGATAGCGAGAGCGTGCTTGTCCTAGATCGCCTCGATCATAGGCTCGTTTCACCGCTGCTCTTTGTCTCGGGGTCAACGACCTTTGGGGGTTACTGTAGACAGCCTTCTTCGCCGCATTGGCGTGGGCTTGAAGCTTAGCAGTAGTTGAGCCACAAGGTGCCCATCCCAACGGATCGATCCATCCCGAGGGGTTCGGAGAATACTGATAGAGGTTAAAACCTCCTGCTAGCCCGACAGGGTCCGGCGTTGTAAAGCGCCCCACGTCGGGATCATAAAACCGGAATGTATTAAAATGCAGCCCCGTCTCTCGATCCAGATACTGCCCTTGGAATCGTAGATTTTGCTCTTCAATGTAATGTGGCTCCCGCACCTCTTCCAAGGTATTGCCCCACACCTGATAAGTCGCACGCCAGGTAATTTGCCCATCGGCCTCGGTCAGTCGCTCCGGCAGTCCGTTAAGATCATTGTGGTAGTAGCGGGTTTTTTGCAGGGGGCCGATGCCGTCGATCCGGGCCAGGGGCACGTAGCTTTCACCTTCGTATAGATACAGACTGGTCTGGCTGTGTTTGAACTCCTGCAACAGACGTAAACCATCCCAGGTGAAACTCGTCTGGCCCAACGGGCGGCCATTGTAATCATGCTCGGTTTTTTCGATCCGCCGCCCTAGGGGGTCATAGGTCATTCTGACCACGTGGCCGCTCTCATTTCGCACTTCAACCAGCCGGCTTTCCGCATCGTAGGCAAAGCGCTGCAAGCCACGAGCAGAGCTGCGCTTTTCGATCATTCGTCCTAAAGCATCATAGGCATACCGTTTGTCTTGATAGACGAGCAGGCGATTATGTCGTATGAGACCACCTTGATTTGGGCGGTCCAGCAGATTGGCGGCAGCGTCATAGGCATATGTTTCGGTCCGGCCAACCTGGTGGCTTAAAAGGATTCGGTCGGTGCTGTCGTAACCCAGATGTTCTTGATGATCATGTTGGTGGTTTATACGACGTCGCCCGATCAGGTTGTCACTGGGGTCGAAGCTATAGTCCGTCTCGACCAGGGGAGGCAACTGCCAAGGCTGGTCAATGCTGCGACGCTGTCGTGAGCGAACCCTGCCACTTCGGTCGTATGCGGTACTCGTTTTGATTTGGCCCTGGGTACGCTGTACTTCGCGATGCAAGCGATCACGATCAAAGTCGCTGATGACTTTTCCATCGATGTTCAACTGATGCAGGTGGCCGCTACCGTAGTACAGCCTGTTCAACCATCGACCGTCGGGCAAGCCGGTTTGGACCAGGTTTCCCAGCTCGTCGTAACGATGCTGCACAGACCCTGCCGAGCTTTGCTCCTCAAGCAGTTGCCCTAGCGCGTCATAGCTGAAACCGAGTAGCTGCTGACGGCCATCAAGGGCGGTGAAGGTGACACCGACCAACTGGTCGTTCAGGTCATGTTCATAGACCGTGGTGCCGTCGGCGGTGGTTTTACTGACCAGGCGGCCAACAGGATCGCGCTGAAACTGGTGCGACAACGGCGCTACCGGCTCGCCCTCTGTTCCCGGTAGATAGTCCACGGCAACTATATCGTCCAGTGAATCGTAGGTGTAGCAGCGCCGGCTTTGATCCAGATCCTGCTGCTGCACCATGCGGTCGGCTGCGTCCCACTCAAAGCGATAGCTCTCGCCATTCTCGTTGGTCAGCTTGCGTAGTCGTCCGTAGGCATCATGATCGAACATCACCGAACGGTTATGCGCATCCCAACGTTGTTTGACCAAGCCGCGAACGTCATAGTCATAGCGTGTGGTGCTGCCGGCAGGGTCAACGTGGGCAGTCAGATAACCATTTGCGCTACGCTGGAACAGTTCGACGCGGCCATCTGGAAGCTGGCATTCCATTAGTAGCCCCTGAGGACCGTACCGGTAGCGTACCGATTCACCTTCGGCATTGGTCTGCACCACCAGATTTCCAAACTCGTCGTATTGATAACGGGTCGGATAACCCGAGCAATCTACTTCTTCGACCAGTTGGCTCCACACGTTCCAATGCAACGTTCTGGTTTTTCCGGTTGCATCGATGACTTCTACGGGCTGACCAAAACCGTCATAGACGTAACAAGTACGGTTACCCAGTGGGTCGACTTCCTCGATACAGTTGCCACGCTGGTCGTAGCGGTAATGCCAGCTATTGCCCGCCGGGTCGGTTTCCACCTGCGGCAACGCCCAGTGCTCAAGCCATTGTGTGTTGCGGCTCCGAGCCAGTGGATCGGTCACGTTACTCAGGTTTCCGGACTCGTCATAACTAAAGCACCACTGACCCTCGTGAGGATCAATGGCGCCGAACAGTTGGCGATCTTGATTCCAGTCGAATTGCCAGGCATGGCCTAAGTTATCGACGTAACGAGTGATTTGATATTGCGGGTTCCAATGCCGTGTACTGACTCGCATCAGACCATCGGTCACACGGGTAATGCCAGCATCCAGATCGTAGTCAAAGCTGTATTCATCACCACCATCTGTCCAGTGGCGGCTCACACGCCACTCCTCACCGTATGGCCCAGACACAGCGGCCCATTGGTAGAAGCAGCGCAGGCCACTCGGCAATTGGTGTTCGACCATTCGCCGAGCATTGTCATAAACAAAGCGCCGAGCGGTTATACCTTGCCTGTCTAAAACTTCAATGAGGTCGCCGTTACTGTCGTAGCGGTAACTGACGAGTACATCACTGCGGGCCTCGAAATGCTCTGGGCGCAGGTAACGCCGCTCGATGTAGGCTACACGCCGAGGGTGTTCGGCCGAGTAGTTCAGTTCTACGTGCATCAAATCATGGGTGTCGCGCAGGCGATGCAGCCGTCCCTGATTGTCGTAATCGAGGAAGATCCGCCCTTCATTGCGATCCCCCAGCAGTTGCAGACGCATTCGAGAGCGGTTCTGCGGGTCGAATTCGAAGAGCCGATACAGGCCGTCGGTACTCTCGATCAAGACCGCTGCGTCACCACTGCGCCTGACCGCAAGACCTTCGACTGGGTCGAATGCTCCGCCGGACGCAGGGATGTAGCCGATCTCCAGGCGCCGTCCCTGTTCATCGATATAAAACAAGTTTTCGTCTTTATCGATCTCGACCGATACCTCATAGGCAACGCTCCAGCCCGCCCCAAATAGACCGTCGATCCGTGTGTCGAGACTGCTGTAGAACCGCTGCCAATCGATGGGAAACAGGCCCGGAAGCACGAAATCCAGTTCATCCTCATCACCTAGAATTTTGGCGCCGGTCGCACTGTGTACGGGGTTGGGGGAGCCGTTCATGGCGCTCTTAAGCGCAGAGGTTATCTTGCTGGTGCCATAGGAAACTCCAGCCCCTACCACCACACTGCCGAACAGGCAGGGCAGTTTGCTCCAAAAGCACTTCACATTGCCGCGTAGCATCAACAAGGCAGTAATCGCCAGCCCCACCCCCGGCGTTTTCCCGCTACGAATCTCCTGCACCACAATGGTCTCACCACCAATGCGCAC
This sequence comes from Pseudomonas sp. MYb193, assembly GCF_002966775.1. Classification (NCBI taxonomy): domain Bacteria; kingdom Pseudomonadati; phylum Pseudomonadota; class Gammaproteobacteria; order Pseudomonadales; family Pseudomonadaceae; genus Pseudomonas; species Pseudomonas sp. MYb193. The sequence continues at coordinate 6,048,167 of NZ_CP023269.1, read as the reverse complement.
ATCCGGCGAAATCAGGCCCTGGGCGGTGCCGATCTTGGCGTCACAGGTACTACGATCCCCGCTGCGCGCGGCAGGCTGCCCGTTGATGAACACCGAGCTGGAACCTTCGGCAATAAACTGCAGGGGCATGGGCGGATGCTTGTTGCATGCCACGGTGTCCAGCGGGCACGGCTCGGTGCCGGGGGCGGGCGAGGCGACGGTCGGGCGCCACATCTGCGAGAAAAACTCTCCGGCCATATCCAGGAAGCTTGGTGCTGCCGGCTCGCTGGGCGCGACCGGTACAGCGGTCATCTTACCGGCTGCGCGGGCGGCCTTTTTGCCATTGATAAACACATTGTGCGAGCCGCTGGTGATGAACGCATCGATTACTGGCGGGAACACCCAGTTGGCGGCGGACTCGCACCAACTGGATATTTTCAAGTCAGCCCCCGTGAGCCCAGCGGTGATGCCGACGACCGCGCCCACCACCAACACCAGTGCCACACCGCCGGTGGCAATGGTCGCACCGGTCGCGAGGAACACCGCCCCGGCTACGGCCAGGCAGCCCACGGTAGTGATCGCCGCATAGGCGGCCACTTCCAGCACACCGCCGAGAATGTCGGCCATCACCGAGGTGTGCAGCAGTGCGTCGCCTTCGCGGGCGGCCCAAAGGTCCTCACTCATTGCTCAGGCTCGACTCAAGGCGTGGCAAGGAAGTTGAGTGTGCTTTTCAGCGTTGCCCAGTGCGCCGCCTCGGCCGGGCCCAGGGGCTGGGCCTTGACGTAACTGAGGGCGATCAAGCGACGTGTGCCCGGTATCTGCATGGCCAGCTGATATTGGTAAATGTTGTCGCTGCCTTTGCTGAAGTGGTTCTGCACTTCAAACGCGTCGATGTCCTGCGCTGGACCGACCTTGACCGCTTGCGCCGGGGAATAGCGAAGGTCCTGGACCTGCTGTTCGAGTTTTTTCAACTGGCCTTCGAAATTGGTTTGCAGGCTCTCGCCATCGGCCAAGGGGCTGCGGCTCACCACCAGGGTAGTGCTCAGCTTGGCGAACTTGAGGATATTGATCGAGGTGTCCTGTACCTCGGCGTCGGGCAGGGTGAATTGGGCTTCGTTGATCAGGTAGTTCATGGTGGCGAAATCTCGTTATTGACCAGCACCGGGCTTACCGGGAAATTTTGATTCGACGGCGGACTTGATCGTGCTTTGCACGCCCTGGGCACCCGGCGAAGTGCCCTTGTCACTGCCCAGGTTGATGTCCAATTTGCCCTTTGTCTGGATCTTGCTGCTGCCGGTGGAAAACAGGTTGAACGAGCCGCAGGTCAGGTTGATATCCCCACCTGCCTTGAGCTCGATCACGCTGTCGCCGCACACCAGGCGAAGACTCTCGCCGGCCTCGATGGTGTAGTGCGTGGCGGCGCTGTCGGACTTGGCACCGCCCACGATCACCGTGTCGTTGTTGCGTACAACCCGCAGGCGATTGCTGCCGATGGTCACCGTCTCGTTATGCCCAATGCTTTTATTGCGGTCATGCCCCACCGAGTGGCTTTCATCCACCTCCACCACGATGTCCTGGTTACGCTCGGCATGGATATACAACTGCTCCAACCCCTTCTTGTCCTCCATGCGGATTTCATTGAAGTTGGCCGGCGTGCCGCCTTTGCTGGAGCGGCTTTTCATGCCGCTTTGGGTGGCGTTCTCCGGCAAGTCGTAGGGCACCGTCTGCTCAGCGTTGTACACCCGCCCGGTGATGATCGGTCGGTCGGGGTCGCCTTCGAGGAAGCTGACGATCACCTCTTGGCCGATGCGTGGAATCTGCATCGAGCCCCAGTTCTTGCCAGCCCAGGATTGCGACACACGAATCCAGCACGAGCTGTTTTCGTTGGATTGGTCGTGGCGGTCCCAGTAGAAATGCACCTTTACGCGGCCGTACTGGTCGGTCCAGATTTCCTCGCCCTTGGGGCCTACCACCAACGCGGTCTGCGGGCCTTTGACGATGGGGCGGTGAGTATTGGCCAGCGGGCGGAAACTCTGTTGGGCGTCGATGCAGGTCAGGCTGCTTTCGAACTGCGCCGAGCCTGAACCGCCACCGCTTTCCAGGCTTTCCTGCACGACGAAGTAACGGCAACCGACGATCAGGTACTCGCGGTTCTGGTCCTGGCGGCTGAAGCCGGTGAGGCTGAACAGATGGCCCGAGCCCAGGCCGCGCGCATTGCCGCTGAACTCGATCTGTTCATGCAGGGTTTGCAGGGCCTCGATGCGGGTGCGCGCATAGTGTTCGCCGTCGGCGCTTTGCACGTAGGTGCCGGGGTAGTCGTACAGTGGGTAGTCGCCGGCGGTGTGCGGGCGCGGCATGGCCGAGCGCACGTCGATGCTCGCGCTGGGGCGCTGGAAGTCGTAGTCGTTGAGCTCCAGCGAGCCCGGCTGCACCTCCTGCGCCAAGTGCCAATTGTGCATATGGTCGCGTTCGCGCTGCTGCTCGTCCTTGGGGTAGTAGGGGATCGACGCGTAGCCGGGCACGCTGGTGTGGGCGCCATAGGCGTCGGCCAGCACCAGCACATGGCGCTCCTGTTCATGGCGGAAGAAGTAGTAGATGCCTTCCTGTTCCATCAACCGGCTGACGAAATCGAAGCTGGTCTCGCGGTACTGCACGCAGTACTCCCACTCGCGATACGGCCGGCTGAGCGCGTCTTCGAAGTCGGAAAAACCCAGGTCACGGAACACCTGCTTGATGATCTGCGGGATGCTCAGGTTCTGGAAGATACGGCAGTCGGAGGTACGGCTGAGCAACCACAGCCAAGGGCGCAGGGTGACTTGGTAACTGGCGAACTGGCCTTTGTCGATGTTCTGGCTGCACCGCGCAACGATCCCGTGGAAATGCCGCTCGCCGCCGTCCGCCAGTTGCAGGCCGACGCTCATCGGTTTACCCAGCAATTGGTTAAGGTCGATGTTGGCGTCCAGGGACGTCAGTTGCAGCTCATAGTTGAACAGCCGGCCCAGCTCTTCACCGCCGCCCATTTCGTTGAGCAGCAGCACATCCGGCCCGAGGGGGCTGTTGATCTTGGCCAGGCGTGAGGCTTGGTTGAATAGCATCGGTTAACCCGTGAGTGTCGTAATAACTGAAGAAACCGAATTCAGTGTGGGAGCTGGCTTGCCTGCGATGGCAGTGGATCAGTCAACATGGATGTTGAATGTCAGACCGCTATCGCAGGCAAGCCAGCTCCCACAGTTTTGATCGTGTTTCTTCAGGTCAATCGTTGAACTGGTAGTGCAATTCATTATCCCGACTGCTGATCCGCACTCCCGCCAACGCCTTGCCTTCCAACATGCGCGTCAGAAATTCCCGGCTCATGTCCGGCAGCAGGCTGTTGGTGAGGATGGTATCGATCATGCGCCCGCCGCTTTCAGTCTCGGTGCAGCGCGAGACGATCAGGTCGACCACCGCGTCGTCATACTCGAACGCGACTTTATGGGTGTTCTCCACACGCTTCTTGATGCGGTTCAGTTGCAGGCGTGTGATCGCCTTGAGCATTTCGTCGCTCAGCGGGTAGTACGGGATGGTCACCAGGCGACCGAGCAAGGCCGGTGGGAAAATCTCCAGCAACGGCTGGCGCAGGGCCTTGGCGATTTCCTCGGGCTCGGGGGCGTTCGCCGGGTCCTTGCAGACGTGGGAAATCAGTTCGGTACCGGCATTTGTGGTCAGCAGGATCAGGGTGTTCTTGAAGTCGATCACCCGGCCTTCGCCGTCTTCCATCACGCCCTTGTCGAACACTTGGAAGAAAATCTCGTGCACATCCGGGTGAGCTTTCTCCACCTCATCCAGCAGCACCACGCTGTAGGGTTTGCGCCGTACCGCTTCGGTCAGCACGCCGCCTTCGCCGTAGCCGATATAGCCCGGTGGCGCGCCCTTGAGTGTGGACACGGTGTGGGCTTCCTGGAACTCGCTCATGTTGATGGTGATGACGTTCTGCTCGCCGCCGTACATGGCTTCGGCCAGAGCCAGGGCGGTTTCGGTCTTGCCCACACCCGAGGTGCCGGCCAGCATGAACACGCCAATCGGCTTGCTCGGGTTGTCGAGGCCGGCGCGGGAGGTCTGGATGCGCTTGGCGATCATTTGCAGGGCATGGTCCTGGCCGATGATGCGTTTCTTCAGGTGCTGGTCGAGGTTGAGCACGGTTTCCAGTTCGTTGCGGGCCATGCGGCCCACCGGGATGCCGGTCCAGTCGGCGACCACCGAGGCCACGGCCTGGTAATCCACGGTCGGTAGGATCAAAGGGGTTTCGCCTTGCAGAGCGGTGAGGCGCTGTTGCAGATCGACCAGTTTTGCACGCAGTTCATCGTTGCCGCTGTCCACAACCCCGGCCTTCTCGCGCAGGGTTGCGCGGGTGGCGAGCAGCTCATCCACCAGGGTTTTCTCTTCGGCCCAACGGCTTTCCAGCGTGGCCAGACGCTCACGTTCGGCGGTCAGCAGCGCTTCGCTATGGGTTTGACGCGCTCCAATGGCAATGCCGATCGCATGCTCACGGGCGATGATTTGCAGCTCGGTTTCCAGGGCTTCGATACGGCGACGGCTGTCGTCCACTTCCGCGGGGACCGCGTGCAGGCTGATGGCGACGCGCGCGCAGGCGGTGTCCAGCAGGCTCACGGACTTGTCCGGCAACTGGCGCGCCGGAATGTAGCGGTGGGAGAGCTTCACCGAGGCTTCCAGAGCTTCGTCGAGGATTTGCACCTGGTGGTGTTTTTCCATGGTGGACGCCACGCCGCGCATCATCAGCAGGGCCTTGTCTTCCGACGGTTCGGCAACCTGCACCACTTGGAAGCGGCGGGTCAGGGCCGGGTCTTTCTCGATGTGCTTTTTGTACTCGGCCCACGTGGTGGCAGCCACGGTACGCAAGGTGCCACGGGCCAGGGCAGGCTTGAGCAGGTTGGCCGCGTCACCGGTGCCGGCAGCGCCACCGGCACCCACCAGGGTATGGGCTTCGTCGATGAACAGGATGATCGGCTTGGGTGAAGCCTGCACGTCTTCGATGACCTGGCGCAGGCGCTGTTCGAACTCGCCTTTCATGCTGGCGCCGGCTTGCAACAGGCCCACGTCGAGGCTGCGCAGCTCCACGTCCTTGAGCGCAGGCGGTACGTCACCGGCGACGATACGCAGGGCGAAACCTTCGACCACGGCGGTCTTGCCCACCCCGGCCTCACCAGTGAGGATCGGGTTGTTCTGGCGCCGACGCATGAGGATATCCACCAGTTGGCGAATCTCCTCGTCACGGCCCACGATTGGGTCGAGCTTGCCGCTGCGGGCCTGTTCGGTCAGGTCCACAGTGAAGCGCTTGAGCGCTTCCTGCTTGCCCATCGCGCTGGGCGCCATGGCACCGCTGGCCTCGCCAGGGACGCCGGCATTGAAGCCATCGCTGGCGCTCAAGGCATTTTCCGGCGAGTCACCGACGTATTCATCAAAGCGCTCGCTCAGGGCCTCGGCCTTGATCTTGTCGAACTCGCCGGACAAACCCAGCAGCGCATGGCGCAGGCTCGGTGTCTTCAAGATGCCCAGCACCAGATAACCGGTGCGAACCTGGCTTTCGCCGAACATCAGGCTGCCATACACCCAGCCGCGTTCTACGGCTTCTTCCACGTGGGACGACAGGTCGGTGATCGACGTCGAGCCACGCGGCAGGCGATCCAGGGCTTCGGTGAGGTCGCGGGCCAGGCGCGCCGGCTCCACGTTGAACTGGCGGATGATGCGGTGCAGATCCGAGTCCTGCAGTTGCAGCAACTGGTGAAACCAGTGGGCCAGTTCCACATACGGATTGCCCCGCAACTTGCAGAACACGGTGGCGGCTTCGATGGCTTTGTAGGCCACGCTGTTGAGTTTGCCGAACAGTGCGGCGCGACTGATTTCACCCATGCTCTGGATTCCTTGAGGTGGTGGCGTGGTCGGCGTAATGCCGGGCCAGGATTAGGTCGTTGGCGTCATGCGCAGGTTGGCCGAGCCAGGTGTTGAAGCCCAGGCGGAACTGGCCGTTGAGTTGCAGCGCCGGAACTTCGGGTTGTTGCAAAACCAGGTTCAAATCCCAGTCCAATTCATGGCCCAGGTACTCGGCCACCCACGCCACCAGCTCGTTGAACGGCTGTTGGCCGGGCAGCATGCCCATGTAGTCATCCAGCGTGAGCGGGCCCAGGCGGATGCGGAATTTGTGCTGGCGGTCCCACACGTGGCTGCCCAGGCAGAAGTCCACGCCCAACTGGTTGGCGCTGACCCCCACGCGGCTGCGTTCGGGCAGCTCCAGCCATTGGCCGACGTATTCCTCGATCTCTACCGGCAGGCCGAAGTACTCGCTGAGGATCGCTTTCAAACCATCCGGGTAGCGGGTTTGCGCCGACAGATGGCCGCTGTAATGCAGCTTCGCGGTATCGGGGATCAGCCCTTGATTGAGCAGGCTCGGCATCCCACGGCCACTCAGGGCGGCGAGGCGGGCGGACCAGTAGTCATCGTCCGGGCGGTCGTGGCTGACCGTTGGCCGCGCCTCGGCCCAGGCCCGATAGAACAGGGTCAGCAGGCGATGGTGGAACACATCCAGGAACTGCTTGCTGGTGCTGTCGGCGTTGTTGCGTTGGCGCTCGCGCACGTACTCGGTGATGTGCAGCGGCAGCGGCCCGTTGGGGCCGCCGAGGCCGAAAAAGAACTGCTCCAACCGCGCCGGCTTGCCGTCGCCACCGGGGTCGACCGAGGCAAGGGTGGCGGGTGCGAAGGTGCAATCGGCCTGCTGCCCCAGGCGCAGCGGATCATCGGCCAGGCGCAGGGAATGGCCCAGGCGTGGCAGCTCGGGTGTTTCGCACTCGATGCGCCGCAATGCCTGGAAGAAGTCATATTCCCAGGGCTCCTGGTGCATCGCGTCCAGGGTTCTCACAGGGTCGGACGCCGTCCGGGCTTGGCTTTCCATCGCATGATCTCGCCGCGTTCGGTGGTACGGATCACCGTCTCGGTAAAGCTGTTGATCGACACGTAGCGTGCCAGGAAGCGCTCCAGCACTGCACCGAGCAGGAACACGCCGGTGCCGCGAAACGCGTTTTCATCGAACTCCAAGGTGATTTCCAGGCCGCGGCCAAACACAATCGGGCCAGGCATCGGCAGGCGTCGGGTCACCGCCTTGCTGCTGACTTCGCGCAGGCCTTCGATCTGCAATTGCAGGGCGGCGTCATTGCTGTCGCCGTACAGGCGCAGCAGTTCGCGCAAGGCGCCGGCGCCCTGGCCCTCTTCGCTCAAGGACAGGTAGTTGAGCGACAACTGGCTGATCAGGCGCCAAGCCTTGGCGTCATGCGCATGGCTGGCACGCGGGCGGCTTGGCCCGGCGACGCACCGCACGGCCAGTACCGGCGCACTGTCGGCCAGGGTGAAGTCGGTCTTGCCGTTGCCCACGCTCATGAACAGCGGCAGGTCCCGGTTGGTGCACAGTGCCGTCACGCCCAACTGGCGCAGGTCATGGCGATACGGCGCCTGGCGGCTGTCCACCAGGCTGACGAAGGTTTCACTGCCTACATAAGTGGAGCGCGGGCCATTGCGGCGCTGATCGCTGGACAGCACCCGCGGCTCGCGGCGCACGCTGTAATACGCCTGGTCGCGGCCATAGCGCGACGGATCGCGCACTGCATAGAACGGCAAGAACGGCTGCTCCGGTCCGGTGCCATGGCCAGTAATGCCGCTCAAGGAGTGAATCTCGAAATCCATCGGCCGCGTACGGTCGGCGATCACGTGGTGTTCATTGACCCGGTCGGACAAATGGATACGATCCACGCGCTTGGGGAACAGGTTGATGGCGGGCGTGCAGAACGGCAAGAACTGCGCCGCGCCGACACTGCCTTCCAGGCTCGGTTCGTGGCGGTCGAACAGCACGATCAGTTCCAGCTCCTGGCCGTCACACCGTTTGACCGCACGGCTCAACTCGGCGAACTCAACGAACAGGAAGCGATGGGGCAGGGCGAAGTACTCCTGCAACAGGCGATAGCCCTGGAACGCCCGCGCTACCACCGGCATGGCCGCATCGGCATCATCGAACCCCCGCGAGCGCAACGCGCCCTGGGGCAGGCGCTCGACCCAATCGCCACCGGGCTGGCGCGCAAACACCGCGCAGGCGTTGCCCAGCAGTTGTTCGTAGAGGCGAAACGGTTGTTCATCAGCGCCGCTCAGGTACAGCGGCAAGGTATCCAGGTCGAGGCTGTTGAACGGCAGCTCGGCACCGGTGCGCAGGGTCAGGCGCAGGCCGGCCTTGGCTTTCGGTTCGCTGGCGGCCAGGCGCCCGAGCACGGCGGCGGGGTTGCCGAAATATTCGGCGTTGCTGACCTGCAAAGGCCACAGCGTCACCGGGTGCGCGGTGCGGTACTCGCAGCAGGTCTGGGTTTCACGGCCCAGGGCGGCACGCAGCACCGTGTCACGGGGCAGCGGGAAACCGCCGGCCAGGGAGCCTTCATCGGGGTCGGTCTGCAGTTGCACTACGGTCATCGACGGCGTCGGTGCCAGGTAGTGCGGGTAGGCGATTTCTAGCAAGTTGTGGGTGAAGGTCGGGTACTCGGCGTCGAGCTTGAGCTGCACACGGGCCGTGAGATAGGCGAAGCCTTCAAGCAAACGTTCGACGTACGGGTCGGCGCAGTCCATACCGGACAGGGTCAGCCGACTGGCGATCTTCGGGTATTCCTTGGCGAACTCAGCGGCGCTTTCGCGCACGTGGTGCAGTTCCTGGTTGTACAGCTCCAGCAGGCGCGGGTTCATGGGCGTCTCCGCTGGTCGGCATTGAGCACGCGCACATGGCCGGACTCCAGGTCCACGTCGGTCTGCAACAGCAAACGCAACGGCACCGGCTGTGCCCACAGGTCGCCTTCAATTTCGAAACTCAGGGCGTTGTGATTCATCTCGCCATGGCCCATGCGCGCCTTGACTCGCAATGTGTGGCGCAAAATACGCGGCTCGAAAGTGGCGATGGCCTGGTAAATCAAGGCTTCCAGGGCTTTGATATCGACGCTCGAAGCGCTGTTGCCCGCCAGTGCCGGCAGGCCGTAATTGACCACCGAAGTGCCGGCCGGGGTGTGCAGCGTGGCATCGGTATCGAGTAACGAGGTGGTGTTAAGCAACCACGCCAGGTCACGCAGCACCGAGGCCTTCAATTGGGTCAGGGACAGCACGCGTTTGTCGGCGCTTTCCTTGGGGTTGGTCGGGTCGTCGTCGGTCAACCGGTCCAGCAGGGACGGTTGCAGACGGTCGCGGGAAGCGATTTCAGTTACCACCAAAGCAGCTCCACGGACGGGTTGCGAGAGGGACACAATGGCCGTGGCACCGGGCCACGGCCACACGGGCTATCAGCGTTTGGTGTTGGAGCGGATGTTCCAGCCAAACTTGATGGCGCCGCCGTCTTTGGTGCCGTCGGCTTTCTGCGGCTGGTAGTCGACCATCACTTGGGCAAAGTTCAGGGTGACGTTTTCGGTCAGGCGATCATCGCTGCCCGAACCGCCGGTGCTCAAGGAGGTGACCAGCACTTCTTCCAGGTTGATCACCATGTACTCGACCTGGCTCTCGCCACCGGCCTTGCGCACGGTCAGCTTGACCTTGTCGATGTGCTTGCCGCTGGCGCAGTGCATCATCAGGTTGGGCGAAGCCTTGTCGACGTATTTGGTCAGCGACAGGTCCTGGATATTCACCTTGCCCGCGCCACCGCCACCGCCGACGTGCATGTTGCCGGACTGGGACATGCCCCAGCTCCAGTTCAACACATCGATTTCGTCCTTGTGGGCCTTGTCCATGGACTCGCCCTTGATGTCGCCGATCTTGATGAAAATATCAACAGCCATGTTTTCTCCCTGTGTGGCTCAGGCCACTGAATGGGTTATGCCCAAAGGGCAGTGCTTTTCTGTGGGAGCTGGCTTGCCTGCGATTGCATCAACGCGGTCTGACTGGCAGACCGCATCGCCCGCATCGCGGGCAAGCCCGGCTCCCACAGAAGAGCTAGCTCAATCGTTACTTATGCGCTTTTTGCCGAAGGCAGTTTCGATACCAGGCGCAGCGACACCGTCAGCCCTTCAAGCTGATAGTGCGGGCGCAGGTAGAACTTGGAGTTGTAATACCCCGGGTTGCCTTCGACTTCTTCCACGATCACTTCGGCCGCCGCCAACGGGTGCTGGGCCTTGGTGGTTTCGGTGGAGTGCGCCGGGTCGCCGTCGACGTAGTTGAGGATCCAGTCCTGCAACCAGCGCTGCATTTCGTCCTTCTCTTTGAAGGAGCCGACCTTGTCGCGCACGATGCACTTCAAGTAGTGGGCGAAACGGCAGGTGGCGAACAGGTATGGCAGGCGTGCGGCCAGGTTGGCGTTGGCGGTGGCGTCCGGGTCGTCGTATTCGGCAGGTTTCTGCAGCGACTGGGCGCCGATGAACGCGGCGAAGTCGGTGTTTTTCTTGTGGAGCAGCGGCATGAAACCGTTCTTCGCCAGTTCCGCTTCACGGCGGTCACTGATGGCGATTTCGGTCGGGCACTTCATGTCCACGCCACCGTCATCGGTAGGGAACGTGTGGGCCGGCAGGTTTTCCACTTCGCCGCCAGACTCGATGCCGCGGATGCGCGAGCACCAGCCGTAGTGCTTGAACGAACGGTTGATGTTCACTGCCATGGCGTAGGCGGCGTTGGCCCAGGTGTACTTGGAGCTGTCGGCGCCGTCGGTGTTTTCTTCGAAAGCGAAGGCTTCCACCGGATCGGTCTTGGCGCCGTACGGCAGGCGTGCCAGGAAGCGCGGCATGGTCAGGCCGATGTAGCGCGAGTCTTCCGATTCACGCAGCGAGCGCCAGCCGGCGTATTCCGGGGTGGTGAAGATCTTGGTCAGGTCGCGTGGGTTCGACAGTTCCTGCCACGAACCCATGCCCATCACGGTCGGCGAGGCCGCAGCGATGAAAGGCGAGTGCATGGCGGCGCAGACTTTCGACAGCTCGCCCAGCAGTTCCACGTCGGGCGGCGACTGGTCGAAGTAGTAGTCACCCACCAGGCAGCCGTAAGGTTCGCCACCGAACTGGCCGTATTCTTCTTCGTACATCTTCTTGAAGATCGGGCTCTGGTCCCACGCGGTGCCCTTGAATTTCTTCAGGGTCTTGTGCAGGTCTGGCTTGGAGATGTTGAGCACGCGAATCTTCAGTTGCTCATCGCTCTCGGTGTTATTGACCAGGTAATGCAGGCCACGCCAGGCGCTTTCCAGTTGTTGGAAATCCTGGTGGTGGATGATCTGGTTGACCTGGGCGGTGAGCTTGGCGTCGATGGCGGCGATGATCGATTCGATCGACTTGATCGCGTCGTTGGACACCAGGTCGGTTTGCGCCAGGGCCTGTTCAGCCAGGGTGCGCACCGCGGTTTCAACGGCTTCGCGGGCACGCTCGGTCTTGGGCTTGAATTCTTGCAGCAGCAGGTTCGCGAACTCGCTGGCTTCTTCGGTGGTACCCAGGATCTGGCTGCCTTCGCGGGCGGTATTGTCCGTCATGATTACTGCTCCCCTGCAGGCTTGGGCGCGCTGGCAAGTGCCTGAAGCAATGCCGGGTCCTTGATCGCCTTCATGATGATTTCTTCAGCGCCAGTCTTGCCGTCCATGTAGGTCAGCAGGTTGGCCAATTGGGTGCGGGCTTCGAGCAACTGGTTCAGGGAGTCGACCTTGCGGGCCACGGCGGCCGGGCTGAAGTCGTCCATGCTCTCGAAGGTGATGTCCAGGCTCAGGTTGCCTTCGCCTGTCAGCTCATTGGGTACGTGGAACGCGACGCGTGGCTGCATGGCCTTGAGGCGTGAGTCGAAGTTGTCGACGTCCACTTCAAGGAACTTGCGGTCGGCCACGGGTGCCAGCGGCTCGGCAGGCTTGCCGGCGAGGTCGGCCATCACGCCCATCACGAAGGGCAGCTGGACCTTTTTCTCGGCGCCGTAAAGCTCGACGTCGTACTCGATCTGCACTCGAGGCGCACGGTTGCGCGCGATGAATTTCTGAGAACTTTGCTTCGCCACGTTGCTGCTCCTGGTCGCTTGAGCGACGGTGTTGTTACTGCACGGTCCGGCGGCTTACTCGCTGTCGGGGCCGCGCAGGTTTTCAAATTGGGACATGCCATCGGGAATCAGATTGCGCACGATGGCCGCAAAGTCGGCATGCACCAGATTCTTGGCTCGGTTCAACAACACCGGCAGCGGGCTCGAAGGCTCGTGGCGGGTGTAGTACGCGAGGATTTTGTCGAGGCTGCGCAGCACATCGTCGCGGGTGGCGATGTCGCCCGTCGGGCGAGGGGCTGCGGGCGCGGCGGCGTCGACCGAGGGGGCATTGTCTTCACTGACGGCCTCGGGATCGCTGCTGCTGTCGGTGCCTGGCACCGCTTGATTGAGAAGTTGCAGGGCCTGTTTGAGCGGCTGCTTCAAGGCGCTTAGGTCCACGCCCTGGGCGGAACCGACTTGGTCATTGACCTGTTGCTCAATGGCCTCGCACGCCGCACGCGCCGCGCTCAAGGCGTCACGGGTGGCTTGCAGTTGTTCGGGGTCGCTGTCCAGGAACGCGGCGTTGAGTTGCTGGTTGCCCAACTGCTCATCGGCAAAACTCTGCAGGCCGCTGGCGTTGAGTGCTGCGCGCAAGGTCACGGGCCCGAAGGTGCGCGAGCGCGTCAGGATGCTTTCGCGCAGCAGACGAATATTGGTGTCGCAGGTCAGGCCGGTAAGGGCGTTGATGCGCACGGTGGGGTCGTTGTCATCGTCGGCATCCAGGCGCGGGTGCAGATCGGCCCAGTATTGGCGCAGCAAGGCGTCGATCAGCGTGAGGACTTCGGCCAGCCCGGCCACACCCTGGAGGGCGAGGGTGCTTTGCAGCAGAAAGTGGGTGATGCGCAGGTCTTTGCTGCGCTGCAACAGGTCGAGGCTTTGCTGCTGGATGCTGCGCCACTCGGGCGGCTCAGCGGGCAGGATCGAGTCGCCCATGCTGCGTTCGGGTTGGCCCTTGGCATCACGTTCCAACTGCAGAAATTGCGCGTCATATTCCATGTCCTCGCCACAGGGCGACGTCGCGGAAACGGCGGTGAGCAGCAACGGCACATCCACTGAATTCGATCTCCTTATCGGCCCGCTGGATGGCGGGCAATTCATGCACTAGTTGCGTAATGAACTTTGCATGTTTTCTTGGTCATACACTCAGCGCGCCACTACTGTGCCATCACTGATGTTCAAGAAGTTGTGCATTTTTGGTGTAGTACTTATGGCTTGTCAAGGTAAGCTATTCGCCCTCTGTGACAGATGTGCGGTGTTTAACAACCTGCGCGACTGGCGAGTCGAAAGGCGCGCCCAGAGCGGATTTTTGTCATGGAAGCCAGTTAAGATCAGCGATCATGCTGGTAAAAGCAGATTTTGGCGGTCGTTTGTACGACAGGACGGGACTCTCCAGGGCGGTGCTGCCTCCTGGGTAGACTGCGCGCGATGTATCAGCAAGGAGGCAAGATGTCGCTGTGTTTGACTATCACTAGTTATCACAAGATCACCCCTGGGCAATGCCCCGAAAAGTCCATGGATCAGGGCGTGATGGCTATTGGCCGTAGTTCTGACAATGACTGGGTATTGCCCGATCCTGAGCGTCTCGTCTCTTCGCAACATTGCGTTATTCAATACAAAGATGGCCGTTATTATTTGACCGATAACAGCACCAATGGTGTGGAGTTGGTCAAGGCGGGTATTCGTATGCGTCGGGGTAACAGCGAGCCGTTGCAAGATGGCGAGTTGATCCGCATCGGCGATTACGAAATCCAGGCGCGCATCGACTTTAACGTGCAGGCCATCGACAGCCAGCCATTTGCCGGTGACTCACCCAACAGCTTTGAAGCGCTGATGGGCGCCGTGGCGAGCCAACCTGTGCCCACGCCGATGATCGCGCCGCAGTTCCAGGGCGCCTCGTCCATGGAAACCTTGCCAGACCTATTCGATTTCCTCAGCCCCACCGCCGTGCCGCCGCCCACCGTGGCGGACCATGTGCCGTCCGAGCAACACGATTTTCGCCCCCCGGCTCCAGTGGCCGTACCGGCGCCCGAAAAGCCATTGGTGCAAGGCTCGGTGATTCCCGAAGACTGGGACCTGTTCAGCGACGCGCCCGCACCCGCCGTCAATGCTGCGCCCGCCCCAGCACCGATCATCCCGCCGCCGCCCGTGGTCGAGCCTGTTGCGCTCCCCGTGGCCAATGCCGAGCCACCACCGGACCTCCTGCAAGCCTTCCTGCGCGGTGCGGGCCTGGACCAGTTGCGCCTGGACAAAGCCGACGCCTGCGCGCAGATGGAAAGCATCGGCCGCAGCTACCGGCTGATGGTCGAGGGCCTGATCGACGTGTTGCGCGCCCGTGCCAGCCTCAAGGGCGAGTTCCGCATGCAGCAGACGATGATCCGCCCCGCCGAAAACAACCCATTGAAATTCGCCCCGAATGCCGATGAAGCGTTACTGCTGTTGCTACGTCATGGCAACCAGGCGTTCATGGCGCCGGACCTTGCCGTACGTGACAGTTTCGACGACCTGCGCGCCCACCAATTGGCCGTGATGGCTGGCGTGGAAGCGGCGATCAAGCACCTGCTCACGCGATTTGAACCGGCGCAATTGGAGGAGCGCATGGGCAAACCCGGCGGCCTCTCCAGTCTGTTCAACGGTTCGCGCCAGGCCCAGTACTGGCAGCAGTTCACCGAGCTCTACAGCAACATTTCCCGTGAGGCCCAGGAAGATTTCCAGGACCTGTTCGGTCGCGAATTCAGCCGGGCCTACGAAGAGCACAGTGCACGACAGCGACGCTGAAAACGCCTCGCACTAATGGATAAAACGGATAGCTAAATACGTCATTGAGGACGCAGGATGATTCCCAGGTTTTTACTCGCAGCCGCCACCGCGCTGCTGCTGACGGCGTGTGCCAACGACACTGCCAAACCCCAGGTGGCCGCCGAGGCCGAAGCCGACACGGCCGCCATCGAGTTGCACTTTCACGCGATTGCCGGGCTTAACCCCGGTGCCAACGGCCAGGCCGCGCCGGTGCGAGTGCGCATTTTCGAATTGAAAAACGCCGCGACCTTTTCACGCTCCGATTACTTCGCCCTGGCTGACCGTGCGCAATCCACCCTCGGCCTCGACCTGCTGGACCAGGACGAAGTGATGGTGCAGCCCGGCCAACAACTGAGTCTGCAGCGCGATCTTGACCCGTCAACGCGCCATATCGGCTTGCTGGTGGGCTACCGCGAGTTGGACCGTGCGCAATGGCGCACGGTCATCAACGTGCCGCCGCGCCAATACAGCGAATACCAGATCAGCCTCGACGTGCATGCCGTGCGTGCCGACGTCGTGGCTTCCCCATCCAGCCCAGCCCAATAACAAGCAATCGGAGCCCCCATGTCCTGGAACAATCGCGTGGTCTGGTCGGAAGGCATGTTCATCGGAACGCAGCACTTCCAGCAGCATGACCGTTACCTGGAAAACCTGATCGACGCCCGCAGCCGCCCGTTGTCGGCGGGTGCCTGGGGGTTCTCCGAGCTGCTGATCGACCAGGGCCTGCTGGCCCAGGGCAAGCTGGCGATCGTGTCGGCCCGCGGCCTGTTGCCCGATGGCACGCCGTTCAATATTCCCCAGGACGACCTGGCGCCGAGCCCGTTGAACATCGACGACAACCTGCGCGACGGCCTGGTGTACCTGGCCCTGCCGCTCAAGCGCGCCGGCGCCCGTGACACGGTGGACGAGGGCGAGGCCCTGGAAGCCGCGCGCTACGTGAGCCAGGTGCGTGAAGTGCGCGACGACAACGCCCCGTTCGAAAACCGTGCACCGGTGGCCGTGGGGTCGCGGGCGTTGCGCCTGCTGACGGCGCAGGACGGCATCAGCGACTACGCCGCCATCGGCCTGGTACGCATCAAGGAAAAGCGTGCCGACCGTGCGTTGGTGCTCGATGACACTTACATCCCGCCCGTGCTGGACGTGGCCGCGAGCAAACCGCTGACGGCCTTTCGCAGCGAACTGCTGGGCCTGTTGCACCAGCGTGGCGAAGCCCTGGCCGGCCGCGTGGTGGCCTCGGGTGCCGGTGGTGCCTCGGAGATCGCCGACTTCATGCTGCTGCAACTGGTCAACCGCGCCCAGCCGCTGATCCAGCACTTCAGCCAGTTGAGCCCGTTGCACCCGGAGCGCTTCTTCAGCGAACTGGTCAGCCTGGCCGGTGAGTTTTCCACCTTCTCAACCTCCAGCCGTCGCCCCCAGGAATACCCGCAGTACCAGCACGATGACCTGGCCCTGAGCTTCATGCCGGTGATGGCGGCCTTGCGTGAGGCGCTGTCGATGCTCATCGACAGCAAGGCCACGCCGATCCCGATTGTGGAGAAAGCCTACGGCATCCATGTGGCGATGTTGGCCGACAAGACCCTGCTCGACAACGCCAGTTTCATCCTCGTGGTACGCGCCGATGTGCCCGGCGAAACCCTGCGTGCGCGTTTCGGCCAGCAGAGCAAGGTCGGCTCGGTGGAGCACATCCGCGACATGGTCAACCTGCAACTGCCGGGCATCGGCCTGCTGCCGTTGCCGGTGGCGCCGCGCCAATTGCCTTACCACGCCGGCAGCACCTACTACGAGCTGGACCGTGGCAGCGAGCACTGGCAGCAGCTGAATAATTCCGGCGGTTTCGCTTTCCATATCGCCGGGCAGTTCCCGGGCTTGAACCTGGCCTTCTGGGCGATCCGAGGATAATTGGCGATGCATCCCAATGATGATGACCGCACCCAGTTCATGCCGCGCCCGGGTGGCCGAGAGCCTGCACCCGCGCGTGCCGAACCTGCGCCGCTGTCGATGCCGGCTGCGCCGATCCTTACCGGCAAGAGCCAGGGCCTCAACCCGCTGGAAAGTGCCGCCGGCCCGTTGCTGGCGTTGTTGACGCGGTTGCGCAACACCATCGCCCATCCCGCGCCGGCCAGCCTGCGTGCGCAGTTGCTGGCGTACCTGCGCCAGTTCGAAGAACGCGCCGAAGCCGCCGGTGTGGCACGCAATGAAGTGCTGTTGGCCCGTTACGCGCTGTGCACTGCCTTGGATGAAGCGGTGCTGAGCACGCCGTGGGGCAGCACCAGTGACTGGGGTAAGCAGAGCCTGCTGATCACCGTGCACAACGAAGCCTGGGGTGGCGAAAAGGTTTTCCAGTTGCTTGACCACTGTCTGCAAAGCCCACGGGAACGCCTGTACCTGCTGGAGCTGTTGTACCTGTGCATGTGCCTGGGTTTTGAAGGGCGTTACCGCGTGATGACCGACGGGCGCAGCCAGTTGGAAGCCTTGCGTGAACGCACCGCCGCAGCGATACGCAGCGCCCGTGGCGAGCACGAGCGTGAGCTGTCGCCGCACTGGCGCGGTGTGACCGTGGCCCGTGATCGCCTGGCGCAATTCATGCCGCCATGGATTGCCGTGGCGATTGGCTTGGCGCTGCTGTTGGCGTTGCTGTTCGGCCTGCGCATGAAGCTGGCCTCGGACGCAGAGCCGGTGTTCAAGAATATTCATGCCCTGGGCGAGATCCCGGTGCAGGCCATCGACCGTCCGGTGGCGCAGCCCAAAGTGATTGAGCGCCCGCGCCTGGCCGGGTTCCTGGCCGATGACATCAAGGCCGGCCGCGTGGCCGTGGAAGACAAGGTTGACCGCTCTGTGGTGACCATTCGTGGCGATGAGCTGTTCGCCTCGGCCAGCTCCAGCATCGTCGATGACTACCAACCGCTGATGCTGCGCATCGCTGACGCCATTCGCAAGGTCAAGGGCCAGGTGCGTGTCACCGGGCACAGCGACAACCGCCCGATTGCCACGTTGCGCTTCCCGTCCAACTGGGCGTTGTCCGAAGCCCGGGCCAAGTCAGTGCTGGAAATTCTCGCGGCCAAGACCGGCCAGGCCGAGCGCTTCAGTGCCGAAGGCCGCAGCGACACCGAGCCGTTGGCCACCAACAGTACTGCCGAAGGCCGTGCCCGCAATCGTCGGGTTGAAATCACCGTATTGGCGGAGGGCGTCGAGTGAAGGCGTTTTTCAGTTTCATGATTCGCTGGGTGATCCCCGTGCTGGGCCTGATTGCCCTGAGCCTGATCATCTGGTTTGTTGGCCCGCTGCTGGACGTGCTGGTGCCCGAAGGGCGCCGTTGGGCGCTGATCGTGCTGGTGTTTGCGCTGTGGGTGGCCTACCGCGTGTTCCGCATTATCCAGGCCAGTCGCCAGGCCGCCGAAGTGATGCGCAGCCTGGCCGCAGAAACCCCGGTCGACCCCAACAGCGTTGCGACCGCCGAAGAGCTGTCCACGCTGCGCCAGCGCATGGACGAAGCCCTGGCACTGCTGAAAAAGGCCAAGCTGGGCGGCGATGAGCGCCGCAACCTCTACGAGTTGCCGTGGTATGTGATCATCGGTCCGCCGGGCTCGGGCAAGACTACCGCGCTGGTCAATTCCGGGCTGCATTTCCCGCTGGCGGCGCAATTGGGCGCCGGTGCGGTGCGGGGCGTGGGTGGTACGCGCAACTGCGACTGGTGGTTTACCGACCAGGCCGTATTGCTCGACACCGCTGGCCGCTATACCACCCAGGACAGCAACTCCACGGTGGACAAAGCCGCCTGGCTGGGCTTTCTCGATTTGCTGAAAAAGCAGCGTTCGCGCCGTCCGATCGACGGGGCGTTTATCGCCATCAGCCTCTCGGATCTGCTGCTGGGCACCGACGCCGAGCGCGCAGCCCATGCCGCCGCGATTCGCCTGCGCATCCAGGAGCTGTATACGCAGCTGGGCGTGCGTTTCCCGATCTACCTGATGCTCACCAAGCTCGACCTGGTGCCGGGCTTCATGGAGTTCTTCGACAACCTGAGCAAGGAAGAGCGCGCCCAGGTGTGGGGCATGACCTTTGCCCTGGACGACGGCAAAAACAGCGACAGCCCGCTGGCGCACCTGCAAAGCGAGTTCGCGGGCTTGGAGCAGCGTCTCAACGAACGCCTGGTCGAGCGCTTGCAGCAGGAACGCGACCCGGCACGACGCGATCTGATCTACGGCTTCCCGCAGCAGTTCGGCGCGCTGAAAGATTGCCTGCAAAGCTTCCTCGAAGGCGTGTTCAAACCCAACGCTTTTGAAGAGCGCGTGTTGCTGCGTGGCGTGTACTTCACCAGCGGCACCCAGGAAGGCAGCCCGATTGACCGCCTGATCGGTGCCATGGCCCAGAGTATGAACCTGGACCGCCAGCACCTGGCGCGCCAGAGCGGCACCGGGCGCAGTTACTTCATCGAAAGACTCTTCACCACCGTGGCCTTTGCCGAGCGTGGTTTGGTGGGTGTGAACCCGAAGGTCGAACGGCGTCGCAAGTGGATTGCGCGTGGCGTACTGGCGGCCACCGTCGCGCTGGTGGTGGTGGTCAGCAGCCTGTGGTGGGTGAGCTATCGCGCCAACCAAGCGTATATCGCCCAGGTCGATCAGAAGGTCGCGCCACTGGGCCAGACCGTACAGAACCTGAGCCCGGCACAACGGGAAGTGCTCGCCGTGCTGCCGTTGCTCAACGCGGTGAAGAACCTGGCGGGGGACTCACCGAGCTGGTCCGAAGGGCTGGGGCTGTACCAGGGCGATATGCTCGAAGCCGAGTCCGCCAGCGTGTACCGCAAACTCTTGATCGCCGTGTTCGCGCCACGCCTGGTGACGCGTATCGAAGAGCAACTGCACGGCGGCGGCAACTCGGACTTTCTCTATGAGGGCCTCAAGGCTTACCTGATGCTCGCCGACACCGAGCATTACGACCCGGACTTCATCAAGGCCTGGATCGCCCTGGACTGGGACCGCAACCTGCCCCGCGACCTGCCGGCCGACCAGCGCCAGGCCCTGGCTGGGCACTTGCAAGCGCTGTTCGAACGTCACCCGCCGAGCGCGCGCCTGGACCCACGCCTGATCGACGACCTGCGTCGCCAATTGCAGCAATTGCCGGTAGCCCAGCGCGTGTACGACCGCGTCAAGCGCCAGAAGCTGCCCGAGGGTATCCCGGACTTTCGTCTCAATGAGGCCGCCGGTCGCGATGCCGCACTGGTGTTCAGCCGCAAGAGCGGCAAGCCGTTGGGCGAGCCGTTGAGTGGTTTCTTCACTGCCAAGGGCTATCGCCAGGCGTTCTTGCTCAGCAGCCTGAACCAGGCCGGCACCCTGGCCGAAGAGCAATGGGTGCTGGGCCATGAACAGGCCGACCAGCAGAACGTGGTGAGCCTGGCCGCCGACGTGCGCCGCTTGTACTTCCAGGATTACCAGCGCCAGTGGGACGCGTTGCTCGCCGACATCGACTTTGTGCCGATCACCAGCGTGGCACAGGCCGCCGATGTGCTGCGGGTGATTTCCGGGCCGACTTCGCCGCTGAAAAAGCTGTTGGTGGCGGTCGCCAGGGAAACCGACCTGCAAGCCGAAGAACGCCAACTGGCCGCCAAAGGCGTGCCGGTGGAAGGCGGCGTGGACAAGCTCAAGGAGCGCCTCGGCAGTTTGCTGGGCGAGGCACAACCGACGGCGAATGCCCCGGCACCGGCGGATGATCCGGTGACCGCGCACTTTGCCGAACTCAACAGCATCGTCAGCAAAAACGAAGGCGAACTGGCGGCCATCGACGGCCTGCTGTCGGATATGAATGCGCTGTATGTGCAGGTCAGCGCCATGGTCGGTGCCAGCGGCGATGCCTTGCTCGGCGAGGCCAAGAACCAGGCGGCGGCTGCCGCCACGCGGGTCAGCCTGAACGCCGAGCGCCAGCCGCCGCTGGTGCAGGGCATGGTCAAGTCGGTGGTCAATTCCACCACCAACAGCATGATGGGCGGGGTGCGTAACCAGCTGAACGCGGCCTGGGTCAGTGAAGTGGTCAACGTGTATCGCCAGTCGTTGGCCGGGCGCTACCCGATGTCGCCGGGCAGTGCGCGGGACGCCACCCTGGATGACTTCGGCCAGTTTTTCGGTGTGGGCGGGGTGATGGACAACTACTTCCGCAAATACCTGCAGCCCTATGTGGACACGTCGGCACAGACCTGGCGCTGGCAACCGGGGGCGGCGCAGAAGCTGGGAATTGCTCCTGGCGTGCTGCAAACCTTCCAGCGGGCGGCGACGATTCGGGACGCGTTCTTCCGCTCCGGTGGCACCCAACCCATCGTGCGTTTCGAACTCAAGCCGGTGTCGATGGACCCCACCATCACCCAGTTCCTGCTTGATCTGGACGGCCAGCAATTGAGCTACGACCACGGCCCGAGCCGGCCGGTGGCGATGCAATGGCCGAACCCCGGCAGCATTGGCGTGGTGCGTATTTCCATCATGCCGCCGTCGGCCAGTGGTCGCTCCGGTATCACCCTGGACGGCCCGTGGGCCTGGTTCCGTCTGCTGGAGCAATCAGACCTCACGGCAGGCAACTCGCCGGACCGTTTCAACCTGCGCCTGCGGGTCGATGGTTCGAGCATCGCCTACGAGTTGCGCGCCAACAGTGCGTTCAACCCATTCAAGAGCCGCGTGCTCAGCGGCTTCAGCCTGCCGGAGCGGCTATGACGGCCCTGGGTTTCTACGGCAAGTTGGCCAGCCGCGGGGACTTCGTCAGCCGCGCCTTGCCCCAGAGCTTTATCGGCCCGTGGGACAGCTGGCTGGCAGCGGGTTTGCTCGCCAGCCAGAACAGCCTCGGCGCTGACTGGCTGAATGCGTACCTGGTCAGCCCGTTGTGGCGTTTTGTGCTGGCGCCGGGCGTGTGCGGGCCGGATGCGGCAGCGGGCGTGGTGATGCCGAGCATTGACCGGGTTGGGCGGTATTTTCCGCTGGCGGTGGTGACCTTGCTGGATCACGACACCAACCCGGCGTCGCTGGTGGGCGGTTCGGACGCCTGGTTCGAGCAGGCTGAAACCTTGTTGCTCAGCACCCTCGACAGCGGCGCGACCTTCGAAAGCTTCAACGCCGGGCTCGACGAGTTGGGCGTGCCGACCAGCGAGCCGCGGGCGGTGGACAGCCGTTTCGCCGGCCTGCAAAGGGTGGCAGCCACCGTGCCGCACCAGCGTATGACCGCGCTGGCCGAACAGGCGTGCGAGGGTGCAAGCCTGTGGTGGGGGCGAGGTTCGCAGCGTATCTCCCCCGGTTTATTACGGTGCCAGGGCTTGCCTGCCGCCAGCGATTTTGCGCAGTTTTTGCTCGGACAAGAAGGTGTGGTGTAGATGGGCGTGACGTACAAATCCGCGAGCAAAAGCCATGTGGGCATGGTTCGCCAAGTCAACGAAGATGCCTTTCTGGACCTGCCGGAAAACCGCCTGTGGGTGGTGGCCGATGGCATGGGCGGGCACGCGGCGGGGGACTATGTCAGCAGCTTGATCGTCGATAGCCTGCGCCATGTGCCGCTGGGCCGCTCCCTGGACGAATACTCGGCGGCGCTGCGCAATGACCTGCTGCGCATCAACGCGGCCGTGCGCGAAGAAACCGCCAACCGTGGCGTGACCATGATGGGCAGCACCGTGGTGGTGTTCGCCGCGCGCGGCTTGCGCGGGGTGTGCCTGTGGGCGGGCGACAGTCGCCTGTATCGCTTGCGCGACGGCGTGCTGGAAAGCATTTCCCGCGACCACAGCTACGTACAAGACCTGCAAGACAGCGGCCTGCTCAGCGAAGCCGACGCCCGCACCCACCCGCGCTCCAATATCGTCACCCGCGCCATTGGCGTTGAGGCCCAGTTGAACGTCGCCTCGGTGGACCTGTTGATCGCTCCCGGCGACAGCTATTTGCTGTGCAGTGATGGCCTCAACAAAACCGTCGAAGACCACGAAATCCGCGACGTGCTCAGCCATGACGCGCCGGATGAAATCGTGCGCAGCCTGGTGCACCTGGGCCTCAACCGAGGCGCACCGGACAACATCACCACCCTCGTTGTGAAGGTCTCGTCATGAACATCGTCATTCCGGGTTATGACATCGAAGGCGAGATTGGCGAAGGCGCCATGGCCAGCGTGTACCTGGCGACCCAGCGCTCGCTGGAGCGCAAGGTGGCGCTGAAGGTGATGGCGGCGGCGCTGGCGGCCGACCCGAGTTTCTGCGAACGCTTCCTGCGCGAGGGCAAGACCCTGGCGCGCTTGTCACACCCGCACACGGTGACCATCCATGACATCGGCAACGTCGGTGAGCTTTATTACATGGCCATGGAATACCTGCCCAACGGCACGCTCAAGGAGCGCATTGCTGCTGGGCTGACCCCGGAGCAGGGCGTGACGCTCATCCGCCAGATTGCCTCGGCCCTGGGCTATGCCCATGCCCAAGGGCTGGTGCACCGCGACGTCAAGCCGGCGAACATTCTGTTCCGGGCCGATGGCACGGCGGTGTTGTCGGACTTCGGGATTGCCAAGTCGCTGGACGATCGCACCCAATTCACCCAGGCCGGGTTTGCCGTGGGCACGCCGAGCTACATGAGCCCCGAGCAGGCGCGGGGCCAGGAGATTGATGGCCGCGCCGACCTCTACGCGCTGGGCGTGGTGCTGTATGAAATCCTCGTCGGCAAGCTGCCTTACAACGGCACCGATGCGCTTTCCACCGCTCTGGCGCACTTGACTGAACCCTTGCCGGAATTGCCGGTGCATCACGGGCGCTACCAGGGTGTGCTGCGCAAGTTGTTGGCCAAGGACCCGGCGGAGCGTTATCCGGATGCGGCAGCGTTGTTGTTGGCGCTGGATCAACTGCCGGCTGATGAATCGGATGCCACGCTGGTACGGCCGCTGCCGATTCCACTGAGCGTTGATCTGGCGGGCATCACGCCTGTCACCATCGATATCCCGACGGATACACCGCAGCCGCAGCCAATAGTGCGTCAGCCGGTGGTCACGCCGACACAGCACAATGCCCCGTCCGAGCAGCGCCGAGGGCCGGTATTGGCCTTGGCCGCCGTGGCGGTCGCCGTCGCGTTGGCCATCGGTGTCGCCAGCTACTGGTGGTTGAGCGGCGGCGATGAACCGGCCCAGCCGCCAGCAGCCGTGGTGCCCAAGGTGACGCCGCCCGTGGCTGTCGCTGAAGTGGATGGCGGTCAGCGCCCGTTGCTGATGGCAGGCAAGAAAACCTTGTTCCAGCGTGTACTCAGCAAACCCGGCGCCCAGCTTTCAGTGGACGCTGGGAGCCCGCCGGGTAAAGCGCTGCCGGCGTTTTCCGTGCTCTACGTGTATCAGCGCAAAGAGGTCGATGGCAGCCAGTGGGTACGCGTCGGCGCCGCTACCGATGGTCGCAGCGACGGTTGGCTGCCGGCCTCCCAGGTCAGCGACTGGAAACAAAGCCTGGTGCTCAAGTTCACCGAGCGTTCGGGGCGTGCGCCCGTGATGTTCCTGCGCCAGCCCGGTGAGGTGGAAAAACTGCTGGCCGACCCTGCCGCAGCGAAAAGCGCCTTGGCCAAGGCGCAGAACAACCGTGAAGACAACCAGCAAGTTCTGGCCCTGGAACCCACTGCCAGCGCGGTGCCGCAGAACCAGTTCTACCTGTTGCCGATCTTCGATTCCAAGGAGAGCTTCGACGACAACGGCCAGCCGGTGCAGTTGCTCAACGTGGCCTCCATCGACCCAGGCAGCCGCGCCGCTGCCAAACCGGCCAGCCCGACGCTCAGCGCCAATGCCGACGCGTTCCGCACGGCGGTGGTGCTGGTGGTGGACACCACCGTGTCGATGCAGCCCTACATCGACCAGATTCGCGACGTGGTGCATGAGCTGCAAACCCGCATTGCCGAGCGTGGCGAGTTGGACAGCGTCAGCTTCGGCATGGTCGGCTTTCGCAGCAGCATCCAGAAAACCCCGGGCCTTGAGTATGTCGCCAAGACCCTGATCAGCCTCGACCAAGGCCGCGACCCGCAGCGCTTTCTGGATATGGCGCGCCAGGTCAAAGCGTCGACGGTGTCCAGCCACTCGTTCAACGAAGATGCGTTTGCCGGGGTGATGCAGGCAGTGGACGGCATGGATTGGTCCGGCTACGGCGGGCGCATCATCCTGCTGGTCTCCGATGCCGGCGCGCTGCGCAAGAACGACCCGTTCGCCGCCACCCAGATGAACGAAGCGGAAGTGCGCCAGGCGGCGCTGGGCAAGCAGATCAAGATCTACGCGCTGCACCTGCGCACCGACGCTGGCAAGAAAACCCATGCCGGCGCCGAGAGCCAGTATCGCGTTCTCACCGCCGACGCCAACCCGCAGATCGGCGACCTGTACACGCCAGTGCCAGGGGGCGATGTGCGCAAGCTGGGTGAGCGCGTCGATGAGATCGGCACGGTGTTCGCCAACCTGGTGCATCAGGTGCGCAGCAACACGCCGCAGCCAGTGCCGTTGCTCAGTGCCGCGCCGAGTCTGACGGACAAGTCCGCCGCTGTCGGCTATGCCATGCACATGGACTTTCTCGGGCGCAAAACCGCGAGCCAAGCACCGCAATTAGTCAGCGCCTGGACGGCGGACCGCGACCTGACCAACCCGGCGCTGCCAGCGTTCCAGGTGTGCGTGATGCTGACCAAGCTGCAACTCAACGACCTGCAACAATCGTTGAAGTTGATCGTGGATGCGGCGCGCAAGACCCAAAGCTCGCCCAAGGATTTCTTCCAGGAAATCGCCAGCGCCTCGGCCTATATGAGCCGCGACCCGCAGGCCCTGCGCAAGGGCGGCAACCTGGCTGACGGCGGCCTGCTCGGTGAATACTTGGAGGGCCTGCCGTACCGCAGCAAGTCGCTGAACATGACCCAGGACCTGTGGTTGTCATTGAGCGTGGCCGAGCAGGAAGACTTTATCGACGAGCTGGATTCGAAAATCCGTCTGTATGAAACCTTCCATAACGACGTGACCAACTGGGTCCGTTTCGGCGATGCCGAACCGGGCGATGCGTTGTACCGCGTGCCACTGTCGACGCTGCCGTAATGCTGAACCTGAGTGCGGTGCACAAGAGCCGGGGCGTCGGTAGCCAGCGCTACAGCCTGGTGATCCCTGCGTTGCAGCTGGGCGCGGGTGAGCAACTGGCAATTGTCGGTCCCAGCGGTTGCGGCAAGAGCACCTTGCTCGACGTGCTGGCGCTGGTGTTGGCGCCGGATCAGGTGGGGCAGTTTGCATTCAACCAACACGACATCGGCGCGCTGTGGCGTGCCGACCGGCAATCGGCGCTGGCTGCGTTGCGCAGCCAGCATCTGGGCTATGTGCCGCAGACCGGGGGGTTGCTGGGGTTTCTGGATGTGCGCGGCAATATCGCGCTGTCGCGCCAACTGCTGGGCTTGCAGGACGACGGCCGCGTGGCGCGCCTGGCTGAGCAGTTGCAGATCAGCGATCAGTTGGCCAAGCGCCCGGCCGCGTTGTCGGTGGGCCAACGCCAGCGGGTCAGCTGTGCGCGGGCTCTGGCCCATGGGCCGCAACTGGTGCTGGCCGATGAGCCGACGGCGTCCCTGGACCCGCTCAACGCCGAGCGCGTGATGCAGGCGCTGCTGGCCCAGGCGCGCGAACACCGTACGGCCTGTGTGATCGCCACCCATGACGAACCGCTGGCCCGCGCCAGTGGCTTGCAGGTACGACGTATCAGTTGCCAGCGCGACCCAGACGGCGGCGTCACCGCAACCCTCGGGGAGGCGTGCTGATGCGCATCGGCCTGGTTGCTTCGCTTGCGTGGCAGGACTACCGCAACGATGGGTGGCTGTCGGCCTGTTCGGTGTTGGCATTGGTGGCGGTTATCGCGCCATTGCTGGTGTTATTCGGGCTGAAATTTGGACTGGTTAGCAGTTTGACCGAACGCTTGGAGACCGACCCCGCCAGCAGTGAAGTCATCCCGTTGGGCGGTGGTCGATTCAGCGCGGCGTTTATCGCGCAGCTGGGTGAGCGCAGCGATGTCGCGTTTGCTGTGCCGCGCACACGGCAGATTGCGGCCACGGCGCAGGTGGGCACCTTGACCCTGGAAATGCTGCCGACTGCCGCAGGCGACCCGTTGTTGGCAGGCTTGCCGATGCCCCACGGCCTGGACCAGATCGTGCTCAGCCATACCGCCGCCGAAAAGCTCGCGGCAAGGCCCGGTGACTGGCTGGAAACCAGCTTTGCGCGGCAAGTGGCGGGGCGCGTTGAGGCCCAGCGCACGCGGTTGCAGGTGCTGGCGGTGTTGCCGCTGGAGGCGTTCGCTCGCGAGGGTCTGTTTGCCGATCTGGCGTTGCTTGAGGCAGCGGAAGATTACCGCGATGGCCGTGCGGTGCCGGCGTTGGGTTGGGCCGGTGAAGCGGCAAGCGTGAGTGAACAGCGTATCTACCCGGCGTTTCGCCTGTATGCGCGCAGCCTCAGTGATGTGGAACCGTTGCGGGTGTATTTCGCCGGGCAGAACCTGTTGGTTTCAACCCAGGCGCACACCATCGCTCAAGTGCAATCGTTGAGCCGCAACCTGTCGATTGTGTTCTGGATCATCGCCGGGTTGGCGTTGGCCGGGGCGTTTGCGGCGATTTTCGCGGGCACCCTGGCGGCGGTGGCGCGCAAGCATCGGGAACTCTCGGTGTTGCGCCTGCTGGGGTTTTCCACCGCCGCGTTGTTGCTGTTTGTGCTGCTGCAAGCGCTATACAGCGCGGGTTTTGCCGCTGTGCTCAGTGTTGGGTTGTATGGCCTGGCTGAGGCGGCGTTGAACAAGCTTTTTGTGCAGGTGCCAGGCGAGTACGCCAGCCATCTGTTGGCGCGCCATTACGGCCTGGCCCTGGTGGCGGTGCTCGGCGTCAGCGCCGTGGCGGCCGCATGTGGTGGTTGGCGGGTGGCCCGTATCCAGGCTTCTGAAGGAATCAGAGATGTATAAATTATTGGGCGCCTGCGTGGCGCTGAGCGTGGCCTCGCTGGCCTGGGCCGATGAGGCAAGTGACAAGCTCGACAACCCCAAGCCGTTGCCGGACGACGTGAGCCTGCCGCTGCCCTGCGAAGGCAACATGGTATTCCGCTACGCCTACATTCTGGCCCAGGGCACCCTGGATGACCGTGAAATCAACCTGGGCTACCCCTTTGCCGAAGGCGAGGCGGGTTATCAGCAGTCGTTTATTTCCGGCTACCGCCGCGACTTCATCAACGGCCAGTTCACCCTCAAAGACTTGCCCAAAGACTGGAGCAAGGTCATCGCGCCGCAGATGCCGAAGACCGACGCCAAGACCCCGCTCAAGCCCATGCTGTACTTCATTGGCAAATACGAAGTGACTGCTCGCCAATACGCCCAGGTGATGGCCCAGGCGCAGTCCCTGGCCAGCGGCGAACCGGCGCCGGCGTGTGAGGCGCCCACCGGTATGGCCGGACGTTTGCCCAAGGTGAAACTGTCGCGCTTTGAAGCCGAGCGTTTTTCGGCGGTGTACAGCGCCTGGCTGATGAAATACCACCGCGAACTGCTGCCGGTGAGCGGGCGCGGTGCGTCGGCCGAAGACGGTGGCCTGGGCTTTGTGCGCCTGCCCACCGAAGTGGAGTGGGAGTACGCCGCGCGCGGCGGCCAGGCGGTGAGCCGCCAGGACCTGGAAGGCCGCCTGTATCCACGGCGCGCCGAGGGCAGTGAAAGCGATGGCCCGCTGGCCGATTACGCGGTGTTCAACCAAGTGGCCGGCGGCACCGGCCAGGCGGCGCGGTTGATGCCCATCGGCACCAAATTGCCTAACCCCATCGGCATGTTCGACGTGATCGGCAACGCCGCGGAAATGGTCCAGGAATCCTTCCAACTGGTACACGCCGGCCGCCGCCAGGGCACCTACGGCGGCTTTGTGGTCAAGGGCGGCAACTACCTGGAAGGCGAGGGCACGTTGTTCACCGGCATGCGCCGCGAATACCCGCTGTTTGCTGCTGATGGCACCGAGCAAAGCAACGAGACCACCGGTTTTCGCGTGGCGATTGGCGCGTTGTCGGCGCCGCGCTCGCGCTACAAGGAGCTGTTCGCCCAGTGGCAGAAGGAGGGCCGCCTGGCCGCGCTGACCGATGCCATCGACGACGCCCAGGACCCGACCAAACGCCTGGACAGCATCATCGCCGCCAGTGTCGATCCCAAGCTGCAAGCCGAACTGGGCCTGGTTAACGAAGAGCTCAAGCGCAACGTGTCGCTGATCGCCCAGCAACGCGAAGAAGCGGCGGGCAATTTGATCCAGTCGGCGGCGTTGGTGGCCGAGACCATCAGCAACTACAACATCCGCCTGGCCAACCTGCGGAAGAGTCGCCAGCAGGCGGTGGACAGCAAGGACGAGGCCAGCACGCAGCTGTTCGACATGGCCATCACCAATGGACGCAGCGCGTTGGATGGCGCGGTGGCGATTTACATCGACAACCTGGCCACCGGCACGCGCTACACCGATGCGGTGATCCAGGCGCAGTTTCAACGGATCAAGGAAGAGTTGGATCGCAAGCCAGTGCTCGGCAAGAGCCTGGTGACGCGCGCGACACTGTTCGTTCGCCATGTCGGCAACTACCGCAAGCAACAGCGGGCCGACCCGGCAACGATCTTGAAGGAATTGCTCGCAGCGAGCGGTCAGCGGTCTTGATCGTTGGCTGTCTAGCGAGCTTGGAAGGGACTCAGGCGGCGGTGGGCCGTGCTGGGCAAGTCAAACTTAACAGAGATCACATCTATGCTTTTTTCCCGTAAGGCGGTTTCCAAGCGTCACCTGCTGCTGATCGCAGCTGGTTTCAGCACCGTGTTGACTGGTTGCGCTACGTCGCCTGCGTCCAAGGTGGCGTCGAGCACCAAGGTCGAGTACTACCCCAACTGCTACGAGCCGGTGCAGCACCTGCGCGCCACCGATTCGGACATGACCAAGTCGGTCGTCACCGGTGCTGCGATCGGCGCGGCCGGCGGTGCCCTGCTGGGCGCG
This sequence comes from Pseudomonas sp. MYb193, assembly GCF_002966775.1. NCBI lineage: Bacteria > Pseudomonadati > Pseudomonadota > Gammaproteobacteria > Pseudomonadales > Pseudomonadaceae > Pseudomonas > Pseudomonas sp. MYb193. Next base: position 6,018,402 of record NZ_CP023269.1, on the reverse strand, counting down.
CTGACCGGCGACAAGGACAGCCGTGGCCGCAATGCCGCGATCGGTGCCGCAGGCGGCGCTCTGGCTGGCGGTGCGGCGGGTTACTACACCGAGCGCCAGAAACAGATCACCGATGACAACCAGCGCATCGCGTCCTACTCCACTGACTTCAACAAAAGCGCCTCGGACATCGACCGCAGCACCGCCTATGCCAAGGCGTCGCAGCAGTGCTACCAGAGCGCATTCACCAAGCTGGTGGCTGATCGCAAGGCCAAGACCGTCAACGACACCGAAGGCCGCAAGCGCCTGGCGGAAATCGTCGCGGGCCTGAAGGAGTCCAATGACCTGATCGTGACGGTCAACGGCAAAGCCAGCGAAGACCTGAACAACTACACCCAGGCCTACGAGAAAGACCTGCAACAGGTCGGCGTACAGCGCAGCGATGTGGTGACCGTGGCCACCGCCGATACCACGCCAGTGGTCGCTCCGGCCAAGGGCAAGAAAGCCGTCAAGCCAGCCAAGAAGCCGGTTCTGCCGACAGTGCCGAAAGAAGCGGTCACCACCGAGCGCAGCATCCAGACCGTGCAGGCCAAGCAAGCTGAAAGCAAGCAGGTCGCCAGTGCGGGCAAGACCCAGATCGAAGCAACCTGCCGCAATCCAAACCTGGCCGACTGGGCGCCAGTGCCTTGCCCTAACGTTTAAGTACTTGTTGCTATAAGCGTTAAACGCCAACCGATCTGCGCCTAAAGCGCGAGATCGGTGGCGTTCCTTTTGCAAATCGTTACACTGCTGCGGCCACTCCAATAAATACACCGAGGCCGTGTGCATGAAATTTCGTCTTCTCCTGTGGGTGCTGGGCCTGATGATGGGCAAAGCCAGCCGCACCAACCCCGCCTTCCAGCAGCAACTGGGTGACAAAGACCTGGCCTTCCAGCTGCAGACCCTCGACGGCAAGGTTGCCCGTCACTTCATCGTCAAAGACCAGCGCATCACCAGCCGCTCAGGTGTCCACCCGGCGCCGGCCTTCGCGATTGCCTTCAAGGATGCCGCCTACGGCTTCGCCACGATGCAGGCAAAGAACAAGCAACTGGCGTTCATGACGGGGATTCAGGACAAGTCGATCCAGATCAAGGGCAACCCGGCACTGGTGATCTGGTTCCAGGGCCTGACCAAGTATTTGAAGCCGAAGAAAAAGAAGTAGGTGGTCAGGTAGACCGAGTTGACTTCATCGCAGGCAAGCCAGCTCCCACAGTTGACCGTATTTCAACGTTGGAACGCGGTCACTGTGGGAGCTGGCTTGCCTGCGATAGCGGTGCAACAGGCGCCAGATTTACCCCTGGCTGAACTGCGAAGCCAATTCGCGCAACAGCACTTCGGCATCCAGCACTTTACCCACCACGTCCTCGGCCTTCTCGCGGCTCAGGCCCAGGCGCTCCAGCAATGCGTCCGGAATGGATTCATCCGGCCCGGAGCCGATCCCCCGGCTGCGCAACAGGCGCACCGCCAGGCACACCAGGTTTGGGTACTCGGCGTATTGCCCGTCATACGTGGGGTCGTGCTGGAAGCGCAGGGCGGTGCACAGTTCGTCCGGCATGTCCCAGTAGCGCATCAGCCAGGCGCCGATCTGTTCGCGGCTGATGCCCAGCAAATGTTGCTCGACGTAGCTGTGGCACAGGTGCGGGTTGACCTCCAGGTGGCGGCAGATCAGCGAGAAGTGCGGCGGAAACACGTGGGCCAGCAGCAGGTAGCCGAAGTTGTGCAGCAAACCTGCCAGGTAGGTCAGGCCGGCTTCCGGGCGTTGGGCGCGGGGCATGGCGCGGGTCAGGCCCTCGATCACGGCGGCGGTGTAGATCGACTGGTGCCAGTACGGCGTGGACAGGTGCGGGCGGTCCTTGGGCAGACTCAGGGTTTTGCCCAGGGCCAGGCCCAGCGCCAGGTTGATCACAAGATCAAAGCCCAGCACGCGCACGATGGCGTCTTCGACTGAGCGGATCTTGCCCGGCGAGGCGTAGTAGGGCGACGCGGCCCAGCTTACGACCTGGGCGGCAAGGGCCGGGTCGGTTTCCACCACGCCAGTAATGTCGTCGATGGTGGCGTTGGGATCCACGCGCAGCTTGATGATCTTCTGCGCCGTGTCGGCCAGCGGCGGAATTTCGATGGTCGCTTCCAGGCGTTGCTGGATACGGCGAGCGGTGAAGGCTTGCATCGCCTGGGTGATTTCCTCGCGGTCATCATTGGGGCGGTCGAGGTTCGGACGGATGTTGCTCAAGGGCTCACCGAACTGCGCGGCGCTGGCCTTGGTGAGCAGGCTCTTGAAGGCGTCGGTGGGGATTTCCAGCAACAGCCCGGCTTCGCCCGAATGCACCAGCAGGCTCGGCTCATTGAGCAAGCGGCCTTCGTACAGGCACGGCGAACTGGTCAGGGGCGGCAAGCCCGGCAGCAGGCTCAGGTCATGCTTGCCCAGCATGCGCTCGACCCGCTCGGGGGCGACGGCCGTGAGGCGGCGACCGGTGAGTTCGGCGAGGCGGTTGAGGTCCAGCAATTGGCTTTGGGGGAACAGCACCATGAGCGCGCCAACCGCATCTTCAAGCAACACCGCCTGGACCTTTCGGGCAGGGTTCAGGCCAGGCTGTTCGATAACTTCCGTGTAGGGGATGGCGAGCTTTGCGAGCAGCGCCCGAATGACCGGCGGGGCGGTCAGTGGGGCTGTGGCGAGGGCAACTTCTGACATGGCCTGATCCAATTTCTTACATTCATTGGAGTATAACCAGCTTGATACGGGTGTTGGTCGGATAAGTGCGTCAGGCGTCACACTTGGCCGTATTGCTGGCCGTGGCGCAGCCAGCGGTTGAGCAAGGGGCTGACGTGATCGGGCCAACGTTCGAGCAATGCTTGCGCAGCATCGCGCACGGCGGGCAGCAGGTCGGCATCGCGCATCAGGTCGGCGACCTTGAATTGCAGCAGGCCGGTCTGGCGGGTGCCGAGCATTTCACCGGGGCCGCGCAGTTCGAGGTCTTTTTCGGCAATGACAAAACCGTCGTTGGTTTCGCGCATGATGCCCAGGCGCTGTCGACCGATCTGCGACAGCGGCGGATGATAGAGCAGCACGCAGTGGCTGGCTGCACTGCCCCGGCCAACCCGCCCGCGCAACTGGTGCAGTTGCGCCAGGCCCAGGCGCTCGGGGTTTTCGATGATCATCAGGCTGGCGTTGGGGACGTCCACGCCCACTTCAATCACGGTGGTAGCCACCAGCAATTGCAGGTTGCCGGCCTTGAACTCGGCCATTACCGCGGCTTTTTCCGCCGGTTTCATACGGCCATGGATCAACCCCACCTTGAGCTCACCCAAGGCACTGGTGAGGTCTTCATAAGTGGTTTCGGCGGCCTGGCAGGTCAGTTCTTCGGACTCTTCGATCAGGGTGCACACCCAGTACGCCTGGCGGCCTTCGGCGCAGGCACCGCGCACGCGCTCGATCACTTCGACGCGCCGGGTGTCGGTGACCAGCACGGTGTTGACCGGGGTACGCCCCGGCGGCAGTTCGTCGAGGATCGAGGTGTCGAGGTCGGCGTAGGCGCTCATGGCCAGGGTGCGTGGGATCGGCGTGGCGGTCATGATCAACTGGTGCGGGTTCATGCGCCCGCCCACGCCTTTCTGGCGCAGGGCCAGGCGCTGTTGCACGCCAAATCGGTGCTGTTCGTCGATGATCACTAGCGCAAGGTTCTTGAACTGCACTTCGTCCTGGAACAGCGCATGGGTGCCCACCACCATCGGTGCGCCGGCGGCGATCTGCTCCAGGGCGGCCACGCGGTTCTTGCCTTTGAGCTTGCCAGCCAGCCACGCCACCTCCAGGCCCAGCGGTTCGAGCCAGCGCTTGAAGGTGATGAAGTGTTGTTCGGCGAGGATTTCCGTCGGTGCCATCAGCGCCACTTGATAGCCAGCTTCCAGGGCTTGCAGGGCGGCCAGGGCAGCGACCACGGTTTTGCCTGCCCCTACGTCACCCTGGATCAACCGCAGCATCGGTTCTTGCTGGCTGAGGTCGTAGGCGATCTCATTGCCCACGCGCTGTTGCGCGCCGGTGGGCGCAAAGCCGAGGTTGGCCAGGTATTGTGCGGGCAGCCGCGTGGCCCTGGGCATCGCCGGGGCGCGCAGGGAACGCATGCTTTCGCGCAGGCGTTGCTGGGACAGCTGGTGCGTGAGCAGTTCTTCAAAGGCCAGGCGATGTTGGGCCCAATGATGACCGAGGGCGAGTTCGTCCACATCGGCATCGGCGGGTGGGTGATGCAAATACCGAATCGCATCGGCCAGGGGCGCCAGCTGATAATCGCGGGCCAACTCCAGGGGCAGCCAATCGGGCAGGCTTTGCGGGCCGAGCATCGTCAGGGTTTGCATGCACAACTGGCGCAGGCGTTGCTGGGTCAGGCCCTCGGTCAGCGGGTAGATCGGCGTGAGCGTGGTGTCCACCGGTGGCGGCTCATCGCCGGTAATGGCGCGGTATTCCGGGTGGTAGATTTCCAGGCCCGATGCGCCAGGGCGTGCCTCGCCGTAGCAGCGCACGCGGGTGCCACGCTTGAGGCCTTCCTTCTGCGCGTTGCTGAAGTGGTAGAAGCGCAGGCTCAAGCCGCCAGTGCCGTCCTGCAGGCGCACCACCAGGCTGCGGCGCTTGCCCATCACCACGTCGGCGCCACTGACGGTGCCTTCGATCACCGCGTCTTGCCCAGGGCGCAAATGGCCGATGGGCACCACGCGGGTGCGGTCCTGGTAGCGCAGGGGCAGGTGGAACAGCACGTCCTGAAGGTTCTCCAGGCCGACCTTGGCCAGCTTCTCGGCCATGGCCTCACCGACACCCTTGAGTGCCGTCACCGACACCTGCGACAGCTCAGTCATACCGTGGCTTAGCTCGCAACGGGCGGCTTGGCCACCGAACACAGGCGGATCGAGTCCGCGAGGATCTCAATCGCTTTGGGGCGCGGGAAGCTGGCGCGCCAGGCAATCGCTACGGTACGGAACGGCACCGGCGGCGTGAGTGGGCGCACTTCGATCACGCCCTGGGCGTAGTGATGGCTGTCTACCGCAGACAGCGGCAGGATCGAGATACCCAGGCCGGAAGCGACCATATGGCGAATGGTTTCCAGGGAGCTGGATTCCACCGTGGTGTGCTTGGCGCCGTCGTTGCCCTTGGTCAGGGTCGGGCAGGCTTCCAGCACCTGGTCGCGGAAGCAGTGGCCTTCACCGAGCAGCAGCAGGCTCTTGTCATTGAGCAGGCCGGCGTCGATGGTGTCCTTCTTGGTCCACGGGTGGGAGGCTGGCATCAGCACGTAGAACGGCTCGTCGTAGAGCGGCAGGGTCAGCACGTCCGCTTCGTTGAAGGGCAGGGCGATGATGATCGCGTCCAGCTCGCCGTTGCGCAGTTTATCGCGCAGCACGTGGGTGAAGTTTTCTTCGATATACAGCGGCATCTGCGGTGCGACGCGATGCAGTTGCGGGATCAGGTGCGGGAACAGGTAGGGGCCGACCGTGTAGATCGCGCCGACCTTGAGCGGCGCGGTCAGCTGGTTCTTGCCGGCCTGGGCCAGTTCGCGAATGCTTTGCGCCTGTTCCAGGACCTTCTGGGCCTGGGCAACGATGCCTTCGCCCACCGGGGTGAGGCGCACGGCGCTCTTGCTGCGCTCGAAAATCAGCACACCGAGTTCGTCTTCAAGCTTTTTCACACCCACCGACAGCGTCGGCTGGCTCACGTGGCAACGCTCGGCTGCATGGCCGAAGTGCTGTTCTTGGGCGAGGGTCACGATGTAGCGTAATTCTGTAAGAGTCATAGCGGGCGTCCATGAGGTTGCGGGCCAAGCATACCGGCTGCAATCGATAGACGCACGTTATCAGAACTTTGCTGGGGATTGAGTGGGGAGTGTCGGAATTTTACTGAAGTAATAAAGCGAATGTGGGAGGGCACCAGTCCCTCCCACAGTGCTCTGTCAGCGGCGACGCTTGTCGATGTTGTAAACGAACGGCGCGACCAGTTCGACGCTGCCGTTTTTCAGCAGATCGGCGGGTGGCTTGGGTAGCGGCTGAGCCTTGCGGATCATCTCCAGGGTTGCACGGTCCAGGTCGGCGTTGCCGGAGCGGCCTTCCAGTTCGTAGGACAGCACATTACCTTCGCCATCGACCACGAAGCGCAAGCGGTTCATACCTTCCTTGCCACTGCGTTGGGCGCCGGGCGGGTACTTCTTGTACTTCTGCAGATGCGCCAACAACGTGCTTTGCCAGGATGCCTGGGCGGCCAGCTGCTGTGCCGACGGGCCTGGCGTAGGCTGGGCGGACTTCTGCGCAGGTGCGTTGCTCGGCGGCGTTTCGCTCGGCGGCTCCTCGGAAGGTTTCTCCTTGGGTGGCTCGGGCTTCTTCTCCACCGGCTTTGGCGGTTGTGGCTTGGGTTTGGGCTTGACCGGCTTGGGCACCTGGATCGTTGGCTTGGGCGCCTCGGCCAGCTTCGGCAGGGGCAGCTCTTCGACCGGTGGTGGCGGCGGCGCAACGACCTTGGGCGGTGCTGGAGGCGGCGGCGGTGCTGGCAGCGGCGCCAGGTCGATGACCATGGCGGCGGGTGGCAGCTGGATCGCCTGCGGCGCGGACCATTGGAGCGCGATGATGATCGCGACGGCATGCACGCCCAGCACGACGGCGAGGCTGGTGCCATAACGCGTCAGTTTGTGGCGCGTCGTGATCATTTCTTGGCTGCCGTCTCAAGTCCGACCAGGCCTACCTTGAGGTAGCCGGCTGCCCGCAGGGCATCCATCACGCTCATCAGGTCGCCATAGTCCACGCCTTTGTCGGCCTGGAAGAAGATGGTCGTGTCTTTCTTGCCTTGGGTTTTGGCATCCAGCACCGGGCCCAGGGTTTCGGCTTTGACTTCTTCTTCGCCCAGGAACAGGCGTTGGTCCGCCTTGACGCTGAGGAAAATCGGCTTCTCCGGCCGCGGCGCCGGCTTGGCGCTGGACGCGGGCAGGTCCACCTTGATGTCCACGGTCGCCAGCGGTGCCGCCACCATGAAGATGATCAGCAGCACCAGCATCACGTCGATAAACGGCGTGACGTTGATTTCGTGGTTCTCGACGAGTTCGTCGTCGCCTTGATTCAAATGCAGGCCCATGGCCGATTACCCCACTTTCACCATGTGCGGTTGCGAGCTGCGCTCGGTAGGCAGGTGATCGAGGTCACGGCTGACGAGCAACAGGACTTCTGCCGACGCATCCGACACCTGGGCCTTGTAGCCGGCAATCGAACGGGCGAAGACGTTGTAGATGACCACCGCAGGAATTGCGGCAACCAGGCCCAGGGCGGTAGCCAGCAGGGCTTCGGCGATGCCGGGGGCAACGACGGCGAGGTTGGTGGTCTGGGTTTTGGCGATGCCGATGAAGCTGTTCATGATGCCCCACACGGTACCGAACAGGCCGACGAAGGGTGCGGTGGAACCGATGGTAGCGAGTACGCCGGTGCCGCTGCTCATGTTACGGCCACAGGCGGCTACCAGGCGCTCAAGGCGGAAGCTGACGCGCTCCTTGATGCCTTCTTTTTCACGGGTGTTGGCCGACAGGCGCATTTCTTCCAGTGCGTCGTGCACCAGCAGGTTGGCCAGGGTGCCCTTCTTGGTCGCGGTTTCGCTCGCTTCCTTGAGGGTGGTGGCTTTTTTCAGATGGACGATTTCAGCGCGCAGACGACGCTTGGCGCCCAACAGCTCGAAGCCTTTGGCAATCCAGATGGTCCAGGTGATGATCGAGGCAATGGCCAGGCCGATCATTACGGCTTTCACCACCACGTCAGCATTCTGGTACATGCCCCATGGCGACAAGTCGTGGGCCATGCCCAGGGTGTTGTCTTCTTCCAGCACCACGCCGGTTTCGTCGGCAGGTGCGGCGGCGCCGGCGGCCTGGGCCGGGTCGGTGGCCACTGGCGCGACGGCAGGCGTTGCCGCAGTAGCGGCATTTTGCTCGGCAGCTGCCGGAGCGGCTGGGGCAGTGGCGTCAGCGAATGCGGCGGTCGGTGCCAGCAGTACGCTGAACAGCATCGCAGCAATCGCACGCCAGGCGCGGGAGGGGCTGTGAAGCTTGGTTGGCGAAGCGGGGGTTGTAAGACGTGTCATGCTGGCCGGACCTGAGAGAAAAAATGGGTGATCGTCCTTCCAGACCATTTAGGGTCGAGGACAAATGGGCGGTTATTATTGCAAGTAATTCTTGTTAACTAAAGTGGCACTGTTACTTTATTTCGCTTTTTACTGGCCGTTGATCCACTCGCGCGGCTAATCTGCGCCTTTGAGAATGGAGTTTTATGATGTCTGCGCCTTCTGTTGTGATTGCCGGTTGCGGTGATGTGGGTAGTCGGCTGGCTAGCCAATTGCTGGCCTCGGAATGGGAGGTCCACGGCCTGCGCCGCGATATTTCACGCTTGCCCGACGGCGTGATCGGCATTGCCGGCGATCTGTTCAAAAAGGACTGCCCGGACACCTGGCCGATCGGCGGGGTGGATTATCTGGTGTACTGCGCCGCTGCCACCGACCACGACGAGGCCGGCTATCGCGCCGCCTACGTGCAAGGGTTGCAGCATGTGTTGGAGTGGTTGGAAGACTACGGCCAGACGCCCAAGCATTTGCTGTTTGTCTCCAGCAGCAGTGTGTATGGGCAGCAAAACGGCGAGTGGGTCGACGAAACGTCCGAGACGCAAGCGAAGGGCTATTCCGGGCAGGTGATGCTGGAAGCTGAACAGGTGGCGCTCAACAGCGGTATTCCAGCGACCATCGTGCGACTGACCGGGATTTACGGCCCGGGTCGGGAATGGCTGCTCACTCAAGTTCGCCAAGGCTATCGCGTAGCGGTTGACCCGCCGTTGTATGGCAACCGTATCCACGCCGATGACGCCGCGGGCCTGCTCGCCTTCTTGCTGCGACATGTGGAAAAGGGCGGTTCGCTGGACAAGGTCTATATCGGCGTTGACGATGCACCGGCACCGCTGGCCGAGGTGGTGGCCTGGTTGCGCGAGTACCTGGGTGTGACCGAATGGGCCGAGGACGCCAGTGTGCGGCGTGCGGGGAGCAAGCAGTGCAGTAATGCACGTATCAAGGCGCTTGGCTGGACGCCGACATACCCGACTTACCGGGAAGGCTATGCGGCGATTCTGAAAGGCTGAAGCGCGGCAAAAAATGTGGGGGCTGGCTTGCCTGCGATAGCGGTATATCAATCACATCTTTGTTGGATGTAATACCGTCATCGCAGGCAAGCCAGCTCCCACATTTGGATTTGGGCGAGGCTTTTATTACTTCTCAAGCAACCATTGGCGAGGGCCTGGCGTAAACGAAGGTACTTCATCGGCCTGCGCGGTATTGATCGCCTGGAAGATCTCCAGTTGTTTACCCTTGCGCGTGAAGATCCATGGGTTGCCCTGGCCGTCCAGTTGCAGCCAGATGCTGTCGTAGCCGCCGCTCATGGAGGCGCAATCGCCTGCCAGGCAGAGTGAGTAGCGATCAACCCCCGGCAGGCCGGCGACCTTGCCGTCTGCCTGGAACTGCACCGTGGCACCGCTGCCGGTGCCGTCGCTGATCTTCCAGTCGCCGCCCATATAGGCCGCATACAGCGCGCGCTCGAAGGTGGCGCCCAGTGGCGCGCCTTCCGGTGCGGGTTCTTTGGCGCGAGCAAACAGCTGTTCGGGCTCATTGTCGTTGGCCACTTGCAGCAGTTGCCTGCCTTTGCGCTTGAGTTCGGTGGCTGAGCTGCCATAGAAGTCCACGCTCCACGCGCCGGGTTTTTCACCCGACAACTTGCCTTCCGCCACTTCAAAACCGTTGTAGTAGCGCGCCTGCAAGGCCTTGGTGTTGACCTCCCACTCGAGGTTGGGGCCATAGGACTGCAGGGCTTCACGCAAAGGGCCGCCCTTGGCTGCCGCGTCGATGGCGGCCTGGTTGATCCAGGTACCGCTTACATCCAGGTCGGCGGGGTTGCTGGCACAGCCGCCGAGCAACAGGGCGAGCAACGAGGAGGCTACAAGCGCTTTGCGCATTACGAAATCCTTCTGAAACGAAGTCGGCGCAGCCTGTTTGGGCTGCGCCGGGTGTTTTACTCGATGACCAGAATGGCGTCCATCTCAACCTGTGCGCCCTTTGGCAGGGCGGCGACGCCGATGGCGGCGCGGGCTGGGTAAGGTTGTTCGAAGTACTTGCCCATGATCTCGTTGACCTTGGCAAAGTGGCTGAGGTCGGTGAGGAAGATGTTCAGCTTGACGATGTCCTTGAACGAACCACCGGCAGCTTCAGCCACGGACTTGAGGTTTTCAAAGACCTGCACGGTCTGGGCTTCGAAGCCTTCAACCAGTTCCATGGTCTTTGGGTCCAACGGGATCTGGCCGGACATGTAGACGGTGTTGCCCGCCTTGATCGCCTGGGAATAAGTGCCGATGGCGGCTGGAGCTTTATCGCTGGTGATAACTGTCTTGGTCATGAATGACTCCTTGTAATGGATCGGTTATGCACGCATGCGGGTGATGCGGATCACACCGGTCAAGGCGCGCAACTTTTTGATCACGCGGGCCAGGTGCACGCGGTCGTGCACGCTGACCACCAGTTGGACCACGCTGATGCGACCATCGCGTTCGTCCATGCTGATTTTCTCGATATTGCCGTCGGCTGCGTTGACACTGCTGGCCAGCAGGGCGATGAGGCCGCGCTGGTGTTCCAGCTCAACCCGCAGTTCGACGTTGAATTCGCCGGTGACATCTTTGGCCCACGAGAGCTGGATGCATTTTTCCGGGTTGTGGCGGATTTCGGTGATGTTGCGGCAGTTGTCCAGGTGCACCACCATGCCTTTGCCTGCGGACAAGTGGCCAACAATCGGGTCGCCCGGGATCGGCGTGCAACATTTGGCGTAGCTGAGCACCAGGCCCTCGGTGCCGCGAATCGCCAGTGGGCCTTCGGGGCTCGGCAACTGTTCGCCTTCGCCCAGCAGGCGGCGTGCAACCACGTAGGCCATGCGGTTGCCCAGGCCGATATCTTCCAACAGGTCTTCGATGGTTTCCTGGCGGTACTCGTGGAGCATCGCTTGCACGCGCTCTTGCGGGATCTTGTCCAGGGCGCTGTCGAAGCCGTTGAGCACCTTGTTCAGCAGGCGTTCGCCCAGGCTGATGGACTCGGAGCGGCGCTGCAATTTCAGTGCGTGGCGAATATGCGTACGCGCCTTGCCGGTGACCACAAAGTTGAGCCAGGCCGGGTTCGGGCGAGCGCCCGGTGCGCTGACGATCTCTACCGTGGAACCGCTTTGCAGCGGTTCGGACAGCGGGGCCAGGCGCCGGTTGATGCGACAGGCGATGCAGCTGTTACCGACATCGGTGTGCACCGCGTAGGCAAAGTCGACCGCCGTGGAGCCTTTGGGCAGCTCCATGATCCGGCCTTTGGGCGTGAATACGTAGACCTCGTCCGGGAACAGGTCGATCTTCACGCTTTCGATAAATTCCAGGGAGTTGCCGGCACGTTGCTGCATTTCCAGCACGCCCTTGACCCATTGGCGCGCGCGAGCATGGGTGCCTTTGGGCTGCTCGTCGCCGCTGGACTTGTACAGCCAGTGGGCGGCGATGCCGTTGTTGGCCATCTCTTCCATTTCGCGGGTGCGGATCTGGATCTCGATCGGCACGCCGTGCATGCCAAACAGGGTGGTATGCAGCGACTGGTAGCCGTTGGCCTTGGGAATTGCGATGTAGTCCTTGAAGCGGCCCGGCAGGGGCTTGTACAAATTATGTACAGCGCCCAGTACGCGGTAGCAGGTATCGACTTTGTCGACGATGATCCGGAACGCATAGACGTCCATGATCTCGTTGAAGGCCCGACGCTTGCCGCGCATCTTTTTATAGATGCCGTAGATGTGCTTCTGCCGACCGCTGACCTCGCCCTCGATCTCGTCGATCGCCAGGCAATGGCTCAGGGACTCTTCGATCTTGTTGACGATTTCCTTGCGGTTGCCCCGTGCGCGCTTGACCGCCTGGTAGATGCGCGCCGAACGCATGGGGTGCATGGCTTTAAAGCCCAGGTCTTCGAATTCGATACGAATGGCGTGCATGCCCAGCCGGTTGGCGATGGGTGCATAGATTTCCAGGGTTTCCTTGGCGATGCGCCGGCGCTTTTCGCCAGACAGCACTTCCAGCGTGCGCATGTTGTGCAGCCGATCGGCCAGCTTGACCAGGATCACCCGAATGTCTCGGGCCATGGCCATGGCCATCTTCTGGAAGTTTTCCGCCTGGGCTTCGGCCTTGGTCTCGAAGTTCATCTGGGTCAGCTTGCTGACCCCATCGACCAGTTCGGCCACGGTTTCGCCAAATTGCGCACTGAGCGCTTCCTTGGCAATGCCGGTGTCTTCGATCACGTCATGCAGCATCGCGGCCATCAGGCTCTGATGGTCCATGTGCATGTCGGCAAGAATATTGGCCACCGCAAGAGGATGGGTGACATACGCCTCGCCGCTACGTCGGCGTTGGCCGTCGTGGGCTTGTTCGGCGTAGAAATACGCTCGGCGAACCAGGTTGACCTGGTCTGCGCCGAGGTAGGCCGATAAGCGATCGGCGAGGGCGTCTATGCTCGGCAAAGTGTGAACTCCTGCCGATGGCTGTGACCCCGCGCCGTGCTACGTCGACCAGGCATAGGCTTAGACGTCCTCGTTGGACTCGCCTTCGAACGCTGCAAACAGCGGTTCGTCTTCAACGATTTCGGCGTTGGCGATGAACTCGTAGCTCATCAGGCCTTCAGCGATTTCACGCAGGGCTACAACGGTAGGCTTGTCGTTTTCCCACTGGACCAGAGGCTCTTTGCCGCCAGTGGCCAGTTGACGGGCACGCTTGGTAGAGAGCATGACCAGCTCAAAGCGGTTATCCACGTGTTCTAGGCAGTCTTCAACGGTTACGCGGGCCATGGTATTCCTCGGAGCGAATGCAAGATGCGCGCTGCCCGGTTGGGCGAGCGGACTGAGCAGTTTAAAAAATCACCAGCGTTTAGGGAAGCGCTGATTTTTCGCAGGCCTTCGCAAAACCGCTACAAGTGCCAATGTAAGGCCCTTGCAGCTGTTTTGGGAAGAGTCAATCAGCCGAGCAATTCGGCGAGTAATTTGCCGAAACGCTGCTGTTGGCGCTTTTGCTGCAGTTGGTTGGCGCGGAAAATCGCCTTCAAATCATCCAGGGCGTGGGTAAAGTCGTCATTGATGATCAGGTAGTCGTAGTCGACGTAGTGGCTCATCTCGCTGACGGCTTCACGCATGCGGCCCTCGATGATCTCATCGCTGTCCTGGCCGCGGTTGGTCAGGCGTTGGTGCAGGGCTTGGAGCGATGGCGGCAGGATGAAGATGGAGCGCGCCTTGGGCATCAGCTGGCGCACTTGTTCGGCGCCCTGCCAGTCGATCTCCAGAATCAGGTCGTGGCCTTCGTCCAGGGTCTGTTGCAGGTGGCTCTGCGAGGTGCCGTAGAGGTTGCCGAACACTTCGGCGCGCTCCAGGAAATCCCCGTGTTCGATCATCTTGACGAATTCGGTACGCTCGACAAAGTGATAGTGCACGCCGTCCACTTCGCCCGGGCGCATGGCGCGGGTGGTATGCGAGACCGAAATGCGGATCTGCTCGTCAGCGTCGGTCAAGGCCTTGACCAAGCTGCTCTTGCCCGCGCCCGAAGGGGCGGAAATGATGTAAAGGGTGCCGGTGCTATGGGTCATGGAGGGTGCCTTACTCAATATTCTGTACTTGTTCGCGCATTTGCTCGATCAACACTTTGAGGTTGACCGCCGCCGTGGTGCTGCGCGGGTCGAACGCCTTGGAGCCCAGTGTATTGGCTTCGCGGTTGAGTTCCTGCATCAGGAAGTCCAGGCGCCGACCGGCGGCACCGCCGGACTTGAGTACGCGGCGCACTTCAAGGATGTGGGTGCTCAGGCGGTCGAGTTCTTCGGCCACGTCGCTCTTCTGCGCGAGCAGGACCATTTCCTGTTCCAGGCGCGTCGGATCGAGGTCGGCCTTCATGTCGGTGAAGCGGTCGAGGACCTTCTGGCGCTGCGTGGCGAGCATCTGCGGTACCAATTCGCGCAGGGTCACTACGTCGGCTTCGATCGATGTCAGCCGCTCGTTGATCAGGCGCGCCAGTTCGGCGCCTTCGCGTTCACGGCCGGCCTTGAGCTCCTTCAGGCCCTGGTTGAACAGGGCGAGGGCTTCGGCATTCAAGGCCTGTGGGTCTGCCGCGTCGGCCACCAGCACGCCGGGCCAGGCCAATACTTCCAGAGGGTTCAATGCGGCTGGCTGTTTGATCAGGCCGGCGATGGTTTCGGCCGCGGCCACCAGTTGGGCGGCGCGGTCTCGGTCGACCTGCAGCGGCTTGCCGGTGGTTTCTTCGGTAAAGCGCAGAGTGCATTCCAGCTTGCCACGGGAAATGCCCTGGCGCAGCGCTTCACGAACCGCGCCTTCAAGGTCGCGGAATGACTCTGGCAGGCGCAGGTGCGGCTCCAGGTAACGGCTGTTGACCGAGCGCAGTTCCCAGCTGAGGGTGCCTTGAACCCCGGCTTTTTCGACACGGGCGAAGGCGGTCATGCTGTGCACCATGGAGGTACCTCGCGATGCAGTCCCGCAAATACGGGCTGATGGGTAAATTGAAGCCGACAGGCTGCGAAGGCGCAGGAGTGTAGCGCAGTGGGGCGGGTGCGCCAAAACAATGGCCGAGCGCCTGACCATTCGTAACCGAATTTTTTAGAAGTGCCTCGAACCGGCTTGCGGCTCTATAATGCTCGGCAGTTTTTCGTCCTCAGTACAGGTATCCCCTATGAAACGTCCAAGTGGTCGCGCTGCCGATCAGCTCCGCTCGATCCGCATCACCCGCAACTACACCAAACACGCCGAGGGATCCGTACTGGTCGAGTTTGGCGATACCAAGGTCATCTGCACTGTCAGCGTCGAAAACGGCGTGCCGCGCTTCCTCAAGGGCCAGGGCCAGGGTTGGTTGACCGCTGAATACGGCATGCTGCCGCGCGCCACTGGCGAGCGTAACCAGCGTGAAGCCAGCCGTGGCAAGCAAGGCGGGCGTACCCTGGAAATCCAGCGCCTGATCGGCCGTTCCCTGCGTGCCGCCCTGGATATGTCCAAGCTGGGTGACGTCACCCTCTACGTCGACTGCGACGTGATCCAGGCTGACGGCGGTACCCGCACGGCGTCCATCACCGGCGCCATGGTGGCCCTGGTCGACGCTTTGAAAGTCATCAAGAAGCGTGGCGGCCTGAAAGCGGGTGACCCGCTCAAGCAGATGATCGCCGCTGTGTCGGTTGGCATGTACCAGGGCGAGCCTGTGCTGGACCTGGACTACCTGGAAGACTCGGCCGCCGAGACCGACCTCAACGTGGTCATGACCAGCACCGGTGGTTTCATCGAAGTGCAGGGCACTGCTGAAGGCGCGCCATTCCAGCCGGCTGAGCTCAACGCCATGCTGGCCTTGGCCCAGAAAGGCATGACCGAAATTTTTGAATTGCAGAACGCCGCGCTGGGTGACTGAGTCGGCCCAAGGAGAAACGCCATGAATGACAGCCAGTTGCCGGTTCCGGCACCGTCCAAGGAAGTACGCCAGTGGGCAATGTTGTGTCATTTTGCGGCATTTCTGGGGTTGGTATTCCCCTTCGGCAGCTTGCTGGGGCCGTTGATCCTGTGGCAGTTCAAGAAGGACATGGACCCGCTCATCGATGACCAAGGCAAGGAGGCGCTGAATTTCCAGATCACCGTGGCGATCGCCTGGCTGGTGTGCCTGTTGCTGGGCTTCGTGGTCGTTGGCTTCTTGCTGATGACCGTGCTGGTGATTGGTGCATTGATACTGACGATCATCGCCGGTATCAAGGCCAACAAAGGCATTGCCTATCGCTATCCGTGGACCTGGCGTCTGGTCAAGTAACCGAGCGGCCACAAAAAAACCGACATCACTGTCGGTTTTTTTGTGCCTGGAAAACGACCTCAGATGGTCAATGTCCAGTCGTAGTCCACGATCAGCGGCGCGTGCTGCGAGAAGCGCGGCTGGCGCGGCAGGCGTGCACTGCGTACGAACCGGCGCAGACCTGGGGTCAGCAGCTGGTAGTCGAAACGCCAGCCCAGGTTGAGCATCTCAGCCTGTTCGTTATCTGGCCACCAGCTGTACTGGTCGCCTTCGCGGCTGACTTCGCGCAGGGCATCGACATAGCCCATGTTGCCGACAATCTCGTCCATCCAGGCGCGTTCTGGCGCCAGGAAGCCCGGGGATTGCTGGCTGTCGCGCCAGTTCTTGATATCCAGCTTCTGTTGCGCCACGTACAGCGAGCCACAATAAATGTACTCGCGACGTTTGCGTCGCTGTTTATCCAGGTAACGGGCGAAATCGTCCATTAGCTTGAATTTCTGGTTCAAGTCTTCATCGCCGTTCTGCCCGGAAGGAAGCAGCAAGGTCGCGATGCTGACCTTGTCGAAATCGGCTTGCAGGTAACGCCCGTAGCGGTCGGCTGTCTCGAAGCCGAGGCCGCTGATGACCGCCTTGGGTTGCAACCGCGAGTACAAAGCCACGCCACCTTGGGTGGGCACTTCGGCATCGCAGGCATAAAGGAAGTAGCCATCCAGTTGGAAGGCTGGGTCGTCCAGTTCAAAGGCGGAGGCACGGGTGTCCTGCAGGCAGATGACGTCGGCATTCTGTGCTTGCAGCCAACTGAGCAAACCACGCTCGACTGCAGCCTGAATACCATTAACGTTCACACTGATGATCCGCATAAATGGCCCCAAAAATCGCGTGCGTGTATGATACACGCCGTCCACCCAATTAGCTAAATCCGTGGTATCTGAGGCTTTTTTCATGCAGGCGTATCAGCGCGATTTCATTCGTTTTGCCATCGATCGCGGCGTTTTACGCTTCGGTGAGTTCACCCTCAAGTCCGGGCGCACCAGCCCGTACTTCTTCAATGCGGGCCTGTTCAACTCAGGTTCGGCCCTGGCTCAGCTGGGCCGTTTCTATGCGGCAGCCATCGTTGAGAGCGGTATTTCCTTCGACGTACTCTTTGGCCCGGCCTACAAGGGTATTCCCCTGGCAGCGGCGACGGCGGTAGCCCTGGCGGAGCATCACGGGCAGGACTTGCCGTGGTGTTTCAACCGTAAGGAAGCCAAGGCCCATGGTGAAGGTGGCAGCCTGGTCGGCGCGCCATTGGCCGGCGATGTGCTGATCATCGATGACGTGATCACCGCGGGTACTGCTATCCGTGAAGTGATGCAGATCATCGCTTCCCAGGACGGCGCCAAGGCTGCCGGTGTGCTGATCGCCTTGAACCGCCAGGAGCGCGGCAACGGTGAGTTGTCGGCGATCCAGGAAGTGGAGCGTGACTTCGGCATTCCGGTGGTGAGCATCGTGTCGTTGAACCAGGTGTTGCAGTTCCTGGAAGACGACCCGCAGCTCAAGCAACATTTGCCGGCTGTGCGTGCATACCGCGAGCAGTTCGGCGTCTGACACTGAATCCTGTGGGAGCGGGCTTGCCCGCGATAGCGGTGTGTCAGGCGGTGCATTTTTGCATGTACTGCCGTCATCGCAGGCAAGCCAGCTCCCACATGTGAACTGTTTACAAACAAAAGGCCCCGCTCAATTCAATTGAGCGGGGCCTTTTGCTTTGCAGCGATCAAGGACGCTTGCGGTTACTGATCAGCGTGCCCACACCGGTATCGGTGAAGATTTCCAACAGGATTGCATTTGGCACGCGGCCATCCAGGATCAGCGAGCTGCCGACGCCGCCCTGCACCGCTTCCAGTGCGCAACGGATCTTCGGCAACATGCCGCCGTAGATGGTGCCGTCGGCGATCAGGTCGTCTACCTGCTGGGTAGTCAAGCCGGTCAGTACCTTGCCTTCCTTGTCCATCAAGCCGGCGATGTTGGTCAGCAGCATCAGCTTTTCAGCCTTCAGTGCTTCCGCCACCTTACCGGCTACCAGATCGGCGTTGATGTTATAGGACTCGCCATTAGCACCCACGCCGATCGGCGCAATTACCGGGATGAAGTCGCCCTTGACCAGCAGGTTGAGCAAATCGGTGTTGATGCCGATGACTTCGCCCACCTGGCCGATATCGATGATTTCCGGCTGGGTCATTTCGGGTGTCTTACGGGTAACGGTGAGCTTTTTCGCGCGGATCAGCTCGGCATCCTTGCCGGTCAGGCCGATGGCGCTGCCGCCGTGGCGGTTGATCAGGTTGACGATGTCTTTGTTGACCTGGCCGCCGAGGACCATTTCCACCACGTCCATGGTTTGCGCGTCAGTGACACGCATGCCATCGATGAAGTGACTCTCGATCGACAAACGCTTGAGCAGGTCGCCAATTTGCGGGCCGCCGCCGTGGACGACCACGGGGTTGATCCCCACAGCCTTCATCAGCACGATGTCGCGGGCAAAGCCGGTTTTCAGCTCATCGCTTTCCATGGCATTGCCGCCGTACTTGATCACCAGCGTCTTGCCGACGTAGCGTCGAATGTAAGGCAACGCTTCGGACAGGACCTTGGCGGTGTTGGCAGCGGCTTCGCGTTCGAGGGTCATTCAGGGCTCCGGGCAAAAATCAGAACGGTAATTGGAGATCAGGGGCAACACGTTTCAACTGGGCGTGGAACACGTCCTTGATGCGCTGCAACTCAGCCTCGGTATCCGCCTCGAAACGCAGGACCAGCACCGGTGTGGTGTTGGACGCGCGAACCAGGCCCCAGCCTTTGGCGTAATCGACTCGCACACCATCAATGGTGGTCAGGTTGGCGCCTTCACCCCATTGCGCATCGTGCAATGCGTCAATGATGCTGAATTTGCTCTCCTCGGTCACATGGATATTGATCTCTGGTGTAGAAATATCATTCGGGAAGGTCTGAAACAGCTCTTCGGCCGTGGATTTCTCCTTGCTGAGGATCTCCAGCAGGCGAGCGGCACTGTAGATACCATCGTCAAACCCGAACCAACGTTCTTTGAAGAACACGTGACCGCTCATTTCACCGGCCAACAGCGCGCCGGTTTCCTTCATTTTCTTTTTGATCAACGAGTGACCGGTCTTCCACATTAGCGGGCGACCACCGTATTCCTTGATCAATGGCGTCAGGCGACGAGTGCATTTCACATCGAAGATGATCTCGGCGTTGGCATTGCGTGCAACCACGTCTCGAGCAAACAGCATCAACAGGCGGTCCGGGAACACGATCTCGCCGGTTTCGGTCACCACGCCCACACGGTCGCCGTCGCCATCGAAGGCCAAGCCGACGTCGGCGCCCACTTCCTTGACCTTGGCAATCAGGTCTACCAGGTTTTCCGGCTTGCCTGGGTCCGGGTGATGGTTGGGGAAGTTGCCGTCCACTTCGCAGAACAGTGGGATCACTTCGCAGTTCAGGGCTTCAAGCAATTGCGGGGCAATCACACCCGCTGCGCCGTTGCCGCAATCCACCACGACTTTCAAGCGGCGGGCGAGCTTGACGTCGCGAGTGATTTCATCGGAGTAGCGTTGCAGGATGTCGACTTTGGTGATGCTGCCGGTGCCGCTGGTCAAGTCGTTGGTCTTCAGGCGGGTGTGCAGGGCCTGGATCTGTTCATTGGCCAGGGTGTCGCCAGCGATGACGATCTTGAAGCCGTTGTAATCCGATGGGTTGTGGCTGCCCGTGAGCATGACCCCGGATTTGCCCGCCAGTACGTTGGCGGCGTAGTACAGCGCGGGGGTTGGCACCAGGCCGACGTCGCTGACATGGCAGCCGCTGTCAGCCAGGCCCTGGATCAGTTGCTCGACCAATTCCGGGCCGGACAAGCGGCCGTCACGGCCTACCGAGACGTTGGGTTCGCCTTGGGCGAGGCTCTGGGAGCCGATGGCGCGGCCGATCCAGTAGGCGGTTTCGGCGGTCAGGGTCTTGGGGACCACACCACGGATGTCATAGGCGCGAAAAATGCTGTCGGGAAAGGTCGGGGCTACGCGGGCTGCGGTACTCATTGCGGGGGAAACTCCATCTGAAAGGGGGCAAGGCGGGCCTGATGTGGCTGGCCGGCAGGCTCAAACTGAAGGGTATGACGGCGTTTTCGGCAGAGAGTTCGTGGTGTAAAAATGCCATCGGCGCTTCGGTCTCGGCATTATTTTTACGTAATCCTTTGATTTCATTATAGAAATCTCGATGATCATTTCCGCGCATTCTTTATCCTGAAAGGCCGGGCGGCGGTGCGTGGCCGGACGATTGCGCCCGGCCACGTTCAGCTTAGTCAGTGACTGCCGGAATGCCCAAAACCGCCTGCACCACGTTGGGTTTCGTCGAATTCCTGTACCAATTCGAAATGCGCCTGCACCACCGGCACCAATACCAACTGGGCAATGCGCTCGCCGACGGCGATGTTGAAAGCAGTCTGGCCACGGTTCCAGCACGACACCATCAACTCGCCCTGGTAGTCGGAGTCGATCAGGCCGACCAGGTTGCCGAGCACGATGCCATGTTTGTGACCCAGGCCGGAGCGCGGCAGGATCAGCGCCGCCAGGCCAGGATCGCCGACATAGATCGACAGGCCAGTGGGAATCAGGATGGTCTGGCCCGGCTCAAGGACGGTGTCTTGCTTGAGCATGGCGCGCAGGTCCAGGCCGGCGGAGCCCGGCGTGGCGTAGGCCGGCAGCGGAAAGTCGTTGCCGAGGCGTGGGTCGAGAATCTTGGCTTGCAAAGCGTGCATGGACATTAAACCTGGTTCAGCCGTTGGGCGATAAAAGAGATCAGTTGGCGGGCAATCTTGCCCTTGCTGGTCTGGGCGAAAAGGGTGGCGTGCAGTTCACGGTCGATCACGCTGCACGCATTTTCCTCGCTGTTGAAGCCGATGCTCGGGTTGGCGACATCATTGGCAACGATCAGGTCGAGGTTTTTGTCTTTCAGTTTGCGTGCGGCGTAGTCCAGCAGGTGCTCGGTCTCGGCAGCGAAGCCGACGCTGAACGGACGGTCCGCACGGGTAGCGATGGTGGCCAGAATGTCCGGGTTACGCACCATTTGCAGGAGCAGGCCGTCGCCGCTCGTAGGGTCTTTCTTGAGCTTCTGCGGGGCCACGACCTCCGGGCGGTAATCCGCAACCGCTGCCGAGGCGATAAACAGGTCGCAGGGAATGGCGGCTTCGCAGGCCGCCAACATGTCCCGGGCGCTGACTACGTCGATACGCGTAACGCGATCAGGGGTCGGCAAATGTACCGGGCCGGTGATCAGTGTGACCCGTGCGCCTGCCTCGACCGCAGCTTCTGCCAACGCGAAGCCCATTTTTCCTGAGCTATGGTTGGTGATGTAGCGCACCGGGTCGATGTTTTCCTGGGTCGGGCCGGCGGTGATCAGCACGTGCTTGCCGGTCAGGGCCAGATGCTGGAAGCACTCGGCGGCGCATTGCGCGAGGTCCGTTGCTTCGAGCATGCGGCCCAGGCCGACGTCGCCGCAGGCCTGGCTGCCGGAAGCCGGGCCGAACACCTTGAGGCCGCGGGTTTGCAGGAGTTGGGTATTGGCCTGGGTGGCCGGATCGCGCCACATGGCCTGGTTCATGGCCGGTGCGATAGCGACGGTGGCGTCGGTGGCCAATACCAGGGTGGTGAGCAGGTCATCGGCAATGCCCTGGGCCAGGCGGGCGATCAGGTCGGCAGTGGCCGGGGCTATCAGCACCAGGTCGGCCCATTTGGCCAGTTCGATATGGCCCATGGCGGCTTCTGCGGCCGGGTCCAGCAGGTCGAGGTGAACCGGGTGGCCGGACAACGCTTGCATGGTCAGCGGGGTGATGAACTCACTGCCACCACGGGTCATGACCACGCGCACCTCGGCGCCCTGGTCCAGGAGCCTGCGAACCAACTCTGCGCTCTTGTAGGCGGCAATGCCGCCGCCGACGCCGAGAACGATGCGTTTCCGATACAGACGCTGCATTGGTTTGCCTTTCCAGTTCAGTGATGCCAGTTCAATGACACCTGCGATGACCCCTCCCCAGGTGAAATCGCAGGCAAAAAAGAGGGCCCTACGATAACACAGCGCCCGCCGGGCAACAGCGGAGCAGATACAGGGAGGTGGGATGAGTATTCGTGATTGGCCCGTGGCAGAGCGTCCACGGGAGAAGTTATTGGAAGGCGGCGCGGCGAGCCTGTCCGATGCCGAGCTGTTGGCGATCTTCCTGCGTACGGGGGTGGCCGGCCGAAGTGCGGTGGATCTGGCGCGCCATCTGTTGGCGCAATTCGGTGGCCTGCGCCCGTTACTGGAGGCCAGCCAGACGCTGTTCAGCCAGCATCTGGGGCTGGGGCCGGCGAAGTTTGCCCAGTTGCAGGCGGTGCTTGAGATGTCCCGGCGCCACCTGGCCGAGCGCTTGCGGACTGACTCTGTGCTGGAAAGCCCGCTGGCCGTGCGCGAGTACCTCAAGGCACTGCTGCGCCATGAGCCCCATGAGATCTTCGGCTGCCTGTTCCTGGACTCCAAGCATCGGGTGCTAGGGTTCGAGGTCATGTCCCAAGGCACGATCGACGCTGCGATTGTCTACCCGCGACAGGTGGTCAAGCGCGCCTTGGCGTACAACTCGGCGGCATTGATCCTGTGTCATAACCATCCGTCGGGAAGCACGGAGCCCAGCGCGGCTGATCGAAAATTGACCAAGCTGCTGCAAAAGGCGCTGGACGTGGTGGATGTGCGGGTGCTGGACCACATCATCGTGGGGGATGGTGACCCCCTGTCGATGGCTGAATACGGTTGGCTTTAGAGCGGCAGCGGCCAGGTTCAAGCTGCAAGCTTCAAGTGGGCTTGCAGCTTGCTGCTTAGGGCTTGAGGCTGACTTTCGAATAGTCCTGGCGCCCGAACGGGCTTACCTGGTACCCCTGGATGTTCTTGCGGGTCAAGGCAAACGCCGTCGGATGCGCCAGTGGCAGCCACAGCGCCTGTTGCTGGATCTGCGCCTGGGCCTGCTGATACAGCTTGCTGCGCACACCTTGCTCACTGGTGGTTTTGCCCGCATTGATCAACTTATCCAGGGTGGGGTCGCAATAGCGGGCAAAGTTGGTGCCGGACTTCACCGCGGCGCAGGAGAACTGCGGCGTCAGGAAGTTATCCGGGTCGCCGTTGTCCCCAGCCCAGCCCATGAACAGCAAGTCGTGCTCGCCGGCCTTGGCGCGGCGGATCAACTCGCCCCATTCGATCACGCGAATCTCGGCCTGGATGCCAACCTTGGCCAGGTCGGCCTGCAACAGTTGGGCGCCTAGGTTCGGGTTGGGGTTCAGCAGGCTGCCGGTAGGGCGGGTCCATATCGTGGTTTTGAAACCGTCCTTGAGCCCGGCGCGGCCCAGCAACGCCTTGGCTTTGGCGAGGTCCTGCGGGTAGCCTGGCAACTCTTTGGCATAGCTCCAGGTGTTCGGCGGGTAGACACCGTTGGCCGCTTCGGCGGTGCCTTCGAACACGGCCTTGAGGTAGCTGCCCTTATCAAAGGCCAGGTTGATCGCCTGGCGCACTTCGGGCTTGTCCAGTGGTGGGTGCTGGCTGTTGATGGCGACGAACGCGGTCATGAAGGCTGCGGTTTTTTCCACCTTCAGCGCCGCGTCTTTTTCGGCCTCGCCCACATCCAGAGGCTTGGGTGACAGGGCGATCTGGCATTCATCGCGGTGCAGCTTCTGCAGGCGTACGTTGGCGTCCGGGGTGATGGCGAAAATCAGGTTGTCCACCGCCGGTTTGCCGGCGAAGTAGTCCGGGTTGGCCTTGTAACGCACCACGGCATCTTTCTGGAAACGCACGAACACAAACGGGCCGGTGCCGATTGGCTGGCTGTTGAGCTTCTCGGGTGTGCCGGCCTTGAGCAATTTATCGGCATATTCAGCCGGATAGATCGACGCAAAGCCCATGCTCAGTGCTGGGAGGAAGGTGGAATCGGCATGGTCGAGGGTGAAGCGCACGGTCAGTGGGTCAAGGGCGTCGATTTTCTTGACCAGTGCCGGCAATTGCAGGGATTGGGCGTGAGGAAAGCCGCTCTGGGCGATCTTGTGCCACGGGTTGGCCGGGTCGAGCATGCGCTCGAAGCTGAAGCGTACATCTTCGGCCGTCAGGGTGCGGCTTGGGCTGAAATAGCTGGTGCGATGGAATTTCACATCGGGGTGCAGTTTGAAGGTGTACGTCAGCCCATCGGGCGACACTTCCCAGCTATCTGCAAGGCTCGGTACCAACTTGCCACTGGCCGCGTCGAATTCCACCAAACGGTTCATCAGCACGTCGGCCGAGGCGTTGGTGGTGGTCAGTGAGTTGTACTGCACCACATCGAACCCTTCGGGGCTGGCCTCGGTGCATACGCTCAAGTTGGTGGCCGCAACGGCCATCGGCGCAATAAAGAGAGGGGCAAGCAATAGCGGTAGGGCAGCGAGGCGCATATTCGGTTTCCTGTGCAGATCGAAGGCCCATCTGCGAGTGCAGTCTGGAAAAAGCCTACCGTAGAGGTCTGATTGATAAATGACTAGCCCATTTTTGCCTGTGCTTTTGGCCAAAATGCTGTTTTGATGGCGCCTCAGCGTGTTTCGCCGTGCACTTCCCTGTGACCGCAGGCGTTGTAAATCATTCTGTGCGACGAGCGGTCGGCTGTTACAGCGGCCCCTCCTGGCAGCGGTTCAGGCACTTGTGGCCAAGATTTACGCTGCTAAAAGTACACAGGTTGTTGTTGCACTGGGGTCTTTCTGGTATAAAGCAGCGCTCTTTTCTAGGGGCCCGGTTCCTTCACTGTAGGTGTAGCCGGTAAGACCCTAAAGAAACGCGGCGCCTGGCGCCAAATGACTGAGAGATTAAGCGGCCAACCCATGCCGGGTTGGGCATGTGGTTTTAGAGGGCTGAGGCATGTCGAGAGTCTGTCAAGTTACCGGTAAGGGTCCGGTGACTGGGAATAACATTTCCCACGCAAATAACAAAACCCGTCGTCGTTTCCTGCCGAACCTGCAGCATCACCGCTTCTGGGTTGAAGAAGAGAAACGTTTTGTTCGCCTGCGTGTATCTGCTAAAGGCATGCGTATTATCGACAAGCGTGGCATCACTGTCGTGCTGGCCGAAATCCGCGCCGCTGGCAAGATCTAAGGAGCTCTATCATGCGTGAATTGATTCGAATGATCTCTAGCGCCGGTACTGGTCACTTCTACACTACCGACAAGAACAAGCGTACTACCCCGGACAAGCTCGAAAAGAAAATGTTCGACCCGCGCGTTCGCAAGCACGTGATCTACAAAGAAGGCAAAATCAAGTAATTGATTTTCTTCCTTGTGAAAAAAAGCCCGTATCTCACGATGCGGGCTTTTTTTTGCCTGGGGTTTGGTGATCAGGCTTTCTCTTCAAACACCACGTAGATCTTGCGGCACGCTTCCAGCACTTCCCAGGTACCGCTGAAACCGGCAGGGACCACAAAGCGGTCGCCGGCGCGCAGGGTCTTGGCATTCCCCTCGGCATCGCGCAACACCGACACGCCTTGCACGATCTCGCAGTACTCATGCTCGGTGTAATTGACCTTCCACTGGCCCACGTCACCTTCCCAGACGCCAGCGTTCATCTGGCCGCATGGGCTGTTGTAGTGGTTGTAGAGTGTCTGCTCGGGATCGCCCTTGAGGATTTTCTCGGCGGCAGGGCGGTAGCGTTCGGGGGCGGTGTTGGCTTGGCTGAAATCGACGATGTCCTGGATGCTCATGTGCATTTCCCGTCTGGCCTGCGGTTGGAGAGCCCAAAGTCTATGTTTATTAAAATGAACATCGCAAGGGCGTTTGCCGCCGTTCTGTCAAATATATTGAAACATCCCCAGCCGCTGGTTTAGGGTGGCAGTTGCCTTGAGCCGAACAGCAGGCTGGCCGGGCAAGCATTCGTGATGGCGCCGGGATAAACCTCCCAGGCCCTTGTATTCAATAAGAGGAGGACACTCGCATGACCACCCTGACCCGTGCCGACTGGGAACAACGCGCCAAGGCTCTGAAAATCGAAGGCCGCGCCTATATCAATGGCGAATACACCGCCGCCGTTTCCGGTGACACCTTCGAATGCATCAGCCCGGTGGATGGGCGCTTGCTGGCCACTGTCGCCAGCTGTGATGCCAGCGACGCCCAGCGCGCTGTGGAAAATGCGCGTGCCACCTTCAATTCCGGTGTGTGGTCGCGCCTGGCGCCGGCCAAGCGCAAGTCCGTCATGATCCGTTTCGCCGCGCTGCTCAAGGCTAACGCCGAAGAGCTGGCGCTGCTCGAAACCCTGGACATGGGCAAACCCATCAGCGATTCCCTGAACATCGACGTCCCCGGCGCGGCGCAAGCCCTGAGCTGGAGCGGCGAGGCGATCGACAAGATCTACGACGAAGTCGCCGCCACGCCCCACGATCAACTGGGCCTGGTGACCCGCGAGCCCGTCGGTGTCGTTGGCGCCATCGTGCCGTGGAACTTCCCGTTGATGATGGCCTGCTGGAAACTCGGCCCGGCGCTGTCCACCGGCAACTCTGTCATCCTGAAGCCGTCCGAAAAGTCCCCGCTCACCGCCATCCGCATCGCCGCGTTGGCCGTTGAGGCTGGTATTCCAAAAGGCGTGTTCAACGTGCTGCCTGGCTATGGCCACACGGTAGGTAATGCTCTGGCGGTGCATATGGACGTCGATACCCTGGTGTTCACGGGCTCGACCAAGATCGCCAAGCAACTGTTGATCCGCTCCGGCGAATCGAACATGAAGCGTGTCTGGCTGGAGGCTGGCGGCAAGAGCCCGAACATCGTGTTTGCCGACGCGCCGAATCTGCAAGCGGCGGCCGAATCTGCCGCCAGTGCGATTGCCTTCAACCAGGGCGAAGTCTGCACCGCCGGCTCGCGCCTGCTGGTCGAGCGCTCGATCAAGGACACCTTCCTGCCGCTGGTGATCGAGGCCCTCAAGGGCTGGAAACCCGGCAACCCACTGGACCCAGCCACCACTGTGGGTGCATTGGTGGATACGCAGCAGATGAACACCGTGCTTTCGTACATTGAAGCTGGCCACGCCGATGGCGCCAAGCTGGTCGCGGGTGGCAAGCGCACCTTGGAAGAGTCCGGCGGCACCTACGTCGAGCCGACGATTTTCGACGGCGTGACCAATGCCATGAAGATCGCCCAGGAAGAGATCTTTGGCCCGGTCCTGTCGGTGATCACTTTCGACAGCGCCGAAGAAGCCATCGCGATCGCCAACGACACCCAATACGGCCTGGCTGCGGCGGTGTGGACGGCGGATATCTCCAAGGCACACCTGACGGCCAAGGCTCTGCGCGCCGGCAGCGTGTGGGTTAACCAGTACGACGGCGGCGACATGACTGCACCGTTCGGTGGTTTCAAGCAGTCGGGTAATGGCCGCGACAAGTCGCTGCATGCATTCGACAAGTACACCGAGCTGAAGGCGACCTGGATCAAGCTCTAAGCAACACGGCTGATCCCCCCTGTAGGAGCGAGCCTGTGTGGGAGCTGGCTTGCCTGCGATAGCATCACTGAGGTGTGGCTGACACACCGAGGCTGTATCGCAGGCAAGCCGGCTCCCACATAAGCTCGCTTCTACAGTTCGTTTTGCGAACCAGAATTATCCACAGGAGCGTGGCAATGCGTTGGGCGACTTATTTCGCCGTGCTGGCGTCGGTACTCAGCGTTGGCCTGGCCCTGGGTGTCAGCATGCCGTTGGTATCCCTGCGTCTTGAAGGCTGGGGTTATGGCAGTTTCGCCATTGGCGTGATGGCGGCGATGCCGGCATTCGGCGTACTGCTGGGGGCCAAGGTCTCCAGCCGCATGGCGTCCTGGCTCGGCACTGCCAACCTGATGCGCCTGTGCCTGTGGGCCGGTGCGGCGTCCATCGGCTTGCTGGCGATCCTGCCCAGCTACCCGGTGTGGTTGGTGCTCAGGCTGATGATCGGGGTGATCCTGACCATCGTATTTATCCTGGGTGAAAGCTGGATCAACCAATTGGTGGTCGAGCAGTGGCGTGGCCGCCTGGTGGCGCTCTACGGCTGCAGTTATGCCTTGAGCCAACTGTCGGGGCCGTTGCTGTTGGGCCTGATTGGCACCGACCATGACTACGGATTCTGGGTCGGCGCGGGCCTTTTGGTGCTGGCGCCGCTGCTATTGCTGGGACGTACCGGCGCGCCGACGGCGGATTCGTTCAGCGTGACCTTTGGCGACCTGTGGCGCTTTTGCCTGGGCCTGCCGGCGATTGCCTGGGCCGTGGCGTTGTTTGCTGCGTTTGAAGCGATGATCCTGACGCTGTTGCCGGTGTACTGCCTGCAGCAGGGTTTTACTGCCGAGATCGCCTTGGCGATGGTCAGCACGGTGGTGGTGGGCGATGCGTTGCTGCAATTGCCCATTGGCGCGCTGGCCGACTATCTGCCGCGACGTACCCTGTTTCTGGCCTGTGCACTGCTGTTGCTGGCGTCGAGCCTGGCGGTGCCGTTATTGATGCACACGTTGCTGATCTGGCCGGTGTGGGTGCTGTTCGGTGCCAGTGCCGGTGGGTTGTTCACCTTGTCGCTGATTTTGATTGGCGAGCGCTACCGCGACGATGCGTTGGTGCGTGCCAACGCTCACGTGGCGCAGCTGTGGGGTATTGGCTGTCTGATCGGGCCGTTGGTGGCGGGGGCGGGCAGCCAGTGGATCAGCGGGCATGCGCTGGCGCTGTTGATGGCGGCCGGGGCGCTGGGGTTGGTGGTGCTGTTGCTGCGCCAGGGGGCTTTCGGCGCTACGCAGCCGGCCTGACCTCGAAATGCAATCAATTGTGGGAGCTGGCTTGCCTGCGATAACGGGTTGCCCGTCGCTTATGTGTTACCTGGCACACCGCTATCGCGGGCAAGCCCGGCTCCCACAGGTGATGTGCAGTGTTTTTTAGAGCATGCGTTCCAGGCCAACGCGTGTGGCGAACCAGGCATTGAACCGTCTCCACCAACTGCCCGGTTCGCGGGTCAGGGTGTGCATCTGGCCGTTGTCTTCTGTCACCCACACCACTTGGCCGTCCTGCAGTTTGGCCTCATAGCTCAACGCCGGCGCCATACCTTCCAGCGCCAGGTTGCGCACGTGTTCGGCCAGCTCTGGGCTGTCCACCAGTACGCCGACTTCGGTATTCCACAACACTGAGCGCGGGTCGAAATTGAACGAGCCGATAAACGACTTTTCTCGGTCGAAGATCATCGCCTTGCTGTGCAGGCTGGAGTCCGAGCCGCGCAAGCTGCCATGCCGAAACAGGTGCGGGCCGCTGCTTGCGCTGGGGTCGCCCGGTTGCCGGCGCAGCTCATAGAGCTTTACCCCGTGCTCCAGCAGCGCCTTGCGATACGGCGCATAACCGCCGTGCACGGCCGGTACGTCGGTGGCTTCGAGGGCGTTGGTCAGCAGGCGCACCGAAACACCCGCATCGGCACGCCCTGTGAGGTAGACCAGCCCAGGTTGGCCCGGTACGAAGTAAGCCGAAATCATGATCAGCTCATGGCTGACACCCGCCAGCTCTGGCGCCAGCTGAGTGGTCAGCAGCAGTCGGGGGTCGGGGTCGGCCTTGGCCAGTACCTTGCTCGGCGCGTCCCACAGCGCCTGGTTCCAGGCCCAGATCAACTCGCGGCGCCAGATGTCCATGCGGGGCTGGGTCTGGTAAGTGCGCAGGCGGTTATACAGCGTGTGGTTCTGCTGACGGGACTGAGCCAGGGAGGCTTCAAGGCGCCCGCGGGCGACGGCGAGGTCGACTTTGGAGGGTTTGTTCGAGACGAAGTCATCGATAGGTTTGCTCAAGGCGCTGTTCCAGTACTGGTCGAAGCTGTGACCCAATTGCTCGGCCACCGGCCCGACGCTGAGCATGTCGATATCGGTGAAATTCAGGTTCGGTTCGGCGTCGAAATACTCGTCGCCCAGATTGCGCCCGCCAACGATGGCCACGCTGTTATCGGCCAGCCACAGCTTGTTATGCATGCGCCGGTGTTGCAGTGACAGGTTGAATACACGGCCCATGGCGCGCGTGACGCCGGTGCTACGGCCCAGATGCAGCGGGTTGAACAGGCGTATCTGCACCTTGGGATGGGCGGCGAGGGTGGCGATGATCTGGTCGAGGCCATCACTGGTGGTGTCGTCCAGCAAAATCCGCACGCGCACCCCGCGGTCGGCGGCCTTGAGCAGTTCGTCCACAAGCATGCGTGTGCTGATGCCGTCGTGCACGATGTAGTACTGCAAGTCGAGGCTGGTCTGGGCGTTGCGAATCAACTCGGCGCGAGCCATGAAAGCCTCACTGCTGTTGGGCAGCAAGCGGAAGCCTGAGCGTCCTTGGTAGGGGGCGGCCTGGGCCTGGATCGAGCGACCGAACGAGGAGTCCTTCGCCGGCAGGGCATCGCTTGGGACGCGCGGGGTGTCGACCGTGGCGCAGCCGCCCAGGGCCAGGGCGCCCAGCAGGAAAAACGGTAAAAGCCGTCGAATCATCAAGGAAACTGCTTCCAGGTCAGGGCGGTTGTGGCATATGACGGCATTTGCTCGGGAAAGGTCAGTCCGCCGTCTCTTGCAGCATCTTGCGTGCAGCGGCACCTACCTTGCGCACGGCCTCTTCAATCTGCGGCGTTGGTTTGGCAGCGTAGTTCATGCGCAAGCAGTTACGGTACTTGCCGGAGGCGGAGAAGATACTGCCTACCGCCACCTGTACACCTTGTTCCACCAGCACGCGGTTTAGCTTCAAGGTGTCGAAGCCCTCCGGCAGCTCAATCCATAGCATGAAGCTGCCCTGGGGCCGGCTGGCGCGCGTGCCAGCGGGGAAATAACGGCTGACCCAATCAAGCATCAAGTCGCGATTACGCTGGTATTGGGTACGCATCCTACGTAAATGAGGCTCGAAATGACCGCCTTTGAGGAATTCGGCAATGGCAATCTGCGGCTGTGTGGCTGTAGAACCGGTGCTGATGTATTTCATGTGCAGCACCCGCTCCAGATAGCGTCCCGGTGCTACCCAACCAATGCGCAGGCCGGGCGCCAGGGTTTTGGAGAACGAGCTGCACAGCAGCACACGGCCGTCTTCATCGAAGGATTTGATGGTGCGCGGGCGTGGGTAGCTGTAGGCCAGCTCGCCATACACATCGTCTTCGATAATCGCCACGTCAAAGCGCTGGGCCAGGGTCAGCAAGGCGCGTTTACGGGCTTCCGGCATGATGTAGCCCAAGGGGTTGTTGCAGTTTGGGGTGAGCTGGATGACTTTGATCGGCCACTGTTCCAGCGCCAGTTCCAAGGCCTCCAGGCTGATGCCGGTGAGCGGGTCGGTGGGGATTTCCAGGGCTTTCATGCCCAGGCCCTTGAGGGTCTGCATGGCGCCGTGGAAGCTGGGCGAATCCACCGCGACGATATCGCCGGGCTCACAAATCGCGTGAATGCTGGCGGAGAGGGCTTCGTGGCAACCGGTGGTGATCACGATGTCTTCGGCGCTCAGTTGGCAGCCGGAGTCCAATGACAGCCGGGCGATTTGCTCACGCAGTTCCATACAGCCGAGGATATTGTCGTAATACAGCCCCGGCAGGTCTTGGCGCCGGCTGACACGGGCGAGGCTACGCAGCAGCGGCTTCAAGGTAGGCGACAATACATCCGGCATGCCTCGGCCCATCTGTATGACGTCTTTGCGCGGTACCGCACGAATCAGTTCCAGCACCAGGTCCCATTGGGAGATTTCCACTGGTCGTTGGGCCGGGCGGCCTATCTCGGGCAGTGCCGGCAGTTCACGGCCCACCGGAACAAAATAGCCCGACTTGGGCTTGGGCATCGCCAGGCCGTTGTCTTCGAGCAACCGATACGCCTGCTGCACGGTGCTCAGGCTCACCCCATGTTCCACACTCAAGGCCCGCACCGAGGGCAGTCGATCGCCCGGACGATAGAAGCCCTGTTCAATACGGGTGCCGAGCAATTCGGCGAGGTTGACGTAAAGGGTCATGGTGGTCGCTCCCGAGGGACCAGTACAGATAGGGGGAAAATACAGGATTCAGCCACGCAGAGGCAGCATCTGTATGTATTTATTAAAAGTTGGCTGAATCTGTAATGGTTCTGGCCGCCCGCGCATGCTGATCACTCAAGACAACAGGCCAATGAGGGGCAGTCAAATGAGCGGCATGAGCGATGTACGGCTGGCGTTACGCAGTCAGGAACTGGACGTGGCGCAGGAGCAGGTGATCACTGCCTCGGCGCCTGGCCGCTGGAGTCTGTTCTGGCGCCGTCGCCATACGCGCAAGGCCCTGCTGGACCTGAGCCGCGAGCAGTTACGCGACATCGGGCTGACCGCCGAGCAGGCGCGCCGTGAGGGTTTGAAACCCTTCTGGCGCGATTGATCAGAGCAGTTCTTTGAGGCGGTGCCAGAGCATCCCCAGTGCCAGCAGCGGCGAACGCAGGTGTTTACCGCCGGGGAAGGTGATGTGTGGCACCTGAGCGAACAGATCGAAACGCCCCTGTTGCTGGCCGCTGATGGCCTCGGCCAGCAGCTTGCCCGCCAGGTGTGTGGCGTTGAGGCCGTGGCCGGCATAGGCCTGGGCGTAATACACGTTGGGTTGATCGGCCAGGCGGCCAATCTGCGGCAGGCGGTTGGCGCCGATGCCGATCATGCCGCCCCATTGGTAGTCGATTTTCACGTCTGCCAATTGGGGGAATACCTGCAGCATCTTCGGCCGCATGTAGGCGCCGATGTCCTTGGGGTCTCGACCGGAGTAGTGGCAGGCGCCGCCGAACAACAGGCGGCGGTCGGCGGACAGGCGGAAGTAGTCCACCGTCACGCGCTGGTCACACACGGCCATGTTCTGCGGTAACAGGCGGGTGGCTTGCGCTTCGCTCAAGGGCTCGGTGGCAATGATGTAGCTGCCGGCGGGCAACACCTTGCCGCTCAGTTTCGGGTTGAGCCCGTTCAGGTAGGCGTTGCAGGCCAGTACCAGGGTCTTGGCGCGCACAGTGCCTTGGGCGGTATGCACCTTGACCTCAGGGCCATAGTCGATACGGGTCACTTGGGATTGCTCGTACAGCGCCGCGCCCAGCTGCTGGGCAACGGCAGCCTCACCCAGTGCCAGGTTCAGCGGGTGCAGATGGCCGGAACCCATGTCGATCATGCCGCCTACATAGCGATCAGAGCCGATTACCGTGCCCATCTCGCTGGCTTGCAGCAGGCGCACTTGGTGGCGGTAACCCAGGCTGCGCAGCTCTTCGGCATCCTCGGCCAGGCCCTGTAGGTCGCGGGGTTTGTTGGCCAGGTCGCAGTAGCCCCAGGTCAGGTCACAGGGGATCTGGAAGCGCTCCACACGCTCGCGCACGATCTCCACGGCTTCCAGGCCCATCAGCTTCATCTGGCGCACGCCGTCGCTGCCGATCACCTGGGTGAACTGATCCAGCCCGTGGCCGACACCGCGAATCAACTGGCCGCCATTGCGTCCGCTGGCGCCCCAGCCGATCTTGCGCGCCTCCAGCAACACCACGTGAAAGCCGCGCTCGGCCAATTCCAGGGCGGTGTTGAGCCCGGAGAAACCCCCGCCGATCACACAGACATCGGCGTTCACCTCACCCGTCAGCGTCGGGTAATCCGGTTGCGGCACGCTGCTGGCGGCGTAGTAGGAAGCGGTGTGCCGGGCGCTGGCGGTCATGGGGAACCTCCCTGTCTGGAAAATTTGACGCAGGATACAGGGGTCGCACGACGCTGTCTGCGCGGGGCGTTTTGCGTCAGAATCCACGTCTATTCGCCGTTCGGTATGGGTTTCGATGAGTTGCAACAGTCAGAAAATCAGCGCGCTGCGTCGCCAGATTCCTTCGTTCGAGTGCGTCCCCGGTTGCCACGACTGCTGTGGGCCGGTGACCACTTCACCTGAGGAAATGTCGCGCCTGCCGCGCAAGACCGCTGCCGAGCAAGAGGCGGCGATGGACGAGCTGAACTGCGTGCACCTGGGGCCCAAGGGTTGCACCGTGTATGACGAGCGGCCGCTGATCTGTCGCCTGTTCGGCACCACCAAGACCTTGCCGTGCCCTAATGGCCGCCGGCCAGTGGAGCTGATTCATCCGCGGGTGGAGAAGCAGATTCATGAGTACATGGCGAGTACCCGGCAGGTGCTGGTCTAGCGGATGTACTCGGTTAAAACTGTGGGAGCTGGCTTGCCTGCTCCCACATTTGACCGTGTTGTGTCAGTGGGTCAGTCAGGGATCGGCAGGTTCAGGCTCTCTTTCACCTCTTCCATCACGATATAGCTCTTGGATTCCCGCACATGAGGGAGTTTGAGCAGGATATCGCCCAGCAATTTGCGGTACGAAGCCATCTCCGAGATTCGCGCTTTCACCAGGTAGTCGAAATCACCCGACACCAGATGGCACTCCAGCACGTGAGGCAGTTTCAGCACGGCTCGGCGAAATTCTTCAAAGGTGTCACCCGACTTGTAATCCAGGCTGATCTCGACAAATACCAGCAAACTGCCCTTCAAATGCTGGGGATTGAGCCGTGCGTTGTAGCCCATGATGATCCCTTCGCGCTCCAGGCGCCGCACGCGCTCGGTGCAGGGCGTGGTGGACAGCCCGACCTTTTCCCCCAGCTCCGTGAACGAGATGCGCCCGTCGGTTTGCAGGATGCGCAGGATATTGCGGTCGATCTTGTCCAGCTCCCGCTTGGTCTGGGTGTTGGTACGCATAGGGGATACGCCTCTGTCAAAAGGGTTTTTGCCAAGAATTGTCGCCAAATATAGGCATTTATATAGTGAAATGCACTGCCGATTGTTTTTTACACTGCGCCCATCATTGCTCGAATAACACACGTCAGCGGCTGAGCCCGCGATGAGGATATAAAAATGCGCGTTCTGGTCTTGGGTAGCGGCGTCATTGGGGTGACCAGTGCCTACTATTTGGCGCGGGCCGGCTTCGACGTTGTGGTGGTTGATCGTCAGCCTGCCGCTGCCATGGAAACCAGTTTCGCCAACGCCGGTCAGGTGTCCCCTGGCTACGCCTCGCCATGGGCCGCGCCGGGTGTGCCGCTCAAGGCCATCAAATGGCTGCTTCAGCGCCACGCGCCGCTGGCGATCAAGGCCACTGCCGATATCGACCAATACCTGTGGATGGCGCAGATGCTGCGCAACTGCACGGCCAGCCGCTACGCGGTGAACAAGGAACGCATGGTGCGCCTGTCCGAGTACAGCCGCGACTGCCTCGACGAATTGCGCGCCGAGACCGGCATTGCCTACGAAGGGCGCAGCCTCGGGACTACCCAACTGTTCCGCACCCAGGCCCAGCTCGATGGCGCCGCCAAGGACATCGCCGTGCTGAAAGAGTCCGGCGTGCCATTCGAATTGCTCGACCGAGCCGGCATTGCCCGGGTTGAACCGGCCCTGGCCAGCGTCACCGATATCCTCGCGGGTGCCTTGCGCCTGCCCAACGACCAGACGGGCGATTGCCAGATGTTCACCACGCGCCTGGTCGAAATGTGCAAACAATTGGGCGTGGAATTCCGCTTCGAACAAGACATCCAGCGCCTGGACTACGCAGGCGACCGCATCAACGGTGTGCTGATCGACGGCAAGCTGGAAACTGCCGACCGCTATGTACTGGCCCTCGGCAGTTACTCGCCCAAGTTGCTCAAGCCATTGGGGATCAAGGCGCCGGTGTACCCGCTCAAGGGTTATTCGCTGACTGTGCCGATCACCAACCCGGCAATGGCGCCGACCTCGACCATTCTCGATGAGACCTACAAAGTCGCGATCACCCGTTTCGACAACCGCATTCGCGTCGGTGGCATGGCTGAAATAGCCGGTTTTGACCTGTCGCTGAACCCGCGGCGACGCGAAACCCTGGAGATGATCGTCAACGACCTTTATCCTCAGGGCGGCGATCTGGCCCAAGCCAGTTTCTGGACCGGCCTGCGCCCGACCACCCCGGACGGCACTCCGATTGTGGGTGCCACGCCGTTCAAGAACCTGTTCCTGAACACGGGCCACGGTACCCTCGGTTGGACCATGGCTTGTGGTTCCGGTCGCTTGCTGGCCGACCTGATGGCGAAAAAAACGCCGCAGATCAGCGCCGCAGGCCTCGATATTTCCCGTTATGGCAACCACCAGGAGTCCGCACAACATGTCAATCCAGCGCCAGCTCACCAATGAGCGCATGAGCCAGATCGTTGTCCACAGCGGTACCGTGTACCTGGCAGGGCAAGTTGGCGACGACATGAGCGCCGGGATTGAGCAGCAGACCCGTGAAACCCTGGTCAATATCGAGCGCTTGCTGGACCTTGCCGGTACCGACAAGTCCAAGTTGCTGTCGGTAACGATCTACCTGAAGGACATCGACGCCGACTTCGCTTTGATGAACGCGGTATGGGACAAATGGCTGCCTAAAGGCGTCGCCCCGGCCCGCGCCACGGTCCAAGCCAAGCTGTGCGAACCCGAGATTCTGGTAGAGCTGTCTGTCGTGGCTGCGCTGCCTTAACAATGATCCCTCTCCCGGTGCCGACGTTGTTGGTCGGCACCGGTTTTTTATTGACTTTGCTGCCTAGAAGCCTGCCGCCATGCGTCCAGCCCGTGCCCTGATCGATCTCCAAGCCCTGCGCCATAACTACCAATTGGCCCGAGAAGTCACCGGGGCCAAGGCCCTCGCCGTGATCAAGGCCGATGCCTACGGCCATGGCGCGGTGCCCGTGGCCCAGGCACTGGAGGCGCAAGCCGACGGGTTCGCGGTGGCGTGCATCGAGGAAGCGCTGGAACTGCGCGCCGCCGGCATTCGTGCCCCGGTGTTGCTGCTGGAAGGTTTTTTCGAAGCCGACGAGTTGCCGCTGATCATCGAGCAGGATTTGTGGTGCGTGGTGCATTCGTTGTGGCAGTTGGAAGCCATCGAGCAAGCTCGTTTGAGCAAGCCGCTGACAGTGTGGCTGAAGCTGGACTCGGGCATGCACCGTGTGGGCCTGCACCCCAAGGATTACCAGGAGGCGTATCAGCGCCTGCTGGCGAGTGGCAAAGTGGCGAAAATCGTGCTGATGAGCCATTTTGCCCGCGCCGATGAGCTCGATTGCGTCAGCAGCAACGAACAAGTAACGGTGTTTGAGGCGGCGCGCCAGGGGCTGGCGGCTGAGGTCAGCCTGCGCAACTCACCGTCTGTATTGGGCTGGCCGAGCGTGGCCAGCGACTGGGTGCGCCCCGGTATCATGCTTTACGGCGCAACGCCCTTTGGCGAAGACCAGGCCCTCGCCGCGCGCTTGCAGCCGGTGATGACCCTGGAGTCCAAAGTCATCTGCGTGCGCGAGTTGCCAGCCGGTGAGCCGGTGGGCTATGGCGCCAGGTTCGTCACGCCCAAGCCGATGCGCATCGGCGTGGTTGCCATGGGCTATGCCGACGGTTACCCACGTCATGCGCCCACCGGCACACCGGTGCTGGTCGCTGGCCAGCGCAGCCGACTGCTGGGGCGCGTGTCCATGGACATGCTGTGTGTCGACCTCACCGACTTGCCCCAGGCGGGCCTTGGTTCCACCGTAGAGTTGTGGGGCAAGCACATCCTCGCCAGTGATGTTGCCGTGGCCGCCGAGACCATCCCCTATCAGATTTTCTGCAATCTGCGCCGAGTGCCAAGGCTCTATAGCGGCGCTTAGCCGCCGGCAACGAACCGAGTACACCGGGATTTAGGCCCAAGTGTTGTAAATACTGAACGCTGTCGCCATGATAACGCTCAATTACAACAAAGCCTGAATCCTAGGAGGCTCCTGCATTGGACGTCGGCGAACGACTGCAATCCATCCGTAAACTCAAAGGTCTTTCCCAGCGTGAGCTCGCCAAGCGTGCGGGCGTCACCAACAGCACCATTTCGATGATCGAGAAAAACAGCGTCAGCCCCTCGATCAGCTCCCTGCGCAAGGTGTTGGGCGGTATCCCCATGTCCATGGTCGAGTTCTTCTCCGAAGAAGTGCTCCAGGAAATACCGACGCAGATCGTCTATAAAGCCAATGAGCTGATCGACATCTCTGACGGTGCCGTCACCATGAAACTGGTGGGCCGGGCGCGCCCAAGCCGGGCCATCGCATTTCTCAATGAAATCTACCCTCCGGGTGCCGACACGGGCGAAGAAATGCTCACCCATGAAGGCGAAGAAACCGGAATTCTGGTGGAAGGGCGCCTGGAGTTGGTGGTCGGTCTTGAAACTTTTGTGCTCGAAGCGGGCGATAGCTACTACTTTGAAAGCACCAGGCCTCATCGTTTTCGCAATCCGTTCGACGTGCCGGCGCGACTAATCAGCGCAGCCACACCCGCGAACTTTTAAGAATAGAGGCGCCCTGCCAGCGTTGCAGAGGTTCCCGCAGCTGTACACCGTGAGGCCGAATCTCCCTTTATTTAATAGGGTTGTTTCGGCCAGGCGGGCTAACCGTTATACTTTCGCCGCCTGCGAAACCGTGGCCGCAGGCGTGAATAGCCACCATTGAGGGTGAACGCGTGAACCTAATTATGAAAATGCTGGCTGCACCAGCAACCGTACTGGCCCTATGGGCTGTCAGCGCTCAAGCTGCGACCAATGATGACATTGCCAAGCGCCTGGAGCCTGTGGGCCAGGTTTGCGTCCAGGGCCAGGAATGCAAGGGCATGGAAGTTGCCGTGGCAGCCGGCGGCGGCGGCGCGAAAACCCCCGATGAGATCATCGCCAAGCACTGTAATGCGTGCCACGGCAGCGGCCTTTTGGGTGCGCCAAAAATTGGCGACACCGCCGCATGGAAAGAACGCGCCGACCATCAAGGTGGCCTCGATGGCATCCTGGCCAAGGCCATCACCGGTATCAACGCCATGCCGCCCAAAGGCACCTGCGCTGATTGTTCGGATGACGACCTCAAGGGTGCGATCAAGAAGATGTCCGGGCTGTAATCGGCCGATCTTCGTCAAAAATGCCGCTTACCAGCGGCTTTTTTGTGCCCGCGATTTGGTATTCAGGCTGTTCATTGCAGCAAAGACCCGGCAAGCTCGGTCCAACCCCTAATTCATGGAATGTTCGGGAGCAGTCGGATGGTGCAGTTGTGTTCAATCGAGCAAGCAGTTGACGACGTACTGGAGCGCCTGCCGGCGCATATCCATATGGGCATGCCGCTGGGGCTGGGCAAGCCCAACCTGTTCGTCAACGCGCTGTACCGGCGCATCGCGCAGTTGCCTGAACGGGCGCTGACGCTTTATACCGCCCTGAGCCTGGGACGGCCTACGCAGGGTGACGGTCTACAGAAACGCTTTCTCGAACCCTTCATCGAGCGGGTGTTTGGTGACTACCCCGAGCTGGATTTCCTCGCGGACCTGCACAAGGGCAGCCTGCCGAAGAATATCCGTGTGCAGCAATTCTTCATGCAGCCCGGCAGCTTGCTCCACAGCGCCGCGGCGCAACAGGATTACGTCAGCAGCAACTACAGCCATGCGGCCCGCGACATCAACGCCGCCGGCCTGAACCTGGTGGCGCAATTGGTTGCCAGTAGCAGCGAGCATCCCGACCGCCTGAGCCTGAGCTGCAACCCGGATATCACCCTCGACCTGATGCCCATGATCGCCAAGCGCCGCGCGGCCGGGGAGACCATCCTGGTCGTTGGCCAGGTCCATAGCGATTTGCCCTACATGCCTGGCGATGCCGAGTTGGGCATGGATGAGTTCGACTACCTGCTGGATGAAAAAGACAGCACCACGCTGTTCTCCACTCCGAACATGCCGGTGGGCTTTCAGGATCATTTTATCGGCCTGCATGCCAGCACCCTGGTGCGTGATGGCGGTACGTTGCAGATTGGCATCGGCTCCATGGGCGATGCACTGACGGCTGCCTTGCTGGCGCGCCAGGCCGACAACGAAGCCTATCGCCTGTTGCTCACCGACCTGGATGTGTACCAGTGGGCGCCGTTGATCAGCCGCGAAGGCGGCGTTGAGCCGTTTGCCCGTGGCCTTTACGGTTGCAGCGAGATGTTCGTCAACGGCTTGCTGGTATTGGCCGATGCCGGGATCGTGCGGCGCAAGGTCTACCCGGATGTGGCGACCCAGATGCAGGCCAACGCGGGCACCCTGGACGACGCGGCGCAGCCCGATGGCGTGTCGATCCATGGCGGTTTCTTCCTGGGGCCGCGCAGCTTTTACCAGCGTCTGCAGGAAATGACCCACGCCAAGCGCCAGGCATTCAACATGACCCGCATCAGCTATATCAACGAGCTGTACGGGCAGGAAGAACTCAAGCGCCTGCAGCGCCTGGATGCGCGGTTTATCAACAGCGCCATCATGGTCACCTTGCTCGGTGCTGGCGTGGCTGATCAGTTGGAAGACGGTCGCGTGCTCAGTGGTGTGGGCGGGCAATACAATTTTGTGGCCCAGGGGCATGCGCTGGAAGGTGCACGCTCAATCCTGATTTTGCGCAGCTGGCGTGAGTCGGCGGGTGAGGTCAGTTCCAATATCGTCTGGGAGTACGGCCACTGCACCATTCCCCGGCACCTGCGGGATATCGTCATTACCGAATACGGTATTGCCGACTTGCGCGGTCAGACGGATGCCAAGGTGATCGAAGCGTTGCTGAACATCACTGACTCAAGGTTCCAGCACGACTTGATTGAGCAGGCGCAAAAGGCCGGCAAACTGCCCAAGGATTTCCAGTTGGATCCGCGTTTTGCCGACAACACGCCGCAGCGGCTTCAGGCGATTCAGGCCAGGCACCGTCGCTTGTTTCCCGAATACCCCCTGGGCAGTGACTTCACGGATGAGGAGCGGGACTTGTTGCGGGCGCTGAACTGGCTCAAGAGCAAATTCAAGCTCACGGAAATTCTGGAGTTGGGCAAGGCGGCACTCGACGCGCCGGAGCCGGAGGCGTTTCCCGGGCATTTGAAGCGGATGCGCTTGGATAAGCCGGAGGGCATCAAGGAAGACCTGTATCAACGCTTGCTGCTGGCCGGCCTGCAGGCCACCGCCCACTGACAGCGCAACGCAAAACCTAATGTGGGAGCTGGCTTGCCTGCGATGAGGGCCTGTCAGCCGACATCTCTGTCGACTGACACACCGCTATCGCAGGCAAGCCAGCTCCCACACAGTGATTACTCGATAAAGGTCACGACACCACCGGCCAGCGACTTCACCCGCGCCAGCGACTCAACCCGATAACCTTGGGCATCCAGTTCTGCACGCCCACCCTGGAACGACTTCTCGATCACAATGCCCAAGCCGGCTACGGTCGCGCCGGCCTGCTTGATGATCGAGATCAGCGCCTGGGACGCCTTGCCGTTGGCCAAAAAGTCATCGATCACCAACACGCGGTCGCTGCTGGTCAGGTGCCGCGGGGAGATCGCCACGGTGCTTTCGGTTTTCTTGGTGAAGGAATACACCGTGGCCGACAGCAGGTTTTCCGTGAGCGTCAAGGATTGCTGCTTGCGGGCGAAGATCACCGGCACACCCAGGTTCAGCCCGGTCATGATC
Organism: Pseudomonas sp. MYb193; assembly: GCF_002966775.1. Classification (NCBI taxonomy): domain Bacteria; kingdom Pseudomonadati; phylum Pseudomonadota; class Gammaproteobacteria; order Pseudomonadales; family Pseudomonadaceae; genus Pseudomonas; species Pseudomonas sp. MYb193. The sequence continues at coordinate 5,977,073 of NZ_CP023269.1, read as the reverse complement.
GCCGGGGCAATGCCCGACGCTTCGATGGTGACGATCTTGGTGATGCCCGAATCCTTGAACAGTGCGGCGAACTCGTCGCCGATCAGTTTCATCAGTGCCGGGTCGATCTGGTGGTTCAGAAAGGCGTCAACCTTGAGGACCTGATCGGAAAGCACGATGCCTTCTTCGCGAATTTTCTTGTGCAGTGCTTCCACGGAAAGCTTCCTCTAATGGCGCGTTGTGCGCCGAAAGTAGATTAAAAAGTAGTCGATTCTAGCGCTTTAACATCGCGCGTATATCCGCCAAGGCGGTGTTGCCGCGAACGGCCTTCACCTCGGTGGGAGTGTCGTCATTACCTTCCCAGGCCAGGTCGTCCGGCGGCAGTTCATCCAGGAACCGGCTGGGGGCACAATCGATGATTTCACCGTATTGCTTGCGCTTGGCGGCAAAGGTGAAGGCTAGGGTCTGACGTGCGCGGGTAATGCCCACGTAGGCCAGGCGGCGTTCTTCTTCGATGGTGTCGGCTTCGATGCTGGAGCGGTGCGGGAGGATTTCCTCTTCCATGCCCATGATGAACACGTAGGGAAATTCCAGGCCCTTGGACGCATGCAAGGTCATCATCTGCACGCCTTCGGCACCGTCTTCCTCTTCTTGCTGGCGCTCGAGCATGTCGCGCAACACCAGCTTGCCGATGGCGTCCTCGACGGTCATCTCGCCGTCTTCATCTTTTTCCAGGGTGTTCTTCAACGCCTCGATCAGGAACCAGACGTTGCCCATGCGGTAATCGGCGGCCTTGTCGCTGGAACTGTTGGTGCGCAGCCAGTTTTCATAGTCGATGTCCATGACCATGCTGCGCAGGGCGCTGATCGGGTCTTCGCCGGCGCACTGCTCGCGGACCTTGTCCATGAAGCGCTTGAAGCGTGACAGGCGATCAGTGAAGCGCGTGTCCAGGTGTTCGCCCAGGCCGATTTCGTCGGTGGCGGCGTACATCGAGATCTTGCGTTCGGTGGCGTAGTTGCCGAGCTTTTCCAGGGTGGTGGAGCCGATTTCCCGGCGTGGCACGTTGATCACGCGCAGGAAGGCGTTGTCATCGTCCGGGTTCACGATCAGCCGGAAGTAGGCCATCAGGTCTTTGACTTCCTGGCGTCCGAAAAAGCTGTTGCCGCCCGACAGGCGATACGGCACCTGATGATGCTGCAGTTTCAGCTCGATCAGCTTGGCCTGGTAGTTGCCGCGATACAGGATCGCAAAATCGCTGTAGGGCCGGTCGGTGCGCAAGTGCAGGCTGAGGATTTCCACGGCGACGCGCTCGGCTTCGGCGTCTTCGTTGCGGCAGCGGATCACACGGATCTCGTCGCCATGGCCCATCTCGCTCCACAGTTGTTTTTCAAACTCGTGGGGGTTGTTGGAGATCAGCACGTTGGCGCAACGCAGGATGCGGCTGGTGGAGCGATAGTTCTGCTCCAGCATCACCACTTTCAAGGAGGGGTAGTCTTCCTTGAGCAGCATCAGGTTTTCCGGGCGGGCGCCGCGCCAGGCGTAGATCGACTGGTCGTCGTCGCCCACCACGGTGAACTGGTTGCGCGTGCCGATCAGCAACTTCACCAGCAGGTATTGGCTGGCGTTGGTGTCCTGGTATTCGTCCACCAGCAGGTAGCGCACCTTGTTCTGCCACTTCTCCAGGATGTCCTTGTGCTCCTGGAACAGCTTGACTGGCAGCAGGATCAGGTCGTCGAAGTCCACGGCGTTGAACGCCTTGAGCGTGCGCTGGTAGTGGGTGTAGACGATGGCGGCGGTCTGCTCCTTGGGGTTGCGTGCAGCTTCCAGGGCTTCGGCGGGCAGGATCAGGTCGTTTTTCCACGAGCCGATCATGTTCTTGATTTCGTCGACGCCGTCGTCGCCCGCGTATTCCTTCTGCATGATGTCGGTCATCAGGGCCTTGACGTCGGTCTCGTCAAAGATCGAGAAGCCCGGCTTGTAGCCCAGTCGCACATGCTCCTTGCGGATGATGTTCAGGCCCAGGTTGTGGAAGGTGCACACGGTGAGGCCACGGCCTTCGCCACCCTTGAGCAGGGTGCCGACCCGCTCTTTCATTTCCCGCGCCGCCTTGTTGGTGAAGGTCATGGCGACGATGTACTGGGCGCGGATGCCGCAGTTCTGGATCAAGTGCGCGATCTTGCGCGTGATCACGCTGGTCTTGCCGGAGCCTGCACCGGCGAGCACCAATAGAGGGCCGCCGACGTAGTTCACGGCTTCTTGCTGCCGGGGATTGAGTCGGGACATACGGAAGTTCAGGGGTCGTTGTTCAAAAGGGCGGGCATTTTAACAGGCTGGAAAGATTCTGCTGCCATAGAACGACGGTGTGACGTACCACTCGATCTAAATTTGCCGGTTTTGCTACTTTGCCGCAGGATGTTAAGGATTATTCGAGACTAATATTTACAGTCTACGTGTTTGATAACACCTATCATTTGTCATCCTTTGTCATTGTCAGGCCGCACGTCATAATGGCACCGCTAATGAAATTTTGCAGAGTCTAGGGAGTTAGCGTGTCTACGCCTGTCGAACCCTTGCGTTTGCTGCTGCTGGCTGATGAGCCCGAGTGGGCAGCGTTGTTGCGCGAGTGCCTGGCGCCGATGGGCGAAGGGGCTGTGCTGATCAGTGCGCCCAACTGGGACTCGGTAAGCCGCCTGTTCGATGACGACCAGGGTGCTGTGTTATTGACCACGCCCAGCCTGCAGCCCGGCCCCGGCCGGTGCAGCCTGCCGTGTGTATTGCTGCTGGAGCAGGAGCCACTGGTGTCGCCGCTGGGTGTCAGCGATTGGTTGGTGTTGGATGCATTGGACGCCGACACATTGCGCCGCTGCCTGCGCCATGTGCGCGAGCGCGGCGTGCTGGAAAACACCTTGCAGCGCCTGGCCGAGCAAGACCCGCTCACCGGTATTGCCAACCGTCAGGGCTTCCAGACCTTGCTGGCCGCCCGGCTGGCAGAAAACGAAGGCCGTGGCCTGGCGCTCGGTCATCTGGACCTGGACAATTTTCGTCACGCCAACGATGCCCTTGGCCATCAGGCGGGCGACCGTTTGATCCTGCAAGTGGTGTCGCGGCTCAAGAGCCAGCTCGAAGCCGGGGACCAACTGGCGCGCCTGGGCAGCGATGAGTTTGCCTTGTTGATCGATACCCGCCGGGCGCCCCAGCGCGCCGAATGGATGGCCGAGCGCATCACCGAAGTGATGGCCGAACCCTATTGGGTGGATGGCGAAAGCCTGTTGATCGGTTGCAGCCTGGGCATGGCCCATGCTCGAGCCCGCGCTGGCGCCGACCCGTTGATGTGGCATGCCCATATCGCCATGCAGCAGGCTAAAAGCACCCAGGGCTGTACCTTTCATATCTTCAATGAACGCATCAACCGCAACGCCCGCAGCCTGGCCGACCTCGAAAGTGAACTGCGCCGGGCCTTGCGTCGCGATGAGTTGGAGCTGCATTACCAGCCGCGACTGGACCTGGACGACGGTCATATCGTTGGCCTCGAAGCCCTGGTGCGCTGGCGCCACGGTGAGCGCGGCTTGTTGCCGCCTAGCGAATTCGTGCCGCTGGCCGAACAGAGTGGTCTGATCGTGCCATTGGGCTACTGGGTGATCTCCCGAGCCCTGCGCGACATGCAAGACCTGCGTGAACGCGGCCTGCCGCCGCTGCACATGGCGGTCAACCTGTCGTTTCGCCAGTTCCAGGACAGTCAATTGTTGTCTACTCTCAGCCGCCTGATTGCCGAGCGCGGCGTGGAAGCGCAATGGCTGGAGTTCGAATTGACCGAAACCGCCGTGATGCGCCGCAGCGACCTGGTCAAGCAGACCATGGACGCCCTTGGCCGGCTGGGCGTGCGGTTTTCCCTGGATGATTTTGGCACCGGTTTTTCGTCGTTTGTGCACCTCAACAGCCTGCCGATTGCCTTGTTGAAGATCGACAAGAGCTTTGTCGGCGGCATGGAAGAGCGCGAAGAAAACCGCAAGCTCGTGCACGCCATGATCAACCTGGCCCACAACCTCAACCTGGAAGTGGTCGCCGAAGGCGTGGAAACCCCTGAGCAGCTTGAGCTTTTGCGCTTGTTTGGGTGCGATCAGGTCCAGGGTTACCTGATCAGCAAGCCGTTGCCGCTGCCAGAACTGGTGGAATACCTGATGTTCGGGCAAAGCCAGCAGGCGCTGTTGGGTTAAGCCTTCAAAGTGGTTCAAATGTGGGAGCTGGCTTGCCTGCGATAGCGGCCTGCCAGCCGACGCCTTTCTACCTGACACCCCACAATCAAACTGTGGGAGCGGGCTTGCTCGCGAAGGCGGCCTGGCAGTCAACACAGTTGGATTGTGTGTATATCCATTGCTGCGGTAACGGCCACTTAGGGTTCCGCCCTGACGGCGGCTCACTTTCGAAAAGCGCGAAAGTAAGCAAAGCGCTCTTGCCCCACCACTCGGCACCTCGCTTAGGCTCGGTGTGCCCGTAATCCGCCAGTGATTTGGGGGGCCGCCGCCACGCGCCATCCATGGCGCGGGGCGGCTAAACCGGCATCCCTGCCGGTTTACCCCCCAAATCCCTGTCGAATTCCGGCCAGCGTGGTTTAACGGGGCGCCTAAGATCAAAAGCAGATCAAGAGCGACTCGCTTCGCATCGTGGTTACCGTCTGCTGTTACAACCCACAAAGTTGTGTAGATCCTATGCTGCGATGGCGGTGTTGGATTCACTACCGCTATCGCAGGCAAGCCAGCTCCCACATGGGCCGCGTGCACTCGCTAGTCCGGCACGGCCGCTTGGAATTCAACAGGAGCATCCGGCTCCTGCCGAATCATCCGCTTCATCTTCGCCTCAAACGCCCAGGTCAGGCTCACCGCCGCACACGCCAGGCCCAGTGCCAGGCCCCACCAGACGCCTGTTGGCCCCCAGCCCAGGGTGAACGCCATCAACCAGGCTGACGGTGCGCCAATCAGCCAATAGCAACCCAGGCCCACCAGGAAGGTGGTCTTGGCGTCCTTCAAGCCACGGATACAACCCATGGCGATGGTCTGCACGCCATCGAACAATTCAAACCAGGCGGCGACGGCCAGCAGGCTCACCGCCAGCACGATGACGTCATGGAACGCCGGGTCGTCATGGTCGAGGAACAATCCGATCAGTGGGTCGGAAAACAGCCACAGTACCGCCGCAAACCCCAACATCACCATGGCGCCGAATCCTATGCCCACTCGTCCGGCCAGGCGTGCCTGCAGCAACTGCCCGGCGCCGTAATGCTGGCCGATGCGCATGGTCACCGCGTAGGACATCCCCGCCGGCACCATGAAGGCCACCGAGACAATCTGCAGGGCGATCTGGTGCGCCGCCAACTGCGTGCTGCCCATGGTGCCCATGCACAACGCCGCAAAGGCAAACAACCCGACCTCTACCGCATAGGTGCCGCCAATCGGCAGGCCCAGGCGCCACAGCTCGCGCAGGTAGTGGGTATTCAGGCGCAGCAGGCCGGTGCCCAGCGGGTAGGCGGCGTAGGCGCGGTTGCTGCGGATGTACCACATCAGTGCCAGCGCCATGCCATTGGCGACGATGGCGGTCACCAGGCCGATGCCCATCAGGCCCAGTTTCGGCAGGCCGAACATGCCTTCGATCAGTGCATGGTTGAGCAGGTAATTGACCACGGTGCCGCACAGGCTGATCACCATCACCGGGGTGGCCTTGCCGATGGCGCTGGTAAAGCCGCGCAGGGCCATGAAGCTCAGGTAGCCGGGCAGGGCAAAGGGCAGGATCGTCAGGAATTGCCCGGCCGCATGCACGTTGGTTTCGGTCTGGCCGAACATCAGCAGCACCGGCTTCAAGTTCCATAACAGCAACGCCGCCGCCAGGGCCATCAACCACGCCAGCCACAGCCCTGCCTGGGTCAGGCGAGTAGCGCCGTCGATATCGCCCGCGCCATGGCGAATGGCGACCAGGGTGCCCACGGCTGCGATCACGCCGATGCAGAAGATCGCCACGAACGAATAGCTCGCCGCGCCCAGGCCTCCGCCGGCCAGTGCCTCGGGGCTCAAGCGCGCCATCATCAAGGTATCGGTCAGCACCATCAGCATGTGCGCCAACTGTGAGGCAATCAACGGCCCCGATAGCCGCAGAATGGCCCAGAGTTCGGTACGTGCCGGATGTTGCATGATCATCACACTCGAATGGTCAGGAAGGTGGGGAAGGGTTGATTCTCGGCGCATTCAGCGCATTGCACAAAAGGATAAAAGCGATCGTTAGCATGATTAAAACTCATGTATGAGCGATTCTGGTAGGGTTTCCAGATTGCGCAGTCGGAGTTTTCAGCATGTCTCGTCGTCTTCCTCCTCTTTATGCCTTGCGGGCATTTGAAGCCGCCTCCCGCCACCACTCGTTTACCCGCGCGGCTGAGGAATTGTCGATTACCCAGAGTGCGATCAGCCGGCATATCCGTACGCTCGAAGATTATTTCGCCTGCCGATTGTTCCAGCGCAGCGGTCGCACGTTGCAGCTCACGGAAGCAGCGCGTTTGTTGCTGCCTGGCGTACGGGAAGGCTTCGCTGCCCTGGAGCGTGCTTGCCATACCTTGAATGCCGAAGATGACATCCTGCGTATGAAGGCGCCGTCAACCTTGACCATGCGCTGGCTGCTGGCGCGGTTGAGTCGCTTCCGCGCATTGCAGCCAGGCAATGAGGTGCAACTCACCAGTGCGTGGATGAGCATTGATGAAGTGGACTTCAACCAAGAGCCATTCGACTGCGCGGTGTTGCTCAGCAACGGGCACTTTCCGGCGGACTGGGAGGCCAGTTATCTGTTTGCGGAAATGCTGATCCCTGTGGGAGCCCCCAATCTGTTGGACGACGGTCCCTGGGACGTGACGCGGCTGGCAACCGCCGAACTGCTGCATCCGACGCCTGACCGCCGCGACTGGCGTTACTGGCTGCAGCGCATGGGGTTGTCATCTCACGTTTCACTCAAGGGTGGGCAGGTGTTCGACACGCTTGAACTGGGCATGATAGCCGCCGCCCGAGGCTATGGCGTCTCCATGGGTGATTTGCTGATGGTGGCTGAAGACGTGGCGCAGGGACGCTTGAGCCTGCCGTGGCCTACGGCGGTCGCCAGTGGGGAAAGCTACTACCTGGTGTGGCCGAAAACCCGTCCGGGTGGCGAACGTTTGCGACGGCTGGCGGAATTTCTTCAAGGTGAAGTCAAGGCGATGGAATTGCCCCAGGTTGAACGCCTCGATTGAGTAGGGCCGGACCGTTTGTGCAATCGTTTGCGAGATACCCCTGTGATTCGCTCAAGTATTGCCAAATGCCGCCGAAGAAAGGTGTTGGAACCCTCGTGCACTACCGTTTCCCACTAGATAATTTGCCGAGCAGCGCTATGAGATCAGGATGATCCTGGCCTCGGCCAGGAGCTGTCATGTCTCAACCTCGTGCCCGGATTGCCTCCCAGTTAGGCCTTGCACTCGCCGTGATTCTGGCTGTCGTGATCAGCGGCAGTACGGTCTTCGCCCTTCGTACCCTCGACTCCGCCAACCTCGCCACCCGCGAGGAACACTTGGCCAGCGAGGCGCGTTTGCTCGCCGACCAACTCAACACCTTCCACAGCACCTTGCGTGAAAGCACCCAGCGTTTGAGCGGGCTGTTTGAAAAGCGCTTCGGCGCCGGCTTGAGTGTGCGTGCGGACCAGCCTGTGGCCGTGGCCGGCGTGCAGACGCCGAGCCTCTACCTGGGCAATGAGGTGCTGAACAATAACTTCGAAGAGGTGGATGAGTTCAAGCAGATGTCCGGTGGCGTGGCCACGGTGTTCGTGCGCAGCGGCGACGACTTTATCCGTGTAAGCACCTCCCTGACCAAGCAGGACGGCAATCGCGCCATTGGCACCGTGCTCGACCGTCAGGGCGCGGCCTACCAGCGCGTTGTGAGCGGCCAGACCTACATCGGCCGTGCCGTGTTGTTCGACCGCTCCTACATGACCCAATACAGCCCCGTACGTGACAGCAGTGGGCAGGTCATCGCCGTGCTGTTCATCGGTTTCGATTACACCGATGCCCAGAACGCCCAGTTTGAAAACCTCAAGCGCTTCCGTATCGGCCAGACCGGCTCCCTCGCGCTGCTGGATGAGCAAAAGCACTGGCTGGTGCCGCCGGCTGGCGTGCAAGCGCCGGATCAGGCGATTGCCGTGATGCTCGACCTGGCGAAAAAGCCGGGTGCTGGCCGTTTCTGGAGCGACAAGAACGAAGATTTCTATAGCGTCTCGGTGCCGTTCGAAGGCGGCCCTTGGGCGGTGGTAGCGAGCATGCCCAAGGCTGAGATTCGCGCAGTGACCTGGGAAGTCGGCATCCGCCTGGTGGTGGGCAGTGTGCTGGCGATGTTGCTGGCAGTGGGCGCCACGGTGTGGCTGTTGCGCAGCAAGCTGGCGCCATTGAGCGAGCTGGTGCGCCAGGCCCAGGCCCTGGGCGCGGGCGATTTGAGTGCGCGGCTCAATGTGTCCAGCCATGACGAAATCGGCCAGCTGGCGCGTAGTTTCAACCAGATGGGTGAGGCGCTGTCGACCATGGTGTCGCATATCCGTACCGCCGCCGAACAGGTCAACAGCCGCGCCCAGGCGCTGTCGGGCTTGTCCGGCGGTGCCTATGAAGGCATGGAGCAGCAGTCCGGCGAGATCACCAGCATGGCCGGTGCGGTGGAAGAGTTCAGTGCTACCTCGCTGAACATTGCCGACAACATGGGCAACACCGAGCGCCTGGCCCAAGAGAATGCCCAGCAAACCCGTATCGGCCGCAGCTCGATGCAAGAGGCGTCATCGTCCCTGGAACATATCGCCACTGCGCTGAACAGCACCGCTGCCGTGATCAACACCCTGGGCCAGCGTTCCCAGGAAATCGGCGGGATCGTCGGCGTGATTACCGCCATCGCCGAACAGACCAACCTGCTGGCGCTCAACGCCGCCATCGAGGCTGCGCGCGCCGGCGAGCAAGGCCGTGGCTTCGCCGTGGTCGCCGACGAAGTGCGCAACCTGGCTTCGCGCACCCGCCAGGCCACCGATGAAATCTCCGGCATGATCCAGAGCATCCAGCAGGAAACCGGCAACGCCATCAGCACCATGGAGCACGGCAATGCGCTGATGCAGGAAGGCCTGTCGCGCAACGCCGACGTGGCCTCGGCCCTGGCGCGTATCGACGAGCAAAGCCGCTCGGCCGGCCAGCAATTTGCTGCGATCACCACCGCCACCCAGGAACAGAGCAGCACCGCGACCTTGCTCAGCAGCAACCTGCAGAGCATTGCGCTGGCCAACAGCGAGCAGCGTGAAGTGGTGTCCAACCTGGCAGTTACCGCCAAGGAACTGGAGACCTTGGCGGCAGGCTTGCGTCATGAGGTGGATCGGTTTCGTTGACGGATATAGATAAAAAGTTAAGGATCCAGTCTTATCTCTCTCGTTAAAAGCATTAAAAAGGTGAGGCTTAGATGTTAAAGTGGCCAATGAGTCTTTCTGAGGGATATATTGACTCTTCAAAAGTCTCATCGAATATAGTTATCGCATCAGCATGCTTTTTAAAGGCAGTATGATAAAAATTTCGTAAAAGGAACGCTAAGAAGGCATGAGGAGTTACTGGGGCGCTTACGGGGATTCTACAGTTTTTATATTGCCCTAGTGTTAAGTGAGATTTAGGGTGGTCAATTTCTTTGTAAGTGCCTTCAGTGATGTCAAAATCAAAACGGATAGGAAAAACTACGATATTTCGCATGACTATATCAGCATAAATTTCGTCATCTTCATAGATTTCTGGGTTGTTTTGATATTCTGTAAGGTCTGGTGACGGAAAAAATGCTAATCTATGGCATTTGAGTTTTCCATTTTCAAACTTATACATTAATTGGATTAAAGCGCCGTCTAGCATTTTTAGATTATAAGCATTTGTTCTTAATATTTCGTTATAGATTTCTTGGTATGGTTGGTTTTTTAAGATAAAGCTTAGGTCGCCCGTGCCGCTATAACTAACTTCTTGTAAGCTTCCCTCGCTCTTAAGTGAGGGGAAATTTTGACTGTTGCATAGGCCGAGGCCGATAAAATCTGCCGTAAGCTTCTCTACTTGGGTTCTGATTTTTTCGGGTGCTGGCATATGTCATTTGTCCTTATTGAATAAGGCCCGTAAGCGCTCTAGCTGATCCTCTGGAAGATCGTCCAGGAATACTTTTCCTTGGTCGATGTCGTCTAGAAGAGTTGCTACATTAACTTGTACCTGCTTAACTTTGCCTTTGGTTTCCGATGACATATCCCGATTGACGATGTTGAGATTTGCCCGCTCTGCGTCAGTTGGATATCTAAAAGCCAACTCAAATCTATTTTCTTTTACTGCGTTAAATTCTTCTATTAAGCTCTGCATTTGCGGCCCAATACCTAATACTCTTACCCAGGCTTTGCTTCTGGTAATGGCAGTAAATAGCATGTTTCTCATTCTTGCTAAGCTGCCGAAGGAGTAATAGCAGTCCTGAGCGTTGATGATGTAAACCATCCCCGCCTCATTTCCTTTGGCCCGATAGATTCCGGTGAATACTACTGAGTCCTCATCGCCTTCAAAAAACACATCTTGGGCTGTGTCAACACCCGCAAGATGAGAGTTTATATTTTTTTCAAATAGTAATTTTCTTGCAGGGCTGACATCATTTCTTGTTGTTAGCGGGTCGGGATTTATTACTATTATATCGTCATGATTCAGTTCGTCTTGCATCAGGTTTTTTTGGATGGCGTCCGCTAGCCAAGTCGCTTGTTCTTGAATGGTATCAAATTTTATGAATTGCACTAAGTCATTGATTTCAGAGTGATCCTCAAGAAAGGCTGGGCTGCTAAATTCAGTCCTCGCTAATCTTACTTGATGTCCGTCTTCTAATTTACCATCTTTAACTTCATATCCGACATCTTTCCAAAGATGACTTTGGTCAAACATTTGGATCAGCCCAGTCCCAGTTTTAGCGTCAGCTTTTCGGTATATTCCGAACCCTAGAGCATGAGCTGTAGTTAATACTGGTCTTGAATTTCGATAGCACTTTTCCAAAATTATGTCTTGTTTAGGCTTTCCAGGTACAGGATCTTCAAATCTAACTCGGGGTGAACCGTCTGGATTTTTGCCGAAAATTTCCTCTGGAGAGGGCAAAGACTTCTCGCTCAGGCTTTGTAGTTCGTCGTAAGCATAAACGAGGCGTTTGTCTCTTGTAAGGTATTCGTAGCATAATTTTAAAAACGCAGGAGAAAAATCTTGTGCCTCATCAATTAAGATTACATCATATAAAGGCTTGAGTTTGGAAGCGTCTTTAAGTGCTTTTTCACATGCGCCTTCAAACTCCCTATTTCTCCCATATTTGTTTTTTGCGGTCTGATAATCAAGAAACTCTATGCCGTGTGTTTGGCAAAAACTGTAGTACATTCCATTTCTTTGAGCTCCGCCAGGCCCTCCCCATGCATTGATAATCTGAAGATTGTCCCAGTCTGGCTCTTCATTCGTATGCTCAATTACAAATGTATTGATAAGTCGCTTAAACTGACCTTTTAATGATCGCGTATTGAAGGTTACAGCTATTTTCCATTCGGGGTGTTGGGCGTGCAAATATGCTGCTTTCAAGGCAAGTACAATTGTCTTTCCGGAGCCTGCCAATCCTCTAATTCGTTGCACACCTTGAACTGTTTCTATGACGGCGCTGCCTTGAAGGTTGTCTAGGTTAGCAACTGAGTCCTCAAGGTTTTTCAGGATCGCTCCTCGAGATGTTGTAGAGGAAGTCTCTCGCTTCCGCTTACCTTTACGTATGGTCGATATAGACTGTATTACTGCTAACACGGATTCAAATATATCTTGGTTGTCAAAGGCAGGTAGTTCATCAATAAAAGCATGCAGGCTTTGGGCATTGCAAATTGGGTACTCTTCCTCTAGTAGTTCCTCTTTTGCAGGAATTGCTGGTGCAAATGTAATTACGTTCGGCGGGATTTGTAGTCTTCTTCCGCGCATTAGACTTTTGTGGTTTCTTAGTTTCGCTTCTAGAGTGTTGAAGCTGTCATCCTGCGCTTGTTCATAATTTTCGAGGTTTTTTCCTTCTATTAAGTTAAATAATAGAAGTCCGCTCTCTTTGCTCAGCCAGATAGCGTCGATAGGGTAAGGGCCCTCTGGCGTCCCTATAATCGGATAACCTATAAAAAGGTGCCCATCATACTGAGGATTATTCTGGAAGAATTCGGCCAGCTGTTGGCTCGAAACCGGCTTTTTTGTGGAGCCCCAGATTATGTTGATCATTGAGTATCCAATTTTCAAATGTGACTAATGAATTGAGCAGAAATGCCATAAGGCGGAGGCTACTACACGCTCGAGCATGAGGCCACTGTCCGTTGGAGATAAAGCCATCTTAAGTACTGTTTAGGGATCCATATATAGTATTTTATGCTTTTCTGGCGTTTCCTCCAGGTCGTTTTTTTAAGAAGGTACAGATCGCGCTGTCCCTCAGGTTTTCTCAGTCTGAGTGATGAACTCTTTAGCTAGAAGCTGATGGTCGATACTGAAGGGCCTCTGCCAAATGATGACGAGAAATCACTTTAGCCTGATCCAAGTCCGCCAAGGTACGCGCTACCTTGAGCAACCGGTGTGCTGCGCGCAAGGATAACGTCAGTCGTTCACAGGCGCTCTCCAGCCAACGTTCATCGGCTTTCGTCAGCTGGCAGTGTTTGCGCAGTCGTGGCAGGTCGAGGAACGCATTGGCACAGCCCTGGCGCTGTTGCTGGCGCTCCCGGGCCTCGGCCACCTGGGCGGATGCCTGCGCGGTGGTGTCGCCGCCTTGTTGGTCGGGATTCAGCGCAGTGACTTCCCGCGCAACTGTCAGGTGCAAATCAATCCGATCCAGCAAAGGCCCGGACAGTTTATTGCGATAGCGCTGGATCTGCTCCGGCGTACACCGACAACGCCCACTGGGTTCGCCCATGTAGCCGCAAGGGCAGGGATTCATCGCCGCGACCAGTTGAAAGCGCGCCGGGAAACTCACACGGTCTCGGGCTCGGGAGATTACGATATGCCCCGACTCCAATGGCTCGCGCAGCACCTCCAGTACCTTGCGATCGAACTCTGGCAGTTCATCCAGGAACAACACCCCGTGATGAGCCAGGGTGATTTCACCCGGTTGTGGCTTCGAGCCGCCACCCACCAGCGCCGGCCCGGATGCCGAGTGGTGCGGCTGGCGAAACGGGCGGTTTGGCCAATGGCTCAGCGGTGCCAGGCTGACCACGGATTGGATTGCGGCCACTTCCAGCGCTTCCTGCTCGCTCAACGGCGGCAGCAAGCCCGGTAGCCGGCTGGCCAGTAAAGTCTTGCCGGTGCCCGGTGGCCCGCTGAACAACAGGTTATGCGCGCCCGCCGCGGCGATCAGCAATGCTCGCTTGGCCGCGAGTTGGCCCTGCACTTCACTCAGGTCCGGGTAAGGTTTGTTCAGGTACAGCAAACCGTCGGACGCGTAGGGCTCAATCGGCACATGCCCATTCAGGTGCGCCACCACTTGCAGCAGGTGGTCCACCGCAATCACCTTCAACCCCGACGCCAGGCACGCCTCCTCGGCATTGGCGCGCGGCACTATCACGGTGCGCCCGGCCTTGCGCGCCGCCAGCGCGGCCGGCAACACCCCCTTCACCGCGCGCACCTCGCCGGACAGCGCCAATTCCCCAAGGCATTCCACGTCATCGAGCATCAACGCCGGCACTTGCACACTGGCTGCCAGGATGCCCAGGGCGATCGCCAGATCAAAACGCCCGCCGTCCTTGGGCAGGTCGGCGGGCGCGAGATTGAGCGTGATGCGGCGGGCCGGATATTGCAGCGCCGAGTTGAGGATGGCGCTGCGCACGCGATCCTTGCTTTCCTTCACTGCAGTTTCGGGCAAACCCACCAGAGTGAGAGACGGCAGGCCATTGGCCATGTGCACCTCGACGGTGACGGCGGGGGCTTCTACACCCACCTGAGCGCGGCTGTGGACGATGGCGAGGGACATGCTCGTTCCTTGAGTGGGAGGGCCGCTTCCTGCGGTTTTTTCAAGGGTAGACGAGGTGGGATGGAGCGGGGCGGGGAGGTTTTACAGAACGTATCCGCGCGGCAGCGCAAAACAAGTGTGGGAGCTGGCTTGCCTGCGATGGCGGTGTGTCAGCAAAGAATCATCTGCTGATAAACCGCCATCGCAGGCAAGCCAGCTCCCACAACAATCGCGTTCACTCAGCAGAAGGTGGCGCCAACCGTGCTTCAAGTTCAGCCACCTTCGCCTCCAGGCTCTCCAGCCGCGCACGTGTGCGCGCCAGCACCACCATCTGGCTGTCAAACTCTTCCCGGCTGACCAGGTCGAGCTTGCTGAAACCACTCTGTAGCAAAGCCTTGAACTGGCTTTCGATTTCATTGCGGGGCAGCGGAGTGTCGCCGCTGAACAGGCGAGAGGCGTGGCCGCTCAGGGCGTCGAGGAAGTCTTTGGGCGCGAGCATTGGACATATTCCGGAAAACAGTTGGCCGGCAGTGTACCACGCAGCGTCTATAGTCATTTTCACGCCCCGCTGCGCACGGTTTTCGCGCATTGGGGCGGGCGGCTGCGCACTGTTTTGATGCGCATTGCGGCCGCACAGGCGCCCCGTAGGTGGGCATAAGCGGGCAAAGGATTGATTTCGGTGGTTTTTACGGAGCTGGCAAGGTTTCTGCTTAGACGATCATGACCCATGCACTGATGCAGTCGCTGTGACGAATGCAGTGCGCCGACGGATCCGGGTACAGGGCTCGTCACCAGTGGTTCGCTGGCGTCGCGACGGCAAATGCCGAGGCGACGATGCGTTACAAAGCCAGGCACTGCGCTTAGACTTGAGACGGGTTTGTTTTCCTGGGGCAAGTCCACCAAATTCGGGAGAGAGTTTTCATGAAGCTAGTCACTGCCATCATCAAGCCGTTCAAGTTGGACGATGTACGCGAGTCACTGTCCGAGATCGGCGTGCAGGGCATTACCGTTACTGAGGTCAAGGGCTTCGGTCGGCAGAAGGGTCATACCGAGCTGTATCGCGGCGCGGAATACGTGGTCGATTTCCTGCCGAAGGTGAAGATCGATGTCGCCATTGACGACAAGGATCTTGACCGGGTTATCGAGGCGATAACCAAGGCGGCCAACACCGGCAAGATCGGTGACGGCAAGATCTTCGTGGTCAATCTGGAACAGGCTATTCGCATCCGTACCGGCGAAACCGATACCGACGCAATCTAAGCCGCCAAACCCCAACGCCCCAGGAGAAAACAATATGACTCTGCGTAAATTCGCAGGGCTCGGAGCCCTGCTGTCCATCGTAATGCCAAGCCTGGCCATGGCGGCAGATGAAGTGGCTGCTCCAGTCCTCAATTCCGGCGACACCGCCTGGATGCTTACCGCCACCGCGCTGGTGCTGTTCATGACCATCCCTGGCCTGGCGCTGTTCTACGGCGGCATGGTCCGCTCCAAGAATATTCTGTCGGTGATGATGCAGTGTTTCGCCATCACTGGCCTGATCAGCATCCTGTGGGTCGTCTACGGCTACAGCATCGCGTTCGATACCACCGGTATGGAACAAGGTGTGGTCAACTTCAATTCCTTCTTCGGCGGCATGGGCAAGGCGTTCCTGGCGGGTGTCACCCCGGCCAGCATCACCGGGCCGGCGGCGCTGTTTCCGGAAGCCGTGTTCATCACCTTCCAGATGACCTTTGCCATCATTACTCCGGCGCTGATCGTCGGTGCTTTCGCTGAGCGTATGAAGTTCTCCGCGATGCTGATCTTCATGGCTATCTGGTTCACCCTGGTCTATGCGCCGATTGCGCACATGGTCTGGAGCGGCAATGGCGGCCTGATGTGGGACTGGGGTGTGCTGGACTTCGCTGGCGGCACCGTTGTGCACATCAACGCAGGTGTGGCTGGCCTGGTGGCGTGCATCGTGCTCGGCAAGCGCAAAGGTTTCCCCACCACCCCGATGGCCCCGCATAACCTGGGCTATACCCTGGTGGGCGCGGCCATGCTGTGGATCGGCTGGTTTGGCTTCAACGCCGGTTCCGCTGCGGCGGCCAACGGCACCGCGGGCATGGCGATGCTGGTAACTCAAATCGCTACCGCAGCTGCGGCCCTGGGCTGGATGTTTGCCGAGTGGATCACCCACGGCAAGCCAAGCGCACTGGGTATCGCCTCGGGCGTGGTCGCCGGCCTCGTCGCCGTGACACCAGCGGCTGGCACCGTGGGCCCGATGGGCGCCCTGGTGATTGGTCTGGTCGCTGGTGTGGTGTGCTTCTTCTGCGCGACCAGCCTCAAGCGCAAGCTGGGTTATGACGACTCCCTGGACGCCTTCGGCGTGCACGGTATTGGCGGTATCGTCGGTGCGATCCTCACCGGTGTGTTCGCAGCTCCTGCTCTGGGCGGCTTTGGCACCGTGACCGACATCGCGGCCCAGGTCTGGATCCAGTGCAAAGGCGTGGGCTTCACCGTGATCTACACGGCGATTGTGACCTACGTCATCCTCAAGGTGCTCGACATGGTCATGGGCCTGCGTGTCACCGAAGAAGAAGAGGCGGTCGGCCTCGACCTGGCGCAACACAACGAGCGCGGCTACAACTTGTAACTACGCGAAAAAAACATGCCCGGCTTGCCGGGCATTTTTTTGCCCGGCGTTTGTCTGTGGCTAAAGGTGCATGGGTTTTTTATCGACTTTGTGATGGGATCCACACTGCACTTTTAAGGGTGCAAATGTCTTACAGGCATGAAGGCGTATTAGGCACTTTGTTTTTTCCCAGAGCGCGCTAGAATGCGCGCCGATGGGCGGAGAACTGTATGTGGCAACAGACCCTGATTACCCTGCGGGCCAAGCCCCGGGGCTTTCACTTGGTAACGGACGAGTTGCTTGCCGGCTTGCCTGAATTGAGGGCGTGCCGTGTGGGCCTGTTGCATCTGTGGCTGCAGCACACCTCGGCCTCGTTGACCGTCAACGAGAATGCCGACCCGGCGGTTCGCCGTGACTTCGAGCGTTTTTTCAACCTGCTGGTGCCACAAGGTCGCGCAGGGTTTGAACATAACGACGAAGGTCCGGATGATCTGCCGGCGCACTTCAAGGCCAGTCTGCTGGGCTGCCAGCTGAGTTTGCCGGTCAAGGCCGGCCGCTTGGCGATAGGGACCTGGCAAGGTGTTTATCTGGGCGAGCACCGTGATCATGGCGGTGCTCGTAAAGTCCTCGCCACCTTGCATGGTGAAGGGGCGTAAGCCACTGGTGATCCAGTGGATGTTGATTTTTTTCCGGCAACCTCGACAGAGGGTGAAGCTGGGCTATAACTAATCTGCTTTTCGCAAGTCATGAGGTAGAACATGAGCGACGATGATCTGGAACAAGACGACCTCGAAGTAGGTGATGAAAGCGACACCGAAGACGGTCTTGAAGTTGCGGCCGAAGACGTTGCTGAGGACGTCGATGACAGTGTTGGCGATGACGCGGCTCCCAAAGCCAAAGGCAAAGCCAAGGCGGCTGTGTCGGTAGACGAGTTGCCGAGCGTTGAAGCCAAGAACAAAGAGCGCGATGCCCTGGCGCGTGCGATGGAAGAGTTCCTCGCTAAAGGCGGCAAAGTGCAGGAAGTCGAGGCCAACGTGGTGGCTGATCCACCGAAGAAGCCGGATAACAAGTACGGCAGCCGACCTATCTGAGGTTTGCCTCCTGCTTGTAAGAAAAAGCCCGCCGTCGCTGCGGGCTTTTTCATGCCTGGAGCAATTTACCGGTTTGCTGCAATACCCTGTGGGAGCTGGCTTGCCTGCGATAGCGGTCTATCTGAGAGCCCTGTGTTGACTGATCCACCGCTATCGCAGGCAAGCCAGCTCCCACATTGGGGTCAGTGTTAGCTCCAGCGACTCAGCAGTGGCGGTAACTCCGTCAGGCTGCGAATTTGCGCATCCGGGCGCTTGTCACCCTCCCAGGCCTTGCCCGTGGGGTTGAACCACACTGCCCGCAGTCCCGCCTGCTGCGCGCCGGCGATGTCATCCCCAGGATGATCGCCCACATGCACTGCCGCGCTGGCGTCCACACCGCCACGCTGCAGTGCTTCATGAAACAGCCGTGCATCCGGCTTGGCGATGCCGATATCTTCAGCGCGCAGGGCAAAGTGAAAGTAGTCCGCCAGGCCCACACGCTGCACATCGGCATTGCCATTGGTGATCACGCCGAGCAGGAAGTGCTGGCGCAGCGCCTTGAGCATCGGCTCGGCTTCCGGAAACACGGTGAGTTGGTGGCGTGCGTGGATGAACGCTTCGAAGCAGACATCCGCCATCTCTGTGGCCTCAGGCTGGGGATAACCGGCCTCCTCGAACGCATGCATCAACACGCGATGACGCAGCAGGCTGATACGGTGTTTGAGTTCGGGATGACGCTGCAGCACCTGCTGGCGCAGGCTGGCAAAATGCTCAAGGGGCAGCTCGCCGACCTTGGACGCGTGGGTCGCCAGCCAGTCGCGCATCGACGCTTCGGCGCTGATGATGACGGGTACGTTGTCCCAGAGGGTGTCGTCCAGGTCGAAGGTGATCAGCTTGATACTCATGAGTCGCCGCCCTTGATGCGTTTGGCCCGTGGATGGGCGCTGTCGTACACCGTTGCCAGGTGCTGGAAGTCGAGGTGGGTGTAGATTTGCGTGGTCTTGATATCCGAGTGCCCGAGCAGCTCCTGCACGGCGCGCAGGTCCTGGGAGGATTCGAGCAGGTGGCTGGCAAAGGAATGACGCAACATGTGCGGGTGCAGATTCTGCCCCAGCTCGCGCTCGCCGGCAGCCTTGACCCGCAGTTGAATCGCCCGCGGCCCCAGGCGCCGGCCTTGCTGGCTGACAAACACGGCATCGTCTGCCGGGTTGGTCAAGAGACGTAGCGGCAGCCATAGCTGCAAGGCTTCGCGGGCTTTCCTGCCCACGGGCAGTACGCGCGTCTTGCTGCCTTTGCCGAGCACTTGCACCAGGCCATCGGCGAGGTCCAGCTGATCGAGGTTCAGCCCCGTCAGCTCCGACAGGCGCAGGCCCGAGGAATAGAACAGCTCGAGGATTGCCTGGTCGCGATGAGCCAGGAAGTCATCCTCGACGGCACCGTCGAGCAATTGCAGGGCGCGGTCTGTGTCCAGGGTCTTGGGCAGGCGCCGTTCGCCTTTGGGCGGTGACAGGCCATTGGCCGGGTCGTGGTCGCACAGGCCTTCGCGATTGAGGTAGTGATAGAGGCCGCGCACCGCCGATAGCAGGCGAGACAGGCTGCGGGAGGATTGGCCCTGTTGGTGCAACCGGGCGATCAGGCTGCGCAGGGCCTGGATATCCAGGGCCTTCCAACTGCTGACGTGCTGTTTTTCGCAATAGGCCAGGACCTTGTTCAAGTCCCGCCGATAAGCTTCCAGCGTGTGGGACGACACCTGGCGCTCATTGCGCAGGTGAGCGCAGTAAGCGTCCAGTTGCCGCTCCATGATCAGCGCACCGCGCGCAGGGTGGTGGTGTGGCGTGGCAGGACGCGGCCCAGCACTTCGGCGATATAGGTCAGGAACAACGTGCCCACCGAGCTTTTGTAGTGCGCCGGGTCGCGGCTGGCGATGGCCAATACCCCGTGCAAGCCTTGATGGCTGAGGGCGATAACGGCCGTAGAGCCGATCTGCTTGCGCTGTTCGGCGCCAAACAGGAAGTCCAGCTCATGCTCGCGCAAGGTGCCGCTGACGGTCTTGCCTTCGGACAGCAGGCCACCGATGGCCGTCTGCGCTTCGCCACCTGTGACCCAGCGCCCCACCGGCATCGGGTTATCGCTGAACAGGATCAGGCTGACGAAGGGCACCTGGAAATCCTCGCGCAGGCTGTCTTCCACGGCGATCACCGTTTCTTCCAGGCTGGCGGCATCCATCAGGGCCAGAATCAGGCGGCGGGTCTTGTCGAACAAGCGGTCGTTGTCGCGGGCCACGTCCATCAGATGAGAGAGCCGGTGGCGCATTTCAATGTTGCGCTCGCGCAGGATCTTCATCTGCCGCTCCACCAGCGACACGGTATCGCCGCGCTGGTGGGGAATGCGCAAGGCCGGCAGCAGTTCTTCATGCTCGACGAAGAAGTCCGGGTTAGCCTCAAGGTACGCCGCGACAGCAGCGGCCTCCAGGCTCTCACTCGGGGTAGCGTGTGCGGGTACTTGAGGCTTATCGGTCATTAGCTTGGCTCACTCATAGACGGACCTGTCCTTCGTATACACGCGTGGCTGGCCCGGTCATCATCACCGGGTGGCCAGGGCCTGCCCATTCGATGGACAAACGTCCGCCGGGCAGGTCGATCAACAGTGGCGAATCCATCCACCCCTGGCTGATCGCGGCCACGGCAGCGGCGCAAGCACCGGTGCCGCAAGCCTGGGTTTCGCCGGCGCCGCGTTCCCATACGCGCAATTGCGCACGGTTACGGTCGATCACCTGCAGGAAGCCCACATTGACCCGTGCCGGAAAGCGCGGGTGATGTTCGATCTTCGGCCCCAGTTCATGCACGGGGGCGTTATTGATGTCGGTGACTCGCAGCACCGCATGGGGGTTGCCCATGGACACAGCGGCGACCTCCACGGTTTTGCCATCCACGTCCAGTGGGTAACTGAGGGCCTGCTCGGTGGCCTGGAACGGAATATCCGCCGGCACCAGGCGTGGGGCGCCCATGTTGACGCTGATCTGGCCATCATTGCGGATGTCCAGTTCGATCACGCCGCCCTTGGTTTCGACGCGAATCTGGCGTTTGGCAGTCAGGCGTTTGTCGAGCACAAAGCGCGCAAAGCAGCGAGCGCCGTTGCCGCACTGTTCCACTTCGGAACCGTCGGAGTTGAAGATCCGGTAACGGAAATCCACCTCCGGGTTGCTCGGCGCCTCGACCAGCAGCAACTGGTCGAAACCGATCCCGGTGTGGCGATCGCCCCACTGTTTGGCGTGCTTGGGCAGGATGTGCGCGTGCTGGCTGACCAGGTCGAGGACCATGAAATCATTACCCAGCCCGTGCATTTTGGTAAAACGCAGCAGCATGGCTTACTCCGGCAGCAGGCTTTCGCCAGCATACAACTCGGCTACCGTCTCGCGGCGACGCACTTCAAATGCTTGATCACCGTCCACCAGCACCTCGGCGGTGCGCCCGCGGGTGTTGTAGTTGGAACTCATGACAAACCCGTAGGCACCGGCCGAATGCACGGCCAGCAAATCACCTTCTTCAAGCGCCAACTCACGATCCTTGGCCAGGAAGTCGCCGGTCTCGCAGATGGGCCCGACGATGTCATAGGCGCGGGCGTCGCTTTTACGCGGCGTCACGGCGGTGACATCCATCCAGGCCTGGTACAGCGCTGGGCGGATCAGGTCGTTCATCGCCGCATCGACGATGGCAAAATCCTTGTGCTCGGTGTGCTTGAGGTACTCGACCTGGGTCAGCAGCACGCCTGCGTTGGCGACGATGTAGCGGCCTGGCTCGAACATCAGCGTGAGGTCGCGGCCTTCGATGCGTTCGCGCACGGCCTGGATATAGTCGGCAATCAGCGGCGGCTCTTCATCGCGATAACGCACGCCCACGCCACCACCGAGGTCGATGTGGTGCAGGTAGATGCCGCACTCGCCCAGACGGTCGATCAAGGCCAGCAGGCGGTCGAGGGCATCCAGGAACGGTGGCAGGGTAGTCAGTTGCGAGCCGATATGGCAGTCGACACCCAGCACTTCCAGGTTCGGCAGTTGGGCGGCGCGGATGTACACGTCCTCGGCGTCGGCGATGGCAATGCCGAACTTGTTTTCTTTGAGACCGGTGGAGATGTACGGGTGGGTGCCGGCGTCGACATCCGGATTGACGCGCAGGGAGATCGGCGCACGCACACCCATC
This sequence comes from Pseudomonas sp. MYb193, assembly GCF_002966775.1. NCBI lineage: Bacteria > Pseudomonadati > Pseudomonadota > Gammaproteobacteria > Pseudomonadales > Pseudomonadaceae > Pseudomonas > Pseudomonas sp. MYb193. Next base: position 5,955,205 of record NZ_CP023269.1, on the reverse strand, counting down.
TCGGCGGCGACCATTTGCAGGCGCTCCAGCTCGTCGGTGGATTCGACGTTGAAGCAATGCACGCCGACTTCCAGGGCGCGGCGCATGTCTTCGCGGCTCTTGCCGACGCCAGAGAAGACAATTTTGTCCGCCTGGCCGCCGGCGGCCAGTACGCGTTCCAGCTCGCCACGGGACACGATGTCAAAACCAGCGCCAAGACGCGCCAGGACATTGAGTACACCCAGGTTGGAGTTGGCCTTGACTGCGTAGCACACCAGGTGCGGCACGCCGTCGAGAGCGTCGGTGAACGAGCGGTATTGAGCTTCGATATGCGCACGCGAGTACACATAGGTCGGGGTGCCGAAGCGCTGGGCAATCGCGGACAAGGCCACGCCTTCCGCGAACAGCTCGCCGTCCCGGTAGTTAAAAGCGTCCATAAGTTTCCCTTAACTTAGTAGGTGTCGTGCTTATGGGCTTTTGACGGCTTTTGCGACGATTGCGCCTGTTCGTTTGGATCTTTGCTGTCATCCGGCAGGTACAGCGGGCCTTTCTGGCCACAGGCACTAACGAGGCAAGCGACCGCGACGAGCGCAGCAAGGGAAGAGATCAGGCGCTTCATGGCGAAATCCTTGAATATGCATTAATTGCGCCCGAGTATACCGACCACCCGCCAGCTTGCCTATGCGCCGCACCACCCGTCCGGCGGGGGTTTGCCGAGACAGTAGGGAAGCAGGCTACGATGCCTGGGGATATTTCGTACCGTCATCCGTGATGAAATCAGTATCCTTTGCAATCGGCGAAGCTCGCCCGTATCGTGCGGCGCTTGAGCAAAACCAGACACTTTTGAGGTTGCCACAATGAGTTTGACCGAAGCCCGCTTTCACGACCTGGTGGATGCCACCCAAGAGAAGCTGGAAGATATTTTCGACGACAGCGGCCTGGACGTGGACCTGGAAAGCTCGGCCGGTGTGCTGACGGTCAAGTTCGAGAGCGGCCAGCAATTGATCTTCAGTCGCCAGGAGCCGCTGCGTCAGTTGTGGCTGGCGGCGCGCTCCGGTGGCGTTCACTTCGACTACGATGAAGAAAGCGGCAAATGGCAGTGCGACAAGAGTGAAGAGTTGCTGGGTGAGATGCTTATGCGCCTGGTTCAGGAATACACCGGCGTCGAGCTGGATTTCGACGAGATCTGATGGTGAGTGAGCCTGTAGCCGTACGCCCGCCCAAGCCGCTGTTCAGCAATGTCAGCCCGGCGGTGCCGTCACCTTGTATCAGTTTGTGTCGCCTGGACGAGCGGAAAGTCTGCCTTGGCTGCTTTCGCCATGTGGAAGACATCCGGGAATGGCGCTCTGCCGACGATGCGCGGCGCCGGGTGATCTGCGCCGAGGCCGAGCAGCGCAAGGCGAGCGCCTGACGGCGTCTTGTTTATTTGTGTCGCTGTGGTAGTGTCCGGATACACCTCCATTCATCGAGGTCCGTGAGAACCCCGCCTTTTCCTGGCGGGGTTTTGCTTTTTTGTGCAGAAAAAAGGAGTCTGCCTGAATCATGACCACCGCACCGTCCATCATTCTTACCCGTCTTGACGTGCAGCGTCTGGAGCAACTGATCGACCGCTTGGGCGACGAGTTTCCCGGCGTCGAAGCGTTGCAAGCCGAACTCGACCGCGCCGAAGACGTGGTTGGTCACGATGAAGTGCCTGCGGGTGTCGTGACCATGAATTCCAGCGTGCATTGCCGTGAACAAAGCAGCGGCAAGGACTATCACCTGACGCTGGTCTACCCCAAGCACGCGAACGCCGACGAAGGCAAGATTTCGATCATGGCGCCCGTGGGCAGCGCATTGCTTGGCCTGCAAGTGGGCCAGCACATCGACTGGCCGGCGCCAGGCGGCAAGACCCTCAAGCTGGAATTGCTCAACGTCGAAGGCCAGCCCAAAGATGGCGGCGCCTTCCCGCTCTAAACCTGATCCAAGGCCGCATTGAGTGACTGTTCCAGTTCGGCTTTATAGCGCAGGTACAGATTGCTTGGGCTTTGCACATCACCGAGCAGCCCCGACAGATCCAGGTCAGTGATATAGCCGCGGTAACGCTCGGTCTCCCGACGTTGCCCGACGATCTCCCGGGCGACCACCGCAAACAGTTGGTCGCCAAATTCCAGTTCGGAAAACTCCCGCTGATTGCAGTACAGGGTGATCCCTACCTGGCCTGGCGCGCCCTTACCGATGATGGCCTGCACGTCATAAAACGCCTTGTTGGCCGGGTCTTGCGGGGCCGGTCGTGGCTCCACGCCCCGCGCCCGGCCGTTGCCCGATGGCAACAGTTTGTAGTACAGGATCTGTACCTCGCTCGCGGGTTGCTGGGTGTCCAGGTGCGATAGCGCTTCCCGGCGGTACAGGATCGATTGTAAAAAGCGTTGCAGTGGGGCCAAGAGGCTTTGCTCATCATGAAACGGCAAGCGCTGTTGCCAGAGCGCGTTGAATTCGTCGAGCACATAGACGTCGGCGAAGCCTTCATTGACCCGGTAGAACACCTGCACACACTCGGCTTGGCCCATGGGCAGCAGCAGCGCCAGGTCGTGGTCTTCCAAGGCCATGGCGTCCAGGTGCCACGGGCTGTAGCTGGCCAGCTCCTCGCTAAGGTAAGCGATCAGCGCGTCCTGAGTCGGCAGTGATACATGGGTGGCTTGGCCCGGTACCAGTTCCATGACGTGATAATGCTGCTGCACCTGGAGCAGGTAACGATGATTGCCCTGCCCGAGCAACAGATGTTGCGCGGTGTCGAATACCTCTTCCACCCGCTGGGCAATGAACTGTGCCCGGTTGTGGCAAAAACAACGCACTCGCAGGCGTGGCAGATGGTTCGATGGCAGTTGGTTGAGGTAGTCGCGCAGGCAGTCGAGCAGGGCGTGCGGGCCGTCATAGCGGCTGACCATTACTTCGTTCCAACTGTTGAGCGTGACTTGGTCCAGAGTCAGCACCAGGTTGTCGCGCACGCCGGCATAGCTCAGGGAGTCGGTGCGCTCCGTGGTCATCAGGATATTCAGGTCGCGATGATGCTTGAGCGGGTCAACCCCGACGTTGATCAGCAGCAGCACCTCTTCTGGCACTGCCGGGCGCAGCAAGCGGACCTCGTCGACACTGGCCAGGGGCAGGGTGATGGTCTGTTGCAGGCTGCCCAGCAGGTTGAACAGCTCGAACTCGGTCATGTCACTGGTGCCGGGGTGCAGCGCCAGGCGGGTGCTGCTGTCGATCACGCCGTTGCGATGGCACCAGGTGAGCATTTCCAGCAGGTCGCGGCTGCGTTTGATCGGTGCAAAGTGTTCCCATTCGAGAGCGGTAAGGTTGCCGTTATACAGGCCCCAATGGTGTTGGCCCGGCTCCTTGCGGTTGGGCGACTGCACCAGAGTCAAGGTATCTTCGGCCAGGTCAGGGGCGATGCCAGGGTTGATGAACTCGACCTTGCCGGCCTTGCGCTCGAACGCCGCGTACAAGCGGCGGCCCAGTACATTGAGCTCGCGCTTATTGACCGCGCTGGCGGTCTGTTCGCTGCGGGTGAACTGGGTGAGGAAGCGGTAGCTGTAGTTCAACTCATTGACCAGAGCACGGCGCTCGGAGGCGACCTGGCGCACTTTCCATTGGCTGCGGCTGTCCAGCAGGGCCAGTTGACGCGTGTCCCAGCCCCACTCATGCGCCAGGCGTTCCAGCAGCTGCCGTTGCCAACCGGCGGTGCGCTGGCCGGCGCTGAGCTTGCGGTTGACCTTCAGGTACAGGCTGCGCCGCACCAATTCCAGGCGCTCCAGCTCGTTGCGGGCCTTGAGGTACTCCTCGATACGGCGGTAGACCATGATGTACGGGTCCAGCTCATCCAGGTCTACCTGATGGCTGAACACCGCCTGTTTGAAGCGCAGGCTCAGGCAGTGCACGTTCGGGTGTTCGCTGGCATAGACCTCGGTCAGCAGCAGCTTGAGCACCGACTTGTAGGGCGACTCGATGCCCTTGAACAGTTGCCACAGCCCGGCACCAATAAACTCCCCCGGAGGAATATGAGCCAGATGGCCGAGGTCGAGGGTTTCATCGGTGCGGATAAAACGCTTGGACACCAGGGTGTGAGTAAATTCGGCGTAGCGGCTTTCTTCGTAGACCGGCACCAGCCACCAGATGGGCGTGCGCCCGGCCAGCCAGATCGCGGTGCGATAGAACTCATCCAACAGCAGGTAGTGCTGGGTGGTGCCGCAGTCGTCGGAACTCAGTTGGGTATCGCGATCACCCAACACAAAGCGCGTCGGGTCGATCAGGAAGAAATGCGCTTCGGCGCCCATGCCCAAGGCCCAGGTTTCCAGCAGTTGGCACTTTTTGCGCAGCTCGGCCAGCTCGGTTTCGCTCAGGTCGGGAGCGTGGCACACCCACACGTCCATATCGCTTTGATCGGCCTGGGCCAGGGTGCCAAGGCTGCCCATCAGGAACAAGCCGTGGATCGGCGTAGGCGGGTTGCCGTGGCGCGGTTTATAGGAGAACGAACGGGTCAGGCGCTGGGCATCTGCCAGGGCCTGGGCGTCCGGTTCGAAATTCGACAGCCCGGCCGGCGTGCTGCTAGAGACATAGCCCGGCAAGAGTGGGTGATTGACGTGGAAAAACAGCGGCAACAAGGCCAGCACGCTTTGCTGACGTGGCGTCAGCCCCTCGACGGCCCGGGACATGCGGCCTTGATTGAGGGTCATGAAACGCGCGCGCAGTTGGGTCAGCACCTTGCGGTCGATGCCTTCGTCCAGATCGGGGCGGATTTCATGGGTGGGGGTCATGTCGAACTCGTTGGCTCGCAGGGCCCGACGCGGGCTGCCATGCAGGAGTTTACAGACAGTAGCGTAGGAGTTTTAGAGGGAAATGGCTTTTTGGCGTCAGAATTCTGTATGCCGCGCAGCAATGCCCGCGGAATCCGCAGGCGGCGGACTCCATGGGCCGTATCAGGTATCAGGCGGCTTCTTTGGTGCTGGCAGTGGTGAGGATGGTCAGCAGGGTTTGGGCTTGCTCGGCAGCGTCCCGGCCAAGGCTCGTCAGGTAGCCCCCGTCCGGTTGGTCGATCAGCCCTTTGGCATGGAGGCGCTTGGCAGCGGCGATGGCAGTAGGGGCGGCAGTCTGATGGACTTTCAAGCCTTCCTTGGTGCTGTCCAAGGGAAAGAGTACAAGGATTTCCAGTTCGGCAACCAACTCAGGGGTATACGACATAAGGACTCCAGACTTTCTAAAATTTATTAGAGGCTAGCAGGCCATAAGGTGAACGCACTTTGCCGAACTGTCCAGCGTGTTGCTGCGTGCCGGGGTTATTCCTTTTCCGGCGGCAGCTCGGGCAGTGCCCGCAGTGCCGTTTCATACCACTCGGTATTGAAGGCGCGGTCATCTTCGAGCATGGCATCGATCTCGAACGCCAGCACGTGAGCCATCAGATTCAGGATATCTTCGCGCTCGTAACCCACCAGGGTCAGTTTGTTGAACGTAGCCTTGGCCGCTGGCGGGTTATCGCTCTCTATCTGGTTCTCGATGGCTTCGATCAGCGTGGTCTCGGTGAATTCTTCTTCGTCGTTGTCGATATCGGTCGGCTCGCTCATGGCAGGCTCCTCAAGGAAAGGGCGTCAGTCTACCCCCATTCAGGTGGGTGATGCTGCTGGTCAGGGTGCCTTCGAGGATCTATAACTCTTGCAGCCAACCCCACACCCGGCCTGGAGGCTTTGTGATGCTCAAGCTTTACGGATTTTCGGTCAGCAACTACTACAACATGGTCAAGCTGGCGCTGTTGGAGAAAGGACTGCCCTTCGAAGAGGTGCCTTTTTATGCCGGTCAAACCCCCGAAGCTTTGGCGGTAAGCCCCCGCGGCAAAGTGCCGGTGCTGGGTGTGAAGCAGGGGTTCATCAACGAAACCAGCGTCATCCTCGAATACCTAGAGCAGAGCCAGGAAGGCCCGGCGCTGTTGCCCGCCGACCCGTTTGCGCGGGCTCAGGTGTTGGCGTTGTGCCGTGAGATCGAGCTGTACATCGAACTGCCTGCGCGGGCGTGTTACGCCGAGGCTTTTTTCGGCATGACGGTGCCGGAGGCGATCAAGGAAAAATCCAGGGCCGAGCTGTTGCTTGGGATCGGTACGTTAGGCCGGCACGGTAAGTTTGCGCCTTATGTGGGAGGGGAGAGCTTTACCCTCGCGGACCTGTATTTCATGTACAGCCTGAACCTGGCCTGCGGTGTGGGCGAGAAGCTGTTTGGGCTGGACCTGCTGGAGCAGTTGCCGAAGGCGAAGGCATTGTTGGCACGCCTGAATGAGATGCCCAATGCGCAGAAGGTAGAGGCGGACAGGCAGGCGGCGATGCCGGCGTTCATGGCGATGATTGCGGCCAAGAAATAAACCTTTGGCATCTGTAAGGGCGCCATCGCGGGCAAGCCCGCTCCCACATTTTGATGTGTGAACCCAATCAAGTGTGGGAGCTGGCTTGCCTGCGATGCTTTTAGCGGCTGGCGAGCAATTCTTTGCCGCGCACGACCGCCGCCTTGACCTGTGCCGGCGCAGTGCCGCCCACATGGTTACGGGCATTCACCGAGCCTTCCAGGGTCAGCACGGCAAACACATCCTGCTCGATCTGGTCGCTGAACTGGCGCAGTTCTTCCAGGCTCATTTCCGCAAGGTCCTTGCCGGTGTCCACGCCGTACTTCACGGCGTGGCCAACGATTTCGTGGCAGTCACGGAACGGCAGGCCACGGCGCACCAGGTAATCCGCCAGGTCGGTCGCGGTGGAGAACCCGCGCAGTGCTGCTTCACGCATGATCGCGTGCTTGGGCTTGATCGCCGGGATCATGTCGGCAAAGGCGCGCAGCGAGTCGCGCAGGGTGTCGGCGGCGTCGAAGAGCGGTTCCTTGTCTTCCTGGTTGTCCTTGTTGTAGGCCAGTGGTTGACCTTTCATCAGGGTCAGCAGGCCCATCAGCGCGCCAAACACACGGCCGCTCTTGCCACGCACCAGCTCTGGCACGTCGGGGTTTTTCTTTTGCGGCATGATCGAGCTGCCGGTGCAGAAGCGGTCCGGCAGGTCGATGAACTGGAATTGCGCGCTGGTCCATAGCACCAGCTCTTCGGAGAAGCGCGACAGGTGCATCATCGCGATGCTGGCGGCGGCGCAGAATTCAATGGCGAAGTCACGGTCCGACACGCCGTCCAAAGAATTGCCGCCCACGGCGTCAAAGCCCAGCAGTTGTGCGGTGTACTCACGGTCGATCGGGTAGGTGGTGCCGGCCAGTGCAGCGCTGCCCAGCGGCATGCGGTTGGCGCGCTTGCGGCAATCGACCAGGCGTTCGTAGTCGCGGCTGAGCATTTCGAACCAGGCCAGCAGGTGGTGGCCGAAGGTCACGGGTTGTGCGGTCTGCAGGTGGGTGAAGCCGGGCATGATGGTGTCCGATTCACGCTCGGCCTGCTCCAGCAAGCCTTTTTGCAGGCGGGTGATTTCGCCCAGGATCAGGTCGATCTCATCGCGCAGCCACAGGCGGATATCGGTGGCGACCTGGTCGTTACGGCTACGGCCGGTGTGCAGTTTTTTGCCGGTCACGCCGATGCGATCAGTGAGACGTGCCTCGATGTTCATGTGCACGTCTTCGAGGTCGACGCGCCAGTCGAACGTCCCTGCCTCGATCTCACCGCGGATGGTGGTCAGGCCGTCGATGATGCTGTCACGCTCGGCGTCGGTCAGTACGCCGACCTTGGCCAGCATCGTGGCGTGGGCGACGGAGCCCATGATGTCGTGGCGGTACAGGCGTTGATCGAAGGTGACGGAGGCGGTGAAGCGCGCGACGAAGGCGTCGACGGGTTCACTGAAGCGGCCGCCCCAGGACTGGTTGGTCTTGTCGGTGCTCATGGATTCGCTCGTGATCTGCTTAAAAGAGGCATGAAGGTGTGCAGGCGATCATAACAGGGTTGCCCGTGGAGGCGGTGCTGCGGGTGGTCGGCAATTTTATTTGTGTAAGAGATGGCTAAGTGCCTTGCCGCCGATCGCATCCGGGACGAGACTGGTGACAGGTACTTATTGAAACGATATTTGACGATTGAGCAATGTCGCCTCAGTGAGCGTCTACAGTTGGACTGATAGTGTGTGAATGCACCAAAGTCGGGTGATGCGGTCATAACCAGACTATCCATTAAACAGGGGGGTATTCGGATTGTTTATCAGTGAACCCTACGACGATGCCCGAATGCAGCGGGTCTTGGGCGCTATTGAACAGGTCCGGGTAAATTTGGGTGCCATTCTCAGGGCACTTTTTGCCGCTCGCGCTAGTCTTAGCGTGGATCGCTGTGACGTCAGTCACCGCACCTGTCTACGCTATCCTTGTGCGAGACTCACGCAGGAATCCAGCGCAATATGAATGTCCTGATCGTTGATGACGAACCCCAAGCCCGCGAGCGACTGAGCCGTCTGGTCAGTGAACTCGAGGGTTATACAGTCCTTGAACCGAGTGCCACCAGCGGCGAGGAGGCGTTGACGCTGATCGACAGCCACAAGCCCGATGTAGTGCTGCTCGATATCCGCATGCCGGGCTTTGATGGCCTGCAGGTCGCCGCCCGCTTGAGCGAACGCGAATCGCCGCCTGCCGTGGTGTTGTGTGCGGCGCAGGATGAGTTTTCTGCACAGGCGCTGGAAGACAGCGGTGTCAGTTTTCTCGTCAAACCGGCCACTGCCGAAGCCTTGCTCAAAGCCTTGAAAAAAGCCGAGCGTCCCAGCCGCGCCCAACTGGCTGCTTTGACGCAACCGGCTGCGCAAAGTGGTAACGGGCCACGCAGCCATATCAGCGCGCGTACCCGCAAGGGCATCGAACTGATCCCGCTCGGCCAGGTGGTCTACTTTATTGCCGATCACAAATACGTGACCTTGCGCCACGAGACCGGTGAGGTGTTGCTCGATGAGCCGCTCAAGGCGCTTGAAGACGAGTTTGGCGAGCGTTTCGTGCGCATTCATCGCAACGCGCTGGTCGCCCGTGAACGCATCGAGCGCCTGCAGCGCACGCCCCTGGGGCACTTTCAGCTATTCCTGAAGGGGCTCAATGGCGATGCGTTGATTGTCAGCCGACGCCATGTCGCTGGCGTGCGTAAAATGATGCAGCAGCTTTAGCCCAAGGGCTGCGGCGCGGTCTGCATTCCTTATGCCGGTGCGACGTGGCCAGGGAGGCCCCGCACTTGCTGATTCAAATCAAAGCGTATTTGCCTGAGCTGTTATTATCCGCCGTATCTATTCAGTACGGATTGATCCATGTCCTCTCGCGAAATCCGCATCGCCACCCGTAAAAGCGCCTTGGCCTTGTGGCAGGCCGAATACGTCAAAGCACGCCTTGAGCAGGCCCATCCCGGCCTCAAGGTCTCCCTGGTGCCCATGGTCAGTCGTGGCGACAAGCTGCTGGACTCGCCACTGTCGAAAATCGGCGGCAAGGGCCTGTTCGTCAAGGAATTGGAAACTGCGCTGCTGGACAACGAAGCCGACATCGCCGTGCATTCGATGAAAGACGTGCCCATGGACTTCCCTGAAGGCCTGGGCCTTTTTTGTATCTGCGAGCGCGAAGACCCGCGCGACGCCTTCGTTTCCAACACCTTCGCGTCCCTGGACGAGCTGCCGCCGGGCAGTATCGTCGGCACCTCCAGCCTGCGTCGCCAGGCCCAATTGCTGACGCGGCGTCCCGACCTGCAGATCCGCTTTTTGCGTGGCAACGTCAACACGCGCCTGGCCAAGCTGGACGCCGGGGAATACGACGCGATCATCCTCGCCGCTGCCGGCCTGATCCGCCTGGGCTTCGAAGACCGCATCACCTCGGCCATCAGCGTCGAAGACAGCCTGCCCGCTGGCGGGCAGGGCGCAGTCGGCATCGAATGTCGCACCGCCGACAGCGAAATTCACGCACTGCTCAAGCCTCTCGATCACGCGGACACCGAAGTGCGTGTTACCGCCGAGCGTGCCTTGAACAAACACCTCAACGGTGGCTGCCAAGTGCCCATCGCCTGCTATGCCGTACTCGAAGGTGAGAACCTGTGGCTGCGTGGCCTGGTCGGTGATCCGGACGGCGGTAATCTGCTGACCGCCGAGGTGCGTGGGCCGCAGCGTGATGCCACGGCCCTGGGGATTCAGGTCGCCGAGGAACTGCTGGAAAAAGGCGCGGGTGCCATTTTGCAAAAAGTCTATGGCGAGGCCGGCCCGCAGTGACCAAATGGCGAGTGCTGCTGACGCGGCCCGCCGAGGAATCGACGGCCGTGGCGGCGTTATTGGCCAAGAGCGGCATTCACAGCAGCTGCCTGCCTTTGCTGGAGACTGAAGCCTTGCCGGTGACCGCAGAGCAACACGCGGTGTTCGGCGCGCTGCCGCGCTATTGCGCTGTCATCGTGGTGAGCAAGCCGGCTGCACGCCTGGCGTTGCAGCGGTTGGGGGGCTGTGTGCCGCCAATGCCCTGGTTCAGTGTCGGCGCGGCGACGGCACAGATACTGGCTGATCATGGCCTCAAGGTTCACTATCCCGCCACTGGCGACGATAGCGAGGCCTTGCTTGAACTGCCCGCCTTGCGCGAGGCTATTGCACAGCCTGGCGGCCGGGTGTTGATCCTGCGCGGCGAGGGCGGGCGTGAGTTGCTGGCAGAGCGTTTACGCGAGCAAGGTGCTAGTGTCGATTACCTGGAATTGTATCGGCGTTTTCTTCCGGTGTATGAGAAGGGCGCGTTGATGCAACGCATCCAGTTGGAACGCTTGAACGGCCTGGTGGTCAGCAGTGGGCAGGGTTTTTTACACCTGCACGCGTCAGCCGGCCCCGATTGGCCAGAGGTGGCACAGCTGCCGTTGTTCGTGCCCAGCCCGCGTGTATGTGAAATGGCGCGGGCCGCGGGTGCAGAAAAAGTTGTGGATTGTCGCGGCGCGAGTGCCGCGGCTTTGTTAGTGGCGTTAGGGAGCTATCCCGTTCCCACTCTCTGATACGCAAAGGACGGATACGTGAGCGAAACAGCCTTGCCTAAAGATGAAGCTCAGCCCGCGCTTGATGCGCCGGTCGAGACACCGGTCAGCGCGTCACGCCGTGGCAATGGCCTGGCAGTCGTCGCCTTGCTGTTGGGCGCTGCGGGCGTAGCCGCCGGCGGCTGGGGGATCTGGCAGGTCCGTGCCCTGCAAGCCAGCAGTCAGCACCAACTGGGCCAGGTGCAGACCCTGGATGACCAGGCCCAAAGCCTCAAGCAAGGCCAGCAACAGCTGGCCGCCCGCCTGGCGCAGTTGCCGGGTGCGGATGAGCTGGAAGAGCGTCGCCGCCTGGTCACGCAGTTGCAGGGTGATCAGCAGCGTCTCAACCAGCGTCTGGAAACCGTGTTGGGTGCCAGCCGCAAGGATTGGCGCCTGGCCGAGGCCGAGCATCTGATCCGTCTGGCCAGCTTGCGTTTGTCCGCCTTGCAAGACATCAACAGCGCCCAGTCGCTGGTGCAGGGTGCCGACGAGATTCTTCGCGAACAGAGCGACCCAGGGGCTTTCGCTGCACGGGAGCAATTGGCCAAGAGCCTGGCCGCGCTGCGCAGCACCGAGCAACCGGACCGTACCGGCCTGTACCTGCAATTGGCTGCCTTGCGTGACCAGGTGGTGCAACTGGCGGCGATTGCCCCGGAGTATCAGCTCACGGAGCCTGCTTCCCAGGGGCGCCCCACCAGCGATACGCAGAACCAGTTGAGCCAGTGGTGGGAGCAGATCTCCCGTTATTTCCGCATCGACTTCAACCCGGATGACAACATCCGTCCCTTGCTGGCAGGCCAAGGCCTGAACCAAGTGCGCCTGGCCTTGAGCCTGGCACTGGAGCAAGCCCAATGGGCTGCGCTTAATGGCGAGGCGGCCGTCTACAGCCGCTCGTTGGGGGAAGCGCGCAGCGTGTTGCAGGACAACTTCAACCAGGACAACCCGCAGAGCAAGGCGATGCTGGCGCGCATTGCCGAGCTTGAGCCCAAGGCCGTGTCCGTGGTCACGCCTGACCTGGCCGCGAGCCTGGCCGCTGTGCAGGCGTACCTTGAGCGTCGTCATCTGTCGGCCGACGAAGCCAAGGCCGCGGCTGGCAAACCGGCGACCCAGGAGTAGAGCTGATGAAGCGTTTCTATGTGATCCTGGTGCTCGCAATTGCGCTCGCCCTGGCCCTGGGTGTAGGCATTTCGAAGCACACCGGCTACGTGTTGATTACCTATCCTCACCTGCTGCATTACGAATCAAGCCTGTGGGCGACATTGGTGGCGGTGTTTGCCATCGGCCTGGCGATTTATCTGGTCCGCGTGTTGTGGAGCCTGGTCACCACATCCGGTGGCGTGGTCAACCCCTGGTCACGGCGCAATCGCAGCCGCCGTGTTCAGATCGCTATCGAGCAAGGCCAGATGGACCTCGCCGAGGGACGTTGGGCCAGTGCGGAGCGCCACTTGCACCGCGCCGCCGAAGCAGAGCGTCAGCCGCTGCTGTATTACATCGGTGCCGCCCGTGCGGCTAATGAACAGGGCCGTTATGAGGAATCCGACGGCTTGCTGGAGCGCGCTCTGGAGCGCCAGCCCCAGGCCGAACTGGCCATTGCCTTGAGCCACGCGCAATTGCAGATGGATCGAGGTGATACGGAAGGCGCGCTGGTCACTCTTCAGGCGATGCATGAGCGTCACCCGCATAACGCGCAAGTGCTGCGACAACTGCAACGCCTGCATCAGCAGCGTGGCGATTGGTCGTCTGTGATTCGCCTGCTGCCTGAGCTGCGCAAGGACAAAGTCTTGCCCGCCAATGAACTGGCCGAGCTGGAGCGTCGCGCCTGGGGCGAGAACCTGAGCCTGGCGGCCCAGCGTGAAGAGCAAGGCGAAGCCGGGTTGCAGTCCTTGGAACGCGCATGGGAGCAACTGACCGCTGCCCAGCGCCAACAGCCACAACTGGTGTTGGCGTATGCCGACCAACTGCGTCGATTGGGCGCGGATGCCAAGGCCGAAGAAGTGCTGCGTGGTGCTCTCAAGCGCGGTTATGACAGCCACTTGATCCGGTTGTACGGCCTGTTGCGCGGCAGTGATCCTGCGCGCCAATTGAAGTTTGCCGAAGGCTGGCTCAAGGACCACCCAGGCGATGCCAGCCTGTTGCTGACGCTGGGTCGTCTGTGCCTGCAAAACAGTCTGTGGGGCAAGGCGCGGGATTATCTGGAAAGCAGCCTGCAAGTGCAGCGCAATCCCGAAGCCTGCGCCGAATTGGCTCGTCTGCTTGCCCAATTGGGCGACACCGAGCGCAGCAACCAGCTGTTTCAGGAAGGCTTGGGGTTGCTCGACAATCGCCTGCTGTCTTCGCCGCTGCCGGTGCCTGCGCGAGCTTGAAGTAGGAAAGGGTGAGTGGATTGGCTCGGACCGATCCGACACCCGCTCCTTCAAAGCTTGAAAACACTCGGTTTAACTGGCCTTGTTACTAATTCCTACTTGTTGTAACTGAATTTCCTCGGGCCCGTGGCGGGATGTCTTTATGTTTTCGAGGAAATGTCTGCTCTAGGGCGTATTGAAAGGGGTCGGGCCTTTCCTCTACCGTAGCGACCTATCTCTTGCAGTGCGGATAAACAATGTCTTTGGCCCCTTTACGCTCTTTGTTTTTCCTGGCGTTCATGGCGGGTGCGCTGACGTTGGGCGCGTCTTTCTACCTTCAATACGGCGCGCTGCTACGACCTTGTTTTCTATGCCAGGTACAGCGCCTGTTCCTCGCGTCTTTTGCCTTGATCAACCTGATTGCCGCGCTTCACAGACCTGGGCGTTCCGGCCATTGCCTCTACGGGCTGGCGAGCATGGCCTGTGCGTCGCTGGGCGCCATCACCGCAGGCAGGCAAGTGCTGTTGCAGAACAGGCCGGCAAGTCAGGTCGGGGATTGCTGGCCCAGCCTGCAGCATATGCTTGAAAACCTGTCTGTCTGGCAGGCAATGCGCTCGGTGTTCAATGGCACGGTCGATTGTGTCGAAATCAACTGGACGCTGTTTGACCTGAGCCTGCCTGAGTGGAGCCTGTTGTTCTTCGTGGCGATGCTGATCCTGGGGTTCATGCAGGTGTCACGGTTGTTGTTCGGCAGGCATTTGCGCCTCGCAACGCCTTGAAAACTAGACTCAGGTTGTAGGAGCGGATTAAACACTTGTATGAACATTCTCTCCTGCGTACCTTGAAGCCATAGTCATGCGGGCATAATCTGGCCCGCACGCGTTATCCAAACCGCTTGTCAGACGCGGCCTTGTCCGTCTGCTGCTTCATCCTTGAAGTGTTGCGCAGGTACAGAGCTGCGGCGCCCCAATAGGGAAGAGAGATCATCATGTTGGAAAGTTGTCAGAATGCTCAGGAACGCTGGGGTGGGGTGCATAAGCTGATCGATAGATGGCTGTTGGAGCGCCACGAACTGATTCAGGCCTATGACACTCTTGGTGCCCATCCCGATGCATTGGCTGAGAAGCAAAAGCCTCTGCAAGAATTCTGCGGGTCTTTGGTGGACTACGTGTCTGCGGGTCATTTTGAGGTTTATGAGCAACTGACCGGCGAAGCGAAAGCCTTCAATGACAAGCGCGGATTGGAATTGGCCGAAACCCTTTACCCGCGCATTGATGTGATCACCGAGAAGCTGCTGGCCTTCAATGATCTGTGTGATGAAGGCAAGTGTGTTGCTGAAAAATTCAAGGAGCTCGGCGGTCTGCTCCATGAGCGTTTCGAGTTGGAAGATTGCCTGATCGAAGTGTTGCACACGGCCCACAAACAAAAGGCTGCTGTCCAGGCCTGACCCTTGGCGGCGAGATAAAAAACGGTGCGCATGTCGCACCGTTTTTTTATGGGTCAGTGGCGAGTACCGAGCAGTTCAATTTCGAACACCAGCGGCGTGTAGGGGGGGATCAACTCACCTGCGCCGTCTGCGCCATAGGCCTGGGCTGAAGGAATCACCAGCCGCCATTTCGCACCCACCGGCATCTGTTGCAATGCACTGCTCCAACCGCTGATCACGCTGTTGAGGCGAAACCATTGCGGTTGCGTACTTTTGTCGAAGACAGTTCCGTCAGGCAGTCGGCCCACGTATTTCACCTGCACTTCATCGCTGGCCAACGGCTTGTTGCCAGTGCCCGGTGCCAGCTCGGTGAGCAGGATCCCATCGGCCAACTGACGAACGCCGACGGTGGCTTTTTCCTTTGAGAGAAATTGCTGCTCGGCAGCGAGTGCTTTTTCGCTTTGAGGTCGTTGGGCGTCGGCGGCGTTCTGCGCTTCGTGCTGCGCGAGGATCTGTTCGATGCGCGCGTTATCCAGCGCCAGTGGCTTGCCTTGGTAGGCTTGCTTGAGTCCGTCGAGCAGGGCCTGTATCTGCAGGTCGGGGACTTCCTGGCGCAACCGTTCGCCAAGGCTTGCGCCCAGGCTATAGGCAAGATCGTGCGGGGTTGCGGCGGTGGTGTTTGAAGAGGGTTGCTCGCTTGCTTCGGCCACGCAGATCGCCAAGCCGAACACTAGAAAAAGGTAACGCGACATGGGCATTCTCCCGGCGAAAGTGCGACGGATTATGCCAGTGCGGCTGCGTAAAAAGTGACGTGGTTTTCCGTTATATCGATAAGAATTTTCGCACGTTGCAACGCAACGCAAACGATACTGTCAACATGCCCTAGCGGCGGTAAGAGCAGAGGGCTAGTATGAGCCGCACCCACGTCAGCCAGGAGGTAAACCATGTCGGCCAAACAGAAGCCTGTAAATACCCCGTTGCACTTGCTCCAACAACTTTCGGGCAGCCTGCTCGAACATCTGGAAAGCGCGTGCTCCCAAGCCTTGGCTGATGCAGAAAAACTGCTCGCCAAACTGGAAAAGCAACGCGGTAAAGCGCAAGAAAAACTGCACAAGTCCCGCACCAAACTGCAAGACGCCGCCACTGCCGGCAAGTCCAAGGCGCAAGCCAAAGCCAAAGGCGCGGTCAAAGAACTTGAAGAGCTGCTGGATGCTCTCAAGGATCGCCAAGCCGAAACCCGCAGCTATATTTCCCAACTCAAAAAAGACGCTCAAGAAAGCCTGAAACTGGCCCAAGGCGTTGGCCGTGTGAAGGAAGCCGTAGCTAAGGCACTGGGTGCTCGTGCGCCTGCAAAAGTAGCCGCTAAGCCAGTCGCTAAAACCGCTGCTGCGAAACCAGCCGCGAAGCCGGTTGCTAAAACTGCTGCTGCCAAACCAGCCGCCAAGCCAGCTGCTAAAACTGCTGCTGCCAAACCAGCCGCTAAGCCAGCTGCTAAAACTGCTGCTGCCAAACCAGCCGCTAAGCCAGCTGCTAAAACTGCTGCTGCCAAACCAGCCGCTAAGCCAGCTGCTAAAACTGCTGCTGCCAAACCAGCCGCTAAGCCGGCTGCTAAAACTGCTGCTGCCAAACCAGCCGCTAAGCCAGCCGCTAAAACTGCTGCTGCCAAGCCAGCCGCTAAGCCAGCCGCTAAAACTGCTGCTGCCAAGCCAGCCGCGAAGCCAGCTGCTAAAACTGCTGCTGCCAAACCAACTGCCAAGCCAGTCGCTAAAATGGCAGTTGCCAAACCGGCCGCTAAACCTGCTGCTGCCAAACCGGCTGCAAAGCCAGCTGCTAAACCCGCTGCTGCCAAACCAGCCGCGAAGCCAGCTGCTAAACCTGCTGCCGCCAAACCAGCCGCGAAGCCAGTTGCTAAACCTGCTGCCGCCAAACCGGCCGCGAAGCCCGCTGCCAAGCCAGCGCCCGCAAAGCCAGTTACTCCAGCAGCACCCACTGCCACTCCGGCAGCAGCCTCCGCTCCAACTGCATCGGCCAGCAGCACCCCTGCACCGGTAGCGCCAAGCACCACCCCAACCAGCGCTTCCTAAGTGTTGGTGGCCATGGCGCGCAATTGCAGCAGCGCGTCGTGGTCAAGGTTGGCGGCTTCGGTCGCCAGGCCTTCAAGCCATTCTTGCTGACCCGGCACCTCATTGATCGGCCATGCCTGCGCCAGCGCTTCCAAGCGCGCCAGCAGCGTTCTTTCGGCCTCCAGTTCCAGTGTCTTGACCTGCTCTCGTAGCGATGCCAATTGCGCATCCTGCTGGGCCAAGGCCCGCCATTGCACGCGCATTTGTCGTAGCGGTTCAACAACCTGCACCCGCCACGGCTGGGCAATCTGCTGCAGTGCCTGAACGCGTTCGGGCTTATATGCCACACCTCGCCATTCCAGCCACGCACCACACAACAACAGGCACACGTCTGCCCCTTGCTCCTGCACGCGCAGGCAAGCGGCCTCCACGCCCGGGCGGGCGTAGGTCGAAAGGGCAAAGCTCCACAGGTCAGCGCACATATTCACACCCAAGCCAGCGGCCAACGAAGCTGGTAGACTCCGCCGCCATTATGATCCGACTTCAAAGCCTAACATTACAGCGTGGCCCGCAACGTCTTCTTGAAGACGCCGAGCTGACCCTGCACGCCGGTCACAAAGCCGGCCTGATCGGTGCCAACGGCGCCGGCAAATCCACGTTGTTCGCCTTGTTGCTGGGTGAGCTGACCCCGGATTCGGGGGACTGCCTGCTGCCGGCCGACTGGCGCATTGCCCATATGCGCCAGGAGATCGACACCCTGGACCGTATCGCCATCGACTACGTGCTCGATGGCGACCTGCGCCTGCGCCAGGTGCAGCACGATCTGGCTGAGGCCGAAAAAGCCCAGGACGGTGCCGCACAGGCGCGCCTGCACTCGGAGCTGGACAGCGCCGACGGCTATACCGCCGACGCCCGTGCTCGCAAGATGCTCGCTGGCCTTGGGTTTACCAACGAACAGATGGACCGTCCGGTCGCCGACTTCTCCGGTGGCTGGCGTATGCGTCTGAACCTGGCCCAAGCGCTGATGTGCCCCTCGGACCTGTTGCTGCTCGACGAGCCGACCAACCACTTGGACCTCGATGCGATCCTGTGGCTGGAAGACTTCCTCAAGAGTTACCAGGGCACCTTGCTGCTGATTTCCCACGACCGGGATTTCCTCGACGCCGTGGTCGATAACATCGCCCATGTCGAACAGAAGAAAATCACTCTGTACCGTGGCGGCTATACCGCGTTCGAACGCGCTCGCGCCGAACGCCTGGCCCAGCAGCAACAGGCCTTTGAAAAGCAACAGGCGCAACGTGCGCACATGGAAAGCTACATCGCAAGGTTCAAGGCCCAGGCTACCAAGGCCCGCCAGGCCCAGAGCCGGATCAAGGCCCTGGAACGCATGGAAGAGCTGTCGGCGGCCCACGTCGATTCGCCGTTCGACTTTGTCTTCCGTGAGTCGGTGAAGATCTCCAGCCCGCTGTTGGACCTCTCGGATGCTCGCCTGGGCTATGGCGACAAAACCATCCTGGAGAAGGTCAAGCTGCAGCTTACGCCGGGCGCACGCATCGGTTTGCTCGGCCCGAACGGCGCAGGCAAGTCGACACTGATCAAGAACCTTTCGGGTGAGCTTGAGCCGCTGGCCGGCCGCCTGACCCGTGGCGAGAACACGGTGGTGGGTTACTTCGCCCAGCACCAATTGGACTCGCTGGACGCCAAGGCAAGCCCACTGTTGCACCTGCAACGCCTGGCGCCGACCGAGCGCGAGCAGACCCTGCGCGACTTCCTTGGCGGTTTCGACTTCCGTGGCGCGCGCATTGACGAACCTGTGCTGAATTTCTCCGGTGGCGAAAAAGCCCGACTGGCCCTGGCCCTGATCGCGTGGGATCGCCCGAACCTGTTGCTGCTCGACGAACCGACCAACCACCTGGACCTGGAAATGCGCCTGGCGCTGACCATGGCCCTGCAGGAATTCAGCGGTGCGGTATTGGTGGTGTCTCACGACCGTCACCTGCTCAAGAGCACCACCGACAACTTCCTGCTGGTGGCCGACGGTAAGGTCGAAGAGTTCGACGGCGACCTGGACGATTACGCGCGCTGGCTGACGGAATACCGCCTGCGCAATGCGCCGGCCAGCAACACGCCGGTCAACCCGGACAAGACCGACAAGAAAGCCCAGCGCCAGGCTGCCGCCGCGCTGCGCCAGCAGTTGGCGCCGCACAAGCGTGAGGCCGACAAGCTGGAAGCCGAACTGGGCAAGGTGCATGAGCGCCTGGCCAAGATCGAAGCCAGCCTGGGCGACAGCGCCGTGTACGAGGCGGCGCGCAAGGACGAGCTGCGTGACCTGCTGGCCGAACAGGCCAAGCTCAAGGTGCGCGAGGGGCAACTGGAGGAAACCTGGATGGAGGCCCTCGAATTGCTCGAAACCCTGCAAGCGGAGCTGGAGGCGCTGTCCTGATGGAAGCGTTGCAATTGCCAGTCCCGGTGCAATGGATCGAGCCCATCTGGATTGGCGTGCAAATCCTGCTGATCCTGCTGGCCGGCTACCTGGCCCAGCGCTTTGTCGCCAAAGGCCTGACACGCCTGGGTGAGCGCTACCCGTTTCCGCCGCAATTGTTGATGCCCCTGCGCGGTGGCTTGCGCTGGCTGATCATGGGCAGTGCACTGATCTTTGTATTGGGCCGCCTGGGTGTGTCGGCCACGGTGTTGTGGACGGCCCTGTCCGGCTTTGTCGCGGTGGCGGCCGTGGCGTTCTTCGCCATGTGGTCGGTGCTGTCCAACTTGCTGTGCGCGATCCTGATCTTTACCGTCGGGCCGTTTCGCCTGGGTGATATCGTCGAGTTGGTGGACACCGTCGACAAGCCGGGCGTGAAGGGCCGAGTCGTGGCGATCAACTTGCTCTACACCACGCTGATCGAAGTCGAGGAAGCCGGGACCAACAGCGCGATGGTGCAGGTGCCCAATAGTCTGTTCTTCCAGCGTTCGGTGCGACGTTGGCCGGGAACCCACGTATTTCCGGGCGACCGCTAGCGTTTACATCTTGTAAATATCTATAGCCAGCCTTTGGTCGCTGGAGTTAGCTTAAGGCACAACCGCTAACTCCCTTACGAGGTGTGCAATGGCTCTCGATACATGGCTGGCCTTTTTCCTGGCCAGTTGGATCATCTCCCTTTCTCCTGGCGCCGGTGCCATCGCCTCGATGTCTAGCGGCCTACAGTACGGTTTTGTGCGTGGCTACTGGAACGCTATCGGCCTACAACTTGGCCTGGCGATGCAGATTGCAGTGGTAGCGGGTGGCCTGGGTGCCATTTTGGCGGCATCGTCCACCGCGTTCTATGCGATCAAGTGGTTCGGCGTGGCCTATCTTGTGTACCTGGCCATCAAGCAATGGCGCGCGTTGCCCATGGACATGACCGATGACGCCGCCGTACGCCCGATCGGCAAACCGATGGCGATGATGTTCCGCGGCTTTCTGGTCAACGCCAGCAACCCCAAGGCGTTGGTGTTCATGCTGGCGGTGCTGCCGCAGTTCGTGAACCCGCAGGCGCCGTTGTTGATCCAGTACCTGATCCTTGGTGCGACCATGATCAGCGTCGATATGATCGTGATGGCGGGTTACACAGGTTTGGCCTCGAAAGTCTTGCGCCTGTTGCGTACGCCTAAACAACAGAAACGTGTAAACCGCACCTTTGCTGGCTTGTTTGTCGGCGCTGCCGGTTTCCTTGCCAGCCTGCATCGCGCCACGGCCTGACCAAGCGACTGGCTCAAATATGTGGGAGCGGGCTTGCTCGCGAATACGGTGTATCAGTCAAAGAAAATAGTGACTGAAGCACCGCATTCGCGAGCAAGCCCGCTCCCACATTGGTTTTAGGGTGATATGAAATAACACCTTGAGTCGAATCCATTAAAGCTCAACAATAGTGTTACTTCGTATTTCCACTTGAGATTCATTCATGACCGCCCCTTTCCGCTTTCTCGCCTGGCTGCTGTTGCCGGCATTGCTGTCGTGCAGCCTCAATCTGTCGGCCGCGACCGCCGAGGGCGCGCCGCAAGCCCTGCATTTGCTCGACTACATTGGCGCCGACTACCCGCCGACGGTAGAAGCGGGCAAGGTGGTGGATGATTCGGAATACCGCGAACAAGTGGAGTTTCTCGGGGTATTGCAGGGGCTGGTGGCGGAGTTGCCAGACAAACCCGAGCGCGCCGAGCTGATAAAGGGCGTTGATGAACTGCTGGCCGCGGTCACCGCCCATCAGGACGGCGCGAGCGTTGCCCGCCAGGCTCGTCAATTGGGCGCCAAGCTGGCCGTGGCGTATGAAGTCAGCCAGGCCCCGGCCATTACGCCGGACCCGACGCGCGGCGCGCCGCTCTACGCCCAGCATTGTTCCGTGTGCCACGGCACAGCGGGCGCCGGCGATGGCCCGGCAGGCATGGGCATGACGCCGCCCCCCGCTAACCTGCGCGATGCAACGCGCCTGGACCGCCTGAGCCTCTACGCGATCTACAACACCCTCGGCCTGGGCGTTGAAGGCACCGACATGCCGTCGTTCGCTGACCAACTGGACGACCGCCAGCGTTGGGACCTGGCAACCTATATCGCCGGCTTCACGGCCGACCCGGCCGCTGCCAAAGGCGAGCAGACGTTCAACCTTGCCGACCTGGCGCGCCAGACCCCCAATGAAGTGCTCGCCGCTGACGGCCCTGGCGCTGCGGCGACGTTCCGCGCCCAGCGTGCACAGCCGCCGCAGGTTCAGCGTGGCCCCGCGCAGTTGCTCGACTACACTGCCGCCACCCTGGACAAGAGCCTCGCGGCGTTCCGCAACGGCGACCACGAGCAGGCTTACGATCTATCCGTCGCTGCCTACCTGGAAGGCTTCGAGCTGGTGGAAAGCTCCCTGGATAACGTCGATGCCAATGTGCGCAAAGACACCGAGAAGGCCCTGATGGCCTATCGGCAATCGTTGCAGGACGGCTTGCCTATCGAGCAGGTGCAGCAGCGCTTGGATGCAGCCAAAGGCAAACTCACTGAATCGGCTGGTTTGCTGGGCGGCGATGGCCTGAGCTGGTCGTTGAGCTATATCTCCGGCTTGCTGATCCTGCTGCGTGAAGGCCTGGAAGCGATTCTGGTGCTGGCCGCGATCCTCGCCTTCCTGCGTAACACCGGCCAGCAATCGGCGGTGCGCAGCGTCAACGTCGGCTGGGGCCTGGCGCTGTTGGCAGGTTTGGGTACCTGGGCCTTGGCGGCCTATGTCATTGACGTCAGCGGTGCCCAGCGTGAATTGCTTGAAGGCTGCACGGCGTTGTTTGCCAGTGTCATGGTGCTGTGGCTCGGCGTGTGGATGCACGACCGGCGTCACGCGGCGGCCTGGCAGGACTACATCAAGAGCAGCCTGGTGGGCGGCGGTGGGCGTTTCGGTTTTGCCGTGCTGGCGTTCTTCTCGGTGTATCGCGAGCTGTTCGAAGTGATCCTGTTTTACGAAACCCTGTGGCTGCAGGCCGGCCCTGCCGGGCACAACGCGGTGCTGGCCGGTGGTGCCACGGCGCTGGTGCTGCTGGTGGGCCTGGCCTGGGTGATCCTGCGCGGTTCGGCGAAGTTGCCCCTGGCGCTGTTCTTCGGCATCAACGCCGCGTTGCTGTGTGCGCTGTCGGTGGTGTTCGCCGGGCACGGTGTGAAAGCCTTGCAGGAAGCGGGCATTTTCGGCACGCGGCCGGTGGCGTTCTTTGACTTCGACTGGCTGGGCATCCACGCCGATGCGTACTCGTTGGGGGCACAGGCCGTGGCGATCCTGGCGATTGTGGTGTTGTATGGCCGTAGCCGCCTGACCGAAAAGCGCCGGGCGGCGGCGTAGCATGCGCGTGTGGATCGACGCCGACGCCTGCCCTCGGGCGGCCAAGGACCAAGTGGTGAAGTTCGCTCTCAAGCGCCAGTTTGAGGTGGTACTGGTGGCAGGGCAAAGCCAGATCAAACCGAGCTTTGCCTGTGTGAAGTTGATCGTAGTGCCCAGCGGGCCGGATGCCGCAGATGATTACCTGGTGGAGCACGCCGTGCCTGGCGAACTGGTGATTTGCAGCGACGTGCCCTTGGCCGACCGCCTGGTGAAGAAGGGCGTGACGGCCCTTGACCCGCGTGGCAAGGAATTCAGCCCGGCGAACATGAGCGAGCGGTTGGCGGTGCGTAACCTGTTTACCGACCTGCGCGAGCAAGGCCAGATGGGCGGCGGCCCGCCGCCCCACAGCGAAAAGGACAAGCAGGCGTTTGCCAATGCGCTGGACCGAATCCTTACCCGCTTGATGAAGCCAGCCTGACCTGTGGCGAGGGAGCTTGCTCCCGCTGGGCTGCGTAGCAGCCCCAAAGCCGTCGTCAGTGTTTTATCTGAATCACCGCGTCAGCTTAGATGGGGCGGCTTCGCCACCCAGCGGGAGCAAGTTCCCTCGCCACAGCTGCATCCCCATCAGTCGTTCTCGTGGGTCAACTCCAGCACCCGATCCACCAGCTTGTTGATGCCGGACGCCACCTCGCTGATGTTCTTGCCCAGCATGTAGGCCGGTGTACTCACCAGCTTGCGCGCCTGGTCCTCGACGATGTCCTCCACGGTGCATTCGACGTGGGTGGCGCCCATCTTGTCCAGGGCTGCGGCGGTGCTGGCATCGTTGCCGATGGTGCAGGTCACGCCAGGGCCGTAGATCTTGGCGGCCAGGGCCGGCGAAATGCAGATCAAACCCACCGGCTTGCCCGCTTCGGCAAAGGCTTCAGCCAGTGCCAGTACCTGGGGGTTGATGCTGCAGCCGGCGCCTTCCACGGCAAAGTTCGACAAGTTCTTGGCCGCGCCAAAACCGCCCGGCACGATCAGCGCGTCAAAGTCTGCGGCGTTGGCTTGGCCAATATCCTTCACGGCGCCTCGAGCGATGCGCGCGGATTCCACCAGCACATTGCGCGATTCGGGCATTTCCTCGCCCGTGAGGTGGTTGATCACGTGCAACTGCGCTACGTCGGGTGCAAAGCATTCCACTTGA
Source organism: Pseudomonas sp. MYb193 (assembly GCF_002966775.1). NCBI lineage: Bacteria > Pseudomonadati > Pseudomonadota > Gammaproteobacteria > Pseudomonadales > Pseudomonadaceae > Pseudomonas > Pseudomonas sp. MYb193. The sequence goes on along the minus strand of NZ_CP023269.1, from coordinate 5,931,418 downwards.
GCGCCGCGCTGGTCCAGGCGCAGCAGGGTGATCACGCTTTCATGGATCTCTGCGCCGTCGTACACGCCACAGCCGGAAAGGATCACTGCAATCTTTTTGCTCATGGGCATTTCTCCTGATTCATGGCGTTAAATGTCTACTAATTTGTAACCTCTTGCCAATGGGAACTCACGTCGCTGCACCTAATCTTGATGTAACAAAAATAGACCGGACTAGCCCATGGACTTTGTGCCTTACGCAGTACCGTTTTTTATTGCCCTGATCGTGGTGGAGTTGCTGGCCGACCGTTGGCGTGGCGTGCGCAACTACCGAGTGGCGGATGCCATCAACAGCCTTAGCACCGGAGTGCTGTCCACCACCACAGGCTTGCTCACCAAGGGCGTGGGCCTGCTGACTTACGCGTTCGCCCTCAAGCACCTGGCGCTGTTCGAATTGTCGGCCCAGAGTGCCTGGACCTGGGTGTTTGCCTTTGTGTTCTATGACTTCTGCTACTACTGGCTGCACCGCATGGGTCATGAGCGCAACATCCTGTGGGCCGCGCATTCGGTGCATCACCAGAGCGAGGACTACAACCTCAGCACCGCTTTGCGCCAGACCAGCACCGGTTTCCTGCTGAGCTGGATCTTCTACTTGCCCCTGGCGGTGGTTGGTGTGCCGCTGGTGGTGTTTATCAGCGTGGCGTCGCTCAACCTGCTTTATCAATTCTGGGTCCATACACGCCATGTTCCCAAGCTTGGCTGGTTCGAATGGTTTTTCGTCACACCGTCCAATCATCGGGCCCACCATGCGCAGAACGCTCTCTACATGGATCGCAACTACGGCGGGGTGTTCATTATTTGGGACCGACTGTTCGGTACCTTCCAGGAGGAAGACGATAACGAACCGGTGATTTTCGGTGTGACCACACCCTTGGCCAGCTGGAACCCGCTGTGGGCCAACCTGCAGTTTTATGCGCAACTCTGGAGTGACGCCCGGCGTACTGAGCGTTGGTGGGACAAGCTGCGTATCTGGTTCATGCGCACCGGCTGGCGCCCGGCGGACGTCAAGGCCAAGTACCCGATGGCCAAGCCGGACCTGAGTCAGTTCCGCAAATTCGAGGTCCCGCTGGATGTGCGCCAACAGGTCTACATCGCCTTGCAGTTTGCGGCCTATGTAGGGTTTGGCAGTTATCTGATGAATTTCGGTGAGGGCTTGCCCTCCACGGCGCTGGTCCTTGGCTGGGGCACGATGGCGCTGGGGTTGTTTACCCTGGGCGTGGCGCTGGAGAATCGCCCATGGGCGCTGAAGGCCGAGCTGGCGCGCCTGGCGCTGAATGTTCCGTTGGTATGGCTGGCGCCGCTGGTGGGGTTGTGGTCCGCCAGCAACCTGGGCTGGCTGGGCCTGGCGAGTTACAGCCTGCTCAGCATCATCGGCCTCTACTGTTGCAGAAGCCGGCTTACTCGGCTGGTGTCTTAGGCGTTTCGACCGAGGCTGGCTCGTTAGCCAGCCGAGCCTTGGCCTCGGCACAGGCTTGGCGGGCGATGCGGGCATTCTTGAAGCGACGGCGCAGCCACAGGCCAAAGCCCAGCACCAGCAAGGCGCCCAATACCCACAACTCGTATTTCTTGACGCTGCCGAGCATCCCTTCCAGCACCGCGCCGAAGTGATAGGCTGCCGCCCCCAGTGCCGCGGCCCAGATCGCCGCGCCAATACCGTTCAGAACCAGGTAGCGCAACGGTGGGTAGCCAGACAGGCCAATCGCCACGGGCATCACCGTGCGCAAGCCGTATACGAAGCGGAAACTCAATACCCAGATATCCGGATGCTTGCGGATATGTTCCAGTGCCTTGTCGCCCATCAGTTGCCAGCGCGGCTTGCGCGCCAGCAACTTGCGGCCGTGCTTGCGCCCCATGTAGTACCAGAGCTGGTCGCCGGCGTAGCTGCCAAAAAAGGCAACGACCACCACCAGGTTGATATCCATGTAGCCACGGAACGCCAGGAAGCCTGCGAGTACAAGGATGGTCTCGCCTTCAAAGAACGTGCCGAGAAAGAGGGCAAAGTAGCCGAAGTCATGCAGAAATTGTTGAAGCATGGTCTAGGGTGCTGGCGAAATGAACGCGCAGCCTACGCCTTCACGAAGATTCATGAAAGTATCGAGATGTGTCACGAAGTGAACAATTCCTACGCAAATGACGAATGGGACTACAGGTCGTGTCGATAAGCACAACTGTCATTCATTCGTCATAATGGCCGCTTATAACTGCAACGCTCGCCCGTAAACACGGGCTCAGGAGTCTGTCGTGAGCTTTACCCCTGCCAATCGCCTGTTCCCCGCCACCCGTCTGCGTCGCAATCGTCGTGATGATTTTTCTCGTCGCCTGGTACGTGAAAATGTACTGACCACGAATGATCTGATCCTGCCGGTTTTCGTGCTCGACGGTGAAAATCGCCGGGAAGCGGTGGCGTCGATGCCGGGTGTGGAGCGTCTGACCATTGACCTGTTGCTTGAAGAGGCGGCGAAGTGGGTCGAATTGGGCATCCCGGCGCTGGCGCTGTTCCCGGTGACCCCGGCCGAACTCAAGACCCTGGACGCCGCCGAAGCCTGGAACCCCCAGGGGATTGCCCAGCGTGCCACCCGTGCCCTGCGCGAGCGTTTCCCGGAGCTGGGCGTGATCACCGACGTGGCCCTGGACCCTTTCACCACCCACGGCCAGGATGGCATTCTTGACGAAGACGGTTATGTTCAGAACGACATCACCGTCGATGCACTGGTCAAGCAGGCGTTGTCCCACGCGGCTGCGGGCGCCCAGGTGGTTGCACCGTCGGACATGATGGACGGGCGCATCCAGGCGATTCGCGAAGCCCTTGAGCTGGCCGGTCACGTCAATGTGCGGATCATGGCCTACTCGGCCAAATACGCCAGCGCCTACTACGGCCCATTCCGCGATGCGGTAGGCTCGGCGCTGAACCTGGGCAAGGCCAACAAGGCCTCGTACCAGATGGACCCGGCCAACAGCCAGGAAGCCCTGCACGAAGTGGCCGCCGACCTGGCCGAAGGCGCCGATATGGTGATGGTCAAGCCGGGGATGCCTTACCTGGACATTCTTTACCGGGTCAAAGAGGAATTCAAAGTGCCGACCTTTGTCTATCAGGTCAGCGGTGAATACGCCATGCACATGGCGGCAATCCAGAATGGTTGGTTGAGTGAAGGGGTGATCCTCGAATCCCTGACTGCCTTTAAACGTGCCGGCGCTGATGGCATTCTGACCTACTTCGCCGCCCGCGCCGCCCAATTGCTTAGAGAGCAACAATAGCCCTCACAGGAACACTCGATGAATACCGAAGGACTCTCAGAAGTTGCCGTAAAAGACGCTCACCCGGTGGTTGAACAAGTCGCCCAGACCCCGCCGGAGCTGGAGCCTGCACCGCCTGCGGTGGTGGCCGAAGCACCTGCGCCGGCGCCAGTGCCAGTGGTCACCAACCTGGATGACAGCAGCCTGTACATCCACCGCGAGTTGTCACAACTGCAATTCAACATCCGCGTGCTCGAGCAGGCGCTGGATGAGTCCTACCCCTTGCTGGAACGGCTGAAATTCCTGCTGATTTTCTCCAGCAACCTGGACGAGTTCTTCGAGATCCGTGTTGCCGGCCTCAAGAAGCAGATCACCTTCGCCCGTGAACAAGCCGGTGCCGACGGCCTGCAACCGCACCAGGCCCTGGCGCGCATCAGTGAGCTGGTACACGGCCATGTGGACCGCCAGTACGCGATCCTCAATGACATCCTGCTGCCGGAGCTGGAAAAGCATCAGGTCCGCTTCATTCGTCGTCGTCACTGGACCGCCAAGATCAAGACCTGGGTGCGCCGTTACTTCCGGGACGAGATTTCGCCGATCATCACGCCTATCGGCCTCGACCCGACGCACCCGTTCCCCTTGCTGGTGAACAAGAGCCTCAACTTCATCGTCGAACTCGAAGGTATCGACGCTTTCGGCCGCGATTCGGGCCTGGCGATCATTCCAGCGCCGCGTCTGTTGCCTCGGATCATCAAGGTACCGGAAGAGGTAGGGGGCGCTGGCGACAACTATGTATTCCTGTCGTCGATGATCCACGCGCACGCCGATGACCTGTTCCAGGGCATGAAGGTCAAGGGCTGCTACCAGTTCCGCCTGACTCGTAACGCCGACCTGGCGTTGGACTCCGAAGACGTCGAAGACTTGGCCCGTGCCCTGCGCGGCGAACTGTTCTCGCGGCGCTATGGCGATGCGGTGCGCCTGGAAGTGGCGGACACCTGCCCGAAACATTTGTCGGACTACCTGCTCAAGCAGTTCAACCTGGCAGAATCGGAGCTGTACCAGGTCAACGGCCCCGTAAACCTGACGCGCCTGTTCAGCATCACCGGCTTGGACAGCCATCCTGAGCTGCAATACAAGCCGTTCACCCCGCAGATCCCGAAACTGTTGCAAAACAGCGAGAACATCTTCAGCGTGGTGAGCAAGCAGGACATCCTGCTGCTGCACCCCTTCGAGTCGTTCACCCCGGTGGTCGACCTGTTGCGCCAGGCCGCCAAAGACCCGCATGTCCTGGCCGTGCGCCAGACTCTGTACCGCAGCGGTGCCAACTCGGAAATCGTCGATGCGCTGGTGGATGCGGCACGTAATGGCAAGGAAGTCACCGCGGTGATCGAGTTGCGTGCGCGTTTCGACGAAGAGTCCAACCTGCAACTGGCCAGCCGCCTGCAAGCGGCCGGTGCGGTGGTGATCTACGGCGTGGTCGGCTTCAAGACCCATGCCAAGATGATGCTGATCCTGCGCCGTGAAGCCGGTGAGATCGTGCGCTACGCCCACTTGGGCACCGGCAACTATCACGCCGGCAACGCCAAGCTCTACACCGATTACAGCTTGCTGACGTCCGACGACGCGCTGTGCGAAGACGTCGGCAAGTTGTTCAGCCAGTTGATCGGCATGGGCAAGACTCTGCGCATGAAGAAGCTGTTGCACGCGCCGTTCACGCTCAAGAAGGGCATGCTCGACATGATTGCCCGTGAGACCCAGTTTGCCCTCGACGGCAAACCGGCGCACATCATCGCCAAGTTCAACTCGCTGACCGACCCGAAGATCATTCGCGCGCTGTACAAGGCCAGCCAGTCCGGTGTGCGCATCGACCTGGTGGTGCGTGGCATGTGCTGCCTGCGCCCCGGCATTGTGGGCGTGTCGCATAACATCCACGTGCGCTCGATCATCGGCCGCTTCCTGGAGCACACACGCGTGTTCTACTTCCTCAACGGCGGCGAAGAGCAGATGTTCCTCTCCAGCGCCGACTGGATGGAACGCAACCTCGACAAGCGTGTGGAGACCTGCTTCCCGGTGGAAGGCAAGAAGCTGATCATGCGCGTCAAGAAGGAGCTGGAAAGCTACCTGACCGACAACACCCATAGCTGGAGCCTGCAGTCGGATGGGCGCTACGTGCGTAACACGCCGACCGGCAACCAGAACCCGCGCAGCGCGCAGGCGACGTTGCTGGAGAAGTTGGGTAGCCCGATTCTGACGGTGAACTAGCCCAGGCATACGCAATTCCATGTGGGAGCGGGCAAGCCCGCTCCCACATTTGTTTTGCAGAATGCTTTTAGATTTGCTTAGCGCAGGTTCAGGCTGAACCCTACCCGCGTCAGCCATTCCGCTTCCTGGGCGAAGTCCGCCTGGGTCAGCTGGTTTTCATCCAGCCAGCCTTTGGGGAACATCACTTCCAGGCTATCGCCATCGGCGTGCAGTTTGACCTGGGGCATTTCCTGGGTGCCGCGGATGTGGTGGAACAGGATTGCAAAGCGCAGCAGCGCACACAGGCGGATCAGCTTGATGCCGTCTTTACCGAACTCGGCAAACTTGTCCTTGGGAATATTGCGACGATGGCCGCGTACCAGCAGCGCGAGCATCTGTTGGTCTTCCCGGGAGAAACCGGCCAGGTCCGAGTGTTCGATCAAGTACGCGCCGTGCTTGTGATAATGGTAGTGGGCGATGTCCAGGCCGACCTCATGCACCTTGGCTGCCCAGCCGAGTAACTCGCGCCAGACGCCGTCCTCCAGGTCCCAGTCCTCGGCCACCTGGTCGAAGGCGTGCAAGGCTTTGCGCTCGACGCGGGCGGCTTGCTCCAGGTCGACGTGATAACGCTCCATCAGCGAGCTGAGGGTGCGCTCTCGCACGTCTTCATGGTGGTGCCGGCCCAGCAGGTCGTAGAGCACACCTTCGCGCAGGGCGCCGTCACAGTGGTCCATGCGTTGCAGTTCGAGGGCGTCAAAGATGGCTTCGAGAATCGCCAGGCCCGCAGGGAAAATGGCGCGACGGTCGGGCTTGATGCCGTCGAAGTCGATTTTCTCTGCATCCCCCAGCTTGAACAGCTTGCGCTTGAGCCACGCCAGGCCTTCGGCGTTCACCTCACCGGTGCCATGGCCACCGGCCTTCAAGGCCAGGCCAATGGCACGGATGGTGCCGGACGAGCCGATGGCTTCATCCCAGGTCAGGCGGTGCAAGGCATGTTCAATGCTCATGATTTCCAGGCGCGCTGCGGTGTAGGCCTGGGCATAACGCGCCGGGGTGATCTTGCCATCCTTGAAATAACGCTGGGTGAAGCTCACGCATCCCATCTGCAGGCTTTCACGCAGTAGCGGTTCGAAACGCTGGCCGATGATGAACTCGGTGCTGCCACCGCCAATGTCCGCCACCAGGCGTTTGCCGGGCGTGTCGGCCAGGGTGTGGGACACGCCGAGGTAGATCAGGCGTGCCTCTTCACGGCCCGAGATGACTTCCACCGGATGCCCGAGGATTTCCTCGGCGCGATGGATGAATTCGTTGCGGTTGCGCGCTTCGCGCAAGGCGTTGGTACCAACGATACGCACCGCGCCAGGGGGCATGCCGTTGATCAGTTGCGCGAAACGCTTGAGGCAATCGAGCCCGCGCTGCATGGATTCTTCATTGAGCTTGCGCTCGTCGTCGATCCCGGCGGCCAGTTGCACCTTCTCGCCGAGCCGCTCAAGGATGCGGATCTCGCCGTTCTGGGCCTTGGCCACGACCATATGAAAGCTGTTGGAGCCCAGGTCGATGGCGGCGATCAAGGACAGATTCTTGGCTTGGGATTGCGGCATGGTTTGGGGGTCTCGGTCGATAACCTTGCCATCGTGCCACGATCGACGGCTGGCGCCAACGCGTAGTGCCAGAGGAATTTTCCCCAATCACTCATCAGAAATTGTGAATGCCGCTTGTAGGAGGTGGTTGCGATAGCTGTGTTATTGGGTCAGGAGTCGCTGTAGTTCATAACTTGCAGTGTGCGTAATTTCTGGATGGTCAACTTAGTCCTACATGTGTATGCATATTTGTCTTGGTTTTTTGTGTTTGCTCCTACAGTAAACAATCTAAATGTGAGCCGTTTTCGCAGAGCTGTCTTACGTTGATTGAGGTATTTTTCCGGCTTAATTATTTATGTGTGGCGCCGATACTGCCGGTCGGCAATTAAGCCGTGGCGGTAATTATTTGTCGCTCAGGGCTTGTACAAGGGGGTAGTCGTGCGTGTGGGGTTCAACAAGTGAACACCTCACATCGCTGACTATAGGTGCTGTTTTTACATGCTCAGGAAATTAAGGTGCTCAGATGAAGAGCAAAGTGTCAGTGCCGGCGGGACTGCTTCTGGCTGCTGTAGATTTAAGCGTCGAAGCAGCCAATCTACGAGTGAAGGGTATTAATGGCCCCGCCCGTTGCAGTTTAACACTATGAGTTCAATGGCAAGCAGCCTGCGCTAGAGCTGTGTTATTTCCGATAGTTGTTGTGTCGGCAGTTTTAGTGATGAGCGATATTGGTTTTTTGCTGGCGAATCCATTTCTATGTCTATGCAGGATGTAAGATCATGAAAGTAAAGTTTGTTTTGGTGGCAGGTATGGTGCTTTCGGTGGCTAGTCTGAGTGCTCAGGCCTCAGAGTTGCGCGTAAAGGGGGCCATTGTTCCTGCCAGTTGCAGTTTTACAATGACTAATGCTGTTTTCGATTATGGTGATATCCGGCCGTCGAGCCTAAGCGAAACTCAGTATACGCGTTTGACGGCGAAGTCTACGCCGTTCGCTGTTAAATGCGAGGGAACTGCACTCACTGCGGTTGGGCTCAAGGCAGTGGATAATCGTTCATCCAGCAAAGTTCCAGGTATCGTTAGCTCAATAGACCAAGGCTACACTGATAACTACAACTATAGATTGGGTGTGTCGTCCAAAGGACAAAAAATAGGGGGTTATGCCGTACATGTTCAAAACTCTATTGCTGATGGGCGAACCGTCCGTACATTGACTTCCGCAGACAATGGCAATACATGGACGAACTATCGAAGCAACGCGTTGGGTCAAGGCGGCGATGTCATTGCCTGGTGGGGTGGTTCAGGAGCGCAAACACCACTTAAGGTTAATTCGGTATCGGGGAATATTCAGATTATCACCTTTATTAATAAAAAGTCCGCGCTCGATGTGGGCAGTAAAATCGAGTTGGACGGTCACGCAACCTTGGAGCTTCGTTACCTCTAGGCTCCTATTCGTACTTCCTTGATCAGATAATTCGCATCGGTGTGTGGGTGATAGCGCAGGCCTAATAGTCATCGGGTTTGATCTGATATTTATCGTTATGTTGAGAGTGCTAAAAATGAATAAGACGATGTTTGTAATGAGTGTCGCGTGCTTGGCGTCCCTTGGTTTTCATGCTCAAGCTGCTGACCTGAGTGTGAAAGGAACGATTGCCCCCGTCAGCTGCAGTTTCACGATAACCAATTCGGTTTTTGACTACGGAAGGATTGACCCGAATTCCCTGAGTCCGACGCGTTATACACAGTTGGCTAAAAAGACAACGCCTTATTCGATCAAGTGTGCCAGCAATGTCAAGACAACGGTGGCGATCAGGGCGTCGGACAATCGTGCAAGCTCTCGAATTCCCGGCATGATGCTCAGTCTTTTTGGCAGTAATTATAAAGATATTTATAACTTCGGATTGGGTGCTACGTCCCAGGGGCAAAAGATTGGTGGGTATCTGATCCACCTACGTAATTCTGTGGCGGACGGTGTAGCGGTGGGGATTGTTGGTTCCGAGAATAATGGCGGATATTGGCATACGAATAGCACCCAAGCCGTCGGCCATACCTCCAACCTTACGGCTTGGCGGGCAGGAAATGTCTACGCACCTATCAAGCTTAATACGGTGGCAGGCCAAATTGAAGTGTTGCCTGTTATCAATAAAACATCAGAGTTAAATATGAGTAATCAGATTAATCTGGACGGTCAGGCTACTTTGGAGCTGCGCTATCTATAACTAGGTGCGGAAAGGGGCCGAGCAGAGCCACGCTTTATTAAGCGGGCTTTGTGTCGGCCAATATTTCTTTCGCAAAGCCTGTGCGCACAAGTGGGTAGTGAAGTGATGGTTAAAAGATTTCTTAAATCATGCTTGTTAATAGGTTTTTTCTTGCCGGCGGTGCTGTTCGCCGACGGTATGCGTCCTGATACCACCGTCATTGTGCTACATGAGGCAGAAGGTGAAGTCAGCATTAACGTCACCAACACGGATAGCAGTCCGGCACTGCTGCACTCGGTTATCGAGGATGTCCCGGAAGATACCGAGCAACTGATTGTTGTCACCCCACCGGTCACACGTGTGGATGCAGGAGAGCGTCAGATGGTGCGGTTTCTTTCAATAGGCACCGAACCACTCAAGACCCAGCGCCTGAAGCGTGTGTCCTTCGAAGGAATTCCTCAGGCACAACCTGGTTCCGGTGCGACCATTGGTATCAGCCTTCGGCAGAACCTTCCGCTGATCCTGCATCCCAAAGGCTTGCCAAAAAACGATGCGCCTTGGGAACTACTGACCTGGCATCTTCAGGCCAACGTCTTGAGTGTGCGCAACGACAGCCCCTACGTAGTTCGCTTGGCGGCAGACGTCCGTCTTAATCCGCAACGAGTGACGGCCAGCCTTGCTCGTACCTACGTGCTGCCTGGCGAAGTGTTGCAGGTGGCCTTGGACAAGCCTGTACCCGGTGCGACCTCGGTCACCCTCGAACCCGCGACCGTCTACGGCTTCGCTGTCGATAGCTACGATGCGCTGCTCATCACGAATGCGCCGTGACCGTTCATGAACACAACCAATGGCAATTTCGGTGCAGTTCCCGACGACTTGAATCATGTACAAAAGCGTGAGGCGCTTTTCAGGCGAAGCGGGCTGAGCCTGTCGGTGTGCATGGCAATGATGGCGGTGGTGGTCACGGATGCTTCTGCCGCCCGTGTATCGAGCATTTCCGGGTTCGACTTGGAAACGCTGCAGGCGCGGGGTATCAGCCCTTCGGTTGCCCACTATTTTCGTCATGCGCCACGTTTCAGTGAGGGTGTGAGGGTCGTGGACCTGCACGTCAACGGTGAGCGGATAGGCTTGACGGATGCTCGGTTCGATAAAGAAGGTGAGCTATGCTTTACCCGTAGTTTGCTTGATCGTGGCAGCTTGCGGGTACCTTCCTCGGTGATCGACAAAAGTGTCCCCCCCGAGCAAGCCTGTCATGACTTCAAAGCCGAATACCCTGAGACAGTAACGACATTGCGCCCTGGCAACGAAGAGGTGTCGTTGGTGGTGCCTACGCAAGCGCTGCGAGACGTTCAGCGAGACTCCGGCAGCTATGCGCGCGGAGGCACGGCAGCGCTACTCAATTACGACGTCCAGGCAATCAACAGTCATTCCAGGGCGGATACCTATCGGTATCTTTCAGCCTCCACAGAGGTGGGCTTCAATTTTGGTGATTGGATTGCCCGCAGCCGCCAGCTTTATATTTCCAACGATCGCCGCACAACGGCCGAACACCTTTTCGCCTATGCACAACGGGATTTCTTGCCTTTGGCTTCGACCTTCCAGGTCGGTCAGATATCGAGCAATAACCCGGTGTTTGGGGGAGTACAACTGACGGGCGCGCAGATTTTCCCCGATGGTATTGAAAGTGGTGGCAGTCACAATGGCGTGGTAGTCGAGGGGCGAGCCCTGAGCCAATCACGGGTGGAAGTACGGCAATCCGGCGCGTTGATCTATACCACGGTCGTTCCTGAGGGGCCTTTTACGCTGACCAATCTGCCCTTGCTCAACGGCACCAGCGACCTTCAAGTCACGGTGATAGAGACTCAGGGCGGGCAGCGCAGTTTTGTCGTGCCGGCTGCTACGTTCCGCGCAGTGGTCCCCGTGAAGTCTGGATATACAGCTTCTTTGGGCAAGGTCCGCGAGGTGGAGGGGAGAGGGGCCAAAGAGCCCTTGCTGGCCATGGCCAGTGGTACGTGGGCTGTGGGCAAGGACAGCGCGGTCAGCGCAGGGGTACAAGGTACCGATAGCTACAATGCGGTAGGGCTTGCCCTGGACAGCAGCTTTTCCCAGCGCTTTTCCCTGGGGGTGCGTAACAACTTGTCCCGGGATCATTCAACAAACGTACAAGGCGCGCGCAACAGTGTGTCTGTGAGCGTCGGTCTGCCTGCGAATGTACAGATGTCCTTGAGTGCCACTGCGCAGACACCGGGCTATCGTGACGTCATCGATACAGTGACGCCTCATGTAAACGATGTGGATGGCTCGCGATTCAAGAACCAGTACACCGTAGGATTCAGTTGGGCTGACCCTCAGTTGGGTGGCTTCTCAATCGGTTATAACCGGGGGGCCGATTTCAAGAGCCGGATTACCCAGAATATCTACGGCACGTGGAACAAGAGCTTCAGATATGCCAGCGTCGGTGTGACCGTGGACTCTCAGATTGGCCAGTCCAACAGTGCCGATGACCGGAACGATGACGGACTGGGTATTCGACTGCAGGTCAGTGTTCCCTTGGGCCGTGATCGGAGCCTCAGCGCATTCGCTCGACGTCAGGGAGAGCGCTCCAGTATCGGCACTGCCTATGATGAGCGTGTCGACGAGACGCTGAACTACCAGATACGCAGCGACAGAGACTTCGCAGGGCATCGTGAGCACACCCTGGGCGGCACGCTCAACGCGTCTTCTCGTTACGCGCAAGTGGGGCTGGGGCTGAATCGTGACTCGTCCAGCACCAGTTACTCCGGGCAATTGCAAGGGGCGGTGGTCGCCCATTCTGAAGGTTTCACATTGTCGCCGTATCGGGTTGAGGACACGTTTGGCGTGGTCTCGGTGGGCGAGGTTGCCGGTGCTCGTCTTACCACACCTCAAGGGCCGGTGTGGACCGACCCGTGGGGCAAGGCTGTGATCGCCAGTTTGCCGGCTTATCAGTCGAGTGTGTTGGAGTTGGAAGGCAAAAGCCTACCTCGCCAGATGGATATCAAGAACGGTACCAAGGTCCTGGAAGCGGGCCGTGGGTCCTTCAACAGGGTCGATTTCGAAGTAATCAACGTACGCCGGGTACTGCTGCGCGCTACGGATATACACGGCAAACCATTGCCTCAGGGCGCTGCCGTGCTGGGGCCAGAAAATGCATTGCTGACCACGGTGGTTGGGGATGGGATGATTTTTCTCAGCAACGTCGACGCCCCCCAAGCCCTTAAAGTCTCTTCCAGCACAGTGTCCTGCGCGCTGCAACTCGACCTTCCGGAGCAAACCTATAATGGCAAATTCTACGAAACCGCTTCGGCGGTCTGTCGGTGAGATGGCCCGCATGAATGAGTGGCGTATCGGGTGCCTCAAAGGCTTGGGGCTGTTGTTGAGCTGCCTTTTACTGGCAGCGCCGGCAAGTGCTGCGAACTGCCGCCTGTCCCTGAGCCAGCCCATCATCGATTACGGCCTGCTTCGCCCAGGCGAACAGCTCGAAAATCGGGGTGCTTCGCTGGGAAAGCGTATGGTACGTCTGAACGTGATCTGCGTGGAGGCTGCGGTGATTGCGCTACGTTTTCAAGGCGTGCCGGCCAATGAGACTGGCTACAGGTTTGGCCGCCAGGGTTTTTTCAACCTGACGCTTCAGCATCCTCAACTCGACGGTAAACCCATCGAGTTAGCGCAATGGCACAACCCTACCGAACGGGACGCCCAGCTACGCCCAGGCCAATCTCTGGTAGTGCTGGTCGGCGGAGCTCCTGCCAGAGGCCACGCTTTTTCGGCGCAGGTGCAAGTAGACACCTGGCTATCGAGCGCAGCCACTGCTGTTGGCAATAAAACCACATACGAGGGCAATGGGCGTTTCGAGCTGGTGTCCGGTGGCTGAGTCCTCAGGCAGGTGATCCATGGCTGCCGATGAAGTTTGCCAGCTCGGCAGATTGCGGATGTGCAAACAGCACTTTCGGATCGCCCACTTCATGCACCTTACCCTGGTGCATGAACACCAGCTTATCCCCAACCTCCCGGGCAAAACGCATTTCGTGGGTCACCATGATCAGGGTCATGCCGTCTTTAGCCAGTTGGCGCACCACGCTGAGCACTTCATTGACCAACTCCGGGTCCAGGGCCGATGTGATTTCATCGCACAGCAGCACTTTGGGTGACATGGCCAGCGCGCGGGCAATGGCGACTCGCTGTTGCTGGCCACCGGACAGTCGATCAGGGAAAGCGTCGAACTTCTCGCCCAGGCCTACCCGTTCCAGCATCTGCTTTGCCAACTGCACCGCTTTGGCCTTTGGCACTTTCTGCACCACTTGCGGCGCCAGCATCACGTTCTCGCCCACGGTCAGGTGCGGGAACAGATTGAATTGCTGGAACACCATGCCGACCTTCTGCCGCAGGCTGCGCAGGTCGGCGCGGGCCGCGTCGAGGTATTCACCATCGACTTCGATGACGCCGTCGTTGATCGACTCCAGACCATTGAGGGTGCGCAGCAAGGTGGACTTGCCCGAGCCGCTGCGGCCGATGATTGCCACCACCTGGCCTTCGTCCACCGTCAGGTCGATGCCCTTGAGCACGTGGTGATCGCCGTAATACTTATGTAGGGCGGAAATTCTAAGCAGAGGCATGCAGTCTCCTTTCCAGGTAGCGCGCACTGAGGGACAAGGGGTAGCAAAGCAGGAAGTAACCGAGGGCCACCAGGCCATAGACCATGAAGGGTTCGAAGGTGGCGTTGGCGAGCATGCCGCCCGTCTTGGTCAGTTCGGTGAAGCCGATGATCGAGGTCACGGCGGTGCCTTTGACCACCTGCACCGAGAAGCCCACTGTCGGCGCGACAGCAATACGTAGCGCCTGGGGCAAGATCACGTAGCGCAGTTGTTCAAGCGGGTTGAGGGCCAGGCTGGCCGAGGCTTCCCATTGGCCGTGGGCAATTGAGTCGACGCAGCCGCGCCATATTTCAGCCAGGTAAGCGCTGGTAAACAGGGTCAACGCAATCGCCGCTGCCAGCCAGGGCGATATGTCCACGCCGAGCAGGGCAACGCCGAAAAACACCAGGAACAGCTGCATCAGCAGTGGCGTGCCCTGGAACAGTTCGATATAGGTGCGGGCAATGTTGCGTGGGAACGCTTTGCGGCTGATGCGCAGGGTCATCACCAGTAAGCCGATCAGGCCGCCGCCCACAAACGCCACTAGCGACAGCAGCAGCGTCCATTGCAGGCCGGTAAGCAGGTTGCGCACGATGTCCCAGAACGAAAAATCACTCATCGGCTGTTCCTCATGACAAACCGTCGGCCGATCCAGTTGAGCAACTGGCGAATCATCAGCGCCATGCACAGGTACACCAGGGTGGTCAGGGCATAGGTTTCAAAGGCACGGAAATTACGCGACTGGATAAAGTTGGCGGCAAAGCTCAGCTCTTCGGTCGCGATCTGCGAACACACCGCCGAGCCGAGCATCACGATGATGATCTGGCTGCTCAGGGCTGGCCACACCTTGCCCAGGGCCGGCAGCAGCACCACATGGCGAAACGCTTCAAAGCGCGTCATTGCCAGCGCCGCGGCCGCCTCCAGTTGCCCTCGAGGGATGGCCTGGATGCCCGCACGGATGATCTCGGTGGAGTACGCCCCCAGGTTGATCACCATCGCCAGCACGGCGGCTTGCCATTCAGTGATTTTCAACCCCAGGGACGGCAGACCGAAGAAGATAAAGAACAGTTGCACCAGGAACGGCGTGTTGCGGATCAACTCGACATACACACCAAAGAGCCACGCGAACGGCTGGATCTTCCACGCCCTTACCACGGCGCCGACGGTTCCCAGTGCCACGCCGAGGAGGGCGCCAATGGCCGTCAGCTCAAGGGTGAACAGCGCGCCACGCAGGAGCAGGTCGGTATTGGCCAGCACCGGCACAAAGTCGAATTGATAGGCCATCGTTGAGCTCCGCGTCAGAGGTCGGCAGGCAGCGGTTCTTTGAGCCACTGCATGGCGTTTTTCTCCAGGCTACCGTCAGCCTTGGCCGCGACCAGGATCTGGTTGACCTTTTCCAACAGCGCCGGCTCGTTCTTGTTCACGCCCACGTACACCGGCGAGTCCTTGAGCTTCACCTTCAGCGCGGGTACGCGTTTGGGGTTGCGTTCGCTGATGGCCACCATGACCACGTTGCCGCTGGCGATCAGGTCGACCTGGCCGGCCAGGTAGGCGGCGATGGTGGAATTGTTGTCTTCAAATCGCTTGATCGTGGCTTCCTTGGGCGCTACCGCTGTCAGCTCGATGTCCTCGATGGCGCCACGGGTCACGCTAATGGTCTTGCCCTTGAGGTCGTCGAGGCTGGTGATGGCGGCGTCAGGCGGCCCAAACACGGCGAGGTAGAACGGCGCGTAGGCGTTGGAGAAGTCGATGACCTTTGCGCGCTCGGGGTTCTTGCCCAGGCTGGAAATCACCAGGTCGACCTTGCCGGTGGTGAGGAACGGGATGCGGTTGGTGCTGTTCACCGGGGTCAGTTCCAGCTTGACCTTGAGTTGGTCGGCCAGCAGCTTTGCGGTGTCGATGTCCAGGCCACGGGGTTGCATGTCAGGGCCGACCGAGCCAAACGGCGGAAAGTCCTGGGGGACGGCAACCTTCAGGGTGCCACGAGCGACGATATCATCCAGACCATTCGCCTGGGCGGGTGCCTGGCTCAGCATCAGGCTGGCAAACAGGGCAGTGAGCAGGGCGCTGTAGCGCTTGGTCATGGCAACTCTCCGAAAAAGGCGAAGGAATTTTCTGAGTTTGCCCAGTGCACAGCCCATGCCAGCACCGTTCGGATCGTCTGCAAGGCTGATGTTTGTTGAGGTGCACAGGTCTTACTGGTCTGAACAGTTACCAGGGTTTTCGCACCCTTTTCGAGCGCTGACAAAAAGCTGCGAGCCCCTTTGGGGCGTGGCTTGCAGCCGACCATAAATAGTTTTACAACGGGTCACGCAGCTATCGGGAACCTGAGCTTTTTATGAATTCCATTGCCCAAGCCGTACCGGAAGCGGCCTTGCAGGCCATCCGCAAACTCATCAAGGAGCAAGGCTTCGGGCCGGGCGATGCGTTACCGTCCCAGCGCGACCTGGCCCTGCAATTGGGGGTGAGTCGGGCTTCGTTGCGTGAGGCGCTGTCATCCCTTAGCGCCTTGGGCGTGGTCAGTGTGCAGCCGGGCAAGGGCGTGTTCGTGCAGGACGTGCAAGAAGCGCCAGGGTTTGCCTGGCCCTTCGCGGCGCAGGTTACGCCGCCGGATATCTTCCAACTGCGCTACGCATTGGAGGGGTTTGCGGCGGGGTTGGCAGCAATGACACTGACCATCGAGGCGCTGGACAGCCTGGAGGATAATGTCGAAGCCATGCACAGAGTGCTCAAGGCGGGTGACTTCGAAGCGGCCGCTCGCCTGGACTTCGAATTTCACCAGTGCATTCTGCTGGCCAGCGGTAACCAGGCAATGGTGAGTATCCTCAGTGCCAGTGCCGAGGTGTTTTTGGAGAGTCAGAAACTACCGTTCATCCGGCCGGAGCGGGCCATGGAAACCTGGCAGGAACATCGCAGGATCCTGCGTGCCCTGGCCCGCCGCAACAGTACGACGGCGCAGAAAACCATGCAGGAACATATACGTAATGCTGCGTTGCGCACGGGCATTGCGTTCGTGACGCCCGTTACGTCGTGAGTGGGGTCATACCCACACTCATTCAACTTCATAGCAAGACTCAATCAGACGCGGCTTCCTGAACAGGGGAAGGGCGGCTATGATGGGCAACGTTTTTTTTGCTTACAATCCGGAGACATCCATGAGCAACGATCTTATCAAGCACGTCACCGACGCGACCTTTGAGGCCGAAGTACTCAAGGCTGCCGGCCCGGTGCTGGTTGACTATTGGGCTGAATGGTGCGGCCCTTGCAAAATGATCGCTCCGGTCCTGGACGACATTGCAACCACCTACGAAGGCAAGCTGACCGTTGCCAAGCTGAACATCGACGACAACCAGGAAACTCCGGCCAAGCATGGCGTACGTGGTATTCCTACGCTGATGCTGTTCAAGAACGGCAATGTTGAAGCGACTAAAGTGGGCGCGCTGTCGAAGTCCCAGTTGCAAGCTTTCCTCGACGCGAACATCTAAGCGTCGTCAAAAAAGCCCCGCAAATAGCGGGGCTTTTTCGTAAAGCAGGGCTAGACGCTCCGAAATCCAGGTGGTACATTCGGCCCCGCAGTGGTTTCTCCACTGCCCCCTGCAAGCCGTCGCCGACGCATTCCTTTTCGATTAGTACGCGATCCTGTCGCCTTCTCTGCGGCGCGGCCTCATTAAGCCAAAAGCTTAATTTCCCCCCCCTCCATAAATGATTACGTCATTCCTATATGAATCTGACTGAACTCAAGCAAAAGCCGATTACCGACCTGCTCCAATTGGCCGAAGAAATGGGCATAGAAAATATGGCCCGTTCGCGCAAGCAGGACGTGATTTTCTCCCTGCTCAAGAAGCACGCGAAAAGCGGCGAGGAAATCTCCGGTGATGGCGTGCTGGAGATCCTCCAGGACGGCTTCGGCTTCCTCCGCTCTGCAGACGCGTCCTATCTCGCCGGCCCAGACGATATCTACGTCTCGCCGAGCCAGATCCGTCGCTTCAACTTGCGCACTGGTGACACCATCGTTGGCAAGATCCGTCCTCCGAAGGAAGGCGAGCGTTACTTCGCCCTGCTCAAGGTCGACACGATCAACTTCGACCGCCCAGAGAACGCGAAAAACAAGATTCTCTTCGAGAACCTGACCCCGCTGTTCCCGACCGTGCGCATGAAGATGGAAGCCGGTAACGGCTCCACCGAAGACTTGACCGGTCGTGTGATCGATCTCTGCGCTCCGATCGGCAAAGGCCAGCGTGGCCTGATCGTCGCACCGCCGAAAGCCGGCAAGACCATCATGCTGCAGAACATCGCCGCGAACATTGCACGTAACAACCCTGAAGTTCATCTGATCGTGCTGTTGATCGATGAGCGTCCGGAAGAAGTGACCGAAATGCAGCGCACCGTGCGCGGCGAAGTGGTTGCCTCGACGTTCGATGAGCCGCCAACCCGCCACGTGCAGGTTGCCGAAATGGTGATCGAAAAGGCCAAGCGCCTGGTCGAGCACAAGAAAGACGTGGTGATCCTGCTCGATTCCATCACGCGTCTGGCCCGTGCCTACAACACCGTGATCCCGAGCTCCGGCAAGGTGCTGACCGGTGGTGTCGATGCCCACGCCCTGGAGAAACCAAAGCGTTTCTTCGGCGCTGCGCGGAACATCGAAGAAGGCGGCTCGCTGACCATTATCGCCACCGCGCTGGTTGAAACCGGCTCGAAGATGGACGAAGTGATCTACGAAGAGTTCAAGGGTACCGGCAACATGGAACTGCCTTTGGACCGCCGCATCGCTGAAAAGCGTGTGTTCCCGGCGATCAACATCAACCGCTCCGGCACCCGCCGCGAAGAGTTGCTGACCGCAGACGACGAACTGCAGCGTATGTGGATCCTGCGCAAGCTGCTGCACCCGATGGACGAAGTCGCGGCCATCGAGTTTCTGATCGACAAGCTGAAAACCACCAAGACCAACGACGAGTTCTTCCTGTCGATGAAACGCAAGTAATACAGCGTTTCAGGTCCAAAAAAATGGCGTCCTTAATGGGGCGCCATTTTTTTTGCGTCGAGATTCTGCGATTTTTGTGGCATAAGTATCCGTTAAGTAACAAAAATTGACGCGTGACTTCGCTCATCCCTTTCGTCGCAGACTGACCACATTCTTATGACCACCCTTGCTTACCGCAGAGACATCGATGGCCTGCGTGCCATTGCTGTCCTTGCAGTCGTGTTGTTCCACTTTGGTGTCCCTGGCATTACTGGCGGTTTTGTTGGCGTTGACGTCTTCTTCGTCATCTCAGGTTTCCTGATCACGTCAATTATCTGGCGTGAGCGTCAAGCTGGACGCTTCAGCTTCATCGACTTCTGGGCTCGTCGAGCCCGGCGTATCTTGCCGGCCCTGTTTGTGATGATCGCCGCGACACTGGCAGTGGGTTGGTTTCTGTTGGCGCCCAAGGACTATGAGGAGTTAGGGCGGTCTGCGCACTATCAGGTGACCTTTACGTCGAACCTGTTGTTCTCGCGTCAGCATGGCTACTTTGATGCCTCATCCGACATCAAGCCCTTGCTGCATACCTGGTCGCTTGCAGTAGAAGAGCAGTTCTATATTTTCTTCCCATTGCTGCTGACGTTGCTTTCCAGTCGGTTGAAGCACTGGCGCCTGGCATTGTTCGCGGTACTGTTGGTGTCGTTTGGCATGAGCGTCTGGGCGGTTCAGCATGAGCCGCAGAAAGCCTTCTTCCTGTTGCACCTGCGGGCCTGGGAACTACTGGCCGGTGCAATGCTGGCGGTGCAGCCCAAGCGTGAATGGCGCGCCTCGCCGGCCTTGGCTCAAGGGGTCAGCCTGGCTTCCCTGGCATTGATCCTCATCGCTGTGCTGGGCTACGACGCGAAAACGCCGTTCCCAGGTGCGACCGCGTTGTTGCCCGTGCTGGGGGTGGTCGGGTTGATCTGGGCCAACGGTCAGCAACAGACCTGGGTCGCTCGCCTGTTGGGCACACGGATCATGGTGGGTATCGGGCTGATCTCTTATTCCTGGTACCTCTGGCACTGGCCGGTGTTCGTGTACGCCAACTATGCCGCGGTAGATGGCTTGAGCGCGCTGGAGCTGGCGGGGCTGATGCTGCTTTCGCTGGTGCTGGGCTATCTGTCCTGGCGCTTCGTGGAAACGCCGTTCCGGGAAAAGCGTTTGCTGGCTTCGCGTAAGGCGATTCTGGCGTCAGCCATGGTCGGCATTCTGGGGCTGGGCTTCACTGGCCTTGCGATACGCGAAGCTGACGGCGTGCCTTCGCGCTTGTCCGAACAGGCGTTGCGTTTTGCCCAGGCCAAGAAGTGGAGCCCTGACCTGCTGGCGTGCATGGCCGACAAAGATACGCCCGATGAACGCTTGTTCTGCCATTTCGGCCCGAAAGGCCAATCTGTTTCAGCGCTGGTATGGGGCGACAGTCACGCCACCGCGCTGATACCCGCACTCAAAGAAGGCGCTGATCGCCACGATATCAGCCTGGTCGAAGCCAGTTTTGCCGGCTGTATTCCCCTCGATGGCCTGGAGAATATTGCCCGTTGCGCGCATTTCAATCGTCGCGTCGAGAAGGCCATGGCCGAGCAGACATTCAGCGATGTGGTGTTGGCCGCCCGCTGGAGCCTGTATGTGTACGGGCAAATGTCCGGTGACAAGGAGCATGCGCTCAAAGACCCGGGCACCGGCCAGTATGTGCGTGCCGTCGCCGAACAACGCTTTGCCCAGGGCTTGCGCGAGCGCATCCAGGGCTTGCGCGCTGCCGGGCACAAGGTCTGGCTGGTCAAGGAAGTGCCGCTGCAGGAAATCATCGTACCTTACCGTCTCAGCCGCCTGGCCATGATGAACCGCCCCGTGGACGGTGAAGGGCTCGCCGTGGCCGAGCATGTAAAGCGCCAGGCCTTTATCACGCACTTGTTTGATGAGTTGGCGGCGGCCGACAGCGGTGTCGCGGTGCTGGACCCTGCGCCTTTGCTGTGTGGCACCGACGGTGTATGCCGGGTCGAACTCAATGGCCGAGCGCTGTATACCGACGATAACCACCTTTCAGACGTCGGCGCGCGACACATCGAAGCCTTCCTGGAGCCGTTGTTCAGTTCGTTGCAATCACGCGGATTGACGGCCAATTAAGCTGCCAGCCGCCCTCAGAGCAGGTAGGATGTACGCCTATTTTACGGGTGGCATGGTTAATGAAATTCAAGGATCTTCGGGATTTCGTGCAGCAACTTGAGCAGCGCGGAGAGTTGAAACGTATCCAGATGCCGATTTCTCCGGTGCTGGAAATGACTGAGATTTGCGACCGCACCTTGCGCAACAAGGGCCCGGCGCTGTTGTTCGAAAACCCGACCGGCTTCGATATTCCGGTGCTGGGCAACCTGTTCGGCACTCCCGAGCGCGTGGCCTTTGGCATGGGCGCCGAGTCCGTCAGCGAACTGCGCGAGATCGGCAAGCTGCTGGCCTTTCTCAAGGAGCCCGAGCCGCCCAAGGGCTTGAAGGACGCCTGGTCCAAGCTGCCGATCTTCCGCAAGATCATTGCCATGGCCCCCAAGGTGGTCAAGGACGCGGTGTGCCAGGAAGTGGTCATTGAGGGCGACGATGTCGATCTGGCCATGCTCCCGGTGCAAACCTGCTGGCCCGGCGACGTCGGCCCGTTGATCACCTGGGGCCTGACCGTCACCAAAGGCCCGAACAAGGACCGCCAGAACCTCGGTATCTACCGTCAGCAAGTCATTGCCCGTAACAAAGTGATCATGCGCTGGCTCAGCCACCGTGGCGGCGCCCTCGACTTCCGTGAGTGGTGCGAAAAGCATCCCGGCAAGCCGTTCCCGGTATCCGTGGCCCTGGGTGCCGACCCGGCGACCATCCTCGGCGCAGTCACGCCCGTACCTGACAGCCTCTCCGAGTACGCTTTCGCCGGTTTGTTGCGCGGTAATCGCACGGAGCTGGTGAAGTGCCGCGGTAATGACCTGCAAGTGCCGGCCACCGCCGAAATCATTCTTGAAGGCGTGATTCACCCAGGTGAAATGGCCGATGAAGGCCCGTACGGCGACCACACCGGTTACTACAACGAAGTCGACAGCTTCCCGGTGTTCACCGTCGAGCGCATCACCCATCGGGTCAAGCCGATCTACCACAGCACCTACACGGGTCGTCCGCCCGATGAGCCGGCCATCCTCGGCGTGGCGCTCAACGAAGTGTTCGTGCCGATCCTGCAAAAGCAATTCCCGGAAATTACCGACTTCTACCTGCCGCCCGAGGGCTGTTCGTATCGCATGGCCATCGTGACCATGAAGAAGTCGTATCCGGGGCATGCCAAGCGGGTAATGCTCGGTGTGTGGTCGTTTTTGCGACAGTTCATGTACACCAAGTTCGTTATCGTCACCGACGACGACATCAATGCCCGAGACTGGAACGACGTGATCTGGGCCATCACCACGCGCATGGACCCCAAGCGCGATACGGTGATGATCGACAACACGCCCATCGACTACCTCGACTTCGCGTCGCCGGTATCGGGCCTTGGCTCAAAGATGGGCCTGGATGCCACGCATAAATGGCCGGGCGAAACCACGCGTGAGTGGGGCCGGGTGATCGTCAAGGATGAAGCCGTCACTGCGCGGGTCGATGCGATCTGGAAAGAATTGGGAATAGATTGATGCGTGTAACCCTGCAACCTTCCGGTGCTGTGCTGGAGCTGGCTCCTGGCGAGCGAATCCTCGAAGGCGCACGCCGCCTGGGCTATGAGTGCCCCCAAGCCTGTCGCAATGGCGTGTGCCATGTCTGTGCGGCGTTGCTGGTGGAGGGCCGCGTACAGCAAGCCGGGGAGGTGCGCGATCATGGTGAGTTCTACACCTGTATCGCCGAGCCACTGGAGGACTGTGTGGTGTTGTGGGATGGCGTTCTGGCGCCGGGAGAGTTGCCGTTGCGCAAATTGTCGTGCCAATTGATCGAGTGTGTGCAAGTGGGTGGCGATGTGTGGCGTGTGCGCCTGCGCGCCCCGGCAGGCAAAGCGGTGCGTTACCACGCCGGGCAATACCTGATGATCGAGCGGGACAACGGCGAAAAGTCAGCGTTTTCCCTGGCCTCGGCGCCCCATGCCGGGCGTGAGTTGGAGTTGCATGTACTGGCGCGGGAAGCCAGTGCGCGCAGCCTCATCGAGCAGTTGCAGCGTAACCAGATGGCGCGCGTCGAGCTGCCGTTTGGCGACACTCATCTGGCTGAACTGCCAGACGGACCACTGGTACTGATGGCCGCTGGCACCGGCATGGCGCAGATGAACAGCCTGATCGAGCATTGCCGCGCTTCAGGCTTCAAGCACCCGGTGCATCTGTATTGGGGCGTGCGTCTGCCGGAAGATTTCTACGAAATCGAGCATTGGGATCAATGGCGGCAATTACCCAACCTGTTCCTGCACAAAGTCGTCAGCGACCTGTGTGGCTGGGAAGGGCGCTGTGGTTTGCTGCATGAGGCAGTGTGCGAAGACATTGCCGACCTCAATAGCGTGCACGTCTACGCCAGCGGTTCGCCGGCGATGATCTACGGCACGCTGGACGCACTGGTCAGCGCCGGCATGGATGCGCACCGGATGCGCGCCGACGTCTTCGCCTACGCCCCAAGGCCCTGAAGCCTTGCGCTGAATAATGTAGGAGCAGGCAAGTCAGCTCCCACAGGGGACGGTGTCGTGTCAGAAGCGCACGCCAGTTGTCACCATTGCCGCGTTGAACCCGAGCAACACCAACTCCGCCGCCACCGGCCCGTAATGCGCGCCCACCGACGGAATGATCACCGGCGCCACACCGAATCGGTTCAACGGGATCTTGTCGCGGTAGTCGCCGCGATAGCCCTGAAGCAGCCCGCCGGTCAATTTTGCATACACCGGATACTCGGCCATGTCATAGCGCTTGCCCGCATAGGCGTAGTACGAGCGCTGGCGGAACGAGTTGCGAAAAGTCACCCCGCCATACACTAGGCCCGACGCCTCGTTGCGTTCCAGGCCGATCAGGTCCTGTTTGTTGTTGTGCTCGGGGTCGGGGGCGAAGTGCCGGGTGTAGACGCTGGTCTGGGCGTACCAGAAGCCTTTGTCGTCGTTGGCGGGTGGGGTTTCGCCCGCCAGCGCGGTGGTGGCTTGGGCCAGGAACAACAGCCCAGGCAATCGAAATTTTTTCATGGGGCGACCTCGATAGTCGATGTAATGAACGGCTAAGTGGGTCGTTATGTGCGCGCTAGTTTGACGGCATGGCGCCCGCCCAGGCTGAACCGGGGCTGACAGTAGCGGGATTAACCGTCCAGATCCTGACGAGTGGCGGCGTTGATTAATGCCCAGTGGCACTTTTTCGCCGTACGGTTACAGCGCTGCGTTTTATTACGGTAAAGTCGCTCACAACTGGTAACACTCAGGAGGCGCACCGCATTTCGCCATGACCGCCATTGAAACCGATCTTCTGCAATTGGCTTACCCTCCGCGCCTCGATCTTGGGCCGCAACTCACACACGAACAGTTGATGAGCTCGATGCAAGCCACCATGGCACGGCATAAGGGCGGGCCGGTGTGGCTATTTGCTTATGGTTCGCTGATCTGGCGCCCTGAATGTTCATCCACCGAACGCGTACGGGCGCGGGTCCACGGTTATCACCGGGGCTTGTACCTGTGGTCCCATGAGCATCGGGGAACGCCGGAGTTGCCGGGGTTGGTGTTCGGCCTGGATCGCGGTGGTTCCTGCAGCGGGTTCGCCTACCGTTTGCCGGAAGATCAGTTGGAGGCCTCGCTGTATGCCCTGTGGCAACGCGAGATGCCTTACCCCTCTTACCGGCCGCACTGGCTCAGCTGCCGATTGCAAGATGGCAGTACCGTGCAGGCGTTGGGGTTTGTGTTGGAGCGGCATTTGCCCAGCTATGCCGGCAACTTGCCCGATATCGTGCTTAACCATGTACTGCAAAGCGCTTGCGGGCGTTACGGTACCACTCGCGATTATGTCGAGCAGACCGTGAACGCCCTGCGTAGCCACGCCATGCCAGATAAAAATCTGGAGGCGCGGCTCAAGCGTTGTGCCAAGGGTTGCCCGGGCGATTAACGCGCCGAGCTGACGCTGTTGGTGTGCCACAGCGTAGGGATCAGGAACGCGATCGCCAGTACACAGGCGCTGATCAGCAGCACGAAACCACCGTCCCAGCCGAAATGGTCAACCGTGTAGCCCATGGCCGCACTTGCCGCTACCGAACCGCCCAGATAACCGAACAGACCGGTGAAGCCCGCTGCGGTGCCGGCGGCCTTCTTCGGAGCCAGTTCCAGTGCCTGCAGGCCGATCAGCATCACCGGGCCGTAGATCAGGAAGCCGATGGAGAACAGCGCAATCATGTCGATCATCGGGTTGCCCGGCGGGTTGAGCCAGTAAACCAGGGTGGCCACTGTCACCAGAGCCATGAACACGATACCGGTCAGGCCGCGGTTGCCACGGAAGATCTTGTCCGACATCCAGCCGCACAGCAGCGTGCCCGGAATACCTGCCCATTCGTAGAAGAAGTACGCCCAGGACGACTTATCGACCGTGAAGTGCTTGGCTTCTTTCAAGTAGGTCGGCGCCCAGTCCAGTACGCCGTAGCGCAGCAGATAGACAAACACGTTGGCGAAGGCGATGTACCAGAGCATTTTGTTGCGCAGCACGTACTTGACGAAGATTTCCTTGGCGCTGAATTCGTCTTCGTGGCTGGCGTCGTAGCCTTCCGGGTAATCGTTCTTGTACTGCTCGATAGGCGGCAGGCCCACCGATTGCGGAGTGTCGCGCATGGTGATGAAGGCAAACGCCGCCACCGCCAGGGCCACGGTGGCCGGTACATAGAACGCCGCATGCCAGTCGTTGAACCACGCCATGCCCAGCAGGAACAGCGGGCCGATCAAGCCACCGCCGACGTTATGCGCCACGTTCCATACGGACACCACGCCGCCGCGTTCTTTCTGCGACCACCAGTGCACCATGGTCCGCCCACTTGGCGGCCAACCCATGCCCTGGGCCCAGCCGTTGATGAACAGCAAAATGAACATCATGGTCACGCTGGACGTTGCCCAAGGCGCGAAACCGAAAATGAACATCACCCCCGCCGAAACCAGCAGGCCGAAGGGCAGGAAGTAGCGCGGGTTGGAGCGGTCTGACACCAGGCCCATCAGGAATTTGGACAAGCCGTAGGCGATTGCGATCGCCGACATCGCCAGGCCCAGTTCACCGCGGGTGTAACCCTCGTCGATCAGGTAGGGCATGGCCAGGGAGAAGTTTTTACGCAGCAGGTAGTAACCGGCGTAACCAAAGAAAATACCCGCGAAGATCTGCCAGCGCAGCCGTCGGTAGGTACTGTCTATTTTTTCTTCAGGCAGGGGCGCCTGGTGTGCGGCAGGACGAAAGAAAGCAAACATTCAAGAGCTCCAAATTTCTTGTTTTGACTGCGGATGCGAATGTTACAGTTTCGTTACCGAAAATAGCATCGCCTCTTATCTGCAAACACAGGAAACGAGAGCAATTGCATGTTCTTTTACGAACATGTCGCCTATAGATAAGTGATGGTCGTGGTTAGGTCCTAAGACCGCGAAGTAACTACTGTGGGAGCTGGCTGGCCTGCGATGACGGTCTTTCAGCTTCATCTGTAGCAACTGACTCACCGCTGTCGCAGGCAAGCCAGCTCCCACATGGATTGCATTTCAGGTGTGTTATCGGGTTTGGACAACTATTTTACCCACTGCCTTGCGCTGCCCCAGATCATTGATCGCCTTTGCGGCCTGTTCCAGCGGATACACCTGTGACACCAACGGCTTCAACTTGCCCTCGCCATACCAGGTGAACAACTGCTGAAAATTCGCCGCGTTATCCTGCGGCTGGCGCTGGGCAAACGAGCCCCAGAACACCCCGACCACCGCTGCGCCCTTGAGCAACGCCAGGTTCACCGGCAGTTCAGGAATACGCCCACTGGCGAACCCCACCACCAGCAGCCGCCCATTCCAGGCGATCGAGCGAATGGCCTGGTCAAACAGGTCGCCACCCACCGGGTCGTAGATAACATCGGCGCCATTGCCATCGGTCAGGCGCTTGACCTCATCCTTGAGGCTGGCTTCGCTGTAGTTGATCAACTCATCGGCGCCGGCCGCCTTGGCTACTGCGAGCTTGTCGGCGCTGCTGGCGGCGGCAATCACCCGGGCGCCCATGGCCTTGCCGATCTCCACGGCGGCCAGGCCCACGCCGCCGGACGCACCAAGCACCAGCAAGGTCTCGCCGGGTTGCAGCTTGGCGCGTTGTTTCAGCGCATGCATGGAGGTGCCGTAGGTCATGCTGAAGGCGGCGGCGGTGTTGAAGTCCATGCTCGGCGGGATCGGCAGCACGTTATAGCCGGGCACTGCGACCTGCTCGGCAAAGCTGCCCCAGCCGGTCAACGCCATCACACGGTCGCCGACTTGCAGGTGGCTGACTTTCTCACCCACCTCGCAGACCACGCCTGCCGCTTCACCACCGGGTGAGAACGGAAAGGGCGGCTTGAACTGGTATTTGCCTTCGATGATCAGCGTATCCGGGAAATTCACCCCGGCCGCATGCACGTCCAGCAGGATTTCATTCTTCTTGATCGCCGGGCTGGCGATCTCTTCCAGCACCAGGGTTTCGGCGGGGCCGAAGGCTTTGCACAGCACAGCTTTCATCGGACTATTCCTTTTGGCGTCGTGGCCGATAAGTGTAGGAGGGAACGCCCGTGGGTCAACGAGCATGCCCACGCCTGATAAGCCCCCATAAGCTTGTGCTCAGCCTTGCTAGCGTTATGCTACCGGGCAACCGAATTCGAGGAATGAACTGTGAAAGCGTGGATCCTGTTGATGCTGGCCCTGACCTTGCCGATGGCAGCCCAGGCCGAAGAGGCCAAAGAGGGCGAGGCGCCGAAGGTCAGCTATATCAGCCTGAGCCCGCCGTTCGTGGGCAATTACGGCCTGGATGGCACGGCCAAACTCAAGGTGTACAAGGCCGACATCGCCCTGCGTGTGACCGGCACCGAAGCAGCCGCGGCGGTCAAGGCCAACGACCCGCTGATCCGCAACCAACTGGTGGCGCTGTTTACCCAGCAGACCAGCGAGGCCATGAGTACGGTCGAAGGCAAGGAAAAGCTGCGTCAGGAAGCCCTGAAACAAACCCAGCAAGTGATGAATGACGAGACCGGCAAGCCGATGGTCGAAGACCTGCTCTTCAACAATCTGATCATCCAGTAAAGCCGGCGCTTCGCGCCATTCGCGAGGTCCTGCCAGGCTTCCTCAGGAAGCCAGGCTTTTGCGAAACCGCGCCAACGCCACCGCAAAAAATACCAGGCCAATCCCCGCCAGTGCCAGCAAGTCTGGCCACACTACGCTCAGCCCTGCATCCCTGAATAGAATCGCTGCACTCAAGCTCACAAAATGCGTCGATGGTGAGCCCTGCATCACCCACTGCAACCATTCGGGCATGCTGTCCAGCGGCGTGCTGCCGCCAGAGAGCAATAGCATCGGGATGATCACCGGGATCGCCAGCAGGCCGAACTGCGGCGTCGAGCGGGCGAGGGTGGCGAGGAAGATCCCCAGCGCGGTACTCGCAAACAGATACAGCGCCGTCACCAGCAGGAACAGGCTCAACGAACCGGCCAACGGCACGCCGAGCAAACCTTTGACCACCAGTTCCAGGGACAGCCACGTACACAACACCACCACCAGCATGTTGCTCCAGATTTTCGCCAGCATAATCTCCAGCGCGGTCAGAGGCAGCACCAGCAGGTGATCGAGAGTGCCGTGCTCGCGTTCGCGCAACAGGGCGGTGCCGGTCAACACGATGGCGAGGATGGTGATGTTGTTGACGATCTGGATCACCGCCAGGAACCAGCCGCCTTCCAGGTTGGTATTGAACAGTGCCCGGGTGGTCAGCAGGGCCGGGGCTTTGCTAGCAGCGTCGGCCTGACCGCTGTAGGTCAGCAGCTCGCGTTGAAAAATTCGCCCGATGTAACCCGCCCCCATGAATGCCTGGCTCATCGCCGTGGCATCGACGTTCACTTGCACACCCGGCTGGCGCCCCGCTAGCAGGTCGGCCTGAAAATTCGCCGGTACATTGATCACGAAGGTGTATTGGCCGCTGTCCATGACCTTGTCCAGCTGGTCGTAAGGCAGTGGCGCTGGCGCCTGGAACTCTGGAGGTTGCAGGGCCTGGGCCATTTGCCGCGAGAGCGCGCTGTGGTCTTCATCGACAAAGGCCACGCTGGCGTTGTGCACGCCAATTACCGAGCCGGCTGCGGGCATATAAATCGCCACGGTAAAGGCGTAGAACAGAAACAGCAGCAAAACGCTGTCGTGGCGCAGGCTGGTGAGTTCCTTGAGCCCCAGGCGCAGGATGTGAGTGAGCTTGTGCATCAAGCCTCCTGCTTCTTGAGCATCACCAGGCTCAGCCCGGTAAAACCGACGAAAAACCCGAACAACGCCAGGCATTGAGGCCACAACTGACGCAGGTCCAGGGCCTTGGTGAAGGTGCCCACCGCAATATCCAGAAAGTGCCCGGCCGGAAACAGCATCCCCATCAGCCCCGCCGCCCCCTCCAGGGACGAACGCGGCACGATCAGCCCGGAAAACTGGATGGTCGGCAGGCTGGTGATGATCATGGTGCCGAGGATCGCTGCGATCTGGGTGCGGGTGAACGCCGAGATCAGCAGGCCCATGCTCGTCGTCGCCAGCACATACAACAGGCCGCCGAAGGCCAGGGTCAGGCCGCTGCCTTTGAACGGTACACCGAACAACCAGCGGTTCATCGCCACCAGCAGCGCCAGGTTGATCAGGCTGACGGCGAGGTAGGGCGCCTGTTTGCCCAACAGGAACTCCAGGCGTGTCAGCGGCGTGGCATAGAAGTTGGTAATCGACCCCAGCTCCTTCTCGCGCACGATGCCGAGAGCGGTGAGCATGGCCGGAATGAACGCCAGGATCAGCGCCATCACGCCAGGGCCGATAGCGTTCACGCTGACCACGTCCTGGTTGTAGCGAAAGCGGGTTTCCAGTTTGGCGGCCGCCTGGTTATTCAAGGGCAGGCTACTGAGTTCAGCCAGTTGCGCAAGGTTGCTCTGGTGCACGGCCTCCACGTAGTTGCGGCTGGTTTCAGCGCGAAACGGCATGCCCCCGTCGAGCCAGGCCGCGACAGTGGGCTGGCGGCCGGCGTAGAGGTCACGACCAAAGCCGGGCGGGATCTCCAGGGCCAGTTTGATTTCCGAGCGCTGCAGGCGCCGATGCAGTTCGTTGGCGTCGCTGATGGGTGCTCGTTCAGCGAAATAGCGCGAACTGCGAAATGCTTCCAGGTAGCTACGGCTTTGCGGGGTCTGGTCCTGGTCGTAGACGGCGAAGGCGAGGTTTTCCACGTCCAGGGATATGCCGTAGCCGAAGATCACCATCATGAACAGCGCCCCGAGCAAAGCAAAGGCCATACGTACCTTATCGCGCAGCAGTTCCTTGCCTTCGCGGCTGGCCACCGCCAACCACCGCGCCAGGCTGAAGCCGCGTTTGCTCGCGGGCGGCGCGTGGGTTTCGTTGACGGTTGCAGGGGGAGTGGTGGGTTCCGGTTCGCCCTGTGCCTGTTCCAGGCAGGTGACGAACGCGGCTTCCAGGGTGTCACCGTGGAACTGCTGTTGCAGCGCCTCGGGCGTGTCGCAGGCCAACACCTTGCCGGCATGCATCAAGGAGATGCGGTCGCAGCGCTGGGCTTCGTTCATAAAGTGGGTGGACAGGAAGATGGTCACGCCCTGTTCCCGTGACAACTCGATCAGCAATCGCCAGAAATCATCCCGCGCTGCAGGGTCGACGCCCGAGGTGGGTTCATCGAGGATCAGCACTTCCGGGCGATGCAGCACCGCAACCGCCAAGGACAAACGCTGGCGCAGGCCAAGGGGTAACTCGCCGGAGGGCTGTTCGGCCACTTCACCAAGGTCGAAACGTTGGATCAGTTCATCAATGCGCGGGCCGCTGTCGGCCTTGGGCAAGTCGAACAGTTGCGCATGCAGCACCAAGTTCT
The DNA here is from genome assembly GCF_002966775.1 of Pseudomonas sp. MYb193. Taxonomy (NCBI): domain Bacteria; kingdom Pseudomonadati; phylum Pseudomonadota; class Gammaproteobacteria; order Pseudomonadales; family Pseudomonadaceae; genus Pseudomonas; species Pseudomonas sp. MYb193. The sequence continues at coordinate 5,900,461 of NZ_CP023269.1, read as the reverse complement.
GGCGCACGCTCAGCTCGCCATACAGCGAGAAGCTCTGCGACATGAAGCCTACGCGTTTGCGGGTCGCCAGGTCCTTGGCGTCCACCGGTTTGCCCAGCAGGATTGCATTGCCCTCGGTGGCCGGCATCAGCCCGGTCAGGACTTTCATGGTGGTGGTCTTGCCGCAGCCGTTGGAACCGAGGAAGCCGAAGATCTCGCCGCGGCCAATGGCAAAGCTGACGTTGTTCACCGCAGTGAAATCGCCAAAGCGCAGGGTCAGGTTGTGGGCTTGGATGGCGATATCGGCGTTGCCGCTTGTACGCGGTGGAATGACCAGTGGCTGGTTGTCGTGGGCACTGTCGCCCTGGAAGTGGGTGAAGGCTTCATCCAGTTTGCCGCTGGGCGTGATCGTCGCCAGTTCGCTGCTCAGCCCATCGGCAATTAACCTGCCACGGTCGAGCATCAGGCAATGCTCAAATTGCTCGGCCTCTTCCATGTAGGCGGTGGCCACCAGCAGTGTCAGTTGCGGGCGCTCACGGCGTACGCTGTCTACCAGCTCCCAGAAACGCCTGCGTGACAGTGGGTCGACGCCGGTGGTGGGCTCGTCGAGGATCAACAGGTCCGGATCATGGATCAATGCGCAGCACAGGCCGAGCTTCTGTTTCATGCCGCCGGAGAGCTTGCCTGCCGGGCGCTCGGCAAAGCGTGCAAGGTCGGTGGCGAGCAGCAGGTTGTGCATGCGCTGGTCGCAATCGGCTTTCGACAGGCCGAACAAAGTAGCGAAGAAACGGATGTTCTCGCTGATGGACAGCTCGGGGTATAGGTTGCCGCCCAGGCCCTGAGGCATAAAGGCGATGCGCGGGTACAGGCTGTTGCGGTGGCGACGGTCTTGGATGGAACCGCCGAGCACCTGCAACTGGCCGTCCTGCAGTTTTTTAACCCCCGCGATCAAACCCAGCAGGCTCGACTTGCCGGCGCCGTCCGGGCCGATCAACCCGCAGCGGGTACCGGCCGGCAGGCTGAAGGCAATGTCGAGCAGTGCGTGTTGCTTGCCGTAGCGGTGGTTGATCCCCGTGGCGTGCAGCGCCAAGCCGCTCATTGCAGGTTGGCCGGCCAGTCGACATCGGCCGTGCGTACATAGCCCGCGCCGGGCATGCCCGGTTTGGCTTGTGGCACGGCGCTTGGCTGAGTCAGGCGCAATTTGACGCGGAACACCAGTTTCTGCCGCTCATCGCGGGTTTCGACTTCCTTGGGAGTGAACTGGGATTTGGCCGCGACAAAACTGATTCTGGCCGGCAGCGCTTGCTGTGGCAGAGCGTCGAGCAGGATACGCGCTTCACTGCCGACGGTCAGACGGCCGGTAACGGAGGCGGGCAGGTAGAGATTCATGTACTGGTCATTGGGGTCAATCAGCAGCAACACGCGCCCGCCCGCGCCGAGCACTTCGCCCGGCTCGGCCAGGCGCAATTGGATGATACCGTCGATCGGCGCTCGCAGGCTGCTGTCGTCGATTTCACTGGTGAGCTGGGCCACTTGGGCCTGGGCTGCGCCGATGGCGGCCTTCACCGCGTTGACCTGGGCTTGGGCGGCGATCACTGCCGCGTTGCCGGTGTTCTGGCGCGCTTGCTGCTGGTCGATCAATTGGCTGCTGGCGAAGCCGCGCCGGTACAGCTCTTGGGTACGCTTGAGTTCCTGGCTGGCCAGCAGTTGCTCGCTTTGGCGCAATTGCACGTTGGCTTGGGCGGCGGCGAAGTTTTCCTTGGCGCGCAACACCTCTGCTTCGGCCTGGGCGCGTTGGGCTTGCAGGGTGCGGGTGTCCATGCGCGCCAGCAACTGGCCCTTGAGCACTTTGTCGCCTTCATCCACGTGCACTTCGGCCAGGCGCCCGGGAATCTTGGCGGCGATCTGCACTTCGGTGGATTCCAGGCGCCCATTGCCCATGCTCAAGCCTTCGGGCAGGCGGTCCTGGGTCGAACGCCAGTAACCAAAGGCCCCGGCCCCCAGCAACAGGACGATCAGGGCGATGGCGAACAGACGGGACGTATGGTGGTTCGTAGACATGGCTGCATCCTGCGGCGTTAGCGTCCCAGTGTGATGGGTTTAGCCCATGGGGGGGGTTGATATCGGTCAGTTAAAGCAGAGAAAGGATGGCCGCCCATTGTTCAGGCGTGACTGCCATGACAGAAAGCCGGCTGCCCTTTTGCACCAGCGGCATTTCAGCCAGTGCAGTTTGCTGCTTCAGATAGCCAAGGCTTAGCACCTTGGGGAAGGTCTGCGCATGGGCGACATCGATCGCGCTCCACGGGTTTTTCTCCGGGGTGGCCTTGGCGTCGAAATAGTGGCTTTCTGGTTCCAGTGCGGTGGGGTCCGGGTAGGCGGCGCGGATAATTTTGCCGGTGCCGGCAATCCCAGGCTCCGGGCAACTGGAGTGATAGAAGAAAAACTCGTCGCCCACGGCCATGGCACGCAAAAAGTTGCGGGCCTGATAGTTGCGTACCCCGTCCCAGCGCGCTTCGCCGAGCTTTTCCAGGCCGTTGATGGAGAGTTCGTCGGGCTCGGATTTCATCAGCCAGTAGGCCATTGTTGGGCTCCTGAAAAAGGTATTGGGCACGTTGTCGGGCAATTGCATGACAAACCGACAGTCGGTTGGCGTCAAGGTTTGCGTGTTGGTTCACGTTACCGCAGAATGCGCGCTTTTAAGCTTGACGCAGCTGCAACGGACTACTTTGGAACGTTGTTGTCATCGTGTACGAGGTGCCTGAAAGGGGGGCAATCGATGCAACGTAAGCCGGATTTACTATGGATTTTGGTTATTTTGTTTGGTCTGGGCGTCGTGACCACCGGTTATGCCCAGAGCCTGTGGTCGAACAAGACCGATGCACCTGTTGAACTGGCTCAGCAGCAGCCACAACCGTTCAAGCGTTAACTCAAGCATTCACTAAGGCGCCGCTGTTTCCAGTGGCGTTTGCGCGACATACCACTGCTTATCAGTCACCGTACCCGCCAACGGCACATCCCAGCTTGCCTGCGCCAGGCGTTCGACTTTCTGGCATTCATGGGCCAGCCCCAGCAGCGTTGGCTTGCGCCAGCTCTGGCGGCGGGCAAGATAAGCCAGGCTGCGATCGTAGAACCCGCCGCCCATGCCCAGGCGCCCGCCCACATCATCGAACCCCACCAACGGCAATAACACCAGGTCCAGCGCCCAGACCTGGCGCTGGTGATGGGCATTGACCCGTGGCTCAAGAATGCGAAAGCGGTTGGGCAACAACTTATCCCCAGGACGTACGCGCTGGAACACCATCTTGGTGCGCGGCCAGGCGCTGAGCACCGGCAGGTAAGTGGCTTTGCCGCGGCGCTGGGCCGCACGCAGCAGCAGGCGCGGATCGATTTCACCGTCCGTGGGCAGATATAAAGAGATATGTTTGGCCCGGCGAAACAGCGGGTGCTGTGCCAGTTGTCGGTACAGACCCTGAGCGGCCTGGCGCTGCTCGCTTGGCGTGAGGGCGCGGCGGGCCTTGCGCAACATGCGTCGAAGTTGCGGACGAGATAGCGGCGCAGGTTCGGTCATGATTTTCGGCTCATAAAACAATGCCAGTCCGGGGACTGGCATTGAGTTTGGGAATTCAGGCTCCCCGACAGAGCCGCTGTCGACTTAGCCCTTGAACCCGAAAGTTCAAGGTGGAAGAAGCAGTAGGCTTTAAGGCTTTCCGTCTAGCGGACATGCACACCAGCCCAACGTGCAACTTCCAGGGTAGTGCGAATCGGCTCAGGGACATCGCCGACTGGCAAACACGCCAGGGAGTGGGGCGAGTATACCTTAAACCCGCTCGGCAATCAGCCCTTGGGTGTGTCTGAATCGGTGGAAAGCGCCAGATCCACGCGATCGAGCAGGTCACGCACCTGCTCGCGCGTCGAGCCACTTGCCTGTACGTCAGGGCGCTCCTGCTTATGCAGCAGGTCGTGGGTGATATTCAGCGCGGCCATCACAGCGATGCGGTCGGCGCCGATCACTTTGCCGCTGCTGCGGATTTCGCGCATCTTGCCGTCCAGGTAGCGGGCAGCGCTCACCAGGTTGCTGCGTTCTTCCTGGGGGCAGATGATCGAATATTCTTTGTCGAGGATCTGCACGGTAACGCTATTGCTTGAACTCATGAGTCTTGCTCCAGGGCCTTCAGGCGCGAAATCATCGATTCGACCTTACGCCGGGCGATTTCGTTTTTTTCAATGAGGTGAGCGCGTTCCTCGCGCCAGGTCTTTTCCTGAGCTAATAGGAGTCCGTTTTGACTCTTAAGTTGCTCGACCCGATCAATTAGCAGTTCGAGTCTGGCCATCAGCGCTTGCAGGTCGGTGTCTTCCATTGGGTTCCACTGGATTTGTCTGATGAATGGCAACTGCAGGATAAACGATCTGACGCCCTCGATAGTCTTGGTACGTCTGCCGGTGCTAGGATACAGCGCTCCATTCTAGACATTGCGCCGTCTGGCGCCTAGCTCACCATGCCCATTCAGAACTCCCCGTACGATGCTTTTTCCAAACTGCTGAGCACCAGCGGCCATCCATGCTCGCCTGCTGAACTGCACGGCGTGCTGTTGGGCCGCAGTTGCACCGGTGTCGGCTTTGATGCCGACAACTGGCTGGCCGATGTGGCCGAGCTGCTGGAAACCGAACCCACCGAGAACGTGCGCAATGCGTTGATCGGCCTGCAAGAGATGGTCAAGGGCGAGTTGACCGGTGACGACGTCACCGTGGTCCTGCTGCTGCCGACCGATGACGCGCCGCTCACCGAGCGCGCTGCTGCCCTGGGCCAGTGGTGCCAGGGCTTCCTCCACGGTTTCGGCGTGAATGCCGGCGGCCTGGAGCTGAGCACCGACGCCAAGGAAGTGCTGCAGGACCTGGCGGCCATCTCACAGGTGCAAGATGCCCTGGAAGAGTCCGAAGATGGCGAAGGCGACTACATGGAAGTCATGGAATACCTGCGCGTCGCGCCGTTGCTGCTGTTCACCGAGACCCGCAAGTCCGCTGAGCCCGCTGCTCCCAAGCCGTCGTTGCACTGAGAAAAGGACACCCATCTGCCCATGATCCATATCCCCAAAGCGGAATACACCCGGCGCCGCAAGGCGCTCATGGCGCAGATGGAACCCAACAGCATCGCGATCCTGCCGGCCGCCGCCGTGGCCATCCGCAACCGCGATGTCGAGCATGTTTACCGCCAGGACAGCGATTTCCAGTACCTGAGCGGTTTCCCCGAGCCCGAAGCGGTGATCGTGCTGATGCCCGGTCGCCAACACGGCGAGTACGTGCTGTTCTGCCGCGAGCGCAATGCCGAGCGCGAATTGTGGGACGGCCTGCGTGCGGGCACCGAGGGCGCGATTCGCGACTTTGGCGCGGATGACGCCTTCCCCATTACCGATATCGACGACATCCTGCCCGGCCTGATCGAAGGTCGCGACCGCGTGTACTCGGCCATGGGCAGCAATGCCGAGTTCGACCGGCACGTGATGGAGTGGATCAACGTGATCCGTTCCAAAGCGCACCTGGGCGCCCAGCCGCCGAACGAATTCGTTGCCCTGGATCATTTGCTCCACGATATGCGCCTGTATAAATCGGCGGCAGAAGTGAAGGTGATGCGCGAGGCAGCGCGAATTTCCTGTGCGGCCCATGTGCGGGCGATGCAGGCCAGCCGTGCCGGCCTGCATGAGTTCAGCCTGGAAGCCGAGCTGGATTACGAGTTTCGCAAAGGCGGCGCGAAGATGCCGGCCTATGGCTCCATCGTCGCTGCTGGGCGCAACAGCTGCATCCTGCATTACCAGCAGAATGACGCGGTGCTCAAGGACGGCGACCTGGTGCTGATCGACGCCGGGTGTGAGATCGATTGCTACGCCAGCGACATCACCCGTACCTGGCCGGTCAACGGCAAGTTTTCGCCGGAGCAGAAGGCGATCTACGAGATTGTGCTGGCCTCCCAGGAAGCCGCCTTCAAGCAGATCGCGCCGAACAAACATTGGAACCAGGCCCATGAGGCGACCGTGCAGGTCATCACCGCCGGCCTGGTGAAGCTGGGGTTGTTGCAAGGTGACGTTGACGAGTTGATCGCCAGCGAAGCCTACCGCGCCTTCTACATGCACCGTGCCGGCCACTGGCTGGGCATGGATGTGCATGATGTGGGCGAGTACAAAGTGGGCGGTGAATGGCGCGTGTTGGAAGTGGGCATGGCCTTGACCGTGGAGCCGGGCATCTATATTTCCCCGGACAACCAGAACGTGGCAAAAAAATGGCGTGGCATTGGCGTGCGCATCGAGGACGACGTGGTAGTGACCAAGCAAGGCTGTGAAATCCTGACTGGCGGCGTGCCCAAGACCGTTGCCGAGATCGAAGCGTTGATGGCGGCTGCCCGATGAGCCGGGTCAACCTGGCGATTATCGGCGGTGGCCTGGTGGGCGCCAGCCTGGCCCTGGCGTTGCAAGCGGGGGCCAAGGCGCGGGGTTGGAAGATTGTGCTGATCGAGCCCTTTGCACCGGGCGACAGCTACCAACCGAGCTACGATGCGCGCTCTTCCGCGCTGTCGTTTGGCGCGCGCCAGATTTACCAGCGGCTGGGCCTGTGGCAAGCCATTTCCCGACGTGCAGAGCCGATCAAGCAGATCCACGTGTCGGACCGTGGGCGTTTCTCCACCGCGCGTCTGTCTGCGATGGAGGAGGGCGTGCCGGCCCTGGGTTATGTGGTAGAAAACGCCTGGCTCGGCCAATGCCTGTGGCAAGGCTTGGACAAGGACGTGGTGAGCTGGCGCTGCCCGGCGGAAGTCACGCGCATGGAGCCGCTGCCCGATGGCTATCGCCTGACCCTCAACGATGAAACCGTGCTGGAATGCGACCTTGCGGTACTGGCCGATGGCGGCCGTTCCGGCTTGCGTGAGCAACTGGGCATTGGCGTGAAAACCCGGCCCTACAACCAGAGTGCCCTGATCGCCAACATCACCCCGAGCGAAGCCCACAATGGCGAGGCGTTCGAGCGTTTTACCGATGACGGCCCCATGGCCTTGCTGCCGCTGCCGGACAACCGTTGCGCGCTGGTCTGGACCCGCATCGGCATGGACGCCCAGCGCCTGGCCAGCCTTGACGAGCGTAGCTTCCTGAGCGAACTGCAGGGTGTGTTCGGGTATCGCCTGGGCACCCTCAAGCAAGTGGGCGCCCGCCACCTATACCCGTTGACCCTGGTGGAAGCCGAAGAGCAAGTGCGCTCGCACCTGGCGGTCCTCGGCAATGCTGCCCATAGCCTGCACCCGATTGCCGGGCAGGGGTTCAACCTGTCTCTGCGCGATGCCAATGCCTTGGCCGAAGCGCTGCTGGCCGGGCCTGCTGTGCCGGGTGACCTGGCGACTTTGCAAGGCTATCGCGAGCGCCAGCGCCTGGACCAGCAACTCACCGTAGGCTTCTCCGACCAGGTCACGCGCCTGTTTGGCAGTGCCCAACCGTTGGTGGCGCTGGGCCGCAATATGGGCTTGCTCGGCCTCGACCTGTTGCCACCGGCCAAACGCTGGTTCGCCCGCCAGGCCATGGGCCTGGGTACGCGTTCCGATGCGTAAGTGGCTAACCCAACGCGTGGGCAAGGCGCGCCTGTTGCGCTGGTTCCTCACCCTGTACCCGCCGTATCTCGGCGCCGGGGTGCGGGTGCAGGCATTGAGTGCCGATTTTCGGCATGCCAAGGTGCGCATGGGCCTGGGTTGGTACAACCGCAATTACGTCGGTACGCAATTTGGCGGCAGCCTGTATTCGATGGTCGATCCGTTCTACATGTTGCTGTTGATGGAGAACCTGGGGCGCGACTACATCGTGTGGGACAAGGCCGCGAGTATCGACTTCATCTCGCCGGGCAAAGGCCCGGTGTATGCCGAGTTCGCCATCGACGACGCTTTGCTCGATGAAATCCGGCGCCAGACCGCAGGTGGCGAGAAATATCTGCCCCACCTCAAGGTCGAGATTCATGACGGCTCCGGCACTCTGGTGGCGCGGGTCGACAAAACCCTTTATGTGCGGCGCAAGCCGCCAGCGAGACAGGCTTGAATATGGACATGCGCGCAGATGTGCTGATTGTCGGGGCCGGAATGGTCGGAAGCGCCCTGGCGCTGGCGTTGCAGGGCAGTGGCCTGCAGGTGCTGCTGCTCGACGGCAGCCCGTTGAGCGTCAAGCCGTTTGAGCCGGCGGCGGCGTTTGAACCACGGGTGAGTGCGTTGTCGGCGGCCAGCCAGCGCATTCTTGAGCGCCTGGGCGTGTGGGACGGCATCGTAGAGCGGCGTGCCAGCCCCTATGGCGAAATGCAGGTATGGGACGGCAGCGGTACCGGGCAGATCCACTTCTCGGCGGCCAGTGTGCATGCGGAGGTGCTTGGGCATATCGTCGAGAACCGCGTGGTGCAGGATGCCTTGCTTGATCGCCTGCATGACTGCGACCTCGGCCTGCTGGCCAATGCGCGCCTGGAACAGATGCGCCGATCCGGCGATGACTGGTTGTTGACCCTGGCCGACGGCCGCAAGCTGCGCGCGCCGCTGGTGGTGGCCGCCGACGGTGCCAACTCCGCCGTACGCCGCCTGACCGGTACACCTACCCGCGAATGGGATTACCTGCACAACGCCATCGTCACCAGCGTGCGCAGCAGCCAGCCGCACCAGCGCACCGCGTGGCAACGTTTCACCGACACCGGCCCATTGGCGTTCCTGCCGCTGGTGCGCGATGGGCAGGAAGACTGGTGCTCGATTGTCTGGTCGACCACGCCCGCGGAGTCCGAGCGCTTGATGGCGCTGGATGATGAACGCTTCTGTCGGGAACTGGAACGTGCCTTCGAGGGGCGCTTGGGCACTGTGGTCAGTGCCGACCCGCGTGTGTGCGTACCGTTGCGCCAGCGCCATGCCAAACGTTATGTGGCCGAAGGCCTGGCGTTGATCGGCGACGCCGCCCACGTCATTCACCCGTTGGCGGGGCAGGGCGTCAACCTGGGTTTCCTCGATGCAGCCGTGCTGGCCGAAGTGCTGTTGGCGGCGACCGAGCGCGGCGAGCGCTTGGCCGATGTGAAAGTGCTGAGCCGTTACGAGCGGCGCCGCATGCCCCATAACCTGGCGCTGATGGCGGCGATGGAAGGCTTTGAGCGCTTGTTCCAGGCCGATCAACTGCCGTTGCGCTGGTTGCGCAACGCGGGTTTGAAAATCGTCGACCAGATGCCCGAAGCCAAAGCCGTGTTTGTGCGCCAGGCACTGGGATTGACTGGCGATCTCCCCGAACTCGCCAAACCCTGAACTGAAATGCGTCCGTTCGGGCTTGTGTGGGAGCGGGCTTGCTCGCGAATGCAGTGGGTCAGTTGATATTTCTATAACTGACACTCCGTTTTCGCGAGCAGGCCCGCTCCCACAAAGGTGAATAAAAGCGCCTGCAACATCTGGTAACGCCTCCACCAAGCGTTACCAAATGTGAGTCCTTATCATTTGCCCTCCATTTGCAAATGAGAGACCGCACCCATGTTGGCACCCAAGCGCCTCCTGACTGCCCTGGCACTCACCCTGATCGGCAGCACCACCGTGCAGGCGGCCGACGAAGTCGTGGTCTACTCCTCGCGTATCGACGAACTGATCAAGCCCGTCTTCGACGCCTATACCAAAAAGACCGGCGTACAGGTCAAGTTCATCACCGACAAGGAAGCCCCGTTGATGCAGCGCATCAAGGCAGAGGGCGAGAACGCCACCGCCGACCTGCTGCTCACCGTTGACGCCGGTAACCTCTGGCAGGCCGAGCAGATGGGCATCCTGCAACCGTTCACCTCTCCTGTCATCGACAAGAACATTCCTCTGCAATATCGCTCATCGGCCCACGCCTGGACCGGTTTGAGCCTGCGTGCGCGAACGATCGCCTATTCCACCGACCGGGTAAAACCGGGCGACCTGACCACCTACGAAGCCCTGGCCGACAAGCAGTGGGAAGGCCGCCTGTGCCTGCGCACGGCGAAAAAAGTCTACAACCAGTCGCTGACCGCCACGTTGATCGAAACCCATGGCGCGGCCAAGACCGAAGAAATCATCAAGGGTTGGGTGAATAACCTCTCCACCGACGTGTTCTCCGATGACATCGCCGTGCTGGAGGCGATCAACGCCGGGCAATGCGACGTGGGTATCGTCAACACCTATTACTACGGTCGCCTGCACAAGCAGAAGCCAGAGCTGGCGGTGAAGTTGTTCTGGCCGAACCAGGGCGACCGCGGCGTGCATGTGAATCTCTCCGGCATCGGCCTGACCCAGCACGCACCGCACCCGGAAGCGGCCAAGGCGCTGGTGGAGTGGATGACCACGCCTGAGGCACAGAAGATCTTCGCCGACGTCAACCAGGAGTTCCCTGCCAACCCAGCGGTACCGCCATCGGCGGAAGTGGCGACCTGGGGCAAGTTCGTGGCCGATACCTTGCCAGTGGAAGTGGCAGGCAAGCGCCAGGCCGAAGCGATTCGCCTGATGGATCGCGCTGGCTGGAACTGAAGCTGCGCCGCTTAACTGTGGGAGCTGGCTTGCCCGCGATTGCATCACTTCGGTATCACTGATACACCGAGGTGCTTGTATCGCAGGCAAGCCAGCTCCCACATTGGTTAGTGGCCGCTTCAACATCTTTATTTTTCTGAGAGCTTTTCCTTGGCCCACCCCGCCCAACGTCGCTGGTACCTACCGGTTTTCAGCGTCGCCGCCCTGGTGCTGTTGCCGCTGAGCGTGCTGCTGCTGTCCTGGCAAAGCATCGACCCGCAGATCTGGTTGCACCTCTGGGACACTCAGATGCCCCGCTTGCTGGGCAACACCTTGACCCTGGTGCTCGGTGTCGGCCTGGGCGTGACGCTGCTGGGCGTCAGCCTGGCCTGGCTGACCAGCCTGTGCGAGTTCCCCGGGCGGCGCTGGCTCGATTGGGCACTGATGTTGCCCTTTGCAATCCCTGCCTATGTGCTGGCCTTTGTGTTCGTGGGCCTGCTGGATTTCGCCGGCCCGGTGCAAACCCTGCTGCGCGAGTGGTTCGGCACCGGGTTGCGCTTGCCGCGGGTACGCTCTACCAGCGGCGTGGTCATTGTGTTGGTGCTGGTGTTCTATCCCTATGTCTACCTGCTGGCGCGCAGTGCGTTCCTGGCCCAGGGCAAAGGCTTGATGGAAGCGGCGCGGGTGCTGGGGCAATCGCCATGGCAAGCGTTCTGGCGCGTGGCATTGCCAATGGCGCGACCAGCAATTGGTGCCGGTGTGGCCTTGGCGCTGATGGAGACGCTCGCGGATTTTGGCGCGGTCTCGGTGTTCAATTTCGACACCTTTACCACCGCAATCTATAAAACCTGGTACGGCTTTTTCAGCCTGTCCAGTGCCGCGCAACTGGCCAGCCTGCTGCTGCTGGTAGTGATGCTGGTGCTGTATGGCGAGCGACGTGCGCGCGGGGCCAGCCGACCGAGCAATGAGCGCCCACGGGGCAAGGCGTTGTACCACCTGCGCGGGTTCAAAGCCGTGGCGGCCAGCGCTTGGTGCAGCCTGGTCTTCGCCTGTGCGTTCGTGATTCCGATGCTGCAACTGGTGGCGTGGTTCTGGCAGCGTGGCCGCTTCGACCTGGATGAACGTTACACCGGGCTGATCGTGCATACCCTTTACCTGGGCGGTATCGCAGCGCTGATCACGGTCAGCGTGGCGCTGATACTGGCCTTTGCCAACCGTCTGGCGCCCACCCGGGCGATTCGCTCCGGTATCAGCCTGGCCAATGTCGGCTATGCCTTGCCAGGCTCGGTGCTGGCGGTGTCGATCATGCTGGCGTTCAGTTACCTGGACCGCGAGTTGGTGGTGCCGCTCTCCGGATGGCTGGGCGGGGCGGGCAAGCCTTTGCTGCTGGGCAGCCTGTCGGCACTGGTGCTGGCGTACCTGGTGCGGTTCCTGGCGGTGGCCTACGGGCCGCTGGAAAACAGCCTGGCGCGAATCCGTCCGTCACTGCCCGAAGCGGCACGCAGCCTTGGCGTGAGCGGCCCACGACTGTTTTGCAAAGTGTATCTGCCGTTATTGCTGCCGGGCACGTTGAGCGCAGCGCTGCTGGTGTTTGTGGATGTGCTCAAGGAAATGCCCGCCACCTTGCTGATGCGCCCGTTTGGTTGGGACACCCTGGCGGTCCGCATCTTTGAAATGACCAGTGAAGGCGAATGGGCGCGGGCGTCTTTGCCGGCGCTGACCCTTGTGCTGGTTGGCTTGTTGCCGGTCATCGGGCTGATTCGTCGCTCGGCTCGGCAAATCGGTTAGGTGCCAGTCCTACGGCTTGAGGCTACAATGCGCGGCATTCGGTGCGCTCCGTCTTTCGGATCGACCTGCTGTATGTGGCTGCGGGCCTTGTAGTACAAGGTGTTCGGCGCAAGTGGCAGCTCTGCGCGCCTTCGCCAAGCCCGGAAGGAGAAACCCATGGGACAGCGTACGCCTCTGTATGACCTGCATCTCGCCCTCGGCGCGAAAATGGTCGATTTTGGCGGTTGGGATATGCCTTTGCATTACGGCTCGCAAGTTGAAGAACACCACCAGGTGCGGCGCGACTGCGGGGTCTTCGATGTATCTCATATGACCGTAATCGATGTCACCGGCCCCCAGGCCAAGGAATGGCTCCAGTACCTGCTGGCCAATGATGTCGACCGACTGCACGGCTGTGGCCGTGCGTTATACAGCGCCATGCTCAACGAGCAGGGCGGGGTAGTGGACGACATGATCGTCTACCGCACCGAAGCCGGTTACCGCCTGGTGGTCAACGCCGCCACCCGCGACCAGGACATGGCCTGGATGCAGGAGCAACTGGGCACCTACTCAGTGCAACTGCATGAACGGTCAGAGTTGGCCATGCTCGCCATCCAAGGCCCACACGCCCGGCATAAAATCGCCGAACTGGTGACCCAGTCCCGTGGCACCCTGATCCATCAGCTCAAACCGTTCGAAGGCCGGGCCGACGGCGACTGGTTCATCGCCCGCACCGGCTATACCGGCGAAGACGGCCTCGAAATCGTGTTGCCGGCCGATCAGGCACCGGGCTTTTTCAACGATCTGGTGGGCGCGGGCATTTCCCCCATCGGCCTCGGTGCGCGCGACACCTTGCGCCTTGAGGCCGGCATGAACCTGTATGGCCAGGATATTCACCAGGCCGTCTCGCCCCTGGCGGCCAACATGGCCTGGAGCATCGCCTGGGAGCCGGTCGAGCGTAACTTCATTGGCCGCGCTGCGCTGGAAGCAGAAAAAGCGGCCGGCGTGCAGTTCAAACTGGTGGGGCTCGTCCTCGAAGAGCGTGGCGTACTACGTGCTCATCAGGTGGTTCGTATCGCCAATGTTGGCGAAGGAGAGATCACCAGTGGTAGTTTCTCGCCTACGCTAAGCAAATCCATTGCGCTGGCGCGTGTGCCGACGGCGACTGCCGACCGGGCCGAAGTGGAAATCCGCGGCAAGTGGTATCCGGTTCGAGTGGTCAAGCCGACCTTCGTGCGTCATGGCAAAACCCTGATCTAACCAATTCCGGCAGGCCAAAGGCCGCTGACATTTCATCTTGAGGACACAGACTATGAGCAATATCCCTGCCGACCTGCGTTTTGCCGAAAGTCACGAATGGGCCCGTCTGGAAGCTGACGGCACCGTGACCGTCGGGATCTCCGACCATGCACAGGAAGCTTTGGGTGATGTGGTGTTTGTTGAACTGACCGAAGTGGGCAAGGTGTTTGCCGCTGAAGACCAGGCGGGGGTGGTGGAGTCGGTCAAGGCCGCCTCGGACATCTACTCGCCGATTGCGGGCGAAGTGATTGCTGTCAACGACGAGTTGGGTGGCAGTCCTGAGCTGTTGAACTCTGACCCTTACGGCGCCTGGATCTTCAAGCTCAAGCCAAGCGACAAGGCCGAGCTGGACAAGCTGCTGGATGCCGCGGGCTACAAAGCCGTCATCGGCGAATAAACCCCATAGTTACAACGACACAAATCAATGTGGGAGCTGGCTTGCCTGCGATTGGGTCACCCGGGTATCACCGATACACCGAGGTGCCAGCATCGCAGGCAAGCCAGCTCCCACAGTTGATTGGGGTGTGTCTGCTGGTTGTGATCAGGCTCTTTTCAATACGGCTTTAACCGCCGCTACAGCCCGCTCCACATCCGCCTCTGTCATCGCCGTGAACATCGGCAACGACACGATCAAACGCCCAACACGCTCCGCCACCGGGAACATGCCTTCCTTGAAACCCTGCGCCCGATACAGGCTCAGCAGGTGGATCGGCGGGTAGTGATAGCCGATACCCACGCCGTGGGCCTGCATCTGTTCCATGAACGTGGCGCGGGCTGGCAGGCCATCCTGGCGCTCCGGCAATACCAGTTGGAACAGGTGCCAGTTGCTGTTTTCGAAGTCGGCCGGCGGCAGTTGCGCACCGTATTGGGCTTCGAAATCGCTGCCAAAGCATTTGAAGTAGTGCCGTGCCAGGTTCTGACGATGGGCGGTGATCTTCTCGATGTGCGCAAATTGCCCCAGGCCGATGGCGGCGGCAATGTCGGTCATGTTGAACTTGCCACCCAGCACATCCACATCCAGGCCATCGAAGCCGCTGCGGGTGACGCCTTGCAGGCGGTACTTCTCTGCCAGACGGGCCTCCTCGGCATTATTCAACACCAGGCAGCCGCCTTCGGACGACGTGATGTTCTTGTTCGCCTGGAAGCTGAAGGACACGAAGTCGCCGGTTGCGCCGATGCGTTCTCCATCCCAGCTGGACCCCAGGGCCTGGGCAGCATCTTCGACAATACGCAGGTTGTACTTGTTGGCCAGCGCGTAGAGCATCGGCATATCCAGGGGCAAGCCGGCCAGGTAGACCGGGATGATCGCCTTGGTGCGCGGGGTAATGGCAGCTTCTACCTGGGCCAGGTCGATATTGCGTGTCACCGGGTCGATGTCGGCAAAGACGGGAGTGGCGCCGACTTCGAGAATCACGTTGGCCGTGGCAACCCAGGAAATTGGGGTGGTGATGACTTCATCCCCAGGCCCGATCCCGGCGATGCGCAAGGCGATCTCCATGGTGCAGGTGCCCGAGTTGAAGGTGCGCACCGGACGGCCGCCAAAATAGTCCGACAGCTGTGCTTCGAACGCCTGCACCTGTGGCCCGCTGGTGATCCAGCCGGAACGCAGAACATCGCCGACCGCCGAAATGGTGGCTTCATCAATGGTCGGTTTGGAAAACGGCAGGAAGGGCTGTTGGCTCATGACGAAGAAGGCATCCGTTTCAGGTAGGCAATGAAAAATAGACGTGTCAGTAGGGCATGGTTGCACGCCGAGACTGAATATAGCCTGTCATCCATGAACGATTCGTCATGCAGCAGGCAAAAAAATGCCGCTTGAGAAAGCGGCATTTTTTATGAAGGCAGTTGTTACTCGGTCACAGCATTCTTCGCCAGGATGGCGTTAGCCAGTTCCATGTCCGTGGCTTGGAGGCCAGGGTTATCGGCGCGGACCTTCTGCATGGCCGCTTCCAGATACGGGCCGCGAATGCCGCCGTCGCTGGCGACGAAGCTGCCCGCGTCGTCCTGGGCGGCGACTACCAGCTTGTGGTCCTTGAACGTCAGGTAAGTCGAACCAGTGGTGGCGCCCGACGAGATGACATTACGCCAGAAGCTATCGGCCATGGCTGAGCCGACAGGTAGGGAAAGCACAGCGAGGGTTGCGACAGCATATTTGAGACGCATGATGGGTGACTCCGGTGGGTTATCTGTACGTTTTGATTGTAGTTAACCCGATCCAGTTCCATCACTGACTAAACAGTTTCAACCTTTAAAATCACCCCATCCTGCCCAACCACGCGGACTTGAGCGCCCACGGGCGCGTCTGCACCGGTGACCATCCACACGCCATCGCCGACTTTGACTTTGCCGCGGCCATCCACAATGGCTTGATGCACCACGAAAGTGCGCCCCACCAACTCCGAACCGCGCTCGTTCAACCCCGGTTGGTCGCTGGCCTTGGCACTGCTGCGTTGGCGTTTCCACCAGTACACGGCGGTCAGTATCGACAACACTGCAAACAGCAGCAGTTGCCATTCCAGCCCCAGCGGTGGGAACAGGAACTTGATCACGCCCACGGCGGCGGCGGCGATGCCCATCCAGAGCAGGTAGCCTCCGGCACCGAACACCTCGAGAATCAACAGCACGGTGCCCAGCGCCAGCCAGTCCCAGAACGACAAATGCAGCAAAAAGTCCCACATGGTGTTGGCCTCAGCCTTTCTGGTTGCCGAAGGTTGCCTTGACGATTTCGCCGATACCGCCTACGGCGCCAATCACCTGGCTGGCTTCCAGCGGCATCAGGATGACCTTGCTGTTGTTGGCCGATGCAAGCTTGCCCAGGGCGTCGATGTATTTTTGCGCGACGAAGTAGTTCACCGCCTGCACGTTGCCCGACGCAATGGCTTCGGACACCACTTGTGTCGCCCGTGCTTCGGCTTCGGCCTGACGCTCGCGTGCCTCGGACTCCAGGAACGCGGCCTGGCGGCTACCTTCGGCCTCAAGGATCTGCGCCTGCTTCTTGCCTTCGGCTGTCAGGATCGCCGACGCCCGCAGGCCTTCGGCTTCGAGGATTTGCGCACGTTTGATCCGCTCGGCTTTCATTTGGCCGGACATGGCGGCCATCAGGTCGGCGGGCGGGCTGATGTCCTTGATCTCGATACGGGTGATCTTGATGCCCCATGGCGCGGTGGCTTCATCCACGGTGCGCAGCAGTTTTTCGTTGATGCCGTCACGCTGGCTCAGCATGGCGTCCAGTTCCATGGAGCCGAGCACGGTGCGGATATTGGTCTGCAGCAGGTTGCGGATAGCATGTTCGAGGTTGTTGACCTCATAGGCGGCCTGGGCGGTGTTGACCACCTGGAAGAAGCACACGGCATCGATCTGCACGGTGGCATTGTCGGCGGTGATGACTTCTTGAGGCGGGATATCCAGCACGCTTTCCATCACGTTGATCTTGCGACCGATGCGGTCCATGACCGGGATGATGATATTCAGGCCGGGTTTTAAAGTATTGGTGTAGCGGCCGAAACGCTCGACGGTCCATTGGTAGCCCTGGGGCACCACTTTGAACCCCATGAACAGGATGGCGATGGCCAAGCCCACAAAAAGAAGCAGTACGGTTCCGATCTGCATAGCGATTCCCTATCTGAAGGTGTCAGTGAATGACATTAGGCCGATTGTAACGGTCTGGACACGGATAAAGACGGTTTCATGGCCCAACAAACAAAGGATTTGTTTCTGAATCCCCTGGCGTGACCCGCAATACCTCCGTCATCGTGGTCAGGCCGGCCTTCACTTTCTCGACGCCGGCCATGCGCAGGCTGCTCATGCCCTGCGCCAGTGCCTCACGGCGCAGCGCGTGTACGTCCGCACCCGGGGTGACCAGCGCTTGGAGTGCCGGGTCCATGAGCATGATTTCATACAGCCCGGCCCGGCCTCGATAACCGCTGTCACGGCATTTCGCACAGCCGACGGCTTCGCAGCCGTCAACGTCCGCCTGGCCCAGCGGGCGCTTGCAGTGGCTGCACAGAAGACGCACCAGGCGCTGCGCCATCACACCTATGAGCGTGGCTTTGATCAAATAGTGAGCAACGCCCAGTTCCTGCAGGCGGCTGATGGCGCTGGGTGCATCGTTGGTGTGCAAGGTCGAGAAAACCAGGTGCCCGGTCAGCGCGGCCTGGATAGCCATCTCTGCGGTCTCCTGGTCGCGAATTTCGCCGATCATGATGATGTCCGGGTCCTGGCGCAGCAGGGCGCGGATGCCGCTGGCGAACGTGAGGTCGATGTTGTGCTGGACCTGCATCTGGTTGAAGGCCGGCTCGACCATTTCAATCGGGTCTTCCACCGTGCACAGGTTGACCTCCCGGGTCGCCAGTTGCCTGAGGGTGGTGTAGAGGGTGCTGGTCTTGCCCGAGCCGGTGGGGCCGGTGACGAGGATGATGCCGTGGCTGCGTCGCGTCATGGCGTGCCAGCGCTGCTGGTCGGCGTTGGACAAACCCAACTGGTCAAAATCCTTGAGCAGCACCTGTGGGTCGAAAATTCGCATCACCAGTTTTTCGCCGAATGCCGTGGGCAGGGTCGAAAGCCGCAATTCCACTTCGACACCCGCAGGGTTCCTGGTTTTGACGCGGCCATCCTGGGGTTTGCGTTTTTCGGCCACGTTCATTCGCCCCAGGCTTTTCAGGCGGCTGACCACGGCCATGGTGACCTGTGGGGGAAATTGATAGACGTCATGCAGCAGCCCGTCAATGCGAAAGCGCACCCGGCCCTGGTCGCGGCAGGGCTCGATATGGATATCGCTGGCTCGTTGGCCAAAGGCGTATTGCAGCAGCCAGTCGACGATGTTGACGATATGCGCGTCGTTGGCATCCGGCTCCTTGTCGCTGGGGCCGAGGCTGAGCAAGTCGAGATTGCCAGGCGTCGTCATCTTGTCATCCGCACCGCTGACGGACTTGGCTAAACGGTAAAACTCGTTGATACAGCGCTGGATATCGCTGGGGTTGGCAACCACGCGCTTGATCGTGCGTCTGAGCACCTGGGACAGTCCGGCTTCCCAGGTGGTGACATGGGGTTGGGCACTGGCGATCGTCACGCTGTGGGTATCGACGGCGATTGCAAGAATGCCGTGGCGCTGGGCAAAAGCGTGGGACATCAACGGCACCACGGCTGCCACATCAATCTTCAACGGGTCGATGCGCAGGTAAGGTTGGCCTACCTGTCGGGCCAGCCATTGGGTCAAGGTCTCCAGGCAAGGGCCCTGGGCTGCGATGCATTCCAAGGGATGCTGGCTGCCGGACGCTGGCGCTACCTTTTGCGCCGCCTGCGCCGTGATCAGCCCTTGCTCGACCAACGCCGGCAATAATTGCTGCAGTTCCAAGGGGTGATCGTGAGTGGCGATGGGCATGCAGGTTTTCCTGGGGCGTGGGGGTAATCCCAGGCTAGCCAGCCGCTGAAGATCCTGCTGGCGCGTGT
Organism: Pseudomonas sp. MYb193; assembly: GCF_002966775.1. Taxonomy (NCBI): domain Bacteria; kingdom Pseudomonadati; phylum Pseudomonadota; class Gammaproteobacteria; order Pseudomonadales; family Pseudomonadaceae; genus Pseudomonas; species Pseudomonas sp. MYb193. Next base: position 5,881,479 of record NZ_CP023269.1, on the reverse strand, counting down.
ATTGCCGGTTTTTACTGCGCCATCGCCGCCAACGCTTGAGGCCGCTCGGAATCAGCCGACCACAGCTCCAGGGTGCAGACGCTGATCAGGTTTCGAATCTTTTCACCGATCACCTGGGCGCGGTGCCAGCTCAGGCCGGTCATCACGATATCGATGCTCAGCAGGTCGGCTTCCCGGTTCATGCTGACCTGGGTGGGCGTGAGCAATTGCAGCGCGAAGTAGTTCAGCACCCGGCACAGCACGTCCGGTTCAGCCTCGGCGACGATGCGATAGTGCGCCTGGCAGTGGCTGCTATTGACGGCCCACGCATCGACGCGGGTGGCGGGGTAGGCGGTTTCGACGGCATGCATGCTGACTCTCCAGTTTCGACTGGAGAAATTTTTACATTCGCCTGGGGAGATTTCTTATCTAAAATAAGCCTTTTTGGCGATAAACAGACCAAAACAATTCAAGATCAGCCTATTCATGGGTACGTTTATGCACAATGAGTTGGACGCCTACGACCGCCGCATCCTGGCCTTGCTGCAAGAGGATGCCTCGCTCTCCAGTGCACAGATTGCCGAGCAGGTCGGCCTGTCGCAGTCGCCGTGCTGGCGGCGTATTCAGCGGCTCAAGGAGGAGGGTGTGATCCGCGGCCAGGTCACCCTGCTGGACCGCAAGAAAATCGGGCTCAACACGCAGATTTTCGCCGAAGTCAAACTCAACGCCCACGGTCGTTCCAATTTCACCGAGTTCACCGAGGCGATTCGCGGGTTCCCGGAAGTGTTGGAGTGCTATGTGCTGATGGGGGCGGTGGATTTTCTGCTGCGTATCGTCACCTCGGATATCGAGGCGTACGAGCGGTTTTTCTTTGAGAAGTTGTCGATGGTGCCGGGGATTCAGGAGGTCAACTCGATTGTGGCGCTGTCGGAGATCAAGTCCACCACCAGCCTGCCAGTATTGCGCTGACAGGGAGGGCCTCATCGCGGGCAAGCCCGCTCCCACAGCAAATGTGGGAGCGGGCTTGCCCGCGATAGCGATTACAGGCGCAGAAGGGTCTTCCAGGCACGATTCTGATAAACCGCAATCGCCTGGTGCATACGCGCATCCAGCGATTCATCGGTAATCGGCTGGTTTGCCAAGTGCGCCAGCTTGTTCAGCTCGCCGTACAAACGGTCCAGTTCAGGAATGTCCACCACATGGCGCGCATGGTGCAGCCAGGCCTGGATGCGTTCGATGCGCGGCAGTTGCTCGGCCAGGTCTTCCGGCTGTTGCTGGTAGCGCTGCAATTGCAAGGCGACGGCGTCGTCGGCCAGCAGGCGTGGCAGCCAGTTGGTAATTTGTGCAGCGCCCTGACGGTTGCCACGCACGTTACGTTCGGCCGTCCAGGTGCGGGCCAGCAGCCAGCGCGAGAGGTTGAGTGAGAACAGGCCCCAGCGCACGTCTTGCAGCTCTTCGATGAACTGTTCCGGCGCGGCTTTGCGAATGTCTTCATCGTCGTCACCGGCCTGGACCAGCGGGCGCCAGTCTTCCAGCAACGCATCCAGGGCGCTGCGCAGTTCGCTGGTGGATTGGCGTGGCGCGGCCTGGCCGAGGCTGCCGATCAGGGCGCGCAATTCACCGAGGTTCTCGACCCAGTCTTGCAGCAGGCGCCAGTGGCCATTGAAGCGGTATTGCTCGGCCAGGCGCTGGCTGCTGCCCAGCAGGTGCCACAGGATCGCGGCGAAGGCGTCGTCCAATGGCATTTCGGCGTGGATCTGTGGCGCCGGCAGGCTCAGGGAGTAGCTGCTGGCGTCATACAGGCGATAGCCGCGTTCGGCCTTGCTGATGTCGCACGGCATCAGGGCCAGGGTTGCGGCCAGCTCGGCGGCCAGCTCCAGCAGGGCCGCCGGTTCGCCTTCGCGCAGTTCCAGTTCCAGCTCGCAGATTTCTTCTTTCTGCTTGCCGACCACCACATGGCCCAGGTCCAGGGCGGCTTCGATCACCACCTTGGCCTTGCCACGGCCCCAGGCGATCTCGGCGCGTTCACGCACGAAGTCGGTGGTGAAGATCGGCTTGAGGGTCTTTTTGTCCAGCTCGGCCAGTTGCTCGGGCCAGCACTCGCCATCGAGTTTCTTCACATCGAGCTTGGCTTTGGGCAGGTCCCAGTTGTATTCGTTGCGTTCCGACAAGCCGGCGACGCTTTGGCCGCGGGTCTTGAGGGTCTGGATGATGTCGTCACCGTCCTTGCGCAGGCGCAGGGCAACCTTGGCCTGGGCCAGGTCACGCTCGGGGGTGTCGAAGTACTGGTTCATCAACTCACGGCGTTCCCAGCCACTTTTGTTGCGTTTTTTCAGTAACGGGTGCTCACGCAGCGCGGCGAGTGTTTCGCGGCTGACGCGTAGCTTGATTTCGGTTTCTTTCTGCATGGCCGGAAAATCCAGGATCGGGAGCGCAGCCGGGGAAAAGTGTGGCTGCCAAGGTCGTGCAGTGTACAGGAGTGAGCCCGGCAACGTGCCGCAACGGTTTATTGTGTTGCGCAGATGCCTCTATAGTGAGGTTCATCCGGGAAGTTGGGAGACCGCGCATGCCGTTACCGTCCATGAAAGAGCAGTTCGCCGCCTTGATCGCCGCGCCGTCGGTGAGCTGCACCCAGGCCTCTCTCGACCAGAGCAACCGCCCGGTGATTGACCTGCTCGCCGCTTGGCTGGGCGACCTGGGCTTTGCCATCGATATCCAACAAGTCAGCCCCGGCAAGTTCAACCTGTTGGCCAGTTTCGGCAGCGGCCCCGGTGGCTTGGTGTTGGCGGGGCATAGCGATACCGTGCCGTATGACGCGGCGCTGTGGAACACCGACCCGCTCAAGCTGACGGAAGTGGACGGCCGCTGGGTAGGGCTGGGCAGTTGTGACATGAAGGGGTTCTTCGCACTGGTTATCGACGCGGTGTTGCCGCTGCTGGACCAACCCTTCAAGCAACCGCTGTTGATCCTTGCCACCTGTGACGAGGAAAGCTCTATGTCCGGTGCCCGTGCGCTGGCCGAAGCGGGGCGTCCATTAGGTCGTGCAGCGGTGATCGGCGAGCCGACCGGGCTCAAGCCGATCCGCCTGCACAAGGGCGTGATGATGGAACGCATCGAGATCCTCGGGCGCAGTGGCCACTCGTCGGACCCCAGTCTGGGCCATAGCGCCCTGGAAGCCATGCATGACGCCATCGGCGAATTGCGCGGCCTGCGCCTGGCCTGGCAGCGCGAGTACCGCAACGCGCAATTCAGCGTGCCGCAGCCGACGATGAACTTCGGCTGCATTCACGGCGGCGACAACCCCAACCGCATCTGCGGCCAGTGCTCCCTGGAGTTCGACCTGCGCCCTCTTCCGGGCATGGACCCCGAGGTGCTGCGCGCCGCGATCCGCCAGAAGCTCGAACCCCTGGCCGAGCGGCATAAGGTCAAGATCGACTACGCGCCGTTGTTCCCCGAAGTGCCCCCCTTTGAGCAGCCCGAAGACGCCGAGTTGGTGCGGGTGGCGGAGCGTTTGACCGGTCATCGTGCCGAAGCAGTAGCGTTCGGCACCGAAGCGCCTTATCTTCAGCGCCTTGGTTGCGAAACCCTGGTGCTCGGCCCTGGCGACATTGCCTGCGCCCACCAGCCTGGCGAGTACCTTGAAATGTCACGCTTGAGGCCTACAGTGCGTCTATTGCGGGAACTGATCGAACACTACTGCCTGAAACCTGCATAAATTAACCCCTGCCCATTCGTACATAAGGAGAGTGAGCGTGTCGCCAAGCCTGTTCCGACGATAACCATCAGCCGCTGTGCGCTTTCACGATTGATCCTTTATTTGGCTGCTTTTTATTACAGGCCCAGGTGTTATGCCCGAATACGTCAACTGGCTTCGTCACGCTTCGCCCTACATCAACGCCCACCGCGACTGCACTTTTGTGGTCATGCTGCCCGGCGATGGTGTGGACCACCCCAACTTCGGCAATATCGTCCACGACCTGGTGCTGCTTCACAGCCTGGGAGTTCGCCTGGTGCTGGTGCACGGCTCGCGCCCGCAAATCGAAACCCGCCTTGAAGCACGCGGCCTTACCCCGGCTTACCACGAAGGCCTGCGCATCACCGATGCTGCGACGCTGGAGTGTGTGATCGACGCGGTGGGTCATTTGCGCATTGCCATCGAGGCGCGCTTGTCCATGGACATGGCGTCCTCGCCGATGCAGGGTTCGCGCCTGCGTGTGGCCAGCGGCAACCTGGTCACCGCACGGCCAATCGGCGTGCTTGAAGGCGTGGACTACCACCACACCGGCGAAGTGCGCCGGGTCGACCGCAAGGGCATCAACCGTCTGTTGGATGAGCGCTCTATCGTGCTGCTGTCGCCGTTGGGGTATTCGCCCACCGGCGAGATCTTCAACCTGGCCTGCGAAGACGTCGCCACCCGCGCCGCCATCGACCTGGGCGCCGACAAGTTGCTGCTGTTCGGCGCCGATCCCGGTCTGATCGATGAGAACGGCCGCCTGGTGCGTGAATTGCGCCCACAACAAGTACCCGCGCACCTGCAACGCCTGGGCAGCAACTATCAAGCCGAACTGCTCGATGCCGCTGCCGAAGCCTGCCGGGGTGGAGTAGGGCGCAGCCATATCGTCAGCTACGCCGAAGATGGCGCTTTGCTTACCGAACTGTTCACCCGCGATGGTGGCGGTACGCTGGTGGCCCAGGAACAATTCGAACTGGTGCGCGAAGCGGCGATTGAAGACGTCGGCGGCTTGCTGGACCTGATCAGCCCGCTGGAAGAGCAGGGCATTCTGGTGCGCCGTTCGCGGGAAGTGCTGGAGCGTGAGATCGAGCAGTTCAGCGTGGTCGAGCGCGAAGGCATGATCATCGCCTGCGCGGCGCTGTATCAGATCGCGGATTCGGATGCGGGGGAGTTGGCGTGCCTGGCAGTGAACCCGGAGTACCGCCACGGCGCGCGAGGCGATGTGTTGCTCGAACGCATCCAGACCCGGGCACGCGCCCAAGGCTTGAAAACCCTCTTTGTACTCACCACGCGCACGGCCCACTGGTTCCGCGAACGCGGCTTTGTACCCAGCAGCGTGGACCGCCTGCCGTCGGCGCGCGCGTCGCTGTACAACTATCAGCGCAATTCGAAGATTTTCGAGAAGGCCCTGTAAAAGAGTACTGCTCTGTGTGGGAGCTGGCTTGCCTGCGATAGCGGCGCCTCGGTTTATCTGAAGGACCGAGTTGCTGGCATCGCAGGCAAGCCAGCTCCCACCAAAGACTGTATTTATTGTGTGATGAATTTGTCGGTCACATAGGCCGAATAATCCGGCAGCACCGTCTCCACCTTCCCCTGTTCCTTCAAGAACTTCGCCGTCTCCTCAATCGCCTTCGCCGTGCCGCCCTTGAGCAGCGCAGCGGTTTGCTGTGCCGGCGCATCCGGAAACGTCGTACCGGCCAAGAGTTCCGGAATGTCGTCGGCATTTGAACCTGTCAATCTGGCGATTTTCTGCACTGGCTCGGAATTCACCGTCCAGCTGTCTTTGTGGGCGGCATAGTCGGCAAAGGCATCCAGGGTAACTTTGGCGAACTTGGCCACTACGTCAGGATGTTTTTGCGCAAAATCCTTGCGCGCCACCCACACCTCAAATGTGGGTGCACCCCATTGGCCCACCTGCGCCGCGTCTGTCAGAGTCTTGCCGCTCTTGCGGATTTCGCCCAAGGCCGGGGACCACACAAAAGCCCCATCAATATCGCCGCGTTTCCACGCAGCGGCGATTTCGGCCGGTTGCAGGTTCACCACTTTGACTTGCTGGGTGTTCAGACCCCAGTGTTTCAGCGCGCCGAGCAGGCTGTAATGGGAGGTCGAGACGAACGGAGTGGCGATGGTTTTGCCGATCAAGTCCTGGGGGTTATCGATGCCACTGCCGTTGCGCACCACCAGGGCTTCAGAAGCGTTGATCTGTGCCGATACGATAAACGCCACAATCGGCAGGTTGCGCGAGGCCGCCGCCGCGAGCGGGCTGGAGCCGAGGTTGCCGATTTGTACATCACCCGAAGCGATGGCCGTGACCACCTCCGGCCCGCTGTTGAAGCGGCGCCAGGCGATTTTCTCGCCAATGGCTTTTTCGTAGAGGCCGTCGGCCTGGGGAACCTTGCTGGGATCAATGCCGGTCTGGTAGCCCACCGTCAGGTCGGCGGCATTGACACCAAAAGAAAGTAATAGCGATACAAAAACTGTAACAAATTGACGGGAGGATGTGCGTTTGGCCATGATGGCGTCGCCTTTTTGATCGTGAGTGACGTATGCAACCGTACGGCCACACTAATCGATCTAAAAAAGCACCAGTAAATACCCTTTAGGAATTAGCTTATGGAGCGGCGCGTCTATCCTGACCGGCCAGCTTCACGGAAAGCCTTATTCCTGGATCGTATGAAAAAGAATGAAATAATTCTTTTTGGGTGTATGAAAAACTCATTACCCTGCAGGGACCAAATCAACTGCGATTAGACGAAGGTAGTAGACACACAAGGTTACGATTGACTTGGTGGTCACTATCTGGCGCTAATCGCGCATCTGTGGATCTAGGGCGTCAGACCCGAGACCAAAGAAATACAAAAATTAGAAATGAGAGGAGCGGTACATGAAGAAGTCCACCTTGGCTGTGGCTGTAACGTTGGGCGCAATCGCCCAGCAAGCAGGCGCTGCCGGTTTCATCGAAGACAGCAAGGCCACACTGGGCCTGCGTAACTTCTACATCAACACCGATAACCGCGAAGGCGCTGGTGCGAACAAGAACGAAGAGTGGGGCCAAGGCTTCGATCTGCGTTTCATCTCCGGTTACACCCAAGGCACCGTCGGCTTCGGTCTGGACGCTATCGGCCTGCTGGGTGTTCGCCTGGATTCCGGCGGTGGCACCAACGGCGCGACTGCCAGCTCCTACGGCGGCACGATCTTCCCGAGCAAGTCCAATGGCGAAGCCGTTGATAACTACTCCAGCCTGGGCCTGACTGCCAAAGCCAAGATCTCTCAAACCGAACTGAAGTTGGGTACCTTGCAGCCCAAGCTGCCGGTCATCGTCACCAACGATGGTCGTATGCTGCCGCAAACCTTCCAAGGTGGCCAGATCACCTCTAGCGACATCAAGGACCTGACCCTGGTTGCTGGCCAGATCGAAAAGGCCAAGGGCCGTAACTCCAGCAACAACGAAAGCCTGTCCATTTCCGGCGCCAACAGCCGCGGTGTGAACTGGCGTTCGAGCAACAAGTTCTACTACGCCGGTGGCGACTACAAGATCACCAAGGATCTGACCGCCCAGTACTACTACGGCAACCTGGAAGATTTCTACAAGCAACACTTCCTGGGCCTGACCCACAACTGGGCTATCGGCCCTGGCGTGTTGAAGTCTGACCTGCGCTACTTCAACAGCTCCGACGATGGCAACAACGGTAACCAGTCCGCTTACTTCTCGACGGGCAACTACGGCGGCGTGAACTCCGGCCGTGGCAAAGTCGACAACAACCTGTACAGCGGCCTGTTCCTGTACTCGGTCGCCGGTCACACCTTCGGTGGCGGTTATCAGGTCAGCAACGGTAGCAGCGACTTCCCTTGGCTGAACCAGGGTGACGGCTCGTCGGCTTACATCACAACCGACATGCAAATCCAGAAGTTCGCCCGTGCCGGCGAGCGTACCTGGCAAGCTCGCTACTCCTATGACTTCGCCAAAGTCGGCGTACCTGGCCTGACCGCCGGTGTGGTTTACCTGAAAGGTGATCATATCGACACCGTCTCCAGCAACCGTACCGAGTTCACCGGCCAGTCCGAGTGGGAGCGTGACATCACTGTTGCCTACGTCGTACCGGAAGGTCCGCTGAAGAACGTCGGCGTGGCGTGGAAAAACGCTATGTGGCGCAGCGACATCGCCAACGCGCGTAACCAGGACGAAAACCGCTTGATCGTCAGCTACTCGATCCCGCTGTTGTAAGACTGTAAAACCTTGCCCGGCGCAATGCCGGGCAAGGTGTCTTGCTGTTCAAGTCGGGCTCAACCCCCGCAAGCCCTGCCTGAATCCCTCTTTTTGCAGCGTCTCAAGGCCTTCTCGAACCTTGAAGGCGATGTTGGCCTCAGGCCGTTCCCAAGTCCAATGAACTGATTTTTAATATTCCTTTATCGTCTAGATAAATCGATATTTATTCTTTTTAAATCACAAAAAATCCATGCACAGTGGGCTCCATAAGCACTCATCAGGAGCCACACCATGAGCCTAAGACTGGGCGACATCGCCCCCGACTTCGAACAGGATTCCAGCGCCGGCAAGATTCGCTTCCACGAATGGCTGGGCGACAGCTGGGGTGTGCTGTTTTCCCACCCTGCGGACTTCACCCCGGTGTGCACCACCGAGCTGGGTTTCACCGCCAAGCTCAAGGATGAATTCGTCAAACGTGGCGTCAAGGCCATCGCCCTGTCGGTAGATCCGGTGGACTCGCATCACAAGTGGATCGACGACATCAACGAGACCCAGAACACCGTGGTCAACTTCCCGATCCTGGCCGATGCAGACCGCAAGGTCTCGGACCTCTACGACCTGATCCACCCGAATGCCAGCGATACTCTCACCGTGCGCTCCTTGTTCGTGATCGACCCGAACAAGAAGATCCGCCTGACCATCACCTACCCGGCCAGCACCGGGCGTAATTTCCATGAAATCCTGCGGGTGATCGACTCGCTGCAGCTGACCGACAACCACAAGGTGGCAACACCGGCCAACTGGCAGGATGGGGATGAGGTGGTCATCGTGCCGTCACTCAAGGACGAGGAAGAGATCAAGAAACGCTTTCCCAAGGGCTATCGCGCGGTGAAGCCGTACCTGCGTCTTACCCCACAACCCAATCGTTAAGGCTTATATCGCCATCGCCGGCAAGCCCGGCTCCCACAGTTGACCGCATTCCCCTGTGGGAGCGGGGCTTGCCCGCGATGGCGGCCTCATGAACAGCACAGGCTGCAAGTTGCAAACCGTCTCACACAGCAGGGGTTTTCAGGCCGTTTCCACGGCCTTTTTTTTCGCCTGGGGATTGATCAATCGCTTATGTTTTTATGGAATAAACAAATGAATAAATAAGATTTATAGATATATAAATCTGCTGATAAGGTCTATCCCATCTTGGCGCCATCGCCGTACAGCGAACCGCCGACACTTGCTCAAGGAATCTCCTGCATGCTGGTCGTAACACTTGGAGGCAGTCCCAGCCAGCGTTCCCGCTCTGGGGTCTTGCTGGATAAAACCCGTCAGTGGCTGCAACAGCAGGGCGTGGAAGTAGTGAGTTACCAGGTACGGGACTTCCCGGCTGAAGACTTGCTGCATGCGCGCTTCGACAGCCCCAAGGTGATCGACCTGCTGCAACAAGTCGCCAATGCCGACGGCCTTGTGATTGCCACGCCGGTGTACAAGGCGTCGTTTTCCGGGGCGTTGAAGACCGTACTGGACCTGCTGCCGGAGCGTGCGTTGGCCCATAAGGTGGTGCTGCCGATGGCGACCGGCGGCAGCATCGCCCACATGCTGGCGGTGGACTACGCCCTGAAGCCGGTGCTGTCGGCCCTCAAGGCCCAGGAATTGCTCCACGGTATTTTTGCCGAAGACAGCCAGATCGCCTATGGCGAAGGCAGCGTGCAGGCGCAACTGGTGCCGGTACTCGAACAGCGTTTGCACGAAGCCCTGGAGCAGCTCTACAGCGCCATGGCGCGCCGGCCAAAACCGCTGGACCCTGACGTATTGAATGAACGTTTGTTGAGTGCTCGCTGGAGCATCTGAGCCTCACCCCGAAAAGCTGGAAACACTCACCTTACTCAGCCGACAACGGCCAAGCAGGTGCAGCCAAAACCCTAATCGCACAGTTGGAGAGAGCGCCATGCGCACTGTCATCTTGCGTCGTGGTCTGGTCGCACTCTTTGCTGCGGCTGTGTCCCTCGGCGCCATCGTTCAAGCCCAAGCCGCCGAGACCTTGCGGATCGGTTATCAGAAGTACGGCACCCTAGTGCTGCTCAAGGCCAAGGGCACCCTGGAAAAACGCCTGGCCGACCAAGGCGTGCAGGTGCAGTGGACCGAGTTTCCCGGTGGACCGCAATTGCTCGAGGGCCTGAACGTCGGCTCCATCGACTTCGGCGTTACCGGCGAAACCCCACCGGTGTTTGCCCAGGCGGCTGGCGCCGATCTGCTCTACGTCGCCTACGAACCACCCGCGCCTACCAGCGAAGCGATCCTGGTGCCCAAGGATTCGCCGATCAAATCGGTGGCCGAGCTCAAGGGTAAAAAGGTCGTGCTCAACAAAGGCTCCAACGTGCACTACCTGCTGGTGCGTGCCTTGGAAGACGTCGGCCTCAACTACACCGACGTGAAGACCGTGTTCCTGCCGCCCGCCGATGCCCGTGCTGCGTTCGAGCGTGGCAGCGTGGACGCCTGGGTGATCTGGGACCCTTACCAGGCCGCCGCCGAGAAGCAACTACAAGCGCGCACCCTGCGAGACGGCACCGGGATTGCCGACAACCATCAGTTTTACCTGGCCACCAAACCCTACGCCGAACAGCACCCGCAAGTGATCAAGGCGTTGGTGGAAGAGGTGCGTGCGGTAGGCGAATGGTCCAAGGCCAACCCGCAGGAAGTGACTGAGCAGGTCGCCCCACTGCTCGGCCTGCCGGCAGATATCACCCTCACGTCGGTGAAACGCCAGGGCTACGGCGCGCTGTTCCTGACCCCGGAAGTGGTCGCCGCCCAGCAGAAAATCGCAGACACCTTCTACCAACTCAAATTGATCCCCAAGCCCTTGAGCATCAAGGACGTGATCTGGACGCCACCCGCCGCGGTTGCCAAAGCGCCGTAATCCGACTTCATTCAGGAGACAACTCCATGAGCCTCAATATTTTCTGGTTCCTGCCCACCCACGGCGACGGTCACTACCTTGGCACCGCCGAAGGCGCCCGCGCTGTCGACCACGGTTACCTGCAACAGGTGGCCCAGGCTGCCGACCGCCTGGGTTTCGGCGGGGTGTTGATCCCTACGGGCCGCTCTTGCGAAGACTCGTGGTTGGTGGCCGCCTCGCTGATCCCCGTGACCCAGCGCTTGAAATTCCTGGTTGCCCTGCGCCCTGGGATCATCTCCCCGACCGTGGCCGCGCGTCAGGCCGCGACCCTGGATCGCCTGTCTGGTGGCCGTGCGCTGTTCAACCTGGTCACCGGTGGCGATCCGGAAGAACTGGCTGGCGACGGATTGTTCTTGAGCCATGAAGAGCGCTACCAGGCGTCGGTGGAATTCACCCGCATCTGGCGCCGTGTGCTGGAAGGCGAGACCGTGGACTACGACGGCGAGCACATCAGCGTCAAAGGCGCAAAATTGCTCTACCCACCGATTCAACAGCCACGCCCGCCGCTGTATTTCGGGGGTTCCTCCGAAGCCGCCCAGGACCTGGCGGCCGAACAGGTCGAGATGGTGCTGACCTGGGGCGAGCCGCCGGCAGCCGTGGCGGAAAAGATCGCGCAGGTACGCGCCAAGGCCGCAAAACTGGGGCGCACGGTGCGCTTTGGTATTCGTTTGCATGTGATCGTGCGCGAGACCAACGACGAAGCCTGGAAAGCCGCCGACAAACTGATCTCCCACCTGGACGACGAGACCATCGTCCGGGCCCAGGCGTCCTTGGCGCGCTTCGATTCGGTGGGCCAGCAACGCATGGCAGCCTTGCACGGCGGTAGCCGTGACAACCTGGAAGTCAGCCCCAACCTGTGGGCTGGCGTCGGCCTGGTACGTGGCGGCGCAGGGACGGCGCTGGTGGGCGATGGCCCAACGGTTGCGGCGCGGGTCAAGGAGTACGCGGACCTGGGTATCGATACCTTTATCTTCTCCGGTTATCCACACCTGGAAGAGTCGTATCGGGTCGCCGAGCTGTTGTTCCCGCACCTGGATATCGAACGTCCCGAGCTGCCAAAAAGCGCCGGCTACGTCAGCCCGTTTGGCGAGATGGTGGCCAACGACATCCTTCCCAAAGCTGCGTCGCAGAGCTGAGGCGCCGTTATGGACTTAGAAAAAATCAGCCATCGCGTGGCGCCTTGGGTGCTGCCGATCTTATTGCTGGCGGTGTGGCAGTTGTCGGTGTCGGCGGGTTGGTTGTCGACGCGCATTCTGCCAGCGCCGAGTGCGGTGATCGAAGCCGGGGTGAACCTGGTGGTCAGCGGCGAAATCTGGACGCACCTGGCCATCAGCGGCTGGCGCGCCGGTCTGGGCTTTGTGATCGGTGGCAGCATCGGTCTGGCCCTGGGCTTTATCACCGGCTTGTCGAAGTGGGGCGAACGCTTGCTCGACAGCTCCGTGCAGATGATCCGCAACGTGCCGCACCTAGCGCTGATTCCGCTGGTGATCCTGTGGTTCGGCATTGATGAGACCGCGAAAATTTTCCTGGTGGCCCTGGGGACCTTGTTCCCGATCTACCTGAACACTTACCACGGCATTCGCAATGTCGACCCGGCATTGGTGGAGATGTCGCGCAGCTATGGCTTGTCCGGTTTCAGCCTGTTCTGGCAAGTGATTCTGCCGGGCGCGCTGCCGTCGATCCTGGTGGGGGTGCGCTTCGCCCTGGGCTTCATGTGGCTGACGCTGATCGTGGCGGAAACCATTTCGGCAAGTTCCGGCATCGGTTACCTGGCGATGAATGCCCGTGAATTCCTGCAAACCGACGTGGTGGTGCTGGCCATCGTCATGTACGCCATCCTCGGCAAACTGGCCGACCTGGCAGCCCGCGGGCTGGAACGTGTGTGGCTGCGCTGGCACCCGGCGTACCAAGTCAAAGGAGGTGCAGCATGACGGCTCAACAACCTCCGCGTCTGTTGAAGGGCATCCCGCTGGCAGTGCGCAAATTGCGCAAGGCCTTTGGTACCCGCCAAGTGCTCAAAGAGATTGACCTGCATATTCCCGCGGGGCAGTTCGTGGCCGTGGTCGGCCGCAGTGGTTGCGGCAAAAGTACCTTGCTGCGCCTGTTGGCGGGGCTGGACAAAGCCAGTGGCGGCGAGCTGCTTGCCGGCTCCGCGCCACTGCACGAAGCGATTGAAGATACGCGGTTGATGTTCCAGGAAGCGCGCTTGCTGCCATGGAAGAAGATCATCGATAACGTCGGCCTGGGCCTCAAGGGCGACTGGCGGCCCAAAGCGCTGGATGCGCTGGAAGCGGTTGGCCTGGCCGAGCGCGCCAATGAATGGCCGGCGGCGTTGTCCGGTGGCCAGAAACAGCGCGTGGCACTCGCACGGGCGTTGATCCATCAGCCGCGCCTGTTGCTGCTTGATGAGCCGCTGGGCGCACTGGATGCCCTGACCCGCATCGAGATGCAGCAACTGATCGAAAACCTGTGGCGCAAGCACGGTTTCACGGTGTTGCTGGTGACCCACGACGTCAGCGAAGCCGTGGCGATTGCCGACCGCGTGATTCTGATTGAAAACGGCGAAATCGGCCTCGACCTGAACATCGACCTGCCACGCCCACGGGCCCGTGGCTCACACCGCCTGGCCGCGTTGGAAGCCGAAGTGCTCAACCGCGTGCTGTCGCTACCCGGTTCCCCACCGGAACCCGAACCTGTTTCACCGCTGCCGACGCAATTGCGTTGGGCTCAATAACTCACACAGGAAAAACACCATGACTATTAAAGCCATCAACGTGCGTAACCAGTTCAAAGGCACCATCAAGGAAATCGTGGTCGGCGACGTGCTGTCGGAAATTGACGTGCAGACCGCGTCCGGCATTGTCACTTCGGTGATCACCACGCGTTCGGTCAAGGAGTTGGAGCTGGTGATTGGCAGTGAAGTGATTGCCTTTGTGAAATCCACTGAGGTGTCGATTGCCAAGTTGTGATTGGCGTCGCCCTTGAGATTGCTATCGCAGGCAAGCTCACATTTTGATGTGTGAACGCATTCAAATGTGGGAGCTGGCTTGCCTGCGATGAGCATAGGTATCTACACAACTTCGGCACGACGCTAAATCTGTGGCGAGGGAGCTTGCTCCCGTGACGGCCTGGCAGCCGACACAGATATAACTGATGCCCCGCGATCCAATGTGGGAGCTGGCTTGCCTGCGAAGACGGCCTGACAGTCAACACAGTTGGACCGTGTACATATCCATTCCTGCGGTAACGGCCACTTAGGGTTCCGCCCTGACGGCGGCTCACTTTGCAAAAGCGGCAAAGTAAGCAAAACGCTCTTGCCCCACCACTCGGCACCTCGCTTAGGCTCGGTGTGCCCGTAATCCGCCAGTGATTTGGGGGGGCCGCCGCCACGCGCCATCCATGGCGCGGGGCGGCTAAACCGGCATCCCTGCCGGTTTACCCCCCAAATCCCTGTCGAATTCCGGCCAGCGTGGTTTAACGGGGCGCCTAAGATCAAAAGCAGATCAAGATCAAGATCAAGAGCGGCTCGCTTCGCATCGTGGTTACCGTTGAGCTAACAGAGTTATGTAGATACCTATGCTGCGATGAGGCCGGCCCAGACAACACAGCATTCAGCGCTTGGGCAGATAGGCCGGCAAATAAAGCCCCACATACGCATCAAACACCCGCATCCCTTCCTCCGCCATGCGCGGCGTAATCAGCCCATGCTGATGCACCGAGCGCGCGTACACGCGATCGCTCAACTCCAGTGCCAGGGCAAACACATCCACATCGCTCGGTAGCGTTGGCACTTCAAAGTGGCGATTGAACACCGCCAGCATCAAGTCGCCTAGTTCCAGATCATGCTGGCGATCAGCCTGGGTCACTTCGGTCAACCCATGCTGGGCCAGGATCAACTGGCGCGCCGCGGCATCGTTGCTGTAGATGCTGAGCATGCGTTGTTCAACGATGTAGGACAGGTCGCGCCAATGCTTGAGAGATTCATGCTCGATGGGCGCCTGGATGGCAGCGCGAAAGGCTGCGTGAACGTCAGCGGTCAACGCTTCAAGCAACGCCGGCACACTGGCGAAAAAGTGGTACACCGATGACGGTGGAATCTGTGCCCGTTCGGCCACGCTGTAGATCGACAAGCTCGCCACACCTTCGGTGGCCAGCAAAGTGCGGGCGGCGTCCAGAATCGCGTCGATCCGGGCCTGGCTGCGGGCGCGGGGTTTGCGAACAGTGGCGGGGCGGGTGGTCATGGATGTCTCCTACAAGGCAGCAGGCATTGTATGAGCAGGAATCTGTGTTGTCTGCCAAGCCGCCTTCGCGAGCAAGCCCGCTCCCACATTTAACTGCATTCCAAAGTTGAGACCCCTGTGGGAGCGGGCTTGCTCGCGAAGAGGCCAACTCGGTCTACCGGTAGAAACCCATAAAAAAACGCCACTGACCAAAATCAGCGGCGTTCTTTTATTGCAGCAACCGCTTACACGGTATGCAGGTACCAGTTGTACTCAAGGTCGGAGATGGAGTGTTCAAACTCCTCCAACTCACTTTCCTTACAGGCGACGAAGATATCGATGTATTTAGGATCGATGTACTTGGCCATCACCTCGCTGTCGTCCAACTCGCGCAGGGCATCGCGCAGGTTGTTCGGCAGGCTCTGCTCGTTCTGCTCGTAGCTGTTGCCTTCCACCGGAGCGTTCGGCTCGATCTTGTTGGTCAGGCCGTGGTGTACGCCCGCCAATACCGAGGCCATCAGCAGGTAAGGGTTGGCATCGGCGCCAGCCACACGGTGTTCGATACGCACGGCATCGGACGAGCCGGTGGGTACGCGAATCGCCACGGTGCGGTTATCCAGGCCCCAGCACGGCGAGTTCGGCACGTAGAACTGTGCGCCGAAACGACGGTAGGAGTTGACGTTGGGGCACAGGAACGCCATTTGGGCGGGTAGGGTCTCCAGCACACCGCCGATCGCGTGACGCAATGCGGCGTTCTGCTCGGGATCCTCGCTGGCAAAGATGTTCTTGCCGTCCTTGTCCAGAATGGAAATGTGTACGTGCAGCCCGTTGCCTGCCTGGCCTGGGTAAGGCTTGGCCATGAAGGTGGTGTCCATCTCATGGTCGTAGGCGATGTTCTTGATCAGGCGCTTGAGCAGTACCGCGTAATCGCAGGCCTTGATCGGGTCGGCGACGTGGTGAAGGTTCACTTCGAACTGCGCCGGGGCACTTTCCTTGACGATGGCATCGGCCGGAATGCCTTGCTCCTTGGCACCTTCCAGAATGTCCTGGAGGCAGTCGACGTATTCGTCGAGGTCGTCGATCAGGTAGACCTGTGTCGAGTGCGGGCGTTTGCCGGAGATCGGCGAGCGGGGCGGTTGTGGGCGGCCGTTCACGTTCTCCTGGTCGATCAGGTAGAACTCAAGCTCGAAGGCGGCGCAGATGGTCAGACCGAGGTCGTCAAACTTGGTAACAACTTGGCGGAGCACTTCGCGCGGATCGGCGAAGAAAGGTTCACCTTCGAGTTCGTGCATGGTCATCAGCAGTTGCGCGGTAGGGCGCTTTTGCCAGGGTTCATTGCACAGGGTGTCGGGGATTGGATAACAGATTCGGTCAGCATCACCGATGTCCAGGCCCAGGCCGGTGCTTTCCACCGTAGAGCCGTTGATATCCAGGGCAAATAAAGAGGCAGGCAGGTTAATGCCCTTCTCGTAAACCTTGTGGAGGCTGGTGCGTTCGATGCGCTTACCGCGCACCACACCATTCATATCCGCAATTAGAAGGTCTACGTACAGAACCTCAGGATGATCCTTAAGGAACGCGTTCGCTTCGTTAAGCTGAACGGCACGCGGGGGTACCGACATGATGCAACACCTTTGTTGTTAAAAATATCAATCATTGATCTTTTCTGGTTTCAGTCAACCCGAACGGCCTGCCGAAGTCAAGCGAGGCATTTTTGCCCTAAAAAAGCGCCACGAAGCCTTTTTTGCGGGGTTTTGGGGCGATTTTTTGGGTTTGAGGGGCTTGGGACCTGCAGGCTTGAGCGGGCCGTGTAGGATTTTTTACGGGGGTGTTGTGTAAAAAAATGAACAAGGCTAAGCTCGATTCAAACCCATAACAGCAATAATACCGGGGTGCTTCATGTTTCACCTGCCGCCAATCGGCGTCTCTGCCTGCTCCAGCCAGGCTTTGTCCGCAGATCGTTCGCCCCGCGTGAATGTCCAGGCACCGGCCAATATTCTTGACGGCCCGGCCGATCTCCTTTTTGCCATCTCCGACGCCACTGAGCGACCCTCATCCGCCGTGCCGATCATAATTGCGCACAACTTTGGCCTGAGGAATGCAACCCATGGGCAAATGGCAGGTAAGCTCCTACCCTGAATGAAAAAACGACGCGGATGCTGCGTCAACCAACGCCTGGCCTTTAATGGATGCCAGGAAACCCAGCCCAGAGGCATTTATGAGTAACAACCTCGACCAGCTCACCGATTGGTTGAAAGACCACAAGATCACAGAAGTCGAATGCATGATTGGCGACCTCACCGGTATTACCCGGGGCAAGATCTCGCCGACCAACAAGTTCATTGCCGAAAAAGGCATGCGCCTGCCCGAGAGTGTTCTGTTGCAGACCGTGACCGGCGACTATGTCGAAGACGACATCTATTACGAATTGCTCGACCCGGCCGACATCGACATGATCTGCCGCCCCGACCAGAACGCGGTATTCCTGGTGCCCTGGGCCATCGAGCCGACCGCCCAGGTGATCCACGACACCTACGACAAGCAAGGCAACCCTATCGAGCTGTCGCCGCGTAACGTGCTCAAGAAAGTCCTCAAGCTCTACTCCGACCGCGGCTGGCAGCCCATCGTGGCGCCGGAGATGGAGTTCTACCTGACCAAGCGCTGCGAAGACCCGGACTTCCCGCTGCAACCGCCGATTGGCCGCTCCGGCCGCCCGGAAACCGGTCGCCAGTCCTTCTCTATAGAAGCAGCCAACGAATTCGACCCGCTGTTCGAAGACGTCTACGACTGGTGCGAACTGCAGGAACTGGACCTCGACACCCTGATCCACGAGGACGGCACCGCGCAGATGGAAATCAACTTCCGTCACGGCGATGCCCTGTCCCTGGCCGACCAGATTCTGGTGTTCAAGCGCACCATGCGCGAAGCCGCGCTCAAGCACGACGTGGCCGCCACCTTCATGGCCAAGCCCATGACCGGCGAGCCCGGCAGCGCGATGCACCTGCATCAGAGCATCATCGACATCGCCACCGGCAAGAACGTCTTCTCCAATGAAGACGGGACCATGAGCCAACTGTTCCTCAACCACATTGGCGGCCTGCAGAAATTCATCCCTGAATTGCTGCCTTTATTCGCCCCCAACGTGAACTCGTTCCGCCGCTTCCTGCCCGATACCTCGGCGCCGGTGAACGTGGAATGGGGCGAAGAAAACCGCACCGTCGGCCTGCGCGTACCGGATGCCGGCCCGCAGAACCGCCGCGTGGAAAACCGCCTGCCGGGCGCCGACGCCAACCCGTACCTGGCGATTGCTGCCAGCCTGTTGTGCGGCTACATCGGCATGGTCGAAGGCCATAACCCGAGCGCGCCGGTGGTGGGCCGCGGTTACGAGCGACGCAACCTGCGCCTGCCGTTGACCATCGAAGATGCCCTGGAACGCATGGAAAACAGCAAGACCATCGAGAAATACCTGGGGCAAAAATTCATCACAGGCTACGTCGCGGTCAAGCGGGCCGAGCATGAAAACTTCAAGCGCGTGATCAGTTCGTGGGAGCGGGAATTCCTGCTCTTCGCCGTCTGATGCGCCGGGCGCGCCCTTCAAACGGCGCGCCTTCACTGAAAAGTCTAGGAGATTGGTATGTCCAGCAACAACCCGCAAACCCGTGAATGGCAAGCCTTGAGCAATGATCACCACCTGGCGCCGTTCAGCGACTTCAAGCAATTGAAAGAGAAAGGCCCAAGGATCATCACCAAAGCCCACGGCGTTTACCTGTGGGACAGCGAAGGCAACAAGATCCTCGACGGTATGGCCGGCCTGTGGTGCGTGGCGATCGGTTACGGTCGCGATGAACTGGCCGATGCCGCCGCCAAGCAGATGAAAGAACTGCCGTACTACAACCTGTTCTTCCAGACCGCACACCCGCCGGTATTGGAGTTGGCCAAGGTCATTTCCGATGTCGCGCCGGCTGGCATGAACCACGTGTTCTTCACCGGCTCTGGCTCCGAAGGCAACGACACCATGTTGCGCATGGTCCGCCACTACTGGGCGATCAAGGGCCAGCCCAACAAGAAAACCATCATTGCCCGCAAGAATGGCTACCACGGCTCTACCGTGGCCGGCGCCAGCCTGGGCGGCATGACCTATATGCACGAGCAGGGCGACTTGCCGATCCCGGGCATTACCCACATCGCGCAGCCGTACTGGTTTGGCGAAGGCGGCGACATGAGCCCCGAGGAATTCGGTGTGTGGGCCGCCAACCAGTTGGAAGAGAAAATCCTGGAGCTGGGCGTGGACAACGTCGGCGCCTTTATTGCCGAGCCGATCCAGGGTGCCGGTGGCGTGATCGTGCCGCCTGCCACGTACTGGCCGCGCATCAAGGAAATCCTCGCCAAGTACGACATCCTGTTTGTCGCCGACGAAGTAATCTGCGGCTTCGGCCGTACCGGTGAGTGGTTCGGTAGCGATTTCTACGACCTCAAGCCGCACATGATGACCATCGCCAAGGGCCTGACCTCGGGCTACGTGCCCATGGGCGGCCTGATCGTGCGTGACGAAGTGGTGGCGGTGCTTAACGAAGGTGGCGATTTCAACCACGGCTTTACCTACTCCGGCCACCCGGTGGCCGCGGCCGTGGCGCTGGAAAACATCCGCATCCTGCGCGATGAAAAAATCGTTAACCGTGTGCACGACGAAACGGCACCGTATTTGCAAAAGCGTCTGAGGGAACTGGGCGATCATCCGCTGGTGGGTGAAGTCCGCGGCGTCGGTATGCTCGGTGCGATCGAGCTGGTGCAGGACAAGGCGACGCGCAAGCGTCATGAAGGCAAAGGCGCGGGCATGATCTGCCGAACCTTCTGCTTTGAAAATGGCCTGATCATGCGCGCCGTGGGCGACACCATGATCATTTCGCCGCCACTGGTCATCAGCAAGGCTGAAATCGATGAGCTGGTAACCAAGGCCCGCCATTGCCTGGACCTGACTTTGGCTGCCTTGCAGGGCTAAGTGCTAGGCTCAGTGCGCGGTGCACCGGGCAGTTAAAAATGCAGGGGCTTTGGTTGAAAGCCGGCCCCTGAACTTGCCAGACTGTCGCCCTGTTTTGTTGCCCTTCGGTTGGGCCGTAAAACATACAACGCTTGTGGCCCAAAAAAGAAAAAATTGGAGCATCACCAAATGAAGGCATTAGGTTTGAAGAACGCTGGCAAGACCCTCCTCGCCTTGTCCCTGATGGGTGCAATGGCGGGCGCGGCCCAGGCAGACAATAAAGTGCTGCACGTCTACAACTGGTCCGACTACATTGCACCGGACACCATCGCCAACTTTGAAAAAGAGTCGGGCATCAAAGTGGTGTACGACGTTTTTGACAGCAACGAAACCCTGGAAGCCAAGTTGCTGGCAGGCAAGTCCGGCTACGACATCGTTGTGCCGTCGAACAGCTTCCTCGCCAAGCAGATCAAGGCCGGTGTCTACCAGGAGCTGGACAAGTCCAAGCTGTCCAACTACGACAACCTGAACAAATCCCTGCTCAAGGCTGTATCGGTCAGCGACCCGGACAACAAGCACGCCTTCCCGTACATGTGGGGCTCGATGGGCATCGGCTACAACCCGGAGAAGGTAAAGGCCGCACTGGGCGTGGACAAGATCGACTCCTGGGACGTACTGATGAAGCCGGAAAACATCGCCAAGCTGAAAAGCTGCGGCGTGAGCTTCCTCGATTCGCCAACCGAAATGCTGCCGGTAGCGCTGCATTACCTGGGCCTGCCGACCGACACTACGAAGAAGGCTGATCTGAAACAGGCCGAAGACCTGTTCATGAAAATCCGTCCTTCGATCGGCTACTTCCACTCCTCCAAGTACATCTCCGACCTGGCCAACGGCAACATCTGCGTGGCTGTGGGCTACTCGGGTGACATCGAACAGGCCAAAACCCGCGCGGCTGAAGCCGGTGGCAAGGTCAAGATCGCCTACGACATTCCCAAGGAAGGTGCTGGCAGCTTCTTCGACATGGTCGCCATTCCCAAGGATGCCGAAAACGTCGAGGCTGCCTACGCATTCATGAACTACCTACTCAAGCCAGACGTCATGGCCGCGATCACCAACAGTGTGCGTTTCCCGAACGGTAACGAGAAAGCCACTGCCCTGGTCGATAAAGACATCACCAGCGACCCGGGTATTTATCCGTCGGCCGAAGTGCAATCCAAGCTCTACGCCATTGCCGACATGCCGGCGGCAACTCAGCGTGAAATGACCCGTAGCTGGACCAAGATCAAGTCCGGTAAATAACGCCAGAAACCTGTAGGAGCGAGCTTGTGTGGGAGCGGGCTTGCTCGCGAATGCGGAGTGTCAGCCAGCATATGTATCAACTGATACGCCACTTTCGCGAGCAAGCCCGCTCCCACACAAAACAGCTCTCACAAATTAAATGACAGAAAGTTTTGCCGGATCGGTTTATCGACGGTAAGTTGCGCGCCGGTTTTGTTGCCGGGCAACAACTTCAAGGCCCCAACTATTCAAGAGGACCTCCACTTGCCAATTTCTTTATTTCGCAAAGCCATGCTGGTGGGTGCAGGTATCACGCTGGCTGCCAGCGTACAGGCCGCACCGACGGTGCATATTTATAACTGGTCGGACTACATCGGCCCCGACACCCTGGCCAACTTCGAAAAGGCCAGCGGTATCAAGCCTGTGTATGACGTGTTTGACTCCAACGAAACCCTGGAAGGCAAGTTGCTCGCCGGGCGTACCGGCTACGACGTCGTGGTGCCGTCCAACCATTTCCTGGGCAAGCAGATCAAGGCTGGAGCGTTCCAGAAGCTCGACAAGTCACTGCTGACAAACTACGCCAACCTCGACCCGGTGCTGCTCAAGCGCCTGGAAAAGAACGACCCGGGCAACCAGTACGCGGTGCCGTACCTGTGGGGCACCAACGGCATTGGCTACAACGTCGACAAAGTGAAGGAAGTGCTGGGCGTCGACAAGATCGACTCCTGGGCGGTGTTGTTCGAACCGGAAAACATGAAGAAGTTGGCCACTTGCGGCGTGTCGTTCATGGACTCGGCCGATGAAATGCTACCGGCGGTACTCAACTACATGGGCCTGGACCCCAACAGCACCAACCCGGCCGACTACAAGAAAGCCGAGGAAAAACTGCTGAAAGTGCGGCCCTACGTGACCTACTTCCATTCCTCCAAATACATCTCGGACCTGGCCAACGGCAACATCTGCGTGGCGGCCGGTTTCTCCGGCGATGTGTTCCAGGCCAAGGCCCGTGCGGCGGAGGCAGGCAAAGGCGTGAACATCGCCTACACGATTCCCAAAGAAGGCGGCAACCTGTGGTTCGACGTGCTGGCGATTCCCAAGGATGCCAGCAACGTCAAGGAAGCCCACGCCTTCATCAACTATTTGCTGCAGCCTGAGGTGATCGCTCAGGTCAGCGATCAAGTCGGTTACGCCAACCCTAACCCAGGGGCGGACAAACTGATGGAGCAATCGATACGCACCGACGAAGCGGTTTACCCACCGCAGGCGGTTCTCGAGCGGACATTCGTCAACTTTGAGCTACCCCCGAAAGTGCAGCGTTTAATGACCCGTAGCTGGACCAAGGTCAAGACGGGCAAGTAAGGCTAAAACTATCCAAGGCTGGCCCGCATTGGGCCGGCTGCACAGTTTTTTTTGGGAGTTTCGTAAATGGCAGTTGCCTCCGGCGCCTATAAGAAAGCCCTCGAGGGCGACCAGACACCGAAAAAGGTGCTGGTCAAAATCGACCGGGTCACGAAGAAGTTCGACGAGACGATTGCCGTGGACGATGTGTCCCTGGAAATCAAGAAAGGCGAGATCTTCGCCTTGCTCGGCGGTTCGGGTTCGGGCAAATCCACCTTGCTGCGCATGCTTGCAGGTTTCGAGCGCCCAACCGAAGGTCGCATCTACCTCGACGGTGTGGACATCACCGACATGCCGCCCTACGAGCGGCCAATCAACATGATGTTCCAGTCCTACGCCTTGTTCCCGCACATGACCGTGGCGCAGAACATCGCCTTCGGCTTGCAACAGGACAAGATCCCCAAGGCTGAAGTCGACGCACGCGTGGCCGAGATGCTCAAGCTGGTGCAGATGAGCCAGTACGCCAAGCGCAAGCCGCACCAATTGTCCGGTGGCCAGCGCCAGCGTGTGGCCTTGGCCCGTTCCTTGGCCAAGCGCCCGAAACTGCTGCTGCTCGATGAGCCGATGGGCGCACTGGACAAGAAGCTGCGCTCGCAGATGCAACTTGAGTTGGTGGAGATCATCGAGCGCGTTGGGGTGACCTGCGTGATGGTGACCCACGATCAGGAAGAGGCCATGACCATGGCCGAACGCATCGCGATCATGCACCTGGGCTGGATCGCTCAGATCGGCAGCCCCATCGATATCTACGAAACTCCCACCAGCCGCCTGGTGTGCGAGTTCATCGGCAACGTCAACATCTTCGACACCCAGGTGGTGGACGACGCCGAAGGCCACGCGGTGCTCAAGTGCCCGGACCTGGACCGCGACATCTACGTGGGTTACGGCATCGCCACCTCGGTGGAAGACAAGTCGGTGACCTACGCGATTCGCCCGGAAAAACTGCTGGTCACCACCGAAATGCCGACCTGCGAACACAACTGGTCCAGCGGCAAGGTACACGACATCGCCTATCTGGGCGGCCACTCGGTGTTCTACGTGGAGCTGCCGAGCGGCAAGCTGGTGCAGTCTTTCGTCGCCAACGCCGAACGCCGTGGCCAGCGCCCAACCTGGGGTGACCAGGTGTACGTGTGGTGGGAAGACGACAGCGGCGTGGTACTTCGCTCATGAACATGAAGAAATTCAAGCGGCGCTTGGATCGCATCGTGCCCAATGGCAAGCAGGTGGTCATCGGGATTCCCTTCCTCTGGCTGTTCCTGTTTTTCGCACTGCCGTTTTTCATCGTGCTGAAAATCAGCTTTGCCGAAGCCGATGTGGCGATCCCGCCCTATACCGAGATCTATACCTACGTTGAGCAAAAGCTGGAGGTGGTGCTGAACCTGGCCAACTACAGCTTGCTGGCGGGCGACGAGTTGTACATCGCCGCTTACCTGGGCTCGCTGAAGATGGCGTTTTTCAGCACGCTGCTGTGCCTGCTGATCGGCTACCCGATGGCCTACGCCATTGCCACCGCGCGCAAAGAGATGCAGACCGTGCTGGTGCTGCTGATCATGATGCCCACCTGGACCGCGATCCTGATCCGGGTGTATGCGTGGATGGGCATCCTCAGCAACAACGGCCTGCTCAATGGCTTCCTGATGTCCATGGGCTTGATCAACGAGCCACTGCAGATCCTCAACACCAACATCGCGGTGTACATCGGCGTGGTCTATTCGTACCTGCCGTTCATGATCCTGCCGCTGTACGCCAACCTGGTTAAGCACGACCAGAGCCTGCTGGAAGCCGCCTCCGACCTGGGGTCGAGCACCTTCAACAGCTTCTGGAAAATCACCGTGCCGCTGTCCAAGAACGGCATCATCGCCGGTTGCATGCTGGTGTTTATCCCGGTGGTGGGCGAGTTCGTGATTCCTGAACTGCTCGGCGGCCCGGAAACCCTGATGATCGGTAAGGTGTTGTGGCAAGAATTCTTCAACAACCGTGACTGGCCGGTGGCGTCTGCCCTGGCGGTGGTGATGCTGGCGATCCTGATCGTGCCGATCATCCTGTTCAACCGCAGCCAAGCCAAAGAGCTGGAGGGCAAGATATGAAGCGCTTTCGTTTCTCCAGCTTCATGCTGGTCGCAGGCTTGTTGTTCATCTACCTGCCGATGTTGATCCTGGTGATCTACTCGTTCAACGAATCCAAGCTGGTGACAGTGTGGGGCGGTTGGTCGATCAAGTGGTACGTGGGCCTGTTGGACAACACCCAGTTGATGGGCTCGGTGGCCCGCTCCCTGGAAATCGCCTGCTACACGGCGGTGGCGGCGGTGGCGTTGGGTACCCTGGCCGCCTTCGTGCTGACGCGCATCAGCCAGTTCAAGGGCCGCACGCTGTTCGGCGGCCTGGTGACGGCACCGTTGGTGATGCCCGAAGTGATCACCGGCCTGTCGCTGTTGCTGCTGTTCGTGGCCATGGCGCAGATGATCGGCTGGCCCCAGGAGCGTGGCATCGTCACCATCTGGATCGCCCACACCACCTTCTGTGCGGCGTATGTGGCGGTGGTGGTGTCGGCGCGCTTGCGTGAGCTGGACCTGTCGATCGAAGAAGCGGCGATGGACCTGGGCGCGCGGCCGTGGAAGGTGTTCTTCCTGATCACCATCCCGATGATCGCGCCATCGCTGGCAGCGGGCGGCATGATGTCGTTCGCGTTATCGCTGGACGACCTGGTACTGGCCAGCTTCGTGTCGGGCCCCGGTTCCACCACCTTGCCGATGGAAGTGTTCTCGGCGGTGCGTCTGGGGGTTAAACCCGAGATCAACGCCGTGGCGAGCCTGATTCTGTTGGCGGTGTCGCTGGTGACCTTCCTGGTGTGGTTCTTCAGCCGTCGGGCCGAAGAGCATCGCAAGAAGGCTATTCAGCAAGCGATTGAAGAAGCCGCAGCGGATGGCTGGCAGCAGCCGGACAAGCGCCGGGCGCCAGCGCCGGTCTGACTGCCGGAACAGGGTGAAAATGTGGGAGCTGGCTTGCCTGCGATGGCGGTGTATCAGTCACTTATTAGGTGCTGACCCACCGTCATCGCAGGCAAGCCAGCTCCCACATTTGATTGCATTTCAGGTTGATTATGCAGCCCACGGCGACGTGCGGATCACCTGCACAAAATTCATCGGCTTGAACCCCGGCTCCTGGTCCGCCAGCACGTCGGTCTTAACATTGCCAAACGTGGTCTGCGGGCGATGGCGCAAGCCGTCGGCGAACGCGCAGATAATGCACTCCTTGAACCCTTCACCCCGTGGATGCGCGTGCACCACCGCTTCGCGCTGCGCGCTGCTGAACGCGGCGTAGTCGATGCCCAGCACGTCCATCTCCACACCGGCGGTCACCAGCGCTACGGTGGGGCGCAGGTGTTTCGGCACACCCGGCGTGGTGTGCAGGGCGATGGACAACCACACTTGTTCGATATCGTCATCGCTCAACCCATAGGGCTTGAGAAATGCGGCGGCGGCGTTGGCGCCGTCCACTTCAAAACGCTCGTCGTCACTGCGGTGGCCTTCCACCAGGCCCAGGTCATGGAACATCGCGCCGACGTAGAGCAACTCCGGGTTGTAGGCCAATTGCTTGCGCTCACCGCTCAAGGCGCCGAACAGGAAGACGCGGCGCGAATGGTGGTAGAGCAGGTCCGATTCGACGTCGCGGATGTATTCGGTGGTGGCCTTGGCCAAGGCGCTGTCAGGGATCTGGATACCGGCTATGGTGGTGCTCATGGTGGATCTCCTCTGGAAAGACTTCAGTCTGGTCCCATGACCCTGAAGCGGCTATTGCGACAGGGAGGCGATCCCGGCCAATGTGCCGCCACATCGTGCCAAGCATGTAGGCGATCCCCTGTGGGAGCTGGCTTGCCTGCGATAGCATCACCTCGGTGTACCTGCGGTACCGAGTCGTCTGCATCGCAGGCAAGCCAGCTCCCACAAGGGAGTCGCGTTTATCCAGTTGGAAAAAGGTATTTGTGACCATGGGCAAAACCGTCGCCATCCTGATCTTCCCCGGTGTCCAGTCGCTGGACGTGAGCGGGCCGATGGATGTGTTCTGCGAGGCCAACCGCTTCCTGGCGCCCGAGGATCACTATCGGCTGGAAGTACTCGGCTTTGGCCACGGCGCCATGGCGGCCTCCAACGGTTTGTCACTGCAGGCGCACAAGCACTACAGCGAAGCCCGGCAACCCTATGACCTGTTGCTGGTCGCCGGTGGCCCGCAGTTACCCTTCGAAGATTTCGGCCCCGAGTTTGACGCTTGGCTGCGCGCGGCCGCCGCGAAGGCGCAGCGCTTTGGCTCGATCTGCAATGGCGCCTTCATGCTGGCCCGTGCAGGTCTGCTGGACGGCAAGACCGTCACTACCCATTGGAACGATGCCGCCAGCCTGGCGCGCCTGTGCCCCTCGGCCCAGGTCGAAGCCGACCGTCTCTATGTGCAGGACGGCAAGCTCTACACCTCCGCTGGGGTTACGGCGGGTATCGACCTGTCGTTGTACTTGCTGGCCCAGGATCACGGCCCGGAAGTGGCCCTGAGCGTGGCCAAGCGCCTGGTGGTGTTCACCCAGCGCTCGGGCGGGCAATCGCAGTTCAGCCCGTTCCTCACGCCCCATGCCGAAACCACGTCGGCGGTGGCGCTGGTGCAGCTGTACGTGCTGGCCAACCTGACGGGAGACTTGACCATTGCCGACCTGGCCAAGGCGGCCAATATGAGTGCGCGTAATTTCTCGCGGGTGTTTGCCCGTGAAGCGCGGATTACGCCGGCGGAATTTGTCGAGAGGGCGCGCGTGGATGCGGCGCGCGTGATGCTTGAAAGCAGCCACGCACCCCTTAAGACCGTGGCCTATCAATGCGGCTTTCGCGACGCCCAGCACATGCGCAGTGTGTTCAACCGCCGGCTGGGCGTCACGCCGCAACAGTTCAGGCTTAACTTTGCGGCGCCGGTTTGAGCGTGTCGTAGGCTGCGTGATCGTTCCTACGCTCTGCGTGGTAACGCCTCTTGGGACGCTCTGCGTCCCGCTTCTAAGGGCGGACGCGGAGCGTCCATGGCTGCATTCCCACGCGGAGCGTGGGAACGATCATCGGGCGGGCAGCAGTTTCAAGGTGCCGCGGGTATTGGCCGTCACTTCCTCCTCACTGAAGTGCGCCTGCTCATACCTGCCCTCGATATAGCTCTGCGCCTGGTCGCCATAGTGCGTATCAAAGGGCACACCGCTTTGCCCCACCGGGTTGATGGTGAGGGCGTGGGCCGGGTCGGCGAAGTCGATCAGGCGCCGTGTCGACGGACCGTAGGTCACAGGCCACGGCGCCGGGCCAATCGGGGCGGTCTGGTTGTTCGGCACTTCGTGGCTGCCCGGTGCCGGGAACGGGCCGACGTTGAAGATTTTATCCAGCGGTTTTTGCAGGCCCAGCGGGTGGCCGTGGGTCAGGGTGTGCGCCTTGCCCCACTGCCACTGTGCCGGGTCATCGCCGAACGTAGCCTTGAGGTGGGCCAGGCTATTGTCCCAGGCGAGCTTGACGGTGTCGGCCCGATTGCCGTTCCACCAGGGCGAGTCTGCCGACGCGGCCAGGCGGGGCAATGCGGCGTCGATCACGCGGGTGCCGAGCAGGGTCTTGAACAAGGCATCGCCGAGTTTGGGGTGAAAGGTTGCGTCGCTGAGGTTGAACAGCAACTGGTTGAACAGCGTGGCATTGGTGGAGTCCAGCGGGTAGTCACCCTTCCAGTTGGCAAGCTGTTCCACCAGTTTGAGTTGCGCCTGGTCCTTGACCACCTCGCGCAGTACCGGCAACAGCGATGCCAGCAGGCGTGGGCCGTAGGCGGTGGTGGTGCCCAGTTGCAGGGCCTGGCTGTTGGTCACATCCCACTTCACGCTTGTGTCGCTCAACTGCGCGTTCAACTGCTGGCCGCGGTCAGCCAGGTTGTAATAACCGGGGATCGGCATGCCGGTGGGCGATGCCGGCTGGGCATTGGCGGACACCACATAGCCGCGCGGCGGGTTTTCTTCCTGGGGGTTGGCACTGAAGGGGTAGAAACCCAGCTTGTCGGCCTGGGCAGTGCTGCCGTCGAGGATGAACGCCGGGTCGACGCCGGCCGGGCGGATCGGCAACTGCGCTGCCGCCCACCAGCCGATATCGCCTTTGGCATTGGCCCACACGATGTTCAGGCCAGGCGCCGAAACCTTGGCGGCTGCGGCGCGTGCCTTGGGCAGGGTGTCGGCACGGTTGAGTTGGTAGAAACCATCGAGGATCGGGTTTTCACTGTCCAGAAATGCCCACCACATGGCAATCGGTGTGCTGCCGGCGTTCTCACCGAGCACGTCGTTGATGATCGGGCCGTGGGGCGAACGGCGCAGGGTGAGGGTTACCGGCGCCTGGCCCTTGACCTGGATCTGCTGCTCGCTGCTGCTCATGTCCACCCATTGGCCGTGATACCAAACCTGGTTGGGGTTGTCCGGGTTGACCTTCTCGGCGACCAGGTCGAGGTCGTCGTTCTGGAACATGGTCAGGCTCCAGCCGAAGTCCAGGTTGTGCCCCAGGAACGCCACCGGTACCAGCGCGTTGTGGTAGCCGTACAACTCGAAGCCTGGCGCCGACAGCTGCGCCTCGTACCAGACCGAAGGCACCGAGAAACGGATATGAGGGTCACCCGCCAGCAACGGTTTGCCGCTTTGGGTATGGCTGCCGCTGACGGCCCAGGCATTGCTGCCTTCGAACTGCGGCAGGCCGTTGTCGGCCAGGGCCTGTTCGCTCAGGGCGGCGATGGCGCCAAGGGTCTGCCAATCGCTGGCCGCCAGGTTGAGGGCGCCCTTGGGTTGCCAGTCGAGATCGAAGACGTTCAAGTAGGCGCTGCCCAGCCGGTCGCGCACATAGGTCAGTACCGGCTCGGTGCGAAAGGCTGCTGCAAAGCTGTAGGCCATGTACCCGGCGACGCTGATGCTGTCTTCGGCGGTAAACGGGCGCTTGGCGATGCCCAGCACATCGAATTCCATGGGGCTGGCGTGGCTGTCCTGATACTGGTTGATCCCGTCCAGGTAGGCTTGCAGGGCCTTGGACGAGGCTGAGCCAGGGTCCATGTGCTCCACATAGCTCAAGGCACGCTCGCGAATGCGCAGGCTGCGAAACAGTTTGTCGGTCTCCAGCAGCTTGGGCCCCAGCACCTCGGCCAGTTCGCCACGGGCCAGGCGCCGCATGATCTCCATCTGGAACAGGCGGTCCTGGGCATGCACATAGCCCAGGGCGCGGTACAGGTCGGCTTCGTTTTCGGCGCGGATATGCGGTACGCCACGGTCGTCGTAGCGCACCGTGACCGAACCTTGCAGGTGCGCCAGCGTCACCGTGCCCTGGCGCGTGGGTTGTTTGCTGTAGACGTACCAACCGACGCCCAGGGCGACCAGCACAATCAGCACCGCAAAAACCTGCAAGACGCGCTTCATGAACATTCCTTACGAGAGTGGACGGACTACAGATCCTTAGGCCACGAACAATAGCAGCCTACCGCGAGGGTGTGAGTGGCATTCACTTCGCGTCCGGCTCCGAGGGCCTTGAGGATCGGCTCGATAAAACTGTTGCTGGCGTTGCACGTCAGGCCTTCGCTGTAGGGGCCGAAATACGCCAGCTTGCCGGTGCGGTCCCAAATGCCCACGGCCGGGCTGGCGGGGAGCTGGTCCGCGCCGGGCAGGGTATCGAGGACTTTCAGGTGGCGCAGGTTCTCGGGCAACTGGCCGTGGCTGCCGGGTTTTTGCAGGGCATAGAACTCCACCCCTTGGGGCGCGTACTGCTCGATCAACTCGCCCAGGTGTTGCTGGTTACCGACATTGCACGGGCACGCCGGGTCCCAGAAGTGCACCAGGCGAATCGGGCCAGGGCCGCTGAGAGCTGCGGGTAGTTGCAGCGCATCGCCGGAAAATACCGCGGTGTGTTCGCTGAAGGCGCGCAGGTAGCGGCCCTGGAACCAGTCATAGGCCGCCCACAGCACCCCGGCGCAGATAACCAGGATCAGGCTGGCGAACAGGGCGTTACGGTAGGGCGGTCGCATTGGATGTATCCTCGCAGGTCGCGTAGCTTGCCATGCTTGTCCTGACAGATGAATATCGCAGCTCGATATTCATCTTCACCGCAAGTCTGGAAGCCTTTATGCCCGTCACCTTTGACCCTGATCATCTGCGCGAAAGCTTGCGCCCCCTGGTGGATGCGCAGCCGCTGTCAGCCGAGGCGAGGGTTTACCAGCGTTTCTACGGGCTCGACCTGGCCGCACGTCAGGTGCCGGCGGTGAGCCGCCTGGGGCGCTTGCAGGTGGATGGGTTCGAGGTGGTGGCCCAGGTCTGGTGGCCGCCAGCGCCAGTGGCGACGATGTTCCTGTTCCACGGTTTCTACGATCACATGGGGCTGTATCGCCATGTGGTGGACTGGGCGTTGGGCCAGGACTTCGTGGTGATCGCCTGCGACCTGCCTGGCCATGGCTTGTCCAGCGGCGCACGCGCCAGCATCGATGACTTTGCGGTGTACCAGAGCGTGGTGCAGGCCTTGTTCGTCGAGGCCAAGGCGCTGCAATTGCCGCAACCCTGGCACCTGTTCGGACAAAGCACCGGCGGCGCCATCGTGGTGGACCATCTGCTCAACCACGGCGCCCAAAGCCCGGCCCAGGGCAAGACCTTCCTGCTGTCGCCGTTGGTGCGGCCGCGTGCCTGGGGTTGGTCGCAGGTCAGCTATTACCTGCTGCGCCCGTTCGTCAAAGGCATCGCCCGGCGTTTCAGCGATAACTCCAACGACCCTGCGTTCAAGCCGTTCCTGGAAGCCGACCCGCTGCAGCCTCGCCAATTGCCTACCGCCTGGGTGGGGTCGCTGGCGCGCTGGATCAAACGCATCGAAGCCGCACCACGCAGCCCCCGGCGCCCGGTGATCGTGCAGGGTGAGGAAGATATGACGGTGGACTGGCAGCACAATTTGCAGGTGTTGCGGGGTAAGTTCGACCGGCCTGAGGTGTTGATGCTCAAGCAGGGGCGGCATCACTTGGCCAATGAAATTCCGCAGATTCGCGAAGCATATTTTAACTTCCTCACGGATCACCTGAAATAACGCAGTCCAAATGTGGGAGCTGGCTTGCCTGCGATAGCGGTGTCACTGACACAGCGCAATCGCAGGCAAGCCAGCTCCGACAGGGTTTACTGCGTCAGGCTTGAGGTGCTTTGACCAACGGCAAGCCCTGCGCGAATGGCTGCAAGGGCGGCCTGGTAATAGGCCTTGCCCTCCGGCGACTCGGCAAAGGTGGCGAACTCTTCCAGCTCCGGGTCGGACAAATCCCGATAGACATACAGCAAGGTATTGTTCAAATCCTTGTCGATCTGCTGCATCAACCGCTCACGCTGGCCATTCAACATTCCTTGCGCCTGACCGCCGCCGAGCAGGCCAGGGATCATCTGGCTCAAGCTGTCGGCCGCCACGCCAGCAATCGCCAGGCTGACCTCGGCGCCGGCCTCGCGGGCGGGCAGGGCCTGGGCCAAGTGGCCGATGATCAGGCTGCGGGTGGCATCGGCTTCAAGTTTAGGCAGACCCTGGGCGTTTTTTGCCAGTTGGTCGCGGCGCGTGGCCAGCAACTCGGCGGCGACGATCTTGCGGCCCAGGGGCGATTGGAAAAACGCCAGGGCAGGTTTCGGGTCGGGCAAGTGCTTGCGCAATTGCGCCTCGGCACGCTGGTCCATGGCCTGGGCGGCAAAGCGTTTATTGCTGTTGTCCACCAGCGCCTGGTACACCACCGGCGGCAGGCTATTGCGGTAGCGCTGCTGGGCGGCACTGAGGGCGTCATTGAAGTGCGCACGTTGTTCGGCCCAGCCGGCGACCTTGTACAACTGGTCATGGCCGTCTGCCCAGGCGGGCAAAACGCAGAACATCAACACAGAAAAAAACAAACGACGCATAAGGACTCCTGTCAGTCGGCCACTATTGTCCGTGTCGGGCGTAGGATTTGTCGAGAAGTCCTATCAGTCACCTGACTAAAGTGTATTCAGACGCTCAACGGCGCTGTCGGATTTTCAGGCGTATGGATACTATGCGCGCCATGCAAATACCCCTCGATCACCCGCTGCTGCAACGCATCGTCGACGACCTGGCCGAAAAAGGCTGGTCGCAGCAAAATGGCTTCCTGCCCCAGGCTCTGACCCTGGAGCTGGCGGCTGAGTGCCGTAAACGTGCGGCGCAAGGTGAACTGGCGCCCGCAGCAGTAGGTCGGGGGCCGGCCCAGGAGATTCGCGAGGGCATTCGCGGTGACCATATCCAGTGGTTGGAGGAGGGGGACGCGCCTATCTGCGATACCTACATGGGCGTGATGGACGGCCTGCGCCTGGCGATGAATCGCAGCCTGTTCCTGGGCCTGGAAGATTTCGAAAGCCACTTCGCGATGTATCCGCCGGGCGCGTTTTACCTCAAGCATGTAGACCGTTTTCGCGACGATGACCGGCGCATGGTCTCGGCGGTGATCTACTTGAACGACGCCTGGCTGCCTGAGCATGGCGGCCAACTGCGCATGTACCTCAAGGGCGGTGTCGAATACGACGTGGTGCCCACCGGGGGTTGCCTGGTGGTATTCCTGTCGGGCGAGGTGCCTCACGAAGTCCTGCCCGCTACGCGCGAACGCCTGTCCCTGACGGGCTGGTTTCGCCGGCGGGGCAATGAGCCGTTTTAAGCATGGAAAAGATTCTGGTCAGCCGCTGCCTGCTCGGGCACAAGGTGCGCTATGACGGCGGGGCCAGCGGCCCATTCGACCCACTGGCAGCGTGGCAAGCTGAAGGCCGCGTGGTTGCCATCTGCCCGGAAGTGGCGGGCGGCTTGCCCACGCCGCGGCCATCGGCCGAAATCCCAGGCGGGCAGGGCATCGACGTGTGGGAAGGCCGCGCCCAGGTGCTGACGGCCGAGGGCGAAGACTTCACCAGCGCCTTTCTCGACGGTGCCCGCCAAGCCTTGGCGCTGGTGCAACGGCATCACATCCGCATCGCCATTCTCAAGGCCAACAGCCCATCCTGCGGCAATCTGTTGACCTATGACGGCACCTTCAGCGGGGTGAAGGTCAGTGGCGAAGGCGTCACGGCGGCGCTGCTCAAGCGCCATGGTGTGCAGGTGTTCAGTGAGTTGCAGTTGCCAGAGGCGGCGATCGCCCTCACGCAGCTTTAATGAAGCTTAAACAGATCAAATGTGGGTGCAGCTTGCCTGCTCCCACATTTATTGCACCTTGAGCCATTTCTGCGACAGCGCCTTCAACCGGCCATCGTCCTTAACCCGCTTCAACGCCCCGTTCAAACTGGTCTTGAACGCCGGGTTGCCCTTCTGGAACGGGATCGCCAATGCCGGCTTCTGGTGATAAGGCTCACTGAAATCGAAACGATCCTCAAGCTCGGCAGTCATAGCCATATGGTTAATGGCCACGTCGTACTTGCCGGTTTCCACACCGGACAGCAGGTCCGCGTTATCGG
The DNA here is from genome assembly GCF_002966775.1 of Pseudomonas sp. MYb193. NCBI lineage: Bacteria > Pseudomonadati > Pseudomonadota > Gammaproteobacteria > Pseudomonadales > Pseudomonadaceae > Pseudomonas > Pseudomonas sp. MYb193. The sequence goes on along the minus strand of NZ_CP023269.1, from coordinate 5,847,273 downwards.
TGGTAATAAACGAGGAGCGCACCTCCATCTCCTTGGCCAGCAGTTCACCCAGCTCCACTTCAAAGCCGGCGAGTTTGTCGCCCTCTTTGAAATTGTACGGCGGGGTGTTGGCTTCCAGGGCGATGCGCAGTTCACCGCGATCGTTGACGTCGTCAATCAGTTCGGCATGAGCCAAGGGGCTCAGAAGAGGAAGCAACAGCAACAGGCCAGGCGAAAAGCGCATGGTCACTCCTAAAGAATTCGTACAGGCGAGGCGCCGTTCAGCAACGTTTTGTTATGGTGTCGGGTGCCTTGGACCGCAATTTATCGCGAAGTTGTCATAACCCTACAGATTTCACCGAAAAACTGGAGAAGCGAATGAAAGCCCTTTTGTCCCGTGCAACGATTGCCAGCCTTTTGCTGGGTACCTCGATGTTGGCCAGTGCCGCAGACCTTCCTCGTACACCTGCGCCTGAAGGTGCCGAAGTGTTCATCGTCTCGCCGAAAGATGGCGCCACCGTTGATAAAACCTTCACCGTCAAATTCGGCGTCAAGAAGCTGGACCTGGAACCGATCGACAAGCAAGTGCCTAACGCCGGGCACCACCACCTGCTGGTAGACCAGAAGGTGGAGTCGCTCAACGCCAATGAGGCGATCCCGGCCACGCCTACCTCGATTCACTTCGGCAAGGCGCAGACCGAAACCGAGCTGACCCTGACGCCAGGCAAGCACACCCTGCAACTGGTGGCCGGCGACAACGTGCATCGCCAGTTCGAGCCCACAGTCGCTTCGAAAGTGATCACCGTTAACGTCAAATAAGCGTTATTCGGGCAAAAAAATGGGAGACCCCTGCGGGTCTCCCATTTTTTATCCAGCGCTTGAAGCCTTAGAACAACACGCGGCTACGAATAGTGCCGTTGATGTGCTGCAGCTTCTCTTGCGCCAGGTCCGAGTACTCGGCGTCGACGTCGATCACCACGTAGCCGACCTTCTCGTTGGTCTGCAGGAACTGACCGGAGATGTTGATGCCGTTTTCCGCGAAGACCTTGTTGATCTCCATCATCACGCCAGGGATGTTCTGGTGGATGTGCAGCAGGCGGTGCTTGCCCGGGTGAGCCGGCAGGGCCACTTCCGGGAAGTTGACCGACGATACCGAGGTACCGTTGTCGCTGTACTTGACCAGTTTTTCCGAGACTTCCAGGCCGATGTTGGCTTGGGCTTCAGCGGTGGAGCCGCCGATGTGCGGGGTCAGGATCACGTTGTCCAGGCCACGCAGCGGGCTTTCGAAGATGTCATCGTTGGAGCGTGGCTCCACCGGGAACACGTCGATGGCAGCGCCGATCAGGTGCTTGTCCTTGATCGCGTCGGCCAGGGCATCCAGCTCGACCACGGTGCCGCGAGCGGCGTTGATCAGAATCCCGCCTTTCTTGATCGCACGGATTTCCTTCTCACCGATCATCCACTGGGTCTCGGCCGTTTCCGGAACGTGCAGGGTGACGATGTCGGACATGCCCAGCAGCTCGGTCAGGCTGGCCACTTGGGTGGCGTTGCCCAATGGCAGCTTGGTCAGGGTGTCGTAGAAGAACACCTGCATGCCCAGGCCTTCAGCCAACACCGACAGTTGCGTGCCGATCGAGCCGTAGCCGACGATGCCCAGCTTCTTGCCGCGGATTTCGAAGGAGTTGGCCGCGCTCTTGATCCAGCCGCCACGGTGGCAGGAAGCGTTCTTCTCAGGGATACCGCGCAGCAGCAGGATGGCCTCGGCCAGCACCAGCTCCGCTACGGAACGGGTGTTGGAGTACGGTGCATTGAACACCGCGATGCCGCGCTCGCGCGCTGCATTGAGGTCGACCTGGTTGGTGCCGATGCAGAAACAGCCGACAGCCACGAGTTTCTTGGCGTGGTCGAAGATCTCTTCGGTCAGCTGAGTGCGGGAGCGAATGCCGATAAAGTGCGCGTCGGCGATCTTTTCCTTGAGCTGGGCTTCCGGCAGAGAACTGGTGATGTACTCAATGCTGGTGTACCCGGCGGCTTTCAGAACGTCGACAGCCGATGGGTGGACGCCTTCCAGAAGAAGGAACTTGATCTTGCTCTTATCGAGAGAAGTCTTGCTCATCTGCGTAAACCTGTATCCCGGAGAAAATTGGCAGGGAGTCGAGCAGCCGGATGTGCCCTGATTCACCAATACTGTTTCTGTTTGACGGCGTCTGTTGCCGTCATGCTGCGTTGCCGCTCCTCCCCATAGCCAGCTATGAGTCGTCGCGGCGCCTTGCCTGACGACAACAGCCACTCGTCAAACAGAAACGTATTGGTAAATCAGGGCACAGAGCTGACCCGGACGGCAGGAAAGCCGTCACCGCAGAAACGCCCTTTGGGTCTGTCCTGCGGGGGCGGTATGCTAGCATACGCACCCCGCTAAACACCTATTCCTGCGACGTGAAGCGTTCTCAGGATGACCATGAATTGTTCGAGAGTTCTGTCGATGACCCATCCTGCCCTGATTGATGAGCTAAAGACCCTGGTTGAGCCCGGCAAAGTGCTGACCGACGCCGACTCCCTGGAGGCTTACGGCAAGGATTGGACCAAGCACTTCGCCCCCGCACCCACCGCTATCGTATTCCCGAAGACCACCGAGCAGGTGCAGGCCATCGTACGGTGGGCCAATGAGCACAAGGTGGCGCTGGTGCCATCGGGCGGGCGCACGGGCTTGTCGGCTGCTGCCGTTGCCGCCAACGGCGAAGTGGTGGTGTCGTTCGACTATATGAACCAGATCCTCGACGTGAACCTCACCGACCGCACCGCCGTGTGCCAGCCGGGTGTGGTCACCAAGCAACTGCAGAACGTCGCAGAAGAAAACGGCCTGTATTATCCGGTGGACTTCGCCTCGTCCGGTTCCAGCCAGATTGGCGGCAATATCGGCACCAATGCCGGCGGGATCAAAGTGATTCGCTACGGTATGACACGCAACTGGGTGGCCGGCATGAAGGTCGTCACCGGCAAAGGAGATGTGCTGGAGCTGAACCGCGACCTGATCAAGAACGCCACCGGCTACGACATGCGCCAGCTGTTTATCGGCGCCGAGGGCACCCTGGGCTTTGTGGTCGAAGCCACCATGCGCCTGGACCGTGCGCCAAAGAACCTCACGGCGATGGTGCTCGGCACGACTGATTTCGACTCGATCATGCCGGTGCTGCACGCCTTCCAGAGCAAGCTGGACCTGACCGCCTTCGAATTCTTCTCGGACAAGGCCCTGGCCAAAGTCCTTGGCCGTGGCGACGTGCCGGCGCCGTTCGAAACCGAGTGCCCGTTCTACGCGTTGCTCGAATTTGAAGCTACCACCGAAGAAGTCGCCAACCACGCCCTGGAAACCTTCGAACATTGTGTGGAGCAGGGCTGGGTGCTGGATGGCGTGATGAGCCAGAGCGAAACCCAGCTGCACAACCTGTGGAAGCTGCGCGAGTACATCTCCGAAACCATTTCCCACTGGACGCCGTACAAGAACGACATCTCGGTGACCGTTTCGAAAGTGCCGGCCTTCCTGAGCGAAATTGACGCGATCGTCGGCGAACACTACCCGGACTTCGAAATTGTCTGGTTCGGCCATATCGGCGACGGCAACCTGCACCTGAACATCCTCAAGCCGGAAAACCTGAGCAAGGATGAGTTTTTCGCCAAGTGCGCCACCGTGAACAAATGGGTATTCGAGACCGTCGCCAAGTACAACGGCTCGATCTCCGCCGAACACGGGGTGGGCATGACCAAGCGCGATTACCTGACCTACAGCCGTTCACCGGTTGAAATCGAATACATGAAGGCCGTCAAAGCCGTGTTCGACCCTAACGGGATCATGAACCCCGGCAAGATCTTCGCTGTTTAACCGCACCTGAAGGAGTCGTTCCATGAGCTACCAGCACAAGTATGTCGACGGCACCAACATCCACTTCCCGGTGGGTAAAGTGGTGTGCATCGGGCGTAACTACGCCGAACACGCCAAGGAACTGGACAACCCGGTGCCTACCGAGCCGCTGCTGTTCATCAAGCCGGGCAGTTGCGTGGTGCCGTTGGAAGGCGGCTTTGCCATTCCGACCGAACGCGGTTCGGTGCACTACGAGGCGGAAATCGCCGTGTTGATCGGTAAGCCTTTGTCCGCCAAGCCGAGCCGGGAAGAAGTGCTGGACGCCATCTCGGGCTTCGCCCCGGCCCTGGACCTGACCCTGCGCGACAAACAGGCCGAGCTCAAAGCCAAGGGCCTGCCGTGGGAAATCGCCAAGTCGTTCGATGGCGCGGCGGTGATTGCCCCCTTCGTGGTCAGCAGTACCTTTGCAGACGTGACCGATATCGGCATTCGCCTGAGCATTAACGGCGAAGTGCGCCAGGACGGCAACAGCGCGCAGATGCTCAACCCGATTGTGCCGATGATTCAGTACATGGCGGGTTGCTTCTCCCTGCAAGCGGGCGACGTGATCCTGACCGGCACACCGGCGGGCGTTGGCCCGTTGAATGTGGGGGATGAAGTGGTGTTGGAGCTGGCGGGTGTCAATCGCTTCGAAAGCGTTGTGCGCTAAATCACTGCCAAACTGCGATCAAACTGTGGGAGCGGGCTTGCCCGCGATGGCGGTGTGACAGTCACTGAATAGTTGACTGAACGCCCTCAATCGCGGGCAAGCCCGCTCCCACAGTTGTTTGTGTACATCTGCAGGATCCGGCGTTTTGCATTTTTTTCACACGCCATCCGGATAATTCCCTGCTCTTGCGCGCGGGGCCTTGAATCCTGTGCTATCCCCTACAGCTGACTTTCCGGAAAAGCGCTCAATGGTCGTGCCTCTGCCTACTTCGAAAACCTCGCTCCGCTCTCGCTTGTCCATGCGCTGGTATTCCTGGGTGTTCTTGGCCGGTGCCATTTTGTATGGCGTGGCCTGGGCCATGCACTGGGACGATCGCGGTCTGCTGTGGGTGCTGGAGCGTTTCGAAAGTTCGGCTGAGCGCCGGGAGAGTGTGTGGCTGCCCGACTATCACGCGGTGATCGACGCCAAGTTGCTGCCCGGTATGGAGAAGGATGAGGCTTCGGACCTGTCCTACAACCCTCAGACCAAAACCCTGTTTTCGGTGATGGGCAAGAACCCCTTCCTGGTCGAACTGAGCCTGCAAGGCGATGTGTTGCGCAAAATGCCGCTCAACGGTTGGAACAACCCGGAAGGCGTGGCGGTGATGGAAAACGGCTTGATGGCGGTGGTCGATGAACGCGATCACAGCCTGACCGTGGTCAAGGTCGACGCCGGCACTACGGCGCTGAACAAGGCCGATTTCCCCAGTCATGACCTGGGCCCGTCCAAAGATCAGAACAAAGCCTTTGAAGCCGTCACCTGGGACAAGCGCAACCAGCAGTTGGTGCTGGGCGAAGAGCGTCCGCCGGCCTTGTTCACCTGGAAAAGCGATGGCAATACGCTGACCGGCGACAAGCAAAAACTCGCCAGCACCGAACTGGATGTGCGCAACCTGTCGGCCCTGTCCATCGACCCCCGTACCGGGCATTTGCTGGTGTTGTCGGCCGATTCCCACCTGCTGCTGGAACTGGATGAAACGGGCGAGCAAGTCAGCTTCATGACCTTGCTTGGCGGCTTCAATGGCCTGAAAGACACGATCCCACGTGCCGAAGGCGTGACCATGGACGAGAGCGGCAATCTGTACATGGTCAGCGAGCCAAACCTGTTCTATCGCTTTGAAAAGCAGAAATAACTGACGAATTACGTCAGAGTTATCTTTATAAACGGCATTCGCCAGGCAGCCCGGTGCGTTTAAGTTTAAATTCAGGTGACCTTGATATCTATTCGCCAGTTTTTTCTCTGAGCCCGCCCCGATGCGTCGACTTGCCCGCCCCAAACCTGCTGTTTTTATCCTGCTGTTGCTCGCCTTGGTCGCTGCCGGGCTGGTGGCACAGCAGTTCCGTCTGTTCGAACGCGCCTGGTTCAACTGGCAGGTGTGGTACCAGCCTGCGGATGAGCGCGCCATTGGCCTGGCGGACTACCGTGTCACCCTCGAAGGCCAGGTGATAGAAGGGCTCGACGACGATGTCTCGGCCCTGACCTACGACCCCGTGCGCAAAAGCCTGTTTACCGTCACCAATAAAAACGCCGAACTGGTCGAGTTGTCGCTGGAGGGCAAGATCCTGCGGCGCATTCCGCTGGTGGGCTTTGGCGATGCCGAAGCGGTGGAATTTATCAGCGACAACATCTACGTCATCAGCGATGAGCGCCAGCAGCGCTTGATCAAAGTGCATGTGGACGATGACACCACGTTCCTCGACGCTGCCGATGCGGAGCAAATGACCCTGGGCGTGCACGTTGGCGGCAACAAGGGCTTTGAAGGGTTGGCCTACGACTCGGTGGGCAAGCGCTTGTTCGTGGCCAAGGAACGCGACCCCATGCTGATCTACGAGGTGCACGGGTTTCCCCATTTCAAGCCGGAAAAAACCTATTCGGTACATGTGATCAACAACCCCAAGCGCGATGCCGGGCTGTTTGTGCGCGACCTGTCGAGCCTGCAATACGACGAACGCAGTGGCCATCTGTTGGCGCTGTCGGATGAGTCGTTCCTGGTCTTGGAGCTCGATATTGATGGTCGCCCTCTAAGCAGTCTGTCGTTGCTTAAAGGGCGCCATGGCCTGAGCAAGCGCGTGCCCCAGGCCGAAGGGATCGCCATGGATGACGACGGCACGCTGTACATGGTCAGCGAGCCCAACCTGTTTTACGTGTTCAAGAAACCCTGATCAGAACATCCATTGCACACCCAGCGAATAACCGGTCTGGCTGCCTTCAGCATGCCCGAGGCGGCCATTGACCTCGGCAAACACGCCCAACTGTGGGGTGATCGCCAGTTGGCTGCCCAGTTGTGCGCGAGCGAAGCTCTTATCCACTGAGCCCAGCCTGGCGGTGCGGGCCTGGCCATCGGCGCGTGCGGTGAGTTGCAGGTCGTCCAGGCGGCCGTCGGCCAATTCCTTGACCCAGGCGATGTCGCCGTAGGGCATCAGGTTCAGGCCAAAGGGCAGGGCAACAGCGCCGCGCACGCGCCAGCCGAGGCTGGCTTCCAGCGAGTCGAAAGACTGCTCTTCGTACTCCAGGGCCGTGCGCAGGTTCTGCTTTTCGTGGAACTTGTCGATGCGGTAATGGCTGTAGTCCAGGCCGGCGAACGGCCCGCTCTTGATCGCGCCAAAGTCAAAGTCATAGCCACCCAGCACCCGTGCGCCCAACGCCAGGGCATCGGTGTCGCCCGTCAGTTGCTGATTGAGCAGGATCGGCCCGCCATTGGCCTGGATGACCAGGTTGCGCTTGGAGTCGAAGCGGGTGTGGCCCAGGCTCAGGTCACCGGCCAGCCAGCTTGGCCCGCCATCGTTGAGCAGCGCATAGACGGCTGCCTGCCAGGTGTCGCTGTCGAGCTTGCCGCGATGTTCCAATTTGTCGCGCCCATTGAGGTAGCTGAGGCTGGCGCCGATATTCAGGCTTGAAGTCAGTTGGTAGTCACCGAGGGCATGCAGACCCACGCGCCGGGCTTCGGGGTTGGGGGCCGTGTCGAAGCCGCTGTCCGGGTTGTATTCGCCATCCACACCGATCTCGCCATCAAAGCTTGCGACCTCGCGGCTGGCCGCTTGCAGGGTCAGCCAGCGGCGATCATGCAGGCGCACCAGGGCCTGATGCTGGCGCTGCAGGTTGTCTTGCATATTGCGCGCAACGGCACCGCCAGAAGCGGTCGAGGCCATCAGGTCGGCGTTGGTCAGTTCCAGCACCAGGCGGCTGAGCAGGCGTGAATAGTCACGCAGGCGCTGGTCAATGCGCGCCTGGCCGAACGCATCGGTCAGCACGGCTTGGTTGTCTTCGTTCGGGTCGTGCCAGGTCGAGCCGCCGGGGATTTTCGGGTTGTCGGTCTGGGTGTAGCCGTCCAGGTCGCCCAGTTCCCAGTTGGTGGCCTCTATATAAAGGATCGGGATATTCAGCGGTTCGAACGCTTCACCATCGCTGCAGCAGCCGGTGCCCTTTGGGTACTGCGGGTCCAGGCCGGGGTTGCTGAACAAGGGGATGTTCAATTCCCTGGCGATCTGGAAGGTGTGCTCGCGCAAGGAGGCCAAGGCCGGGTTGGCGGTGCTGTTCTGGCCGGCGTGGGCGTACATCATGTCGCCGGTGATCAGGCTGTCGAGGTTGATCATCGCGAGCATGTTGGCGCGCTGGCTGGCGCTGAGTGAGTCGACAAAGGCACGGGAGCCGCGCAGGCCTTCTTCTTCGGCGCCGAAGCCAACGATTTGCAGGCCATTTTCCAGTGACAGGCCGCCGAGGTTCTTCGCCACCTCGGTCAACACGCTGGCGCCGGAACCGTTGTCATCCAGGCCTTGCAGGGTCGGGCGGCCGAAGTAAGTGTCGAAGTGCGCGCCAATCACCACGTATTGGGCCTTGGTACCAGCGGCAGAGGCCACCACGTTTTGCGAAGCCCGGCTGCCGTTGTTCCAAGTGAAGTCCTGGCGGCTGAAGTTATAGGCCGTGCCCATCTGGCTCTGCATCCAGTCGGCTGCTCCGGCAAAATTTGCCGTGCCGCGATATCGGCCAGGGTAGTCGTTGATCAGTTTTTCCAGGGTGGTGTTGGCGTGCTGGCCGTAATCGTAGGCCTGGGTATGCGTGGACAGCAGGGCACCGGCAACGCTGATGGCGAAGGCTAGAGGCTTTATCACAAGGTCTTCCTTGAGGTGAGGGGGACGTTCAAGCCCAGACCCTTTGCACAATGCGCGCCTCATTCCATGGGCGGCTGCGAATTGGCGCATTGTTAAACGCGTGGGTCGCGTGGCTGTAATTTGTAACGGATTGGATACCAGGCGGGGCAGGGGATGCCGTGACAGAGCGCACGGTTTTGGCGAGGAGTGCTGCGAAAAGTAGCGTTTTTGTTACATCGCTCTAGAGTCGAGCGCTAACACATGTGGGAGCTGGCTTGCCTGCGATGGCATCGCCTCGGTATCCATTGATACACCGAGTCGTCTGCATCGCGGGCAAACCCGGCTCCCACAAGGTCAGGCCTTGAGGGTTTTCACGCCTTCCGGTGTGCCCAGCAGCAATACATCCGCCGGGCGCGCCGCGAACAGGCCGTTGGTGACCACGCCCACAATGGCGTTGATCTGCGTCTCCAGCTCCACCGGGTTGGTGATCTGCATATTGAACACGTCGAGGATGATGTTGCCGTTGTCGGTCAACACACCTTCGCGGTACACCGGGTCGCCGCCCAGTTTTACCAGCTCGCGGGCCACGTGGCTGCGGGCCATGGGGATGACTTCCACCGGCAGTGGGAACGTGCCCAGCACGGGGACCAGCTTGCTCGCGTCGGCGATGCAAATGAAGGTCTTGGCCACGGCCGCGACAATCTTCTCGCGGGTCAGGGCCGCGCCGCCGCCTTTGATCAGGTTCAGGTGCTCGTCGCTTTCATCCGCGCCGTCGACGTAGAACTCCAGGTCGCTCACGGTGTTGAGCTCGTACACCGGAATGCCATGGCCCTTGAGGCGGGCAGCGGTGGCTTCGGAACTGGCCACGGCGCCGTCGAACGCGCCCTTGTGCTGGGCCAGTGCGTCGATAAAGCAGTTGGCGGTGGAGCCGGTGCCGACACCGACGATGCTCTTGTCGTCGAGTTTAGGAAGGATTAAATCGACAGCGGCCTGGGCCACTGCCTGTTTGAGTTGATCCTGGGTCATGCGGGCTCCGGAACGGGCGGGGAATTAACGAGGGCGGCGAGTATAACCCAACAAAACCTCGGGATTCGTGTGGTCGCCCGGCCAAACGCTGGGTTAGACTCCTTGGCCCTGCCCAACCCGTGAAGTAGATGCCTGCCGATGCTTGAACACTACGTCAAAAAAATCCTCACCTCGCGTGTTTACGACATCGCTGTCGAAACCCCCTTGCAGACTGCCCGCCAGCTCTCCGAGCGGCTGGGTAACAAGATTTGGCTCAAGCGCGAAGACTTGCAGCCGGTGTTCTCGTTCAAGATTCGCGGCGCCTACAACAAGCTGACCCAGCTCAGCGCCGAAGAACGTGCGCGCGGCGTCGTCACCGCGTCGGCCGGCAACCATGCCCAGGGCCTGGCCCTGGCGGCCAAGGTGCTGGGGGTGAAAGCCACCATCGTGATGCCCAAGACCACCCCGGAGATCAAGGTCGAAGGCGTGCGCTCCCGTGGCGGTAAAGTGGTGTTGCACGGTGATTCCTTCCCGGAAGCCCTGGCCTACTCGCTCAAGCTGGTCGACGAAAAAGGCTACGTCTACATCCACCCCTACGATGATCCGCACACCATTGCCGGGCAGGGCACCGTGGCGATGGAAATCCTGCGCCAGCACCCAGGGCCGCTGGACGCGATTTTCGTACCGGTGGGCGGCGGCGGTCTGATCGCCGGGATTGCGGCGTACGTGAAATACCTGCGCCCGGAGATCAAGATCATCGGCGTGGAGCCTGACGATTCCAACTGCCTGCAAGCCGCCATGGCGGCGGGCGAGCGCGTGGTATTGCCGACCGTCGGCCTCTTTGCCGACGGCGTGGCAGTGGCGCAGATCGGCCAGCACACCTTCGACATCTGCAAGCACTATGTGGATGAAGTGATCACCGTCAGTACCGATGAAATCTGTGCGGCGATCAAGGACATCTACGACGATACCCGCTCCATCACCGAGCCGGCCGGCGCGCTGGGCGTGGCCGGGATCAAAAAGTACGTCGAGACCCGCGGTGTCAGCGGCCAGACCTTTGTCGCCATCGACTCGGGCGCCAACGTCAACTTCGACCGTTTGCGCCATGTGGCCGAGCGCGCCGAACTCGGTGAAGGCCGTGAGGCTATCATCGCGGTGACCATCCCCGAGCGGCCGGGCAGCTTCAAGGCCTTCTGCGAAGCGGTGGGCAAGCGCCAGATCACCGAATTCAATTACCGCTACCACTCCGGCAGCGAAGCGCACATTTTCGTCGGCGTGCAGACCCACCCGGAGAACGACCCGCGCAGCGCGTTGGTAGCCAGTTTGACCAGCCAGGGTTTCCCGGTGCTGGACCTTACCGAGAACGAACTGGCCAAGTTGCACATTCGCCATATGGTCGGCGGGCATGCGGCCAAAGTCAGCGACGAGTTAGTGTTTCGTTTCGAGTTTCCGGAGCGGCCGGGGGCGTTGTTCAACTTTCTCCACAAGCTCGGCGGGCGCTGGAACATCTCGATGTTCCACTACCGCAACCACGGCGCGGCTGACGGCCGAGTGGTGGCGGGCTTGCAAGTACCGGCGGACGAGCGCCACCTGGTGCCTGCCGCGTTGGCGCAAATCGGTTACCCGTACTGGGATGAAAGCGAAAACCCCGCTTACCAGCTGTTCCTCGGTTGAGCGACTACGCTGACTGAGCGGCCTATAAGGAATAGAGACCATGGAAACGCTGACTACCCTCAAGGTGATCCACATCACCGCCACCGTATTGCTGCTGCTCAGCGGCCTCGGCCTGGCCGTATTGGCGTGGCGTAAACGCAGCGCCGGCCCGGCCGCGACCGTGCAGCGCCCCTGGGCATTTGTATGGCTGCTGATGGGGATTTGCCTGGTGAGCATGCCATTTACCGGGTGGTGGCTGGTGCACCTGCTCGGCTGGCCACTGGGGCAAACCTGGATCTTGGGCTCCAGCATTCTCTACACCGTGGCGGCGCTGGCCTGGTTCTGGCTGGTGGCGCGGCTCAATCGGCTGCGCAAGGGCGAGGGCGGGAGCCTGAATTTCACCCTGGTGCTGGCGGTGGTCAGCCTGGTGGGGTTTGTGGCGATTGCCGGGCTTATGGGCGCCAAGCCTGTTTGAAACCGCGTCGCCTTCATCGCAGGCAAGCCAGCTCCCACACTTGACCGGATTCAAACATGAGAACAGAGTCAAAATGTGGGAGCTGGCTTGCCTGCGATAGCGTTGTCAGCTGCGCAGCGTAATCACCGGCCAACCCCGTTTCTGGGCCTCAGCACGAAGATTCGGATCCGGATCCACTGCCACCGGGTGCGTCACCTGCTCCAGCAACGGCAAATCATTCATCGAATCGCTGTAGAAGTAGCTGTCTTCCAGGCTATGCCCGGTTTCTTCCAACCAGCGGTTCAAACGCGTCACCTTGCCCTCGCGAAAGCACGGCACATCGGTGCTGCGCCCGGTATAACGGCCATCCACCATTTCGCACTCGGTGGCGATCAGGGTCTCGACGCCCAGGCGTTCGGCAATCGGCGCGGTGACGAAGCGGTTGGTGGCGGTGATGATCACCAGCTTGTCACCGGCGGCGCGGTGCTTGGCCAGCAGTTCAACGGCCTTGGGGAGCATGATGGGCTCGATGCAGTCGCGCATGTAGTCGTTGTGCCACGCGTCCAGCTGGGCCATCTCGGTGCGGCCGAGGATTTCCAGGCAGAAGTTCAGGTAGGCGGCGTTATCCAGCCGGCCGGCCAGGTAGTCCTGGTAGAACTCGTCGTTGCGGGCCTTGTAGGCTACCGCGTCGAGAATCCCGCGTTCACACAGGTAATCGCCCCAGGCGTGATCGCTGTCACCGCCCAGAAGGGTATTGTCCAAGTCGAATAAAGCCAGGCGCATTGCAGTTACTCGCTGAAAAGTCTGTAAAAAGGCGTCCAGAATACGGTCTTTTCACAAGAGTGCACATAAGGTAAGAAGCCTCGTTGCCGCTGGAACAACCTTTGTGGAACAATGCGGCGACATGCGTTTGCGAGGTTGTTGCCGTGATCGACCCCGATGGTTTCCGTCCTAATGTCGGCATTATTCTGACGAATGATGCCGGACAGGTGCTATGGGCTCGCCGAATCAACCAAGATGCCTGGCAGTTTCCTCAAGGTGGAATCAACCCCGACGAAACCCCTGAAGACGCCTTGTACCGTGAGTTGAACGAAGAAGTCGGCCTTGAGCGCGAAGATGTGCAAATTCTGGCCTGTACCCGTGGCTGGTTGCGCTATCGTTTGCCGCAACGCCTGGTGCGTACCCACAGCCAACCGCTGTGCATCGGCCAGAAGCAGAAATGGTTTCTTTTGCGCCTGATCTCCAACGAGCAGCGGGTGCGGATGGATTTGACCGGTAAACCGGAGTTCGATGGCTGGCGCTGGGTCAGCTATTGGTATCCGTTGGGCCAGGTGGTGACATTCAAGCGCGAGGTTTATCGTCGCGCTCTCAAAGAGCTTGCCCCGCGCCTTTTAGCGCGCGACTGACGACGGAGTTCGACCCCGAGCCATGCTCAATACGCTGCGCAAGATCGTCCAGGAAGTTAACTCCGCCAAGGATCTCAAGGCGGCGTTGGGGATTATTGTGTTGCGCGTCAAGGAAGCCATGGGCAGCCAGGTCTGCTCGGTTTACCTGCTGGACCCCGAGACCAACCGTTTTGTGCTGATGGCCACGGAGGGCTTGAACAAGCGCTCCATCGGCAAGGTCAGCATGGCGCCCAATGAAGGTCTGGTGGGCCTGGTGGGGACGCGTGAAGAACCCCTGAACCTCGAGAACGCGGCCGATCACCCGCGTTATCGCTACTTTGCCGAAACCGGTGAAGAGCGCTACGCCTCGTTCCTTGGCGCACCGATCATTCACCACCGCCGTGTTGTCGGCGTGTTGGTCATCCAGCAAAAAGAGCGTCGCCAGTTCGACGAAGGCGAAGAAGCCTTCCTGGTGACCATGAGCGCGCAACTGGCCGGGGTTATCGCCCACGCCGAAGCGACCGGCTCGATTCGCGGCCTGGGGCGCCAGGGCAAGGGCATCCAGGAAGCCAAGTTCGTCGGCGTACCGGGTTCGCCAGGCGCCGCGGTGGGTACCGCGGTGGTCATGCTGCCGCCAGCCGACCTCGATGTGGTGCCGGACAAGAGCGTCAGTGATATCGACGCCGAGATCAAACTGTTCAAGACCGCCCTCGAAGGCGTGCGCGCCGACATGCGCAACCTGTCGACCAAGCTGGCCACCCAGTTGCGCCCCGAAGAGCGTGCGCTGTTCGACGTGTACCAGATGATGCTCGACGACGCGTCCCTGGGTAACGAAGTCAAGACCGTGATCAAGACCGGCCAGTGGGCCCAGGGCGCGTTGCGCCAGGTGGTCACCGATCACGTCAACCGTTTCGAAATGATGGACGACGCCTACCTGCGCGAGCGGGCATCGGATGTGCGCGACCTGGGTCGCCGTCTGTTGGCGTACCTGCAGGAAGACCGCAGCACCAACATGGTCTTCCCCGATAACACCATCCTGGTCAGTGAAGAATTGACCGCCACCCAGCTTGGCGAAGTGCCTGAAGGCAAGCTGGTAGGCCTGGTCTCGGTATTGGGTTCGGGTAACTCCCACGTGGCGATCCTGGCCCGCGCCATGGGTATCCCGACGGTGATGGGCCTGGTGGACCTGCCGTATTCCAAGGTCGATGGTATCGACATGATTGTCGACGGGCATCGCGGCGAGGTATTCACCAACCCCAGCGACGTGCTGCGCAAGCAATACGCCGAGGTGGTGGAAGAAGAGAAGCAACTGGCCCAGGGCCTGGATTCGCTGCGCGAGCTGCCGTGTGTCACCCCCGACGGCCACCGCGTACCGCTGCTGGTCAACACCGGCCTGCTGGCGGATGTAGCCCGTGCGCAACAACGCGGCGCCGAAGGGGTGGGTCTGTACCGCACCGAAGTGCCGTTCATGATCAACCAGCGTTTCCCGAGCGAGAAGGAGCAGCTGGCGATTTATCGCGAGCAACTGCAAGCCTTCCACCCGTTACCGGTGACGATGCGCAGCCTGGATATTGGCGGCGACAAGTCACTGTCCTATTTCCCGATCAAGGAAGACAACCCCTTCCTTGGCTGGCGTGGTATTCGCGTTACCCTCGACCATCCCGAAATCTTCCTCGTCCAGACCCGCGCCATGCTCAAGGCCAGCGAGGGCTTGAACAACCTGCGTATCCTGCTGCCGATGATCTCCGGCACCCATGAACTGGAAGAAGCCCTGCACCTGATCCACCGCGCCTGGGGCGAAGTGCGCGACGAAGGCGCCGATGTGCCGATGCCGCCGATTGGCGTGATGATCGAAATCCCGGCGGCGGTGTACCAGGCCAAGGAACTGGCGCGGCAGGTGGACTTCCTGTCGGTAGGCTCCAACGACCTGACCCAGTACCTGCTGGCCGTGGACCGTAACAACCCACGGGTGGCCGACCTCTACGACTACCTGCACCCGGCGGTGCTGCAAGCGCTGCAACACGTAGTGCGCGACGCCCATGCCGAAGGCAAGCCGGTGAGTATCTGCGGCGAAATGGCCGGCGACCCGGCGGCGGCGGTGCTGTTGATGGCGATGGGCTTTGACAGCCTGTCGATGAACGCCACCAACTTGCCGAAAGTGAAGTGGATGCTGCGCCAGGTGGAGTTGAGCAGGGCCAAGGATTTGCTCGCCGAGTTGATGACCATCGACAACCCGCAAGTTATCCACAGCTCGCTGCAATTGGCGCTGAAAAACCTGGGGTTGACCCGGATGATCAACCCGGCCTCGGCCAAAACCCTCTAGACCGAGGCGCCTTCATCGCAGGCAAGCCAGCTCCCACCTGTGGAATGCATTCCCCAGTGGGGGCTGGCTTGCCTGCGATAGCGGTGGTCCAAGCAACGCTAAAACATCAGGTCCACCTCACCCAGCCGCCCACCGTGCGGGCCAAAGCTGCGCTCCAGCATCCGCCGCGTCCCATCGGCATTCACAATCAGCGCTGTGCTTGCCCGTGTCCCATAACTGGGGCTGGCGATAAACACGCTCGACAGCAGGCTTTCGGTCGCCAGGCCTACGCCGGTGTCCGGCAACTCAGCAAACGGGGCAGTCTGCGGGTCGCTGAGAATTCCCAGCAGTGCCTCAGGCTCGGGGTTTTCCAGCACGGCGCTGAACGCTGCTTTGGCCTTCACCAGCTTCGGCCATGGCGTATCCAGCCCGGCATTGGATAACCCGTACACCCCAGCCTTCAGCAGCGTAGGCTCGGTGTCATTGGCGTTGTAGTGCCACAGCTCATCCTGCGTGCCCACCAGCAGGTTGAACCCGGCATATTCAATCGAGCGGCCATTCACATCGGCCAAATAATCGTCGATCGGCAGCGAACCGCTGAGAAACCGCGCAACCAGTTCGCCGCGAGACTTGCGTGCCGGTGGCTGGTGCGGGTCGCGGATGTTGGTCAAGGCGGCAAAGCGCCCATCCGCGTTCATCCCCAGCCAGGTGCCCCCGGCCTCCTGATCGCGACCGGCATAGACCTGGGGCGCATCCGCCCACTGGGTCAGCGGCAGGCTGGGGCGGGCGTAGAACTCATCGCGGTTGGCCGCGACGATCAGTGGCTGGGCATGGCCCGGTCGCCAGGCGAAAACAATCAGGCACATCGGGTGACCCCTTTTGTGTTTTTGCCACTCTACCCACAGACGCGCCGGTGTTCCATCGTCTCGAAGTTGGGCCGCGCACCTCTGATCCGTTAACATGCCGGGCTGTTTGGTGTGTATGTGAACTTCTTAATTTGATCTCGCAGCTGTAACGCAGGCTTAATCGCACATCGGCATGGTCCGGTGCGTCATGACTAAATGTTTTAACGAGGAGTCGCAATGCTGCCTTACCCGCAGATCGACCCGGTGGCCCTGGCCATCGGTCCGCTGAAAATCCATTGGTACGGGTTGATGTACCTGATCGGCATCGGCGGTGCCTGGCTGCTGGCTTCCCGGCGCCTGAACCGTTTCGACCCGACCTGGACCAAGGAGAAGCTCTCCGACATGGTGTTCTGGATGTCGATGGGCGTGATCGTCGGCGGGCGCCTGGGGTATGTGCTGTTCTACGACCTGTCTGCGTATCTCGCTAACCCGACCCTGATCTTCGAAGTGTGGAAGGGCGGCATGGCGTTCCACGGTGGGTTTATCGGCGTGATGATTGCCGCCTGGTGGTTTGGTCGGCGCAATGGCAAGTCGTTCTTCCAGCTGATGGACTTCGTCGCACCCTTCGTGCCGATCGGCCTGGGCGCCGGGCGCATTGGTAACTTTATCAACGCCGAGCTGTGGGGCAAGCCGACCGACGTACCGTGGGCGATGGTGTTCCCGCCGTTCAGCGACCCGGCGCAATTGCCGCGCCACCCGTCGCAGCTGTACCAGTTCGCGTTGGAAGGTGTGGCGCTGTTCCTTATTCTCTATATCTTCTCGCGCAAGCCACGCCCAACCATGGCCGTGTCGGGCATGTTCGCGCTGTTCTACGGGTTTTTCCGCTTTATCGTCGAATTCGTACGGGTACCGGATGCGCAGTTGGGCTACCTGGCGTGGGGCTGGCTGACCATGGGTCAGGTGCTTAGCCTGCCGATGATCCTGGCGGGCCTGGGCATGCTGTGGTGGGCGTACAATCGCCCGCAGCCGCTGAAGAACGCCGCGCTTTAAATTCGAATGCCAAGACCAGGAGGTCTTGGCTTCAACGATACGGGTAAAAACATGAAGCAATATCTCGAACTGCTGCAGGACGTCGTGACCAATGGCCTGACCAAGGGCGACCGCACGGGCACCGGCACCAAGGCTGTGTTTGCGCGTCAGTATCGGCATAACCTGGCCGACGGCTTCCCGCTGCTGACCACCAAGAAGCTGCACTTCAAAAGCATCGCCAACGAACTGATCTGGATGTTGAGCGGCAACACCAACATCAAGTGGCTCAACGAAAATGGCGTGAAGATTTGGGACGAGTGGGCCACCGAAGACGGCGACCTGGGGCCGGTCTACGGCGAGCAGTGGACCGCCTGGCCGACCAAGGACGGCGGCACGATCAACCAGATCGACTACATGGTGCACACGCTCAAGACCAACCCCAACAGCCGTCGCATCCTGTTCCACGGCTGGAACGTCGAATACCTGCCGGACGAAACCCAGAGTCCGCAGGAAAACGCGCGTAACGGCAAGCAAGCCCTGCCGCCGTGCCATTTGCTGTACCAGGCGTTCGTGCATGACGGCCATCTGTCGATGCAGCTGTATATCCGCAGCTCCGACGTGTTCCTGGGCCTGCCGTACAACACCGCTGCGCTGGCGTTGCTGACCCACATGCTGGCCCAGCAGTGCGACCTGATCCCCCACGAGATCATCGTCACCACCGGCGACACCCACGCCTACAGCAACCACATGGAACAGATCCAGACCCAGTTGGCGCGTACGCCGAAAAAACTGCCGGAACTGGTGATCAAGCGCAAGCCTGCGTCGATCTACGACTATAAGTTCGAAGACTTCGAAATCGTGGGCTACGACGCCGACCCAAGCATCAAGGCCGACGTGGCGATCTAAAGCCTGTTGCGGGAAGAAATTGTGGGAGCTGGCTTGCCTGCGATAGCGCAGTGTCAGGCGACGTCAATGTCGCTGGTCCACCGCCATCGCAGGCAAGCCAGCTCCCACATGGGTTCGGTGTTCGCTTGAGTTAATGGCCGTGGCTTCTGCCCACATGCGAAGGCTCGGCCTCGCTGGCCGAAATCCCTCCGCTGACCTCCAACTGCTGCAAGATCCCGCACTGGTTCCCACCGCCGCAACGTTGGCGCAAGTCCAGCAGTTGCTCCTGCAAGGCCAGCAATCCATCGATCCGCGCTTTCACATGATGGATATGCTCGTCGATCAACGCATTTACGCTTTCACACTGGTCCTGGGGGCTGTCACGCAGCCCCAGCAGGCTGCGTATTTCTTCGAGGGTCATATCCAGGCTGCGGCAGTTGCGGATAAAGGTCAGCCGCTCGGTGTGCGCCTGGGTGTATACGCGGTAGTTGCCGTCGGTGCGTGCCGGGGGCGGCAGCAGGTTTTCCTTCTCGTAATAACGGATGGTTTCCACCGGGCAATCGGTGAGTTTGGCCAGTTCGCCGATCTTCATCGCAGCAATCTCCAAATGGGTGCTTGACCCTATAGTGGCTACAGGGTCTTTACTTGGCAACAGGCACCTTTACGGACGCGACCTGATGAGCCACTCCATTCATACCCCGCACAAGCACGACCACAAGCATGATCACGATCACGATCACGATCACGATCACGCTCATGACCACGGCCATGATCACAAACATGACCATGGGCCTGCCAAACTCACGCCAGTGGATAACCACGGCCATTCCGGCTCCTGCTGCTCCGGCGCTGCCGGGCCTGCCATCGTGACCTTGAGTGAAGCGCCCACCGCCGGCTCGCGCCTGAGCACCTTCCGCATCGAAGCCATGGACTGCCCTACCGAGCAGACGCTGATCCAGAACAAGCTGGGCAAGCTCGCTGGCGTGCAGCAACTGGAATTCAACCTGATCAACCGCATCCTCGGCGTCACCCATGACCTGCCGAACACGGCGCCGATCATTGAGGCAATCAAGTCCATCGGCATGCAGGCCGACCCTATCGAAGAAGGCAGCCCCGCTGCCGCGCCGCCCGCCAAGAAACATTGGTGGCCGCTGGCGGTGTCGGGCGTGGGTGCCCTGGGGGCTGAGGTGTTGCACTTCACTGGTGTGGCGCCCACCTGGGTAATCGCGCTGGTGGCGTTGGTGTCGATTCTCAGCGGCGGCCTTACCACCTACAAGAAGGGCTGGATTGCCCTGAAGAACTTCAACCTCAATATCAATGCCTTGATGAGCATCGCGGTGACGGGCGCGATCCTGATTGGCCAGTGGCCGGAAGCGGCGATGGTGATGTTCCTGTTCACCGTGGCCGAGTTGATTGAGGCCAAGTCCCTGGACCGGGCGCGCAACGCCATCAGCGGCCTGATGCAGATGACCCCGGAACAGGCCACGGTGCGCCAGGTCGACGGTTCCTGGTTGGAACAAGAGGTCAAAAGCATTGATCTTGGCGCGATTGTCCGAGTAAAACCCGGCGAGCGCATCGGGCTCGACGGTGAAGTCACGGCCGGCCAGTCCACCATCGACCAGGCACCGATCACCGGGGAAAGCCTGCCGATAGAAAAAACCGTGGGCGATAAAGTGTTTGCCGGCACCATCAACCAGGCCGGCGCCCTGGAGTACAAGGTCACCGCCGCGGCCAACAACTCCACGCTGGCGCGGATCATCCACGCGGTGGAACAGGCTCAAGGCGCACGCGCCCCAACCCAGCGGTTTGTCGACAGTTTCTCCAAGGTCTACACCCCGGCTGTCTTCCTGTTTGCCCTCGGTGTGGCGGTGATTCCGCCGCTGTTCATGGCGGGCGTGTGGTTTGACTGGATCTACCGCGCCCTCGTGCTGCTGGTGGTGGCCTGCCCTTGTGCCTTGGTGATCTCCACCCCGGTGACCATCGTCAGCGGCCTGGCAGCAGCGGCGCGCAAAGGCATCCTGATCAAGGGCGGCGTGTACCTGGAGGGTGGCTACAAGCTCGACTACCTGGCCCTCGACAAGACCGGCACCATCACCCACGGCAAACCGGTGCAAACCGACTACCTGCCGCTGTTCCCGAATATCGAAGACAGCGCGCCGGCCCTGGCGGCCAGCTTGGCATCGCGTTCCGATCACCCGGTGTCCCTGGCGATTGCCAACGCGGCTGTGGATAAAAACCTGTCGACTCACGCTGTGGATAACTTCGAGGCCCTGGCCGGGCGCGGTGTGCGGGGTGACATCAACGGCCAGACCTATCACCTGGGTAACCACCGCCTGGTGGAAGACCTCGGCCTGTGTTCCGCGGCCTTGGAAGAGAAACTCTTTGCCCTGGAAAAACAAGGCAAGTCCGTGGTGTTGCTGTTGGACAAGTCTGGCCCGCTGGCGCTGTTTGCCGTGGCCGACACGGTCAAGGAGAGCAGCCGCGAAGCCATCCAGCAGTTGCACGACCTGGGCATCAAGACCCTGATGCTCACCGGCGACAACACCCACACTGCCAAGGCCATTGCGGCCCAGGTGGGTATCGACCAGGCCCAGGGCGACCTGTTACCCACCGACAAACTGCAAGCCATCGAAACCCTCTACGGCCAGGGCCATCGGGTGGGCATGGTCGGTGACGGTATCAACGACGCCCCGGCCCTGGCTCGTGCCGAGATCGGCTTTGCCATGGCCGCAGCGGGCACCGATACCGCTATCGAGACCGCCGACGTGGCGCTGATGGACGATGATTTGCGCAAGATTCCGGCTTTCATTCGGTTGTCGCGGCAAACGTCGAGTATCCTCAAGCAGAACATCGCCCTGGCGCTGGTGATCAAGGCGATCTTCCTGGCCGTCACGTTCATGGGCATGGCGACCATGTGGATGGCGGTCTTCGCCGACATGGGCGTGAGCCTGCTGGTGGTGTTCAATGGCCTGCGCCTGGTGCGCAAATAGAGGATGAGAGGGTGGTGTGCTGAGTGCTGAGTTAAAGGCGTTTTTCATGGTCGCCCGCCTGGGCAGCATTACCCAGGCGGCGAAGAAACTCGGCTTGAGCCAGCCCACGGTGACCACCCAGATTCGCAACCTCGAAGGCCACTACGGCGTCGAGTTGTTCTACCGTGGCGGCCGCCGCCTCACCGTCAGCGACGAAGGCGCGCGGCTGTTGCCGATGGTCAAGGCGCTGTTGCAGCAGGAAGCGGATATCGAGTTTTTCCTGCGCAACAACGGCCAGGTGCAGGGTGCGCTGAGAATCGCCGCAACGGCGCCGTATTACATCCTCGATCTGGTCAAAGCCTTTCGCGAGCGCCTGCCCCAGGTGGACGTGTCGGTGGAAATCGGCAACTCCCAGCAGGTGCTTGAGGCGCTGGACGATTACCGCGTCGATGTCGCGGCCTCATCGCAATTGCTGGAAGACGCCCGGCTGATCCGCCGCGTGCTGGGCACCGACCCGCTGGTGCTGGCGGTGCACCGCAATCACCCGTTGGCCAAGCTCGATCACGTTTCGTTGAGCGCGCTAGTCGGGCATACCTTGCTGATGCGTGAAGCGGGCTCCACTACCCGCAGGCTGACTGAAGAGATGTTGAAGAATGCGGGTGTCGGATATGGGCCGTTGTTGGAGATTGGCAGCCGTGAGTCGATTCGCGAGGCGGTGCTGCGCAATATCGGCATCAGCATCATCGCCCGCCAGGAAGTGCCCCATGACCCGCAGTTGCGCGTGCTGACCATCGAGAATGCACCGCAGATTCCGGAGTATCTGTATTGCCTCAAGGAGCGCAAAGGAGCGCGCCTGCCGGCGGCGTTCCTTGGCCTGGCTCAGGAAATGTCACCCCTCTGAACATTGATGGCGGCTTTTAAATAGCCATCGCAGGCAAGCCAGCTCCCACATTTTTGATTGGTGAACCCATTCAAGTGTGGGAGCTGGCTTGCCTGCGATAGCGGTCGTGAGTCCTACACAAATCCACCAATACCACTATCACCTCCTTTTGCCTTTCTGCCACACCCGCTACGCATTGCCTCCCTAGCATGGCCTTCATCCGTTCGATGAGGTGCCACCATGCACACAGCCCTGACCCAACCCGGCGCACCGATGAAAGTGCGCGCAATCCAGAAACGCTTTGGCGCCTTCACCGCGCTGGACAACGTCTCCCTGGACGTCGCCGCCGGCGAGCTGGTGTGCCTGCTGGGCCCTTCCGGCTGCGGCAAGACCACACTGCTGCGCTGCATCGCCGGCCTGGAGCGCCAGGACAGCGGTGAGCTTTACCTGGGCGAGCGGGACGTGTCCTTGCTGCCACCCCAGGCGCGGGACTACGGCATCCTGTTCCAGTCCTACGCGTTGTTTCCCAACCTCAGCGTTGAAGCGAACATCGGCTACGGCCTCAACGGCAGCGGCCGCGATGAAGTGCGCAAGCGGGTCGCGCAGATGCTTGAGCTGGTGGGGCTGGTGGGCAGCGAAAAGAAGTACCCCGGCCAACTCTCCGGCGGCCAGCAACAGCGCGTCGCCCTGGCCCGCGCACTGGCGCCGGCGCCGTCGTTATTGCTGTTGGATGAGCCGATGTCGGCCCTCGATGCCCGGGTGCGCGAGCACCTGTGCACCGAACTGCGCCAACTGCAGCGGCGCCTGGGCATCACCACCTTGATGGTGACCCACAACCAGGACGAAGCCATGTTGATGGCCGACCGCATCGCCGTGATGAACAACGGCAAGGTCGAGCAGTACGCCACGCCCCAGGAAATCTACGACCGCCCGGCCACGCCGTTCGTGGCGGAGTTTGTCGGCCAGGGCAACTGGTTGCCGTTCAGCCGTAACAGCGCCAGCCATGCCCAGGTGGGTGGGTTGAACATGCGCCTGGCTGAGGACGCGGGTGTCGCCCAGTCCGGCCGCTTGTTTTGCCGCCCGGAAGCCATTTGCGTCAACCCGCCGGTGCATGAAGAAAACCTGTTCCCGGCCAAGGTTCGCGAGATTACCTTCCTCGGCAACCGCTGCCGCATGAGCTTTGAGTTGGAACAATTGCCGGGCCATGCGTTGCTGGCTGAACTGGCGCCGGAAGCGATGCCGCGCCTGGGCGCCCAGGACATCTGGGTGGCGTTGCCGCCGCGCAGCCTGCAGGTGTTTGCCTGAGATGGGGGCTGTGATGACATTGCCGGTGCTGCGTCAGGTATCACGCGCCGAGTGGGGCGACCGCCTCTTCGTGGTCGGCGGCAAGTGGCTCTGGCTGGGCCTGTTAGTGGTGGCGGTGCTGTTGCCGCTGTTGGCGATCTTCTGGCGCGGCTTCAGCAGCGAAGCCGGGCAGGGCGGTGGCTTGGTAGCCGCTCGCGAACTGCTGGGCAGCGCCAACTTCCACTGGTTGCTGGGCAATAGCCTGAAAGTTTCCCTCAGCGTCGCGGCCATCGTCGTACCGCTGGCCTACTTGTTTGCCTATGCCCTGCAACGCACGCTGATCCCCGGCAAGTCCATCTGGCGCGGCCTGTCATTGCTGCCATTGATGGCGCCGTCGATGCTGCCGGGCATTGCCCTGGTTTATCTGTTCGGCAACCAGGGCCTGCTGCGCGGCTTGTTCTCGGAAAATATCTACGGCTTCTGGGGCATTGTGCTCGGTGAGGTGATCTACACCTTTCCCCATGCCTTGATGATTTTGCTGTCGGCGTTGTCCCTGGCGGATGCACGCTTGTTCGACGCCGCTTCGAGCATGGGTGCCAGCCCGGCACGGGCGTTTCGCAGCATTACCTGGCCGGCCACGCGCCAGGCGGTGTTCGCCGCATTCTGCCTGGTGTTCACCCTGACCATCACCGACTTCGGAGTACCGGTGGTGGTGGGCGGCGATTATCAGGTGCTGGCGCTGGAAGCCTACAAGGCGGTGGTCGGCCAGCAACAGTTCGGTCGCGGCGCATTGATCGGCATGGTGTTGCTGCTGCCGGCACTGTTCAGCTTTGGCGTGGATGCGTGGTTGCGCCGTCGGCATGGCAACGCGATGAGCGGTCGCGCCCAGGTGTTCCAGCCAGCGCCATCGCGGCTGCGCGACGGGTGCTATCTGGCCGTCGTGCTGCTGATTTGCGCGGCGTTGCTGCTGGTGTTCGGCATGGCGGTGTACTCCTCGCTGGTGAAGTTCTGGCCCTACAACCTGTCGCTGTCGCTCAACCACTACCAATTCGAAGACACCGCCGGCGGCGGCTGGCTGGCCTATCGCAACAGCCTGACCATGGCGCTGTGCACAGCGTTGATCGGCAGCGTGCTGATTTTCACCGGCGCCTACCTGATGGAAAAAACCAAGGGCCAGAAGAACCTCAACCTGGCGCTGCGCATGCTCAGCTTCGTGCCGATGGCCGTGCCGGGCCTGGTCCTGGGGCTGGGCTACGTGTTCTTCTTCAACCTCAACGGCAACCCGTTGCATGTGTTGTACGGCAGCATGGCGTTGCTGGTGGTGTGCACCACTGCGCACTACCTGACCACCGCGCAGATGACCGCGACCACTGCCTTGCGCCAGTTGGACGCCGAGTTCGAAGCCGCCGCGTTGTCCCTCAAGGCACCGTTGTACCGCCACTATCTGCGCGTCACGGTGCCGATCTGCCTGCCGGCGCTGCTGGATATCCTGCGCTACCTGTTTGTCTCGGCGATGACCACCGTGTCCGCCGCGATCTTCCTCTACAGCCCCGACACCATCCTCGCCGCCGTCGCCGTGCTGAACATGGACGACGCCGGCAATGTGGGCGGCGCGGCGGCCATGTCGACCCTGATCCTGTTCACCTCGGCCAGCGTCTCGCTGCTGCTGGCGTGGGCTTCACGTGGCGCGCTGCGCCGCTCCCAAGCCTGGCGCCAGCGCGCACCTGGCCAATAAAACATCCCTGAAGGAGGTGCTCCATGTTCAAGCCCCTGGCGCTGGTCGCTGCAGTCCTCACGGCATTCAGCCTGAATGCCTTCGCCAAGACCGAGTTGACCGTGTACACGGCCCTTGAAGCCGAGCAATTGAAGACCTACAAAAAAGCTTTTGAACAGGCCAACCCCGACGTCGAGATCAAGTGGGTGCGCGACTCCACCGGCATCATCACCGCCAAACTGCTGGCCGAGAAAGACCGCCCCCAGGCTGACGTGGTGTGGGGCCTGGCCGCCTCCAGCCTGGCGATCCTCGATCAGCAAGGCATGCTCGACAACTACGCGCCCAAGGACCTGGACAAGATCGGCAAGCACTACCGCGACGCCGCCAACCCTCCGGCCTGGGTGGGCATGGACGTGTGGGCCGCCACCCTCTGCTTCAACACCGTCGAAGCCGAGAAGCAGGGCCTCACCAAACCGGTGAGCTGGCAGGACCTGACCAAGCCCGAATACAAGGGCAAGATCGTGATGCCTAACCCGGCGTCTTCAGGCACCGGCTTCCTGGATGTCAGCGCCTGGCTCCAGACGTTCGGCGAGAAGCAAGGCTGGCTGTACATGGACGACCTGCACCGGAACATCGGCCAGTACGTTCACTCCGGCTCCAAGCCGTGCAAGCTGGCGGCGTCCGGTGAGTTCCCGATTGGCATTTCCTTCGAATACCCGGCGGTTCAGCTCAAACGCCAGGGCGCGCCGCTGGAGATCATCCTGCCCAAAGAGGGCCTGGGCTGGGAGATCGAAGCCACCGCTGTGATCAAGGGCACTGCCCATGCCGACGCGGCGAAAAAACTCGCCGACTTCTCTGCTAGCACCGCGGCGATGGACCTGTACAAGGAAAACTTCGCCGTGCTCGCGCAACCGGGTATCGCCAAGCCGCAGACCGAATTGCCGGCAGACTATGAGCAACGGTTGATCAAGAACGACTTTGTCTGGGCTTCCAGGAACCGTGACAGCATCCTGGCCGAATGGCGTAAGCGTTATGACGGTAAGTCGGAGAAGGTAGCCGGTCAGTAGGACTTTCGTTAGGGCTGATGGCCTCATCGCAGGCAAGCCAGCTCCCACATTTTGATGTGTGAACCCGTTCAAGTGTGGGAGCTGGCTTGCCTGCGATTGCGGCCTCAAGGACAGGAACATCATGTCATGACACAACACAGCGATTTACTGATCGTCGGCGCCGGCATCCTCGGCCTCTCCCACGCCTATGCCGCCGCCAGGCGCGGCCTCAAGGTCAAGGTGTTCGAGCGCAGCGCCACGCCATTGGGCGCCTCAGTGCGCAACTTCGGCCAGGCACTGGTCACCGGTCAACCACCAGGGCCAATGCTGGACCTGGCGCGGGAAAGCCGCGAAATCTGGGGCCAGTGGGCGCAAGCGGCGGGCCTGGCGCTCAAGCGCAATGGCTCCTACCTGTTCGCCCGCACCGAAGCCGAAGAACATCTGCTCGAAGCCTTCTGCGCCGGGCGCGCGCGGGAGCACGGCTACAACGTACAGCTGCTGCAAGGCGCTGCCATGAACGACCTGTACGCCGGCCAGTTCCGCCATCACCGCGCCGCCTTGCATGGCAAGGATGACCAGCAGCTGTACTCCCGCGAGGCGATCCCGGCGCTGATCCATTACCTGAGCCAGCACTTGCACGTGGAGTTTCACTTCTCCACGCTGGTACGTGACGTAGAGCCGGGCCAGCTGCACAGCACGGCCGGCAGCTTTCGCGGGGAGCAGATCGTTGTCTGTTCAGGCCACGACTATCAAACCCTGCTGGCCGAATCCATCGCCCCGCTCAACCCGCACACCTGCCGCCTGCAAATGCTGCGTGCGCGGCCGGTGCTTAATCTGAACCTGCAACACGCCCTGCTCACCGGCTTAAGTTGCGTGCATTACGGCGCTTTCGCCGACCTGCCGGAAGCCGCTGTGGTCCAGGCGCAGATTCTGCGCGAAACGCCACATTTGCAGGAACACGGCATTCACCTACTGATCAGCCCCACGCCCCATGGCGAACTGATCATCGGCGACTCCCACCATTACGACAGCGACCCGACGCCCTTCAATGCCGAGCAGATCGATGACTGGATGATCGAGCTGGCGCAGCAGACCCTGGGGTGCAACATCCAGGTGGTCGAGCGCTGGCAAGGCGTCTACGGCGCTCGCGGCCCCGGGCCGTTTTCGTTTGTGCAGGCGGCACCTGGCGTCAGCGCTGCCTTGATGCACACCGGCGTAGGGATGAGCGTGGGGCCGGCCATGGCCGAGCGCAATATCCGCAGGTTATGGGGAGAAGCGTGATGAACCCGGAACAGGCAGGCATTGGCGGTTCAGGTCTGGTCCAGGCGTTGGGCCAGGGCTTCAACCTGCTCCTGGCGCTCGGCCTGGCTTAGTTTCGCGTGAGGGTTGAGGGATGACCATTGCGGATAGGCGCGGGCCTTGTTCAAGGCGTCGGGCAGTTTGCCCTCGCGCCAGGTTTTGTCCTGGGGCGTGTCGACCTTGATGCTGTGCATCGCCGCATGGCCGCGCAGGTTCAAGGCCTTGAGCAGTTGGCGTTGGCGCAAGGCGAGCAGGCGCAATACGCTGTCGTCGACGGTCAGCTCGCGCTGGCCCTTGATCTTGCCGAGCAGGCGACTGCCGTAGCTGCGTGCGGTTTGCAGGGCGCCACCAGCGATAGCGCCTGCCAGGGCCGCGGCGCCAAGGGTCAGGCCGCCGACCAGTAGATCCACGCCAGCACCGGCAGCGGCTCCGGCAGCTATCCCGCCGCCGACCCGCACGCCAAGTTGCTTGAGGGTTTCGGGGTTGAACAAGTCATCGCCCCAGCGACCGTCGAGCAGCGGCAGGTCGCTGGCCGCCGCGTCCTGTGGGCGAAAGCCGAACAGTTTGAGCAGGGCTTCAACGCACTTTTGTTCGCGTTGGCGCACGGCCTTGCGTAAGTCGCTGACGGCTTGGGGCTCATTCTCGGTTGTCACACTGCGACGGCAGGCCGCGCAGTCGATCAACAGTTCGGCGATCAAGCGGGCGGCGCTTTGCTGGCGGGCCTGGCGCTGGGCTTCTTGATCGAGGATCAGGCGTTCCAACTGCGGCCGTGAGTTTTCCAGCAGCAGGGCCAGGCTTTCATACAGCCGGCGTTCGCCGTCTTCGGGCGGTGCCACGCTGTCGAAACGCACCAGCGCATGCAGGCCGAGGCGGGCCAGGGCTTCGCGCCAGTCCGGTTCGCGGTGGTCGCTGCTGCTGACGAAATTGAGCACCGGCAACAACGGCTTGCCGCAACTGGCTAGCACTTGCAGCTCGTCGCGGTACTTGGCCAGCACCGGCTCGCGAGCGTCGATCACGTACAGGCCGGCATCCGAGGCCAGCAATTGGCGCAACACCTTGGCTTCCTGTTCGAAACGCTGGCGCGCCTCGCTGCCTTCCAGGAAACGCGCCAGCCGCGCAGGGCCATCCAGGCGTTCGCCGGGGCGGTCGAGGCGTTCCAGGTAATCGAGCAGGGCGATGGCGTCTTCCAGGCCGGGAGTGTCGTACAGCTCCAGCAAAGCTTCGCCATCTACCGATAGGCGTGCACCTTCCACGTGCCGCGTGGTGCTGGGGCGATGGGACACTTCGCCAAAGCCGACATCGCGGGTGAGGGTGCGCAACAATGAGGTTTTGCCCACGTTGGTATGGCCGACCACGGCGAGTTTCAGCGGTTTAGTCATGACCTGTCTCCAGCCAAGTGAGCGGCGCGCAATCGGCAAACGACACTTCAAGCTGTTGCAACGCGGCATGCCAGTCGCCCAGGCGCTCGGCGTCCAGCGCCTGGCCCGGTGGTGCCTGCAGCAGCCATACGCGAGTGTCGGTGGCGCTGCGTGCCAGCTCGGCGATCAGTGCCAGGCTGCCACGGTCGGGCGAGCGGCGCGGGTCACAGGCGATGGCCAGGCGCGCGGGTGGGAAACGGCTGAGTTGCTCCAGCAGTTTGTTGCGTGATTCGCGGCTGTCGAGGATGCCGGCGTTCTTGACGTTGGCAGGCAGTTTGGGGGGCCAAGGGTGTTGGTCGTCGAGTTCGATGGCGACCAGCAAGGCGCCATCACTCTCCAGCTCACTTGCGCCGCCGCTGATCGGGTGCAGGTGATCGGGCGCCACATCGTTGACCCCCAGGCGCTCGCTGCTGGGCATCAGGCGTTCGCGCAGTTGGGCGTAGCCGGGCAGGTTGAGGTCCAGGTGCAACGCTGCGCGCCCGCGTTTCCATCGCCACAGGCACAGTAAGGCAAGGATCAACCGCGGCAGCAGACCGTAGACCAGCAACACGCCCACCAACCAGGCCGCCCAGGCCTGGCGGGCGCTTTCGATATTCAGCGCGGAGTCGCCGCTGGCGCGGATCATCTCCACGGTGGGCACATTGAAACCGAGCAGAGCCGGGAATGTGCCGAGGGCCTGGGTCACGGCGACAAAGGTATCGGCGCCGAGAATGGTGGTTTCCCACACAAACCCATAGCGGCGGGTGGCGAGCAGGGTCAGCAGGATCACCAGGGCGCTGAGCAAGGCCAGCAGCCACAAGCTGTTGACCAGCACACCCACCGCCCAGCGATTGAGTTTTTGCCGTTGCAACAACAGCAGCAGCGCGGGTGCCAACTGTGCGGCCTTGGCGTCACGGGCCAGTTTCTCGCTGAGCCACAACCACAGCCGGCCAAGGCTGGCGCTGTGTTCGCCGGCAAACAGCAGGCCCAGGGCCCAACTGATCAGCAAGATCAGGTTCAGGCCGAGCAGGCTGCCCAAGGCCCAGAACACATTCACCGGGGCCAGGCCATTACCCAGCGCGGCGAACGCCAAACCGGCGCCGCTGATGACGGCGACCGCCGCCAGTAACAACAGCGCCAGGCGTGCGCCTTGCAGCCAGCGGCTGAGCGCGGCGGCCAAACCATCGCGCTCGGCCAGGTGCAGCGCACGCTGCTGGATGCGCGTGGCCAGGTCGCCCCCGGCGGTGCGGGCCAAGCGGTTGGCTTCCAGGTCTTCCAGGGGGCCGGCGTGTTCTTCCCGCAGGCGCACGGTTTCTGTCAGCCAAAGTCTGTGCAGCGGGTTCAGTGCAGTCACGCGCCGTCCTGTCGTGTTGATGAGGTTGGAGCATAACCGCTGGCTCGCCGCTCTGGTATTCTCGTCGCCATGAAAAAAACTCTCCCTTTAAGCCTGATCGCAGCCCTCGGTGAAAACCGTGTGATCGGCGTCGACAACAGCATGCCCTGGCATTTGCCGGGGGATTTCAAATATTTCAAAGCCACCACCCTTGGCAAGCCGATCATCATGGGGCGCAAGACCTGGGACTCCCTGGGCCGACCGCTGCCGGGGCGCTTGAACCTGGTGGTCAGCCGTCAGACCGATCTTGTGCTGGAAGGTGCGGAAGTTTTTCCTTCACTGGGTGCAGCGGTCGAGCGCGCTGAGGAGTGGGCCAAGGCGCAAGGCGTGGACGAGCTGATGCTGATCGGCGGCGCGCAGCTATATGCGCAGGGGCTGGAACAGGCCGATCGCTTGTACCTGACCCGCGTGGCGCTGAGCCCGGAAGGGGATGCGTGGTTTCCGCAGTTTGATGGGAACCAGTGGAAGCTGGTGTCGAATGTCGAGAATCCGGCTGAAGGTGATAAGCCGGCCTACAACTTCGAGGTGTGGGAAAAAGCCTAAAAGCATCGCAGGCAAGCCAGCTCCCACAGTTTGATGTGTGAATACATTAAATGTGGGAGCTGGCTTGCCTGCGATAGCGGTCTATCAGACCTGCGCTAACTCGGCATGCTCATCGGCATCCAGCAACGCTTTATCCGTCTGCCCCATGATCTGGCTGGTAATCGCCCCCGCCGTCATCGAACCATTGACGTTCAACGCCGTACGGCCCATGTCGATCAACGGCTCCACGGAAATCAACAGCGCCACCAGTGACACCGGCAAGCCCATGGCCGGCAGCACGATCAGCGCGGCAAAGGTCGCACCGCCGCCCACGCCGGCAACGCCCGCCGAACTCAAGGTCACTATCGCCACCAGGGTCGCGATCCACAGCGGGTCCAGCGGGTTGATGCCCACGGTCGGCGCGACCATCACCGCCAACATCGCAGGGTAAAGACCGGCACAACCGTTCTGGCCGATGGTCGCGCCAAACGAGGCGGCGAAGCCGGCGATGGATTGCGGGATGCCCAGGCGACGGGTCTGCGCTTCAATGCTCAGCGGGATGCTTGCAGCGCTGGAGCGGCTGGTGAAGGCGAAGGTCAGCACCGGCCAGACCTTGCGGAAGAAGCGCAGCGGGTTGATCCCGGCCAAGGACAGCAGCAGGCCGTGCACCACGAACATCAGGCCCAGGGCCAGGTACGACACCACCACGAAACTGCCCAGCTTGATGATGTCTTGCAGGTTGGAACCGGCGACCACTTTGGTCATCAGCGCCAGCACACCGTAGGGGGTCAGCTTCATCACCAGGCGCACCAGGCGCATCACCCAGGCTTGCAGGGTGTCGATGGCGTTAAGGACTTTCTGGCCTTTTTCCACGTCGTCCTTGAGCAGTTGCAGCGCGGCAACCCCAAGGAACGCGGCGAAAATCACCACGCTGATGATCGACGTCGGCTTGGCCCGGGCCAGGTCGGCGAACGGGTTGGCCGGTACGAACGACAACAGCAACTGCGGGATATTCAGGTCGGCAACCTTGCCTGCGTAATCACTCTGGATCACTTGCAGGCGCGCCATTTCCTGGGTGCCGGCCACCAGGCCTTCGGCGGTGAGGCCGAACAGGTTGGTCAGGCCGATGCCGATCAGGGCCGCGATGGCCGTGGTGAACAGCAGCGTGCCGATGGTCAGGAAGCTGATCTTGCCCAGGGACGAGGCGTTGTGCAGGCGTGCCACGGCACTGAGGATCGAGGCGAATACCAGCGGGATCACGATCATTTGCAGCAGCTGCACATAGCCGTTGCCGACCAGATCAAACCAGCCGATCGAAGCTTTGAGCACCGGGTTGCCGTCGCCGTAGATCGTATGCAACGCCGCACCGAACAGCACGCCAAGCACCAGGGCGAACAGGACCTTCTTGGCCAGGCTCCAGTTTGTACGGCGGGTTTGTGCCAGGCCCAGCAACAGGGCCACGAACACCAATAAATTGAGAATCAGGGGCAGATTCATTGAAGCTCCGTTGAGAAGGCAGCCAATCGCGTGAGCCTGCGATTGCGAACCGGGAAGCCTAACAGCTTGAAATATATTGATTTAATACCAATATGGAATGGCGACTGTCGTTTTTGGAATAAGTGTTTGACGCCCAAGCGTATGCGCTTGGCGCAATCGCGACGTCAGCGGTCGCGCTCGGGCGATAACTGTCATACGGATTTGTTAGCGTCGATGTCTTTCACTTGAGGGAGACAACGCCTATGAAGCTCGCGCCGAAACTATTGGTATCCGCCGCCTTTTGCCTCGGGCTCGCCAGCCAGGCGTTTGCCGCCACCGAGTTGAAACACTGGCCGGCACCTGCCGCCAAACAACTCAATGAAATGATCGCCGCCAACGCCAACAAGGGTAACTACGCGGTGTTCGATATGGACAACACCAGTTACCGCTACGACCTTGAAGAGTCCTTGCTGCCGTTCATGGAAAACAAGGGCCTGATCACCCGCGAAACCATGGACCCTTCGCTCAAGCTTATCCCCTTCAAAGACACCGCCGACCACAAGGAAAGTCTGTTCAGCTACTACTATCGCCTGTGCGAAGTCGACGACATGGTCTGCTACCCCTGGGTTGCGCAGATTTTTTCCGGCTTCACCCTCAAGGAACTCAAAGTGCAGGTCGACGAGCTTATGGCCTCCGGCAAGCCCGTGCCGGTCAGCTATTTCGAAGGCGACGTGGTGAAAAAATCCGAGGTACAGCCGCCAAAAGTCTTCACCGGCCAGGCCGAGCTGTACAACAAGCTGATGGAAAACGGCATCGAGGTATATGTGATGACCGCCGCGTCCGAGGAGCTGGTGCGCATGGTCGCGGCTGATCCGAAGTACGGCTACAACGTCAAACCCGAGAACGTTATCGGCGTGACCACGATGCTCAAGGACCGCAAGACCGGCGAGCTGACCACCGCACGCAAACAGATCACTGCCGGCAAGTATGATGAGAAGAGCAACCTCGGCCTGGAACTGACCCCCTACCTGTGGACCCCGGCGACCTGGATGGCCGGCAAGCACGCGGCGATCCTCACCTACATCGACGAATGGAAAAAACCAGTGATTGTCGGCGGTGACACACCGACCAGCGACGGCTACATGCTGTTCCACGACGTTGACGTGGCCAAGGGCGGCGTCCACCTGTGGATCAACCGCAAAGACAAGTACATGACCCAACTCAACGGCATGATCGCCAAGCACGCGGCGGCGCAAGCCAAGGAAGGGCTGCCGGTGACGGCGGACAAGAACTGGGTGATCGTCAAGCCGGAAGAGATCCAGTAAGACCGAGTCACTGCATCGCAGACAAGCCAGCTTCCACCGTCGACCGCATTCTCATGTTGGGCGCGGTCAACTGTGGGAGCGGGCTTGCCCGCGAAGGCGGTCTTAAGAACACCGCAGACTCAAAGGCAAAATAGATATCAATTGCGAACTAATCTCATTCTTTGCTAGCGTGCGCACTCCCTGAACCGTCCGTTCTTCTCAAGGTAGTGCTGTGTCCTCCTGGAATACGCAGATCGCGCGCCTGTTCGCGGAGCAGAAGAAAGCCCTCGAAGCCTTCGTCACGCGCCGCACCGGCAGCGCCCAGGTGGCTGCCGACCTGACCCAGGAATCCTTCCTGCGCCTGGCGCGCCTGGAGTCCGGCGAGAAGATCGATAACCTACCCGCGTTCCTCTTCACCATTGCCAGCAACCTGGTGCGCGACCACCAGCGCCAGGCTATCCGCCGCGAGCGTCTGGATGCCGGCGCACCGAGCGAAGAACTGCCCTGCAGCAACCCCGGTGCCGACGAACAACTGGCCGCCTATCAGCAGGAGCAACTGATGCAGGATGCGATCCTGGGCCTGCCCGAGGCGACTCGGCAGATCTTCCTGCTCTATCATGTCGACGAGCTTTCCTACCGCGAGATTGGCGAACGCCTGTCGATCAGCCCGCGCAGTGTGGAATACCAATTGCGTCGCGCCTTGATTGAATGCCGTGGGTACATCAAGACGCGCCTAGCCTGCGATGCACAAGGACGTCGGTAATGACTGCCCTGCCTACTGCTGATGTGTTGTTCGAAGAGGCGTCCGGCTGGTATTTCCGCCTGCACGCCGAGGACTTGACCCCGGCTGAAATGGACGCCTTTGCTGCGTGGCTCGGTCAGGGCCAGGCGCAGGATGATGTCTGGCAGGAAGTGCAGGCGATGCTCGGCGGCCTGCGTGAGCCGGCGCGCGTCATTCGCCGTGCCGAGCAGGCCACCTGGCGTACACCGCTGCGGCGCTGGGCGTATGCGGCTGCCGTGTTGCTGGCCGTGGGCCTGACCGTGCAGAACACTCCCTGGCTTGACCGCTTGCGCGCCGACTACGCCACTGGCACTGGCGAGTCGCGCAGCATTGAACTGGCCGATGGTTCCCACCTTCAACTCAACACCGACAGTGCGGTGCAAATCCGCATGAGTGCGGGTGAGCGGCAGATTCGTTTGCTGCGTGGCGAAGGTTTCTTCGATGTGACCAAGGACCCCGCACGGCCCTTCGTGGTGCAGTCGGGCGACGGCTGGGTGCGAGTGGTCGGCACCCAGTTCAGTGTGGCGCGGCGGGATGACCAGACGCGTGTGCAGGTGGCGCAGGGCAAGGTTGAAGTCAGTGCAGGGAGCGGCACGCCGGTCTATCTGGAACCGGGGCGGGCCGTGGAGTATCAGGACCGGCACCTTGCACACGTCCACGGTTTCGACCCGGCCAGCGGCTTTGCCTGGCGTCAGCGGCAACTGGTGTTCCGTCAGCAACCTTTGTCGGTGGTGGTCTCTGAACTGAACCGTTACTGGCCCGGCAAGACGCTGGTGCTCGGTGATGCGTTGCGCAGTCGGGTAGTGTCCGGCGTGTTCGAAATCGACAAACCCGATGCCGTGCTCAAGGCGTTGGAATACACCCTCAACCTGCGTGCCGAGCACTACACCCCGTATTTGCTGGTGTTGCGTGAAGGCAATGCGTCCTGACGGCAATTTCTCAAAATATTTTCAGGGTTTCCCCGCAAGCCATCGTCCTTGATCACTGAGGCGTAAATAGTAAGCACTCTCAAGTAGTGCGGCGCCGATCACAGACTTTTGTACCGGGGAGCACCATTCATGGCACACCGATTCGCCACACGGCCCTTGCTGGCCTTGGCCATTTCCTTGGCTAGCTGTATCGCGCCGTCGTACCTGCAGGCCGCTGAGGCCAACCAGGCCCAGACCTACCGCTTCGATATTCCCGGGCAGGGCCTGGACGCTGCGCTGGCGGCGTTCTCGGCGGTGACGCGGGTTCAGGTGCTAGTGAATGGGGAGTTGACCCAGGGGGTGATATCGCCGGGTGTGAAGGGCAACCTGGGGCAGCGTGAAGCCTTGGGGCAACTGCTCGGCGGCACGGGACTGAGCGCGGCGTTTATCAATGCCGATACCGTCACCCTGGAAAAACGTGTGGTACCAGGTTCAGCCCTGGAAGTGGGCGCCACCACCATCACGGCCGAACGCCTGGGCGTCACCACCGAAGGCACGGGCTCGTACACCACGGGGGCCGTGACCCTGGGCAAGGGCGAGCAAAAACTCAAGGACATCCCGCAGTCGGTCAGCGTCATGACCCGCAAGCAGATGGATGATCAGAACACCACCAAGCTCTCTGAAGTGGTCAAGCGCACGCCCGGCCTGACAGCGACCAAGTCTCCCGGCTCCGGTATGTTCATCTTCTCCCGTGGCTTCGAGGTTGGCACCCTGCAATACGACGGTGTGGGGATTCCACGTAACACTTACACCTTGGGCAGCTATCTCACCGAAAACATGGCCATTTACGACCGCGTCGAGACGCTGCGCGGCCCGGCCGCCTTGCTGCAAGGTGCCAACAGCCCCGGCGGCACCATGAACCTGGTGCGCAAGCGCGGGCAGCAAGCGCCGACGGCGACCATTACCGCCAAGGCTGGCTCATGGGACCACTACGGCACTCAGGTCGATGTCGGTGGCCCGCTGAACGCCGCAGGCACCTTGCGCGGACGCTTCGTGGCGGATTACGACACCACCGATTCCTTCGTCGACTATGCGGGCGGCTGGAACCAGACGGTTTATGGCGCCGTCGACTACGATTTCACTCCCGACACCACCGTCGGCCTGGGCATCAGTAACCAGAAGGGCCATTCGCGCCCCAACTTCATGTCGTTGCCCCGTTATGCCGACGGCAGTGATATCGGTCTGCCGCGTTCGACATTTGTCGGCGCCAGTTGGAACCGCAGCGTCAACAATCAGACTCAGGTGTTTGCCGACATCGAGCACCGCTTCAACGATAACTGGAAAGTGAAAGCCGCACTGGTAGCCATGGATGAGCACAACGACGCAACCTACCAGGCGACGTGGGACACGGTACCCGTCGGCGGTGGCGCTGTGCCCTATGTAGATTGGATCACCGACTTCAATACCAAGAGCCGCGGCGCGGATGTGTATGTAAACGGCAAGTTTGAGGGGCTGGGCTTCCAGCAGGAAGTGGTGCTGGGCGCCAACTATTCCAAGCTCACCACCGACGACCAGTGGGCACGGGCTTCAAACCCCGGCGCGGATATCTTCAACATCGACCACAACCGCCCACAGCGCGACAAGTACCAATTGTTCCAAGAGGGTGCCGCCTCGAAGAGCTGGTATGACATTCGCCAGAAAGGCATCTATGGTACCTGGCGTGTGAAAGTCCTGGACCCGCTGACGTTGATCGTCGGTGCGCGTACCAGTTGGTATGACTATTCCTACATTGGCCAGAGTGGTTTCAAAGGCACATATGGTGCCCCGCAAGACAATACCACCCAGTCCAATGGCAAGGTTACGCCCTACGCCGGCCTGGTCTATGCGCTCAACGAGCAGTGGTCGGCCTACGCCAGCTATGCCGATGCCTTTGAGCCGCAAACCAACCTGACCACCTCCGGCTCCCTGCTCAAGCCTATCGAGGGCAAAAACTACGAGTTGGGCATCAAGGGAGAGCTGGCTGACGGGCGCCTCAATACCTCGTTTGCGATCTTCCGTTACGATCAGGAAAACCGTAGCGTGCAGGACCTGCAAGGGCCAATGAACTGCAATGGTTGGTACTGCTCGGTCGCCTCTGGCAAGGTCCGCAGCCAAGGCTTTGAAGCCACACTCAGTGGTGAGGTGCTGCCAGGCCTGCAGCTGGCCTCCAGCTACACCTACAACACCACTGAATTCCTCAAGGACGACACCTACGAAGGCAAGATTTTCAGCACTTGGACCCCCAAGCACTTGCTCAAGGTCTGGGGTGATTACCAGTTGCCGGGCGATTGGCAACATTGGAGCGTGGGTGCCGGTGTGACCGCGCAAAGCAGCACCGAAGCCTATGACCGTACGTTCAGCGTGCCGGGCAATGCATTGTGGGATTCGCGGGTGGCCTACAAGATCAACCAGGAATTCACCGTGGCGGCAAACCTGAACAACATGTTCGACAAGAAGTATTACATCCCGGCCTACAACGCGAACTGGGGCAGCAACTACTACGGGGACCCACGCAATGTGATGTTCACCATGACCTATACCCCACAGTTCTAAGAGATTACCTATATCCAATGCGGGGGCTGGCTCGCCCGCAATGGCGGTGTGCCAAACAAGAACTCACCGGCAGGCCTATAGCTATCGCAGGCAAGCCAGCTCCCACAGTTGATCCTCGGTGTTGTGGAGGTTTTGGCCAGGCATAAAAATGCCCCGCACCTGGCGGGGCTTTTTTATGCACGGGGCTTACAGGCCGTCGAGCATGGCTTTGTTGCGTACCGCACCTTTGTCGGCACTGGTGGCCAACAACGCGTAGGCCTTCAATGCGGTGGTGACTTTGCGCGGGCGCTTCTCCACTGGCTTCCAGCCTTTCTTGTCCTGCTCAACGCGGCGTGCTGCCAGTTCTTCATCGCTGATCAACAGGTTGATCGAGCGGTTCGGGATGTCGATCAGCACCTTGTCGCCATCCTGCACCAGGCCAATCGCGCCACCGGCAGCGGCTTCCGGCGAAGCGTGGCCGATGGACAGGCCCGACGTGCCGCCGGAGAAACGGCCGTCGGTCAGCAGGGCGCAGGCTTTGCCCAGGCCTTTGGATTTCAGGTAGGACGTGGGGTAAAGCATCTCCTGCATACCCGGGCCGCCTTTGGGGCCTTCGTAGCGGATGATCACGATATCGCCTTCCTTGACTTCGTCCGCGAGGATGCCGCGTACCGAGCTGTCCTGGCTTTCGTAGATCTTGGCGCGGCCTTCGAAGACGTGGATGGACTCATCCACGCCTGCCGTTTTGACCACACAGCCGTCGAGGGCGATGTTGCCGTACAGCACGGCCAGGCCGCCTTCTTGCGAGTAGGCGTGCTCGACACTGCGGATGCAGCCGTTTTCACGGTCGTCATCCAGGGTGTCCCAACGGGTCGACTGGCTGAACGCCGTCTGCGTCGGGATACCGGCCGGGCCGGCCTTGAAGAAGGTGTGCACGGCTTCGTCGTCGGTCTGGGTGATGTCCCACTTGGCGATGCCTTCGGCGATGGACTTGCTGTGCACGGTCGGCAGGTCAGTGTGCAGCAGACCACCACGGGCCAGGGAACCGAGGATCGAGAAGATCCCGCCGGCGCGGTGCACGTCTTCCATGTGGTACTTCTGGATGTTCGGCGCGACCTTGCACAGTTGCGGCACGTGACGGGACAGGCGGTCGATGTCGCGCAGGTCGAAATCGATCTCGGCTTCCTGGGCGGCGGCCAGCAGGTGCAGGATGGTGTTGGTGGAACCGCCCATGGCGATGTCCAGGGTCATGGCGTTTTCGAACGCCTTGAAGTTGGCGATATTGCGCGGCAACACCGACTCATCGTTCTCGCCGTAGTAACGCTTGCACAGCTCGACGATGGTACGGCCGGCCTGCAGGAACAACTGCTCACGGTCGCTGTGAGTGGCCAGTGTGGAACCGTTGCCCGGCAAGGCGAGCCCCAGGGCTTCCACCAGGCAGTTCATCGAGTTGGCGGTGAACATGCCGGAGCACGAACCACAAGTCGGGCAGGCGCTGCGCTCGTATTCGGCGACCTTCTCGTCAGAAGCGCTGGAATCGGCGGCGATCACCATGGCGTCGACGAGGTCGAGGCCGTGGGAGGCGAGCTTGGTCTTGCCGGCTTCCATCGGGCCGCCGGAGACGAAGATCACCGGGATGTTCAGGCGCAAGGCAGCCATCAACATGCCGGGGGTGATCTTGTCGCAGTTGGAGATGCACACAATGGCGTCGGCGCAGTGGGCGTTGACCATGTACTCCACGGAGTCGGCGATGATCTCGCGGCTCGGCAGGGAATACAGCATGCCGTCATGGCCCATGGCGATACCGTCGTCCACGGCGATGGTGTTGAATTCCTTTGCCACGCCACCGGCGCGTTCGATCTCGCGGGCGACCAGTTGGCCCAGGTCCTTGAGGTGGACATGGCCCGGCACGAATTGGGTGAACGAGTTGGCAATCGCGATGATCGGCTTTTTGAAGTCGTCATCTTTCATCCCCGTGGCACGCCACAGCGCGCGCGCACCGGCCATGTTGCGGCCGTGGGTGGATGTTTTCGAGCGGTAATCAGGCATTGGAGCACTCCGGGCGGCTAATCAAGTACTAAAGGGGAGTGAGCTTCTAATTGACGACTGGAACACTCAGAAAATGGCCGTGTGTCCGGAAGTTGCCACTCGCGTCGCGGGATCGCCGCTTGCTTGGGCCTCGAGCTCATAAACCCGCCGGGGGATGACTGGCGATGAATAGGGCCGATTCTACACCGCTGGCGGCTGGAGGGAATGGGCGCAACCTTGAAGTTAGCCGCTACAGGACGTGCGGGTGGCGCCGTGCCCATGAGTTCAACGCAAGGGCGGCGAGGCTCAGAATCAGAAAACACAAGCCAAGCGCAGTACTCAACTGGTGAGTAAAGGTGCTGATAAACGCACTGATACAGCCGCCAGCAATGAACAGCACTGCCGCAACGGCGGAAGCCGCGGCTCCCGCATTGTCTGGAAATAGGCTCATGGCCTTGGAGTTGGAAATGGGCCGGGTGATGGTGGTGCCCGCCGTGCAGAGCAGCATGGGCACCAACACTGTCGGGGTTGATAAGCCGAACAGGTAAGCCAACAGCAGCATGACCACGCCAGAGATAGCGATCAGAACCAGCCCGACTGCCATCTGGGTAGCCGCCGGCAGCCGTTTGTGCAGGACGCCTGCACAGAGGCCACCCACTACGTAGGCGGCGCCGTAGAGAAGCAAGGTCAATGAGTACTCATGGGGTGACAGCTTTAACTGGTCCATGAAAATGAGCGGTGACACAACGATGAATGAGAAATGACAGGCGAAGGTGATCGCGGAGATCGTGGCGTAGCTGGCGAAATGTCTGTTGGCGAAAACCTTGGCGTAGGCCCTGAAAATACCCCGCTCGCTTGGCGCGGTTGGAGGGAAGCCGCCATGCAGTAATCGGTGAGCCATAATCCACGTTGCGGCACAGAGGGCGATAAACGCGTAGAAGCTGGCTTTCCATCCCCAGTGCAATTGCAGCCATGCGCCCAGCACCGGGGAAATCGAGATGAAGATGCCTCCGGCCGTGGCCATTGCTATGCGCAACCGCTCCTGTTCCCTGCCGAAAAAAAGGTCCTGCACCAGCGCTTGGGACAGTATGAAACCACCGCAGCCTATGGCCTGAATGACTCGGAAGAACAGGAATTGGGGTGTGTTTCTGGCGGCCAGACACCCGGCTGCACCCAGGATGGCCACTACCATACTGGCCAGTAGTAACTTCTTGCGGCCGACCCTGTCGGACAGCGGGCCGATCAGCAGCATTGAGCAGGAAAACCCAATGGCGAACAGGCTGACGGATCGAGCGATATGGGTGGTCGAGGTATGGAAGTGTTCCGCCAGGGCGGGAAAGGAGGGCAGTACGACGTCAAGGGGGAAGACGCCCAGCAAAGTCATGCTCATCAGCCAGAAAACCAAGAACGGTTTTTCAGCCTGTGTAATTGCCTTCGACATGCGCGAGCCTCGGTTCCATGAGAGGGGCGCGGATCGAGTCTGCGCTACTGAAAGTCAAAGCCTGGGGCAGTACGACATTTCCTGAAAACCTGTAGGAACCCGTAAGTCCCTACAGGGGAACGCCATCAGCTATTGGGCAACAACCGGCACGTAATGCTCTTGATATAGCGCGTTTCGGCAATCGCTGGGTGCACCGGGTGGTCCGGGCCTTGGCCGCCACGTTCGAGCATCTGGATGTTGCGGTCCAGGTGGCGGGCGCTGGTCAGCAGGATGTTCTGCAGGTCGTCTTCCGGCAGGTGCATGGAGCAAGAAGCACTGACGAGGATGCCGTCTTTGCTGAGCAGGCGCATGGCTTGCTCGTTGAGGCGGCGGTAGGCGCCTTCGCCGTTCTTCATGTCTTTTTTGCGTTTGATGAAGGCCGGTGGGTCGGCGACGATCACGTCGAAGCGTTCTTCGCTGGCTTTCAGTTCTTTAAGCGCTTCAAAGACGTCGCCTTCGATGCAGGTCATCTTCTCGGCAACGCCGTTCAGCGCGGCGTTGCGCTCTACGCCGTCGAGGGCGAAGGCGGAGGCGTCGACGCAGAACACTTCACTGGCACCAAAGGCGGCGGCTTGCACGCCCCAGCCGCCGATGTAGCTGTACAGGTCCAGTACACGCTTGCCCTTGGCATACGGGGCCAGGCGGGCGCGGTTCATGCGGTGGTCGTAGAACCAGCCGGTCTTTTGGCCCTGGATCACCGGGGCTTCGAATTTCACGCCGTTTTCTTCCAGCGCCACCCACTCCGGCACCAGGCCGAACACGGTTTCGACGTAGCGGTTGAGGCCTTCGGCGTCACGCGCGGCGGAGTCGTTCTTGAACAGGATGCCGCTGGGCTTGAGCACCTGGGTGAGCGCAGCGATCACGTCGTCTTTATGCGCTTCCATGGTCGCCGAGGCGATCTGCACCACCAGGATGTCGCCGAAACGGTCGACCACCAGGCCCGGCAGCAGGTCGGAATCACCGTAGACCAGGCGGTAGAACGGCTTGTCGAACAGGCGGTCACGCAGGGACAGCGCCACGTTGAGGCGGTGTACCAGCAGCGACTTGTCCAGCGGCAACTTGATGTCGCGCGACAGCAGGCGGGCACAGATCAGGTTGTTCGGGCTCATGGCCACGATGCCCAGGGTCTTGCCGCCGGCCGCTTCCAGGATAGCCTGGTCGCCTGCCTGGAAGCCGTGGAGTGGGGTGGCGGCCACGTCGATTTCGTTGCTGTAGACCCACAGGTGGCCGTTGCGCAAACGACGATCGGCGTTGGCTTTGAGACGCAGGCTTGGCAGGGACATGACGTCGCTCCGGAAAAAAGAGCGGGAGTATACCCTTTGCGCACTCTTTCATGTGGGAGCTGGCTTGCCTGCGATGCGGGCGGTGCGGTGTATCAGACGTACGGTGGTGATGCTATCGCAGGCAAGCCAGCTCCCACATTCGATCGGGTTTCACTTGGGTTTTTGGGTGTCGGCCACATCTGCATAAGGGGTAGAATTCGCGCCTAGCCCAGAGTGTGTACTTATGTCCCAAGAGCTTTCCGCCGAGCAGATCCAACAGGCCCTGCAAGGCATCAGCGTGCCGCCTCAACCGCAAATCATGGTGGATTTGCAGATGGAGCAGTACATGCCCGACCCGGACCTGGAAGTGATTGCAAGGTTGATCTCCCAGGACCCGGGCTTGTCCGGCGCGCTGCTCAAGATCGTCAATTCGCCGTATTACGGCCTGAGCAACAAAATTGCATCGATCCAGCGCGCGGTAAACCTGTTGGGCAGCCGCTCAATCATCAACTTGATCAACGCGCAGTCGATCAAGGGCGAGATGAGCGACGACACCATCGTCACCCTCAACCGCTTCTGGGACACCGCCCAGGATGTGGCCATGACCTGCCTCACACTGGCCAAGCGCACCGGCTCGCAAACCGTCGACGAGGCCTATGCCTTGGGCCTGTTCCACGATTGCGGCGTGCCGTTGATGCTCAAGCGCTTCCCCAACTACATGTCCGTGCTGGAACAGGCTTACGCCAACGCCGGCCCTGATTGCCGCGTGGTCGATACTGAGAACAATGCGTTCCACACCAACCATGCCGTGGTCGGCTACTACACCGCCAAATCCTGGCGCCTGCCGGAGCATGTCACCGACGCCATCGCCAATCACCATAACGTCCTGGCGATTTTCAGCGATGAGACGTCGCGCAACCCGCAGCTCAAGAACCTGCTGGCCATTTTGAAGATGGCCGAGCATATCTGTTCGTCCTATCGCGTACTGGGTAACCAGGCGGTGGACCATGAGTGGAATGCCATCGGCCATCTGGTGCTGGATTACGTGGGCCTGTCGGACTACGACTTCGAGAGCCTGAAGTTGTCGATCCGCGAACTGGGCGCGCACTGACCCGTCATTCAAGAGGTACACATGCCCGAGTTACCAGAAGTCGAAACCACCCGACGCGGCATTGCCCCGCACCTGGAAGGCCAGCGCGTCAGCCGCGTGGTAGTGCGTGAGCGGCGCCTGCGCTGGCCAATTCCGGAAGACCTGGATGTGCGCCTGTCGGGGCAGCGCATCGTGCTGGTGGAGCGCCGGGCCAAATACCTGTTGATCAATGCCGAAGTGGGCACCTTGATCAGCCACCTGGGCATGTCGGGCAACTTGCGCCTGGTTGAGGTAGGTATGCCGGCGGCCAAGCATGAACATGTGGATATCGAGCTGGAATCGGGTATGGCCCTGCGCTACACCGACCCGCGGCGCTTCGGTGCGATGCTCTGGAGCCTCGACCCGCACAACCATGAGTTGCTGATGCGGCTGGGGCCGGAGCCGTTGACCGACCTGTTTGATGGCGAGCGTTTGTTCCAGCTGTCACGCGGCAAGTCCATGGCGGTGAAGCCGTTCATCATGGACAACGCGGTGGTGGTGGGCGTGGGCAATATCTATGCGACAGAGGCGCTGTTTGCAGCGGGGATTGACCCGCGCCGCGCCGCCGGGGGAATTTCACGCGGGCGTTATTTGAAGCTGGCGATTGAGATCAAGCGGGTGCTGGCCGCTGCCATTGAGCGGGGCGGTACCACGTTGCGGGACTTTATCGGTGGCGATGGGCAGCCGGGGTATTTCCAGCAGGAACTGTTCGTGTATGGCCGGGGCGGCGAGGCGTGCAAGGTCTGCGGCACTGAGCTGCGCAATGTGGTGCTTGGGCAGCGGGCGAGTGTGTTTTGCCCTAGGTGTCAGAGCTGATGGTTGGTTGAGGGCTGATATCGCTATCGCAGGCAAGCCAGCTCACACATTTGAAGGTATTCACATATCCAAGTGTGGGAGCTGGCTTGCCCGCGATGAGGCCTTTACGGGCAATGAAGAGGCTTAGGCCTTACCGGTAATCTTGCGGTACTTCTCCATCAACTGCTCTTCAGTCTCAGGGTGTGCCTCATCCAGCGGAATGCAATCGACCGGGCACACCTGCTGGCACTGCGGCTCGTCGTAATGACCGACGCACTGGGTGCACAGGTTAGGGTCGATCACGTAGATCTCTTCGCCCTGGGAAATGGCG
Organism: Pseudomonas sp. MYb193; assembly: GCF_002966775.1. Taxonomy (NCBI): domain Bacteria; kingdom Pseudomonadati; phylum Pseudomonadota; class Gammaproteobacteria; order Pseudomonadales; family Pseudomonadaceae; genus Pseudomonas; species Pseudomonas sp. MYb193. Next base: position 5,802,475 of record NZ_CP023269.1, on the reverse strand, counting down.
GCGTTCGGGCACTCGGGTTCGCAGACGTCGCAGTTGATGCAATCGTCGGTGATGATCAGGGACATGGAAACTCCTGCCAGGGCACTCTGCCAAGGCATCTGAAAACTAATGCGCGCAATTGTGCCGCATTGGCGCCCGCAGTGCGAGCCTGTCTCTGTGGTGAGGGATGAAAGGATTGGGACTGCTGCGCAGTCCAGCGGGAGCAAGCTCCCTCGCCACAATGAGTCTTACTTCTTGAAGCGCAATGTCAGTGCATCAGCTACAGCTGGATGCACGAACTTGGTGATATCTCCGCCCAAAGCAGCGATTTCACGAACCAACGTCGAGGAAATGAACGAATAACGCTCCGACGGCGTGAGGAACAGGCTTTCCACGTCCGGCGCCAATTGGCGGTTCATGTTGGCCAGCTGGAATTCGTATTCGAAGTCCGACACCGCACGCAGGCCACGCAGGAACACATTGGCGTTCTGCTCCTTGGCGAAATGCGCCAGCAATGTCGAAAAACCCACTACTTCCACATTCGGCAGGTGCTTGGTGACCTCTTGCGCCAGCTCCACACGTTGTTCCAGGGGAAACAGCGGGTTTTTCTTGGGGCTGGCCGCGACCGCGATGATCACATGGTCGAACAGGCGAGAGGCGCGTTCGACCAGATCGCCATGGCCTTTGGTAATCGGGTCGAAGGTACCTGGGTACAACACTCGGTTCATCGCGTCGTCCTGGCGGAGTCCGTTGGGGAACCGGATGGTATCGCAGCATTACCGGTGGGCCAAGTCGACTTATGTAGATAGATAACGTGAATACCCTGTCTTTTCATGCCGTTTTCAGACGTTCGGCCAATGCGCTCGCCAGTTGCGCGGTCAATCCGTACACCGACAATTGCGGGTTGGCGCCAATGCTGGTGGGGAACAGCGAGCCATCGTGGATCGACAGGTTACGCAACTGATGATGGCGACCCAGGCTGTCGGCAACGGCATTTTTCGGATCTTCACCCATGGCACAACCGCCCATCACGTGGGCGCTGCCCAGGGTGGTGCGATGCAGTTCCAGGCTCAGACCGTCGATCACGCTGCGCGCTTCGGCCAAGTTGTTCACAAAGCGCGCGTCGTGATGCAGGGGCTTGACCGATTTGGCCCCCGCCGCGAACTGAATCTCGGCCATGCTGTGGAAGGCCCGGCGCAGGCCGTCCCAGGCGTAGGGCGAGACCTGATAGTCGAGCACTGGGGTGCCGTCACCGCGTAACTCCACCGTACCGCCCGGGCTGTCGGGGTGAAAGCCGTCGCGCAGCAGGGCGAGCATGGCGTGGGTGTGGGGTAATTGGTTCATGTCCAGGGCGTTCTGGTTGCCATAGCCACCAAACAGGGTGCTCGCCAGGCCTGGATGCAGGGGCGGTGCTTCCAGTTTGTAGGACATTTTGCCGGTAGTGCCGTCCTGCCATTGGAAATGGTCGGAGTAGATCGATTGCGGCGCACCGTAGAAGGGGTTGATCACCTCGTCGAACAGCCCAGCGGAGAAATTGACCAGGTGCAGGAAGGTGCGCTTGCCCAGCCGCGAGTGTGGGTCGGGCGCGTCCGAGCGCATCAGCAGGGCCGGGCTATTGATACCGCCGCCCGCCAGCACATAGTGCTTGGCTTTCACGCTGATCTTGCGCCCTGTGGGCGCTACGCAGCGTTCGTCCATGGCCACGCATTCGAGGCTGCTGATGGTGTCGCCGCTGTATGTGAGCCGTTCGGCGCGGGCCAGGTAAAGCAGTTCGCCGCCCTTTTCCAGGGTGGACGGGATGGTCGTCACCAGCATTGACTGCTTGGCGTTGACCGGGCAGCCCATGCCGCAATACCCCAGGTTGAAGCAGCCGCGCACATTGCGCGGGATCACATGCCAGCTGTAGCCGAGCTTTTCGCAGCCTTTGCGGATCACATCGTTATTGGCATTCGGCGGCAGCGCCCACGGCGCGATGCCCAGACGCTGTTCCATTTTTTCGAACCAGGGCGCCATTTCGGCGCTGCTGTGGCCTTTGACCGCATATTCGCTGGCCCAATGCGCGAGGGTAGCGTCAGGGGTGCGAAAGCTGGAGGTCCAGTTGATCAAGGTGGTACCGCCCACCGCCCGGCCCTGCAGGATGGTGATAGCGCCGTCCTTGCTCATGCGGCCGATACCTTCCTGGTAAAGGCTGGCGTAGGCTTCGTCTTCCAGCAGCTTGAAATCACTGCTGGTCTTAAGCGGGCCTTCTTCGATCAGCAACACCTTGTAGCCGGCGGCGCTGAGGATTTCGGCGGTGGTAGCGCCCCCGGCGCCGCTGCCGATGATGGCGACATCCGCTTCCAGGGTCAGGTCGTTATCCAGGGCGGCGCCATTGTGGGTTTTCCAGCCACGGGCCAGGCCGTCGCGGAACAGATCGGGTACGGGCATAGGTGTGCTCTCTTATTCTTGTCGGAAGATGCAATCTTGGGGGATTGCCCAGGCTAGATCTTGGGCGGGCCGGGGTAGCCGCAATGGGCCCAGGACTCGGGCCGGAAGTACCAGGCCATGATCACCAGTTTGAGCAGCGAGCCCTGGCCCATGCGCAAAAGGTTCAGGTAACTGTTTTCCCAGCGGTGCAGGAAATTGCGGATCTGTTCGCTGCTGGCGTTTTCCCAACTGCCCCAGATACCGGTCAGCGGGCCGCGGGTAATGCCCATGCCCAGTACGTCGAATAATTGCTGGGTGAGCTTGAACATCTCGGGCGACAAGTGCTGCAGGCTGTAATCGAGCTTTTTCAGGGTGTCTTCAATACCGGCAAGCACTTGCTCGGCACTGGCCGCTCCTTCTAGCAGCACCGGGATTACCGCCCGCAAGAACGGCAAGTCGCTGGTGCGCAACATCGCAAAGCCGCTGGCTGGCGTACTGCTGGAGCAACCGCTGAGGCTGGCGCCCAACCCGGCGGTGGCGAGGAAGGCGCTGGCACACAGGCCGATTTTCAAGACGCCGCGCCGTGACAGCGCGGGTGAATCAGTCAGGCTGGGGTTCATTGTTTTTATAGTCCCGAAGGTGGCGGTTATCAGCGGATAAACAGCTTCTGGATCAGCTTCTGGATCGACTTGCCATAGGGCGGGTAGATCAACTTCGCTGCGTTCAGGCGCTGTTTGACCAGCACACCCTTGGCCTTGCTGAACGTCAGAAAACCTTCGTGACCGTGGTAATGGCCCATGCCTGACGGGCCGATACCACCGAACGGCATATCGTCCTGGGCGACGTGCAGCAAGGTGTCGTTCAGGCACACACCGCCGGAATGGGTTTCGTGGAGCACCCGCGCTTGTTCGCCTTTGTTGTAGCCGAAGTAATACAAGGCCAGTGGGCGTGGGCGCTGGTTGATGTAGGCAAAGGCTTGGTCAAGGCCGCGATACGGCACGATGGGCAGGAGCGGGCCGAAGATTTCGTCCTGCATCACGGTCATGTCGTCGCTGACATTCAACAGCAGGCTGTGGGCCATTCGCCGAGCCTGGCCTTGCTCGTACAGCGGGATCAAGGTGGCGCCTTTGTCGATGGCGTCCTTGGCGTAGGCATTGAGCCGGGCCAGTTGGCGTTCGTTGATGATGGCGGTGTAGTCCGGGTTGTCGGCCAGCGTCGGATAAAACCCGCGCACGGCTTTGGAATAGGCCTCGACAAAGCCCTCCACGCGATCTTCCGGTACCAGCACATAATCTGGTGCCACGCAGGTTTGCCCGGCGTTCAAGGCTTTGCCGAAGGCGATGCGTTCGGCAGCATCCTTGAGCGGCACGTCGGCCGAGACAATGGCTGGCGATTTGCCGCCCAGCTCCAGGGTCACCGGCGTGAGGTTTTCGGCCGCCGCACGCATCACGTGCTTGCCTATGCTGGTAGCGCCGGTGAACAGCAGGTGATCGAAGCGTAACTTGGAAAACGCCATGCCCACGTCAGCTTCGCCCAGCACGACGCACACCAGGTCCTCGGGGAAGATCTTGGCCAGCAACGCCTTGAGCAGCTCGCCGGTGGCCGGCGTGGATTCGCTGAGCTTGAGCATCACCCGGTTACCGGCAGCCAATGCCCCAACCAGCGGGCCGATGGCCAGGTACAGCGGGTAGTTCCACGGCACGATGACGCCGACGACGCCCAGTGGCTGGTAAATGACTTTGGCTGAGGCGGGCTGGAAGGCAATGCCTACAGCGCGGCGGGAAGGTTTCATCCAGCCCTTGAGGTGTTTGCTCGCGTAGTGAATGCCATGCAGGCTAGGCATCAATTCGGCAAACAGGGTTTCGTCGGCGCTGCGATGGCTGAAATCCTGGCTGATCGCATTGATCAGCGCCTGGCGTTCGTCGCTCAGCAGATCCCGCAGAGCTTTGAGCCATTGCTGGCGCTGCCCGGCCGGCGGCATCGGGTTGGCGGCATAGGCGCGGCGTTGGGCGTCGAACAGGTCCTGGAGTTGATCCAGCGCCTGGGAATCTTGCAGGTAGGCAACGTTGGCAGACATGGCGCGGCACCGATTGTTATTGGTCTGCCTGGATTTTTAGAGTCATTGCTCTAAATTGTCAAATAACATTGCAGTAACATCCAGATTTATCCTGGCCGGGTTAGGCCGTAAGATGCCCCATCCCGTGTATAGAAGCTGATCCCCTATGGCACCACGAGTAAAGACCAGCGAGCGCATTGTGCAAACCAGCCTGGAGCTTTTTAACCAGCAGGGCGAGCGCAGTGTCAGTACCAACCACATTGCCGCCCACATGGAAATTTCCCCGGGCAACCTGTACTACCACTTCCCTAACAAGCAGGCGATCATCGCCGTGCTGTTCCGCGAATATGAAGCGTTGGTAGACAGTTTCCTGCGCCCACCCCAGGGACGCACGATGGTGGTGGAGGATAAACGCTTTTACCTGCAAGCCGTATTGGCCGGCATGTGGCGTTATCGCTTCCTGCATCGCGACCTCGAACACCTGCTGGAGAGCGACCCGGAACTGGCGACCGGCTACCGGCGTTTTTCCCAGCGTTGCCTGATCCAGGGCGGCGCGATCTACCAGGGCTTTGTCGATGCCGGCATTCTCAATATGGACCCGGTGCAAACCGAAGCCCTGACCCTGAATGCGTGGATCATCCTCACCTCGTGGGTGCGCTTTTTGTGTACCACCAATGAAAAATCCACCCACCTGAGCGCCGAGGCGATCAAGCGTGGGGTCTATCAGGTGCTGGTGCTGGAGGCGGGGTTTGTCACGCCGCAGGCCAAAGAGGCGGTGGACGCCTTGTTCAAAGAGTTTTATGTGCCGTTGAATCAGGCACTGGAAGAAGTGAAGTAAGACCTTTCCCCTTTGTATTCACAGGAGTCAGTCATGCCGCTTGCCCAACTGATCAGCCCCCAGCAATTGGCCGAGCGCCAACAGTCGAGCGGGTGGGTGATCCTGGATTGCCGCTTTGCCCTGGAAGACCCCGACTATGGCTTGTGCAGTTACGCCGAAGGGCATATCGAGGGCGCGCAATACGCCGACCTGGAGCGCCACCTGAGCGGCCCGGTGACCAAGGGCGTGACCGGTCGTCATCCTTTGCCGGCGGCGGACACGTTCGCCAGGCAACTGCGGGCCTGGGGTATCAGTGCCGACACCGATGTGGTGCTGTATGACGACGGCCCCGGTGCCTACGCCGCCCGTGCCTGGTGGCTGCTGGCCTGGCTGGGCAAGCGTGATGGCGTGTTTATTCTGGATGGGGGCCTCAAGGCCTGGCATGCCGCCGGTTTCCCCCTGAGCCTGGATGCGCCCGTGGTTGAGCCAGGTACCTTCGCCGGTACGCCGGGTCATCGTCTGTTGCTGGATGCCGAACACCTGCAAAAGCGCCTTGGCCAACCCGGCCTGACCTTGATCGACGCCCGCGCCCAGCCGCGCTTTCGTGGCGAAGTAGAACCCATCGACCCGATTGCCGGGCATATCCCTGGCGCGCAATGCGCGGCGTTCAGTGAAAACCTGGGCAGTGATGGTCGTTTCTTACCGGCTGATCAGCTCAAGCAACGCTTTGCCGCGCAGCTGCAAGGGCGCCCGCCGCAGGAGTTGGTGGCGTATTGCGGGTCTGGGGTGACGGCCTGCCATAACCTGTTTGCGTTGAGCCTGGCGGGGTACCCGTTGGGTAAGTTGTATGCGGGGTCGTGGAGTGAGTGGATTACCAATCCGGCGCGGGAAATTGCGAAGGGCGACTAAACGATCGGTGTGAACACTTGCTTAAAATGTGGGAGCTGGCTTGCCTGCGATAGCGGTGGGCCAGCTCCCACACTATTGACCGTATTGGGTCTGGAGCCATTGCGGGATCCGGCGCTCCAGATAGTAACCAGGACGCTTCAGCGAACCCTCCACAAACCCCACATGCCCGCCCTTGGCCAGCAACTCGAACTCGGTGCAGGCCGACAGCTCACTGGCGTCAGGCAAGCTGTGCGCAAACACAAACGGATCATCAGCCGCCTGGATAATCAGCGTCGGCGTGCGGATACCGCCCAGGTAATAGCGACTGGAGGCGCGGCGATAGTAATCCTCGGCACTCAAGAAACCGTGCAGCGGCGCGGTTACCCGCCCGTCGAAGTCCCAGAACGTGCGCATCTTTTCCAGGGAGCCAAGGGCCTCGAGGGTTTTGAGCCCATCCTCACGACCGTCCTGCAGGAATTGGCGTTGCTTGACGCGGATATACGCCAGCATCTCGCGCATGAAGTGCTTCTGATACACCCGCGAGAACCCCAGCCCAATGCGATCCGCGCATTGATCCAGGCGAAACGGCACCGACACCGCCGCCGCGCCCTGCAGCCCTGAAGCCTCGCCGGTTTCCCCCAAATGCTTGAGCAACACGTTGCCGCCCAGGGAGTAACCCACCGCGTACAAGGGCGCCAAAGGCCGCTTGGCGCGCAGATGAGCGATCGCGGCTGCCAGGTCTTCGCTGGCGCCGGAGTGATAGCTGCGAGCCAGCAGGTTGGGCTCGCCCGAGCAGCCGCGCCAGTTCAACGCAGCACTGGCCGAGCCTTGGGTGGCGAGGACTTTTTGCAGGCCGGCCACATAGGGCGAATTGGACGAACCGGTCAGCCCATGCAACACCAGCACCAAGGGCGCTTGCACGTCATGGGGGCCATGCCAGTCGAGGTCGAGAAAATCGCCGTCCTCCAGCCACAGGCGTTCGCGCTGACGCTCGATGTGGGTGGTCGGCCGCCACAGCGGCCCCCACAGTGTCTGCAAGTGTGGGTTGCCGAGGCCGAAGGCGGGTTTGAATAAATCGGAAGAGGGGGTCATGAAACTCTCGGTAGCCAGTGAGCTCGCCGTGGCAAGCTCCCCAGCCACAGGTTAAGCGGCGTTTTCGACCAAACGATGCCACAACGCGTAATACACCCGCCCGGACTTCTGCTCCCGGTGCAGGCGCCAGCCACTTGGCAGGCCGAGCGTGGACGGCGCGGTCTCGCTCTCAGTGTAGATCCAGGCATCCGGTGCCAGCCACTGGCGCTCTTCGAGCAAGGCACACACGGTCGGCAGCAGGTTCTGGTTGAACGGTGGGTCGAGGAACACTACGTCGTATTCAGTCGCTGCCTGGGTTTCCAGGTAGCGCAGCGCGTCGGCCGTCTGCACCTGGCCGGTGGTGCAACGCAGCGTGCCCAGGTGCTCCTTGAGGCTGGACACCGCCACATTGCTGGCGTCCAGCGCCTGGCCCTGGGCCGCGCCACGGGACAGCGCCTCCAGGAACAGCGCGCCGCTGCCGGCGAACGGGTCCAGCACTTTGGCCCCGCCTATGTACGGCGCGAGCCAGTTGAACAGGGTTTCACGCACGCGATCGGGCGTCGGGCGCAGGCCCACGACGTCGGGGAAGCTCAGCTTGCGGCTGCCCCATTCACCGCCAATGATGCGCAGTTGGCCCACACCGTTATGCACGTTGTGGACAGGTTTTTTCGGGCGAGATGAACTGGCCATTAATGCTCCGGAACCCCGAGCGGCTGCTCGGCAGGTTTATCAGTGGGGGGCGGTAGTGGCTTTTGCGCAATCGTCGGGCCGGCGGTCACGATGACCATCTTGTCGGCGCTCAAGTGTTTGTTCATTGCAGCCTTGACCTGATCGACGGTCAGGGCCTGGGATTGTTTCATGAAATCTTCCAGATAGCTCAGCGGCAGGTTGTAGAAACCCATGGCGCCCAACTGCCCGACGATATCGGCGTTGCTGGCGGTGGACAGCGGGAAGCTGCCGGCCAGTTCGCGCTTGGCGTCGTCCAGTTCCTTTTGCGTCGGGCCGTTCTTGAGGTAATCAGCCAGTACATCCTCAACCAGGCGCAGGGTGCCGCCGCTCATTTCGGCGCGGGTCTGCAGGTTGATCATGAACGGGCCGCGCACCTGCATCGGTGAGAAACCGGAGTACACGCCGTAGGTCAGGCCGCGTTTTTCACGCACCTCGCTCATCAAACGGGTACCGAAGCCGCCGCCGCCAAGGATCTGGTTGCCCAGGGACAAGGCTGCGTAGTCCGGGTCGGCGCGGTCGATGCCCAATTGCGCAAACAGCAGGTGGGTTTGCTTGGACGGAAACTCGATACGGCTCAGGCCGGCTTTTGGCTCGGTCGGTTGAGCGATCTTGGCCATGGCCGGGCCTTTGGGCAGCGATGCCGACACTTTGGCCGTCATGGCCTCGGCTTCTGCACGGGTCAGGTCGCCGACGACCGCAATCACCGCATTGCCCGCCGCATAGGCTTTGGCATGGAACGCCTTCAGCTGTGCCAGGGTAATTTTCGGCACGCTTTCTGGGGTGCCTTCGCTCGGATGCGCGTAAGGATGGTCGCCGTACAGACGCTTGAACAGCTCGATGCTCGCCAGTTTGCCGGGGTTCTGTTTCTGGTACTCGAAACCGGCCAGGATCTGGTTCTTGATCCGCGCCAGGGAATCCGCCGGGAACGTCGGCTGGCCAATCACCTGGTCGAACAGGGCCAGGGCGGCGGTGCGCTTATCGTTGTCGCTCAGGCTGCGCAGGGTCACCAGCGCCATGTCGCGATAGGCGCCGTTGCCGAAATCGGCCCCCAGGCCTTCGAACCCACTGGCGATCTGGCTGACATCCTTGCCCGGCACACCTTCGTTAAGCATGGCGTTGGTCATCAGCGCCAGGCCTGGCACGTCGCCATCCTGGCTGCTGCCGGCGGCAAACAGCAGACGCATGTCGAACATCGGCAATTCGTGGGCTTCGACGAACAGCACCTTGGCGCCTTCGGCGGTGGTCCAGGTTTGTACGTCGAGCTTGCGGTTGGTCGGTGCCTTGCCATCCAGTTCCGCCAGGGACTGCAGGGTGCTGGCCGTTTGAGCCTTGTCCAGGGCCTGGCTGGCGACCGACTCGCTCGGGCGCAAAAAGTAAACGGCGCTGGCCGCCATCAGGGTGACGGCGATCAGGCCGGGCAGGATCAGGCGGCTGTTTTTGCGATCACTCATGAGCGGTCTCCTCTGGCAAAACATGGGCGACGCTCAGACGTTCGCGGGTGAAATAAGTGCGTGCGGCCTTCTGGATCTCTTCCGGGGTCACGCTTTGCAGATCGGCAAGCTCCGTGTCCATGAGCTTCCAGGACAGACCAACGGTTTCCAGGGAGCCGATGGCCGTGGCCTGGCTGGTGATGGAATCACGCTGGTACACCAGGCCGGCAATGACCTGGGCACGGATGCGCTCCAGTTCTTCGGCGGTCGGCGGTTTGGCCTTCAACTCATCGAGCAGGCGCCACAGGCCGGCTTCGGCTTGGGCGACCGTTTTCTTCTTCTGCTGGTTCGGCGTGGCCGAGAGGGTAAACAGGCTGTCGCCACGGGTATAGGCGTCGTAGTTGGTGGAAGCCGCGGACACAAGTTCCTCACCGCGCTCCAGTTGCTCGGAGATCCGTGCGCTGTAGCCGCCGTCCAGCAGGGCCGAGATCAGGCGCAGGGCCTGCACCGAGCGTTTGTCTTCGGCGGTGGCCAGGCCAGGCACGTTGAAGCCCAGGAACACGCTTGGCAGTTGGGTCTGCACGTGCAGGGTCAGCAGGCGCTCGCCGGGCTCGGCCAGTTCCATCGGGATTTTTGCCGGCGGCACGTCACGCTTGGGGATCGGGCCGAAGTAACGTTGGGCGAGGTTTTTCACCTCGTCCGGGGTCACGTCGCCGACCACCACCAGGGTGGCGTTGTTCGGCACGTACCAGGATTGGTACCAGTGGCGCAGTTCCTCGACCTTCATGCGGTCCAGGTCGGCCATCCAGCCGATGGTCGGCGTGTGGTAGCCACTGGCCGGGAACGCCATGGCCTTGAAGCGCTCGAACGCCTTGGACATGGGGTTATCGTCGGTGCGCAGGCGGCGTTCTTCCTTGATTACCTCGATTTCCCGGCTGAACTCGTCTGCCGGCAGGCGCAGGCTGGCCATGCGGTCGGCTTCCAGCTCAAAGGCCACACCCAGGCGATCACGGGCCAATACCTGGTAATACGCGGTGTAGTCGTCGCTGGTGAAAGCGTTTTCTTCGGCGCCCAGGTCGCGCAGGATCAGCGAGGCTTCGCCGGGGCCAACCTTGGCGCTGCCCTTGAACATCATGTGTTCCAGGGCGTGGGACAAACCGGTCTGGCCCGGTGTTTCGTAGCTTGAGCCAACCTTGTACCAGACCTGGGAAACCACCACCGGCGCGCGATGATCTTCGCGCACGACCACTTTGAGGCCGTTATCGAGGGTGAATTCATGGGTGGGTTGTGGATCGGCAGCCAAAGCTGAGAGAGGCAGACAAACTGTGCTGAACAGCAGGCCTGCGGCGCGGCGGGCTAGAGCATTCATTCGTTTTTAAACCTGTTGGGCTGCCCGCTTGGTCTTAGCGTCGGCGGGCGAGGAGGTGCTAGGATACTGATCCGACTTAAGGACGGCCACTGCGGCTGTCTTGTTGAGGCTCTATTTAGGCCTTACAAAATGTTGCGCATGAACGAGCTGGCTAAAAAACAGTCTGTTACGCATCGAATTTTATTTACCGACGCGCCCTGTGGCGCGTCGCTACCTTGAGATAGCCGTCTCCATGTTTGGTTCCAACGACGACAAGAAGACCCCAGCTGCGGCTGGCGAGAAGAAAGGCCTGTTCGGATGGCTGCGCAAAAAGCCGCAGGAAACCGTCGTCGAACAGCCGCAGGTTCACGCTGAACCGACCCCTGAACCCGTAATAGAAGCCGAACCGGTTGCCGAGACGCCAGTTCCGGTGGTGTTGCCGATGGCTGAGCCGGTGTTGCAGCCGGTCGTCGAGGCCGAGCCGGAACCTGAGCCTGCGCCCGAGCACAAGCCCTGGTTGGATCTGCCGGTGGCCGAAGAGCCTGTGGCGTTGGTAGAGGATGTTCAGGCCGAGCACGTCGTGCCGCCGATTCCTGCAGTGGTTGAGCCGGCGCCGGTAGAGGTGGTGGCTGAAGTACCGCCCGTCGTTGAAGTGCCGGCACCGGTTGTTGCCGCACCTGCCGTCGTCGAGCCAGAGCCTGTCGTCGCCACCACCGAAACCAGCAAAACCGGATTTTTCGCGCGCCTCAAGCAGGGCCTGAGCAAGACCAGCGCCAGTATTGGCGAAGGCATGGCCAGCCTGTTCCTGGGCAAGAAAGTCATTGATGACGAGCTGCTGGAAGACATCGAGACCCGCCTGCTCACCGCCGACGTGGGCGTCGAAGCCACCGCCGTGATCATCCAGAGCCTGACGCAGAAGGTCGCGCGCAAGCAGTTGACCGACGCCGACGCCCTGTACAAATCCCTGCAGGCTGAGCTGGCCGCCATGCTCAAGCCGGTTGAAGCGCCGCTGGTGATCACCCCGAAAAAGCCGTTCGTCATCCTCGTTGTAGGGGTTAATGGCGCTGGCAAGACCACCACCATCGGCAAGCTGGCCAAGAAGCTGCAAGGTGAAGGCAAGAAAGTCATGCTCGCCGCCGGTGACACCTTCCGTGCCGCAGCCGTCGAGCAGTTGCAGGTGTGGGGCGAGCGCAACAAGATCCCGGTGATTGCCCAGCACACCGGTGCCGACTCTGCGTCGGTGATTTTCGATGCTGTGCAAGCCGCCAAGGCGCGCAACATTGACGTGCTGATTGCCGACACCGCCGGTCGCCTGCACACCAAAGACAATTTGATGGAAGAGCTGAAGAAAGTGCGCCGCGTGATCGGCAAGCTTGACGCCGATGCACCCCACGAAGTCTTGCTGGTGCTCGACGCCGGTACCGGCCAGAACGCCATCAGCCAGGCCAAGCAATTCAACCAGACGGTGCAACTGACCGGCCTGGCATTGACTAAGCTCGACGGCACGGCCAAGGGCGGTGTGATTTTCGCCCTGGCCAAACAGTTCGGGTTGCCGATTCGCTATATCGGCGTCGGTGAAGGCATCGACGACCTGCGCACCTTTGAAGCCGAACCCTTTGTACAGGCACTGTTTGCCGAGCGGGAGCGTTCATGATTCGATTCGAACAGGTCGGTAAACGCTATGCCAACGGGCATGTGGGCTTGCATGAGCTGAGCTTTCGAGTGCGTCGCGGCGAATTCTTGTTTGTCACCGGCCATTCAGGCGCGGGCAAAAGTACGCTGTTGCGCCTGCTGCTGGCCATGGAACGCCCGACCACCGGCAAGTTGCTGCTGGCGGGCCAGGACCTGGCCACTATCAGCAATGCGCAAATTCCATTCCTGCGCCGCCAGATCGGCGTGGTATTCCAGAACCACCAGTTGCTGTTCGACCGCACGGTGTTCAACAACGTGGCCCTGCCGTTGCAGATCCTCGGGCTGTCCAAGGCCGAGATCGTCAAGCGCGTGGATTCAGCCCTGGAGCGCGTAGCCTTGTCGGACAAGACCGACCTCTTTCCCGGCGACCTGTCCACCGGCCAGCAACAGCGTGTCGGTATCGCCCGTGCCATCGTCCATCGCCCGGCTTTGCTGCTGGCGGACGAACCCACTGGTAACCTCGACCCGCGCCTGGCGGCCGAGATCATGGGGGTGTTCGAAGACATCAACCGCCTGGGCACCAGCGTCTTGATCGCCAGCCACGACCTGGCCCTGATTGCCCGTATGCGCCATCGCATGCTGACCCTGCAACGCGGCCGCCTGATCGGCGATGGGGAGGCTGGCGTATGAGTGCTACACGCAGCCCTAAAGTATCCGAACGCGTGGCGCCGAAACCGGCCGACCCGCAACCGAAAAAGAAGAAGCACGACGACGACGACGGCCCGGACTTCGGCACCCTGGTGCACGCCTGGATCGAAAGCCATCGCGCCAGCCTGCTGGACAGCCTGCGGCGCCTGGGCAAGCAGCCGATTGGCAGCTTTTTCACCTGCCTGGTCATGGCGGTGGCCTTGAGCCTGCCGATGGGCTTGTCGCTGTTGCTTAATAATGTGGAGCGCCTGGGCGGTTCCTGGCAGCGGGCGGCGCAGATTTCGCTGTACCTGAACCTGGACACCAGCAGCAAGGAAGGCGAAGCGCTGCGTGACGATATCAAGAACATCCCGGGGGTAGCCGAGGCCGAGTACATCAGCCGCGACCAGGCTCTCGAAGAGTTCCAGCAGCAATCCGGCCTGGGCGAGGCGCTCAAGGAGCTGCCGCAGAACCCGCTGCCGGGCGTGGTGCTGGTAACGCCGAACGAGGTCGACAAGCCGGCGCTGGAAGCCCTGCGACAAAAACTCGCAGAGATGCCGAAGGTGCAACAGGCGCAACTTGATCTAGTCTGGGTAGAGCGCCTGGCCGCGATCCTCAAGCTGGGTGACCGCTTTGTGTTCGGCCTGACGGTGTTATTAGTGTCTGCATTACTTTTGGTGATAGGTAATACCATTCGTCTTCATATTGAAAACCGTCGCACCGAGATAGAAGTGATTAAACTGGTGGGCGGCACAGACAGCTATGTGCGTCGGCCTTTCCTATACATGGGCGCGCTGTACGGCCTGGGTGCGGGGATCTTGTCTTGGGGGGTACTGGCGTTTGGCCTGGATTGGTTGAACGACGCGGTTGTCGGCTTGGCCGGGCTCTACGGCAGTGATTTCGCTCTGGCCGGTGTGCCGGTAGCCGATGGTCTGAGTCTCTTGCTTGGCGCGGTGTTGTTGGGGTATATCGGTGCGTGGATTGCGGTGGCACGGCATTTACGCGAGCTGGCGCCGAAGTAGTTAATGCCAGATTAATGTGGTTTCGTTTGTATTGACCGTATCAGCGGTTTAGGGAACTTGTCCTACGGTTCCCAGGTCAATTTTCGCAGTGCTGAACTGCACGAGTTATGTGAGTCGGAGGTTTTTTCGTATGACCACTTCTTTGCAACCTGCTTATGCCTTGGTCCCGGGTGCGAACCTGGAGGCTTATGTGCACACGGTCAACAGCATTCCATTGCTGACGCCCGAGCAGGAGCGTGAACTGGCCGAGAGTCTCTACTATGAGCAGGATTTGGGGGCGGCTCGGCAGATGGTGCTCGCCCACCTGCGTTTTGTCGTACATATCGCCCGTAGCTATAGCGGCTACGGTCTGGCCCAGGCCGACCTGATTCAGGAAGGCAACGTTGGCCTGATGAAGGCAGTGAAGCGTTTCAACCCTGAAATGGGCGTGCGCCTGGTGTCGTTTGCCGTGCACTGGATCAAGGCGGAAATCCACGAGTTCATCCTGCGCAACTGGCGCATCGTGAAAGTGGCCACCACCAAGGCCCAGCGCAAGCTGTTCTTCAACCTGCGCAGCCAGAAAAAACGCCTGGCGTGGCTGAACAACGAAGAAGTCCACCGCGTGGCCGAAAGCCTCGGCGTGGAGCCGCGTGAAGTGCGCGAGATGGAAAGCCGCCTGACCGGCCATGACATGGCCTTCGACCCAGCCGCCGAAGCGGATGACGACAGCGCTTTCCAATCGCCGGCCAATTACCTGGAAGACCACCGGTACGACCCGGCGCGTCAACTGGAAGACGCCGACTGGAGCGACAACTCCAACCACAACCTGCACGAAGCGCTGGAAGTGCTGGACGACCGCAGCCGTGACATTCTCTACCAGCGTTGGCTGGCAGAAGAAAAAGCCACGCTGCACGACCTGGCGCAGAAGTACAACGTGTCGGCCGAGCGGATTCGTCAGCTTGAGAAAAGCGCGATGAACAAGCTGAAGTTGTCGATCGCCGCTTAAAACGCAGCGAACAAAAAATGCCCCGGTCGAAAGATCGGGGCATTTTTGTATGTGTTCGAAAAGTCTCAAGCCCAACTCGGTTTAATGTGGGAGCTGGCTTGCCTGCGATGAGGCTGTGTCAGCTGAAGCATGGGTTACTGACCCACCGCTATCGCAGGCAAGCCAGCTCCCACACGTCCCATATTGTGTCAGTCGGACCAGGGTGCCTTTCGAGAGTTGTTCAGCTCCATCAGATAAGCATCCCCGCCCAATTGGCTCATCTGCTGACGAATCCACGCTGCCCGCCGCGCCACATAAGCGGTCGGATGGCTGGCACTCCACACCCGAGGATTGGGCAACACCGCCGCCAGGTAACTGGCCTGCTGCCGCGAAAGCCCCTTGGCGCTCACGCCAAAATGGTGCCGCGCCGCTGCCTCTGCGCCGAACACGCCCTCATCCCATTCCACGCTGTTGAGGTACACCTCAAGAATTCGCTCCTTGGGCCACAGCACCTCGATCAACCCGGTAAACCACGCTTCCAGGCCCTTGCGCAAATAGCTGCGGCCGGCCCACAGGAACAGATTTTTCGACACTTGCTGGCTCAGCGTACTGGCGCCGCGAATCGAGCCGCCGCGTTCGTTGTGCAGGATCGCGGCCTGGATCGCGCCAAAATCAAAGCCCCAATGTTGCGGGAAGCGCTGGTCTTCACCGGCCATCACCGCCACTTTAAGGTCATCGGAAATCTCATCCCACGGCACCCAGCTGCGTTGCAGGTCAATGGGTTCGCCGTCGATCCAGGACTCGATCTTGCGCTCCACCATCAGCGCGGTGAACGGGGGCGGTACCACACGAAACAGCAGCACCAGCAACACACTGCCGATGGCGAACCATTTCATGACGTTGAGAAAGCGGTTGAAGAGGACACGCAGCATAGAGATGGCTTGGCCGAACCCGTTGAGCGGGCCATTATACAGACCCTGCCCGATGAGTCTGACTGGAGTTCCCCATGCTGCGTAGCTTTCTGATGCTGGCTGCCTTTTTCGGCTTTACCGGCGTTGCGCTGGGCGCTTTCGCCGCCCACGGCCTGAAAAACCGCCTGAGTTCCGACTACCTGGCGATCTTCCATACCGGTGTGACCTATCAGTTGGTGCATGCCTTGGCACTGTTCGGCGTGGCCTTGCTGGCGGCGCATATTCCGGGCCGGCTGGTCACTTGGGCGGGTATTTCGTTTACCGTCGGTATCCTGCTGTTCTCGGGTAGCCTGTATGTGCTGACGATGACCGGCATCAGTAAACTGGGGATCATCACGCCGTTTGGCGGGCTGGCGTTCCTGCTCGGCTGGTTCTTCCTGGGCCTGGCGGCGTGGCGTTTGCAGCTTTGACCGCTTGACGCTTGGAGCTGACCTTCAGGTTCCAATCGCGCTAGAATGCGGGCCCCTAAAAACGATGGCGGCCCGTGGCATGCGCATTCAGTTGAACGGCGAACCCTTTGAACTGCCCGACGGCGAAACCGTTGCGGCCCTGCTGACCCGTCTGAACCTGACCAGGCGTCGCGTCGCAGTGGAGCTCAACCTGGATATCGTCCCGCGTAGCCAGCACGCCGAGACTGCGCTCACCGAAGGTGACCAGATCGAAGTGGTCCATGCCATCGGCGGCGGCTAGCCCGCCACGGCCGCAACGCATTCTGCAGAACCTCATCCAACCAGAGGATTTCCCATGAGCATCGTTCGTAGCGACAAGCCTTTCGTCCTGGCCGGTCGTACCTACCAGTCCCGTCTGCTGGTCGGCACCGGCAAATACCGCGACATGGAAGAAACCCGCCTGGCCATCGAAGCCTCGGGTGCCGAGATCGTCACCTTCGCCGTACGCCGCACCAACCTCGGCCAGATCGAGGGCGAGCCGAACCTGCTCGAAGTGCTGTCGCCGCAGCGTTACACCTTCCTGCCGAACACCGCTGGCTGCTACGACGCCATCGAAGCCGTGCGCACCTGCCGCCTGGCTCGTGAGCTGCTCGACGGCCATAACCTGGTGAAGCTGGAAGTGCTGGCCGACCAGAAAACCCTGTTCCCCAATGTGATCGAAACCCTCAAGGCCGCCGAGACTCTGGTCAAGGAAGGCTTCGATGTGATGGTCTACACCAGCGATGACCCGATCATTGCCCGCCAGCTGGCAGAAATCGGCTGCATCGCGGTGATGCCACTGGCCGGCCTGATCGGGTCAGGCCTGGGCATCTGCAACCCGTACAACCTGCAAATCATCCTCGAAGAAGCCAAAATCCCGGTGCTGGTGGACGCAGGCGTAGGCACAGCCTCCGACGCAACCATCGCCATGGAACTGGGTTGCGACGCAGTGTTGATGAACTCGGCCATCGCCCATGCCCAGCAGCCGGTCATGATGGCCCAGGCCATGAACCACGCCATCGTCGCGGGCCGCCTGGCCTACCTCGCCGGGCGGATGCCGAAAAAACTCTATGCCAGCGCCTCTTCGCCGCTGGATGGTCTGATCAAGTAAGAGCTATTGATGACTGAATCAAACGAAACACCGAACACTGTGCAAGACGGCGACGAGTCCAAGCACCGCCGCATCAAGAGCTTTGTGATGCGCGCCGGCCGTATGACCGAAGGCCAGCAAAAGGGCCTGGAACAAGGTGCGCCGCTGTTTGTGTTGCCGCTGTCCGACGCGCCGGTGGATTACGACCAGGTGTTCGGTCGTTCGGCCCCGCGTTCGCTGGAAATCGGTTTCGGCATGGGCCATTCGCTGCTGGAGATGGCCGCTGCCGCGCCGGAGCAGGATTTCATCGGTGTGGAAGTTCACCGTCCAGGTGTCGGTGCATTGCTCAATGGCGTGCTGACCCAAGGCCTGACCAACCTGCGAGTCTACGACTGCGACGCGATTGAAGTGCTCAACCGCTGCATCGCCGACAACAGCCTCGACCGCCTGATGCTGTTCTTCCCCGACCCATGGCACAAGGCCCGTCACCACAAGCGCCGCATCGTCCAGGCGTCCTTCGCCGAACTGGTGCGCAGCAAGCTGAAAGTGGGCGGCATTCTGCACATGGCCACCGACTGGGAACCCTACGCGGAATACATGCTGGAAGTGATGAATGTCGCCCCCGGCTACCGCAACCTGGCCGAAGACGGCAAATGCGTGCCACGCCCGGCCGAGCGGCCGATCACCAAGTTCGAGCGCCGCGGCGAGCGATTGGGGCATGGGGTGTGGGATTTGAAGTTTGAGAAGCTGGCTTAAACAGTCATCCGCTTGAAACGCAATCGAATGTGGGAGCTGGCTTGCCTGCGATAGGATCACCTCGGTATCACTGATACACCGAGGTGTCTGTATCGCAGGCAAGCCAGCTCCCACATGTGTTTTGTAGTGCCTGCTGGGTCAGCGGCGGTCTGCTACCACCCCAATCAACACCAGCACCACGATCAACACCGGCGCCAGGCTGTAGTTATTGAACTGGCTCAACCCCCGCACAATCCACGGCGTGGCATAGATCAACGCCGCGCCGCTGCCGATCAGGCACAGCAGGGCCATCAAGGGCACGCGCAAGGCGCCGGCAATGTTGCCCAGGCGTGCTTCCACCCAGCCTTTGATATCGGCGCCGAACAGCACAAGCAAACACCCCACCAGGGCCAGGGAGATTTCCGACAGGTTGCTACGGCTCCAGCGGGATACGGTGGCGAGCAGGTCGAGTACCAGATCCATTCGATTTCCTTAAAAAGCGTCAGCTCAAAAACGTCTGCAACAGGTCATTGAGAAAGAGTTGCCCGCGGTCGGTTGCCGCCAGGCGTGACGGTTCGACCTGCATAAGGCCACTTTGTTCTGCCTCGCGGCGGCCTTCGTCGAGGCTGGCCAGGTCAAGGCCGGTGCGTTCGGCGTAGAGCCTGGCGTCGACGCCCTCGGTCAGGCGCAAAGCGTTCATCAGGAACTCGAACGGCAGCTCCTCGTTGGTCAGCTCTTTCGCTCCAGCCTGGAAGCTTTTGGCCGGGTTGAGGTAGTCCTTCGGTGCACGGGTTTTCCAGGTGCGCACGATGCGCCCGTCCGGGTGGCTGAGCTTGCCGTGGGCGCCGGCGCCGATGCCGATAAAGTCGCCAAAGCTCCAGTAATTCAGGTTATGCCGTGCCGGTCGCCCTGGTTGGGCGTAAGCCGACACTTCATATTGGGCGTAACCGTGTTCGGCGAGCAGCGCCTGGCCGGCTTCCTGGATATCCCACAGGGTGTCGTCTTCGGGCAGCGTCGGCGGCTGATTCCAGAAGACGGTGTTGGGCTCCAGGGTCAGTTGGTACCAGGACAGGTGCGTCGGTTTGAGCGCAATGGCCTGGCGCAAGTCGCCCAGGGCGTCGTCGAGGGACTGGTTGGGCAGGCCGTGCATCAAGTCCAGGTTGAAGTTATCGAACCCGGCCTGGCGCGCCATGCCGGCGGCACGTACGGCTTCGTCACCATTGTGGATGCGGCCCAGGGCCTGGAGCTTTTCCTGCTGAAAGCTCTGAATGCCGATGGACAGGCGGTTGATCCCCAGCTTGCGGTACGCCACGAACTTCTCTTGCTCGAAAGTCCCCGGGTTGGCTTCCAGAGTGATCTCGATATCGCTGGCAAACGGGATGCGTGCTTGCACACCCTCAAGCAGGCGGCCCAACGCAACGGCGCTGAACAGGCTCGGCGTACCGCCACCGAAGAAGATCGAGCTCAACTCGCGGCCGTAGACTGCGTGCAGGTCCTGATCGAGATCGGCCAGCAGGGCGTCTACGTACTCTTCTTCCGGCAGTACTTTACTGGCGGTGTGGGAGTTGAAGTCGCAATACGGACATTTGCGCACGCACCACGGGATATGGATGTACAGCGCCAGAGGCGGCAGCACAGGCAAGGCCGCCCGAGGTGTTTGCGCGCCGCCGTGAATCAGCGGCTGCGCAGAGGTGTTCTGGGTCATTTCAAACCCAGGCGCTGGCGCAGCAACGCCATGGCGCGGGCACGGTGGCTGATCTGGTTCTTGTCGGCCGGGCTCAGCTCGGCGCTGGAGACATTGCGCTCCGGCACCCAGAACAGCGGGTCATAACCAAAGCCATGTTCACCGCTGGCCGCGTGCAGGATGCGCCCGTGCCACAAGCCTTCGCACAGGATCGGTAGCGGGTCATCGGCATGGCGCACCAGGGCCAGCACACAGACGAACTGTGCGCCGCGCTCGGCGTCGGGCACATCCTTCAGAGCGTCCAGCAGCTTGGCGTTATTGGCGGCGTCGCCCTTGCCGTCGGCGTAACGCGCCGAATAAATGCCGGGCGCGCCGCCGAGAAAGTCCACCGCCAGGCCCGAGTCATCCGCCAGGGCCGGCAGGCCGGAGATGCGTGCTGCGTTGCGCGCCTTGAGGATGGCGTTCTCAACGAACGACAAGCCGGTTTCTTCCGGTTCGACCTGGCTGAACTCGCCAATCGAACGCAGTTGCACGGACTCACCGAGCATGGCCTGCAGTTCTTTGAGTTTGCCGGCGTTATGGCTGGCCAGTACGAGTTGAGTAAGGTTCATCATTCGGCCGGGAACAGTTCTTGGTTGAATTGAAAACTATGGCCTTTGCCACCGGTTTCAACGTTGATGGTAAACGTCTTGTATTCGCGCTGGGTCACCGAGTAGGGCGCCAGGTAGCTGATGCCGCCTTTCTCTTCGATTTGCTTGAAGGTCAGGATCTCGCTCTTGCCGCCCAGGTCCTTGATGGTGCCCGTCACTTGGGCCTCGACCGGGGCCAGGCCCTTGATCACGGTCACATTGATCAGGCCCTTCTCCTTGCTGCGCACCACGCCAACATTCTGTGCGGTCTCCGGTGGCAGGAAGCTGGAGGTGAAGGTGTTGTAATGAACGGTGATATCGCCAAAGTCTTTTTTGCGATTAGCGTCGATAGTGTCGGCGGCCATGGCGCTGGCGCCCAGGCATGCGGTCAATAGAAAAATAGCCAAACGACTCATGAACGTCCCTCTTGAAGATGATTAGACGGCAACTTTGTGGTCGGTCAGGCCGGGGCTACTGACCCGGTAAATACCGATTTCGCCCAACAGATTGGGCCATAGCTTACTCGCCCAGCCGTGGCGGTGCTGTTGATCGACGGCAAGGCGGTTGATGACCTTGGCTTCACGCTCGCCACACAGCGCTTCGAAGTCTTCGAAGGTGCAAAAGTGGATGTTCGGCGTGTTGTACCAGGTGTACGGCAGGAAGTCGGAGACCGGCATGCGCCCCTTGGTGGCCAGGTACCAGCGGCAGCGCCAGTGGCCAAAGTTGGGGAAGGTGATGATGCATTGGCGGCCCACGCGCAGCATTTCGTCGAGGATGCGGTCCGGGTAGTGCACCGCTTGCAGGGCTTGGGTCATCACCACGATATCGAAGCTGTTGCTGGCAAAGTTACCCAGGCCCTTGTCCAGGTCCTGCTCGATCACGTTGATGCCCTTGGCCACGCACTGGGCGATGTTGTCCGGGTCGTTTTCCAGGCCGTAGCCGGTGACTTGCTTGTGGTCGCGCAGCCAGCTCAGCAGTTCGCCGTCGCCGCAGCCCAGGTCGAGCACGCGGCTGCCGGCGGGGATCCAGTCTTGGATGATTTCCAGGTCGGCTCTCATGGCGTTCTCACAAGCGAAATACGGTTCATGTAGTTACTGAACGCCTGCAGGTAGCGTGGGATCGGAATCAGGAAGGCGTCGTGGCCTTGCGGTGCATCGATCTCCAGGTAGCAGACGTCTTTCTTGGCGGCCATCAGGGCATCCACCAGCTCACGGGAGCGCGCTGGCGAAAAGCGCCAGTCGGTGGTGAACGACATCACGCAGAACTTGGCCGTGGCGTGCTCGAAGGTTTTCGCCAGGTCGTCATCGTGATTGGCGGCCGGGTCGAAGTAGTCCAGGGCCTTGGTCATCAGCAGGTAGGTATTGGCGTCGAAACGCCCCGAGAACTCCTCGCCCTGGTAACGCAGGTAGCTTTCCACCTGGAACTCGACGCTGTGGAAGTCGTAGTTGAGCTTCTCGCTCTTGAGGCCACGGCCGAATTTCTCGCCCATGGAGTCATCGGACAGGTAGGTAATGTGGCCGACCATCCGCGCCAGCATCAAGCCACGCTTGGGGATCACTCCGGCTTCCTGGAACGAACCGCCGTGAAACTCGGGGTCGGTGAGGATTGCCTGGCGCGCCACTTCGTTGAAGGCGATGTTCTGCGCTGACAACTTGGGCGCCGAGGCGATAGCCAGGCAATGGCGCACACGGTCCGGGTAAGTGATGGTCCATTGCAGCGCCTGCATACCGCCCAGGCTGCCGCCAATCACGGCGGCCCACTGGCTGATGCCCAACAGGTCGGCGAGGCGTGCCTGGCTGTGCACCCAGTCCTCTACCGTCAGCACCGGGAAGTCGGCGCCGAACGGCTTGCCGGTTTCCGGGTTGAGGCTGCTGGGGCCGGTGGAACCGTTGCAGCCGCCAAGGTTGTTCAGGCTGACCACAAAGAACTTGTTGGTGTCGATGGGCTTGCCGGGGCCGATGCAACTGTCCCACCAGCCGGGCTTGCGGTCGTCAACGCTATGGAAGCCGGCGGCGTGATGATGGCCGGATAAGGCATGGCAGATCAGCACGGCGTTGCTCGCCGTGGCGTTCAACTGGCCATAGGTTTCGTAGATCAGGTCGTAGGCTGGCAACGAACGGCCGCAGGCCAGGGCCAGCGGTTCGCTGAAGTGCGCCACTTGTGGCACGACCAGTCCAACAGAATCGGGGGGGAAGGCAGCTGGCATCGACCCTGCTCTCGTTTAAATGAGGCGTAAGTCTAAAGAGCGGGGACCCTAGCGGCAAGCAAAGGCCTGCACCCTTACGCAGATACAAAATACGGGAAGGGTTTCTGTGGGAGCCGGGCTTGCCCGCGATGCAGGCACCGCGGTTTTTCAGACACTCCGAGGTGATGCTATCGCAGGCAAGCCAGCTCCCACACAAGCCAGCTCCCATAGGGGCTACGGCATTCAGATCAGGCCAAACAACTCTTTTGGCATGTAGGCAAAGTACGCCAGGCGTGGAATCACCCAGCTCTGCAGCAGCTGAATCACGATAAACGCGAAGATCGGCGAGATATCCAGGCCACCCAGGTTCGGGATCAGGCGACGGAACGGCGCCAGCACCGGCTCGGTGATCTGAGAGACCAACTCGGCACCCGGGCTACGGCTGCCGGGTGCGACCCACGAGAGGATCACGCTAATGATCATCGACCAGAAAATGATCTTCAGGAACAGCGAGAAAATGCCGATCAGGCCCCATGGCAACAGCAGCACGGTGAAGGCCTGGTAGCCATTGAGCATCAGGATCACCACGAACAGCAAAATCTGCAGCAACAGCGCCAGCACCAGCGACGACATGTCCAGGCCGAACAGGCTCGGGATCACCCGGCGCAGCGGCTTGAGCAGCGGTTGGGTGGCCTTCACCACGAATTGGCACAGCGGGTTGTAGAAGTTCGCACGCACCAGTTGCAGGATAAAGCGCATCAGCACGATCAGCAGGTACAGGCTGCCCAGGGTCTGGATGATGAAAATGGCAGCGTCATTGATTCCGAGCATGTTTGATTACCTTGGTAAGGGACGACTATTTGCCCAGTTGCTCAGCCATCTCGGCTGAACGATGTGCGGCGGCACCCAGTGCTGTTTCCACCAGGGCTTCAAAACCCCCGGCCTGGAACGACTCGATAGCCGCTTGTGTGGTACCACCTGGCGAGGTGACGCGACGGCGCAGTTCGGCGGCATCCACCTCGCTGCCGACCGCCATTTTCGCGGCGCCCAGGGCGGTTTGTTCCGCCAGTTGCTCGGCCACGTCGTGGGGCAGGCCCAGCTTGACGCCGGCGGCCGTCATGGCCTCGATCAACAGGAAGAAATAGGCCGGGCCGCTGCCGGAGACGGCGGTGACCGCGTCCAGTTGCTGTTCCTGCTCGAGCCACACGGCGATGCCCACCGCAGACAGCAGTTCCTGGGCCTGGTCACGTTGCTGCGCGGTGACTTCGCCAGTGGCATACAAACCGCTGACGCCCTGGCGCAGCAGCGCCGGGGTGTTGGGCATGCAGCGTACGATGGGCTGGGCGCCGAGCCAGTTGGTCATGCTGGCGCAGGTGATGCCAGCGGCAATCGACACCACCAGTTGGTGAGGTTGCAGGCTCGGGCGCAGGCTCTCGCACACGGCCTTCATGGCCTGGGGCTTGACCGCCAGCACGATCACATCGACGCCGTGGATGGCCTCGGCGTTATCGGCGAAGGTCTGGATGCCGTGTTCGGCGCTGACGCGCTCGCGGGTCTCGGCGCCCGGGTCGCTGGCGCGGATCTGCTCGGCGTCCAGGCCCTTGGCCCGCAGGCCACCGATCAGGCTGGCCGCCATGTTACCGGCGCCGATAAAGGCAATACGCGTGTTGCTCATGACAGGTCCTTATTTTCGAGGGATGTCAGCCATTTCACGGCTGGCCGTAGTCGCGGGCGCCAAACAGGGCGGTACCGATCCGCACCCAGGTGGCGCCTTGGGCAATGGCCGACTCAAGGTCATGGCTCATGCCCATGGAAAGTGTGTCCAGCGGCAGGTTCAGGCTGGCTTGCAGGTCGCGCACCGTGGCAAACGCGGCATCCTGTTCCGCACGGTCTTCAGTCGGCTCGGGAATTGCCATCAAACCCCGCAGCTTCAAGCGCGGCAGGGCGCTGATCGCCGTGGCCAGGGCCGGCAGGTCGGCGGGTGTGCAGCCGGACTTGCTGACTTCGCCACTGACATTGACCTGAATGCAGATATTGAGCGGCGGCAGGTCGGCCGGGCGTTGTTCGGACAGGCGTTGCGCGATTTTCAGGCGGTCCACGGAATGCACCCAAGCGAAGTGCTCGGCGATAGCGCGAGTCTTGTTCGATTGAATGGGGCCGATGAAGTGCCAACTCAAGGGCAGGTCGGTCAAATCCGCCTGTTTGCCCAAGGCTTCCTGCAGGTAGTTTTCCCCAAAGTCGTGCAGCCCGGCGGCATAGGCTTCGCGTACCGCCTGCGCGGGTTTGGTCTTGCTCACGGCCAGCAGGTGGATGCTGCTTGCGTCACGTTGCACGGCGTCGGCTGCGGCGCGGATGCGCTGGCTAACCAGGCCGATGTTGTCTGCTATCGTCGACATTCAAGATGCGCCCGTGGATATGGAGTCCGCGGCATTCTACTGGAAATGGAAAGCCCTATGGATATCACGCAATTGCTGACGGCCAGCGTAAGCCGAGGCGCCTCAGACCTGCATCTGTCAGCCGGCCTGGCACCGATGCTGCGCATTGATGGCGAGGTTTGGCCGCTGGATGGGCCAGCGCTGAACGCTACCCAAGTGGTCGACTTATTGAGCCCTTTGCTGAATAAACATCAACAAAAGGATTTCGAAACATCTCTTGAAACGGATTTTGCCTTCGAATTGCCAGGCGTCGCCCGGTTCCGGGCGAACGTGTTCCGCCAGGATCGCGGCGTGGGTGCGGTGTTCCGGGCTATTGCGACGGAGGTCCAAAGCCTGGAGGATCTGGGACTGGGCGAGGTGTTCCAGCGTATCGCCCGCCTTCCTCGCGGCCTGGTGCTGGTGACCGGGCCCACCGGCTCGGGCAAGTCCACGACCCTGGCGGCGATGATCGACGACCTCAACCGGCATCGACGCCAGCATATCCTCACGCTGGAAGACCCCATCGAGTTTATCCACAGGCCGAAACTGGCGCTGGTCAACCAGCGCCAGGTGCATCGCGACACCCACAGTTTCTCGGTGGCCCTGCGTTCAGCCCTGCGGGAAGATCCGGATGTGATCCTGGTGGGTGAATTGCGCGATCTGGAAACCATACGCCTTGCGCTGACGGCGGCAGAGACCGGGCACCTGGTGTTCGGCACCCTGCACACCTCATCGGCGGCAAAGACAGTGGACCGGCTGGTAGACGTCTTCCCGGCCGGGGAGAAGGCCATGGTCCGCTCGATGCTGTCGGAGTCGTTGCAGGCGGTGGTGTCTCAGGTGCTGGTGAAGAAGGTGGGCGGTGGGCGCGTGGCCGCCCATGAAATCATGCTGGGTACCCCGGCGATTCGTAACTTGATTCGCGAAGACAAGGTGGCGCAGATGGTTTCGGCTATCCAGACGGGAGGGGCGTTGGGGATGAAGACCCTGGATATGAGTTTGAAGGCGTTGGTCGGCGCGGGGCTGGTCAGTCGGGAAGAGGCGCGGGAGAAGGCGAGGGTACCGGCAGATATCTAGAACAGGCAGATACACAATGTGGGAGCTGGCTTGCCTGCGATAGCGGACTGTCAGGCACTCTCTCTGCCAACTGACACACCGTCATCGCAGGCAAGCCAGCTCCCACATTTGATTGCATTTCAAATGGGGAGCTTCAGTGGCGCCTGGCTTAGCGCTGCACGATTCGCAGGTTGTTGTTCTGCTCTTTAGGCAGTACCCGCTTGGCAATCACGTAGTTCTTGTCCCAGAACGGCTTTTTCAGTGTGTCGATGCTCACCGACTTGCCACGGCGCGGTGCGTGGATAAAGCGGTCGTTGCCCAGGTAGATGGCAACGTGATTGACCTGGCGGCTCTTGAGTTTGAAAAACAACAGGTCGCCCGGTTTCAGGTCTTTACGGTCAACCTTCAGCCCATGGCCGGCCGCCATGGCGTTGGAAGTGCGTGGCAGGTCCACCGCTTTTACATCGTTAAATGCATATTTCACCAGGCCGCTGCAGTCGAACCCTTTACTTGGGCTGCTGCCGCCCCAACGATAAGGTGTACCGAGCACGTTGACGGCACGGCTCAAGACGTTGCTGCTTTGCTTGGTGTTCACGGCCAGCTGGGTGGAAAGCGCTTTGCCGTGGGCCTTGCTCAGTTGAGTCGGGCGGCTGACGGTCGGCTTTGCCGATTTGGCAGTGCTGGGCGTGCTATGGACTTTAGGGGTGAAACCGTTAACGTTCGGAAGTCGTTGCTCACGATTGGTGGCGTGGGCGGCCAGTGGCATTAATAGGCAAATGGTTAGCCATGTCTTGAAAAATGGTCGCATTAGGCGTGGCTCTTAAGGGTTTGCGCGCAACTTTATAACAGCTTTTTGTGCTGTTCTCAGGCCGTTTGTCGACTGAACCTTGGGGTCAAACTCAGGAAAAACGCGACGATTCGCCGCAATTGTCCTACACAAGTCAGGCGCTACAAGGCTTTGAGGGCAGGACGATACCATTTACCGTACGTCGGGCGCCCGTAAAAAAGTCACAAAGAAAATGAAAAAATTTATCTATCGAAGCAAAAGAGGTCCTTCATGAACACCTATCAACAGGTTGCTCAGCAACAAGACACCCACAGTAAGGCGATTGGTTACCTGTTGTGGATTTTCGGTTTTACCGGGGCTCATCGCTTTTATTACGGCAAGCCTGTGACGGGCACGATCTGGTTTTTCACCTTCGGCTTGTTCGGCATTGGCTGGTTGATCGACTTGTTCCTGATCCCGGCCATGGACCGTGAAGCCGACCTGCGGTTTACCGCTGGGCCGATTGAATACAGCGTCGCGTGGATTCTGTTGGCGTTCCTGGGGGTGTTTGGTGTGCACCGTATGTACCAGGGCAAATGGATCACCGGCCTGATCTACCTGCTGACCGGCGGTTTGTTCCTGATCGGGGTGCTGTATGACTTCTGGACGCTGAACACGCAGATCTCGATCCGCAATGCCGAGCGCAACAGCGGGCGCTGAGCACTTTAGCGCAGTGTGGGAGCTGGCTTGCCTGCATCGCAGGCAAGCCAGCTCCCACATTGACCGTAACCACATTAGATAGGCGAGCTATCAAGCCTGGTAGCTGATCCGCCCATCCATCAAGGTATACCTCACCGTCGCCGGCAGGCTGTGGCCGATGAACGGGCAGTTTTCGCCCTTGGACAGCCAACGCTCACCAGCCACCGTCGAGCTTGCCAGGTCGAACAGCACCAAGTCCGCCGGTGAACCCACCGCCAACTGGCCCGCCGGCAAGCGCAGGGCCTCGGCCGGGCCGGCGCTCAGGCGTGCCAGCAGTGTCGGCAGGTCCAGCAAGCCGTCTTCCACCAGCGTCATCGCCAGTGGCAACAACAACTCCACGCTGCTGATGCCTGGCTCGGTCGCGCCAAACGGTGCCAGCTTGGCGTCTCGCTCGTGAGGTTGGTGATGGCTGGAAATCGCCGACACCACACCCGACTTCACCGCCGCACGCAAACCGTCACGGTCAGCCTGGGTGCGCAGCGGGGGCTGTACGTGGTACAGGCTGGAGAAGTCGATCAGCGCCTCATCCGTCAGGATCAATTGGTACAGGGCGACATCCGCGGTGACCCGCAAGCCGCGGGCCTGGGCCTGGGCGATCAGAGCCACGCCCCGGGCGCTGGTCAACTGGCTGAAATGCGCACGCACGCCGCTTTGTTCCACCAGCAACAGGTCACGAGCGAGAGCCACGGTTTCTGCTGTTTCCGGAATGCCCGGCAGGCCGAGGAAGCTGGCCACTGCGCCTTCGTGGGCCAGGCCGCCTTCGGCCAGGTCGCGATCCTGGGAATGGAAGATCACCGTCAAGTCGAAGGTGGCCGCGTATTCCAGGGCGCGGCACAAGGTGCGCGTGCTGCGAAAGCTTTCCAGGCCGTTGCCGAAGGCCACGCAACCGGCGTCACGCAGAGCGATCAATTCGGCGAGTTGTTCGCCATCCAGGCCCTTGCTCAAGGCACCAATGGGAAACACTTTGCAGTTGCCGGCTTCGCGGGCGCGGTCGAGGATCAGCTCGGTCACGGCCGACGTGTCCAGCACCGGCTTGGTATTGGGCGGGCAACACAGGCTGGTCACGCCACCGGCTGCCGCGGCCTGGGTTTCGCTGGCGATATTGCCTTTGCGGCTGTAGCCCGGTTCACGCAGGGCGACATTCAGGTCCACCAGCCCAGGCGCGGCCACCAGGCCCTTGGCATCGATGCTCTGGCCGGCGTTGAAGCCTGCGGGGGCGGCGCCCATGGCGACGATCTTGCCGGCGTCCAGGTGTAGATCGGTAACTTGGTCCAGGCCACTGGCCGGGTCGATGACTCGGGCGCCGAGAATGCTGAGCTTCACTGGGCCTGCTCCTGCTCGAATTGACGTTGCGCGGTTTGCCCGCTCATGGCCATGGACAGCACGGCCATGCGCACGGCGATGCCGTAGGTCACTTGGTTGAGAATCACCGACTGCGGGCCATCGGCCACCGCCGACTCAATTTCCACGCCGCGGTTGATCGGCCCCGGGTGCATCACGATTGCATCCGGCTTGGCCATGGCCAGGCGTGCGGTGGTCAGGCCGAACAGGCGGTAGAACTCACCTTCGCTGGGCAACAAGCCCCCGGCCATGCGCTCGCGTTGCAGGCGCAGCATGATCACTACGTCCACATCCTTGAGGCCCTCGGCCATGTCGGTGTAGACCTTCACGCCATACTGTTCGATGCCGATTGGCAACAGGGTCTTGGGCGCGATCACGCGGATATCCGGGCAACCCAGGGCCTTGAGAGCCAGCATGTTCGAACGCGCCACCCGCGAATGCAGGATGTCGCCGACGATGGCTACCGAGAGGTTTTCAAAGCTGCCCTTGTGCCGACGAATGGTGAGCATGTCGAGCATGCCCTGGGTCGGGTGCGCGTGACGGCCGTCGCCGCCATTGATGATCGCCACGTTCGGGCACACATGCTCGGCGATGAAATGCGCAGCGCCGGAGTCGCCGTGGCGTACCACGAACATGTCGGCTGCCATGGCTTCCAGGTTGCGCAGGGTATCGAGCAGGGTTTCGCCCTTGCTCGCCGACGAGGTGGACACGTTCAACGTGATCACATCGGCCGACAGCCGCTGGGCCGCCAGTTCAAAGGTGGTGCGGGTGCGGGTGGAGTTCTCGAAGAACACGTTGCAGATGGTTTTACCGCGCAACAGCGGGACTTTCTTCACTGCCCGGCCACCGACTTCCAGGAACGAGTCGGCGGTGTCGAGGATCTCGGTGAGCAACTCGCGGGGCAAACCGTCGAGGGACAAGAAGTGTTGCAACTGGCCCTGAGCATTGAGCTGCAGCGGGCGCTTGGCATCTAGAGGCGTCATCGCGGGGACTCTTTACAAGGCGGTTTAAAGGGCAAGGTCTTGCAGTTCGAGTTCGAGCGGCGTAGGACCGGATAATTTTACCCGCTGCTGGGGGGCAAGCGACAGGGTCGCGCCTACGACGTCCGGGCTGATCGGCAGTTCGCCGGCATCCAGGTCCAGCAGGCACACCAGGGTCACGCTGGCCGGGCGGCCATAGTCGAACAGTTCGTTCATGGCGGCGCGGATGGTGCGGCCGCTCATCAGCACGTCGTCGATCAGTACCAGGTGCTGGCCTTCGATCTCGAAGGGCAGGGCCGAAGGGCGCACTTGTGGATGCAGGCCGTTCTGGCTGAAATCGTCGCGGTAGAAGGACACATCCAGGGTGCCCAGGGGCGAATCGCTGCCCAGTGCTTCCAGCAATGCCTGGGCTACCCACACGCCACCGGTGCGTATGCCGATAAAACGCGGTTCGCTGATGGCACGGTGTTCCAGGTGCGCCTTGAGGCGTATCGCCATCTGGCTGATCAGTTCGGCAGGGTTCGGCAAGCTCATGGTGGCTCCTTATCAAGTGTGTAGGAGCGAGCTTGCCCGCGAAAAACTCATGGGCACCGCGTTCATCCAGCCTTATCGCGGTATCGTTAACGTTCTTCGCGGGCAAGCCCGCTCCCACAGGATCGCGGCGGGTCAGGATTCAAATAAAGCGGTGTTTTCATCCAGCCAGCCCTGCAACAGCAAGGCCGCGGCGATGGCGTCTACCGGGTTGTCGCGGTAACTGCCCTTTTGCCCGCCACGGTCGCGGCGCTCCCCCTTGGCTTCGAAGGTGGTGAGGCGTTCGTCGTGGGTATAGAAGGGCAGGTTGTAGCGGCCATTGAGGCGGCGCGCGAATTTCTCGGCGCGCAGGCACATGTCACTGGGGGTGCCATCCATGTTCAGGGGCAGGCCGACCACCACCGCGTCAGGCTTCCACTCTTTAATCAGGGCTTCGACCTGGCTCCAGTCCGGCACGCCGTTCTGGGCCTTGAGGGTGCACAGCTCGCGGGCCTGGCCGGTGATGACCTGGCCAACCGCTACGCCGATCTGTTTGGTGCCGTAGTCAAAACCGAGGATCAGACGCAAGGCCATCAGGCGTGCCCCGCCTGGCTGGTCAGCAGGCTGAGGTTGACCCGCAGCTTGGCTGCTGCCGCTTCCAGGCGCAGTTCGCTGGCGGTGTTGAACAGGATGTCAGCGTCGAACGGGCAGGTCAGCCAGGCATTGCTGGCCAGTTCGGCCTCCAGTTGCCCGGCTTCCCAACCGGCGTAGCCCAGGGTGATCACACTTTGCTCAGGGCCGACGCCGTCGGCGATGGCGAACAGCACGTCCTGGGATGTGGACAGTGACACCCCCTCAAGGTCTACCGTGGCCTGAAACGTCGGCCCGGTGGGGTGCAGCACAAAACCGCGATCGGTCTGCACCGGCCCGCCGATGTAGATCGGTACGCCCTGGCAACGCGCCGGCGGGTCGATTTCCGGGCGCAGTTGCTCAAGGATATCGGCCAGGTTCAGCTCCTGCGGGCGGTTGACCACCAACCCCATGGCACCATTGGCCGTGTGCTCGACGATGTAGGTCAAGGTCTGCGCAAAGTTCGGGTCGGCCATATGGGGCATGGCGATCAGGAATTGGTGCTTGAGGTAGGTCGGGCTGACGTTTTTCATGTCCGCTAGTGTGGCGTTGGAGGGACGAACTGACAAGTGCGGGCGCGAGCCCGGTCGCGGAGCGTGGGAACGATCTGTGCGATCAGTTGCTGGACAACCGGTCGCCCTTGGCGAACCGCCAGGTGCGGATGATTTCCAGGCGGTCCACGTCGCTCAAGTCGCCGCTGAACGGCGCAAAGGGCGCGGCCAGGCGCACGATGCGTTGCGCAGCCTGGTCCAGCAGCGGCTGGCCGGAGGACTCCAGCACCTGCACCTCATACAGCGAGCCGTCACGGTTGATCGACACCAGCAAGCGCAAATTGCCATAAATCTGTTGGCGCCGCGCCTCGTCCGGGTAATTGAGGTTGCCGATGCGTTCGACCTTCTTGCGCCACTCGTCCTTATACCAGGCACCTTTATCGCGCATGGTTGAGGCGGCGTTCAGGCGGTAGATGCGCGGGCGCTTGGCATAAAGCTGTTGCTCATGGGCCAGTTCGGCTTCCAGGCTGGAAATTTCGTCGGATAACGTCGAACTGTCGAACGTCGGCGCAGGTTTCACTGGCTCGGGCTTGGGTTCGGTCTTGGCCTTTTCGCGCTGGGTCGGGGCTTTTTGCGGTTTGGGCGCGACAGTGGTCACCGCAGCCTTGGGCGTGGCCTGCCTGACCTCAGGCTTGGGCGCTGGCGGCGGAGTGACCTTCTTGACCTGGTTGTCGTGGAAGGGCGCTACCTCGGTGGTCTTGGGCACTGCTTTCTTGTCGAGGGTGCCGCTGCCCTGTTGGTTGTCCTGGGCGAGAAAGTCAGCCTTTTCGGGCTTCTTTTCGCTCTTGAACGTGGCGAGAGTGATTTCCAGGGTCTTGGTGATCTGCTTGGGTTCGACCAGGGTGAACCCCACACCCAGGAGCAGGGCGAGATGAATCAAGGCAGCGAGAAACAGGGTAAAACCGAGACGATCGGCCGGGCGCACGCCGCTGGGGGAGAATTCGGGGGGCAGATCGGACGGGAGTGTCATGACAAGAAAACCAACATCGCGCGTTTCACAGGTGGCGCATGATAACGCAATGTTGGTAGGTGTCCGGCTGTTCTATGTCACTTGGCTTGTAGCTTGCGTTCAATGGCGGCCATCAGCATTTCGCCGATGTTCGTGCCAAATGCGTTGTCGATCTCGCGAATACAGGTCGGGCTGGTGACGTTGATTTCAGTGAGGTTCTCGCCAATTACGTCTAATCCGACAAATAGCAGACCTTTTTCCCGCAGGGTTGGACCGACTTGAGCGGCAATCCAGCGGTCTTTTTCTGATAACGGCCGCGCTTCACCGCGACCACCGGCCGCCAGGTTGCCACGGGTCTCGCCGGCTGCCGGGATGCGCGCCAGGCAATAATCCACCGGCTCGCCGTCAATCATCAGGATACGCTTGTCGCCATCCTTGATCGCCGGCAGGTAGGCCTGGCCCATGATCTGCTGGGTGCCTAGGGCGGTCAGGGTTTCGAGGATCACCGACAGGTTCGGGTCGCCGGCGCGGTGACGGAAGATCGAGGTGCCGCCCATGCCGTCCAGCGGCTTGAGGATCACGTCGCCATGCTTGGCGGCGAATTCACGCAGTACATCGGCGCGGCGGCTGACCACGGTCGGTGGCGTGCACTGCGGGAACAGGGTGGCGAACAGCTTTTCATTACAGTCGCGCAGGCTTTGCGGCTTGTTGACGATCAGCACGCCGGCACGTTCAGCCTGCTCCAGCAGGTAGGTGGAGTACACAAATTCCATGTCGAACGGCGGATCCTTGCGCATCAGGATCACGTCGAGGTCGCTCAGCGGGCTGTCGATTTCGTCAGAAAGCTCGAACCACTTCTCGGGGTTGGCAAACACCTGCAGCGGGCGCATGCGTGCGCGGGCCTCGCCGTCACCCTGGTAAAGGTCGCGCTGCTCCATATAGAACAAGGTCCAGCCGCGGGCCTGGGCGGCCAGGAGCATGGCCAGCGAACTGTCCTTTTTATAGGAAATGCTGGCGATAGGGTCCATGACAATGCCGACGCGAACGCTCATGGGGATTTCCTCTAGCAAATTGGGGCGCATAAAAGTGGCGTCAGAGTGGCGCTGCGGCTGTTGTGGGTCAAGGAAAAACCACTGGGCGGGTGCCTCGATAGATTGCGCCAGGAGACTGTGCTAAAAAGGCTGGCACGGCGCAGCAGCCCTTGAATTCCAAGGCTTGCGGCGTTCATCCTGTGCAACATCAGGCAGTACACACCGAAAACCGATTCGCTGTGGCGATGGTAGAGCAGATATGGAACAGCATTCCAACGCCTTGAAGGTGATGGTGATCGACGATTCGAAAACGATCCGCCGCACCGCCGAGACGCTGTTGAAGAACATGGGGTGCGAGGTCATCACGGCGATCGACGGTTTCGACGCCCTGGCCCGTATTGTCGATCATCACCCGCACATTATCTTCGTCGACATCATGATGCCGCGCCTGGACGGCTACCAGACCTGCGCCCTGGTGAAGAACAACCCGGCGTTCAAGTCGATCCCGGTGATCATGTTGTCTTCCAAGGACGGCCTGTTCGACAAGGCCAAGGGGCGCATCGTGGGTGTCGATCAATTTTTGACCAAGCCTTTTAGCAAGGAAGAACTGCTGGGGGCGATCAAGGCCTATGTGCCTGGGTTCGCCGCAGTAGAACAAGCACACTGACGCCGCCTCACGAGGGCCGGCGCCGACCAATGTAGCGGGGAAAACCATGGCACGTGTTCTGATCGTCGACGATTCGCCGACCGAAATGTACAAACTCACCGGCATGCTGGAAAAGCATGGCCACCAGGTGCTCAAGGCCGAAAACGGCGCGGACGGCGTGGCCCTGGCCCGCCAGGAAAAGCCCGACGCGGTGCTGATGGATATCGTGATGCCCGGCCTCAACGGCTTCCAGGCCACGCGCCAGTTGTCCAAGGAGCCGGAAACCAACGGTATCCCGATCATCATTATCACCACCAAGGACCAGGAAACCGACAAGATCTGGGGCGCACGCCAGGGCGCCAAGGACTACCTGACCAAGCCTGTGGATGAAGAAACCCTGATTGCCACCCTGAACAAGGTGTTGGCCGGCTAAGGCTTGCGATCATGACCGAGTCGCAAACCGCCTTCGAGCTGCTGCTGGACATCGACCGCCGCTGCCGCTTGCTGGCCGCGGACCTGCCGTCGCAGGAAACGCGCCTGCAACGCTGGAGCGGCATCGCTTTCCGCATAGGGCCAAACGCCTACGTGGCGCCCATGGGCGAAGTCGCCGAGGTGTTGCATGAGCCACGTTGCACCTTGATGCCGGGGGTCAAGCCCTGGGTCAAGGGCGTGGCCAACCTGCGCGGGCGCTTGCTGCCGGTGATGGACCTGGGCGGTTTCCTGGGCCTTGAGTTGTCCAGGGCGCGCAAGCAACGGCGGGTGCTGGTGGTGGAGTTCAACGACCTGTTTGTCGGGCTGCTGGTAGATGAGGTGGTAGGCATGCAGCATTTCCCATTGGATGCCTGGGTGGCGAGCGCTGCCTCGAGTGCGCCGTTTATTCAGGGCCAGTTCGACGGCGACCCGCCGTGGCACGTCTTCAGCCCCTTCGCCCTGGCCCAGGCCCCTGGCTTCATGGATGTTGCCGCATGAGCACCGCTACCACGCCCAAACCCCAGGCCGCTTCACGCAGCCGTTCGCAGATCATCGTGCTGTTTATCGCCTTGATCGTGTTCATCATGCTGCTGTTCGCCAACTTCGCGTACCTCAACACCCAGTCCACCTACGATAAGCAGTACATCGGCCACGCCGGTGAGCTGCGCGTGCTGTCCCAGCGCATTGCCAAGAACGCCACCGAGGCCGCTGCCGGGAAAGCGGCGGCGTTCAAGCTGCTGGGCGATGCGCGCAACGATTTTGCCCAACGCTGGGGCTACCTGAAAAAAGGTGACCCGCAAACCGGCTTGCCGGCGGCGCCCAGTGCGGTGCGCGCCGAAATGCGGGCGGTGCAGACCGACTGGGAGGCGCTGCTGAAAAACACCGACGCCATCCTGGCCAGCGAGCAAACCGTGTTGTCGTTGCACCAGGTGGCGGCGACCCTGGCCGAAACCGTGCCGCAACTGCAAATGGAGTCGGAAAAGGTCGTCGATATCCTGCTGCAACGCGGCGCTCCGGCCAGCCAGGTGGCGTTGGCCCAGCGCCAGTCGCTGCTGGCCGAACGTATCCTGGGGGCGGTCAACACGGTGCTGGCGGGGGATGAAACCGCCGTGCAGGCCGCCGATGCCTTCGGTCGCGATGCCAACCGTTTTGGCGTGGTGCTCAATGGCATGCTCAACGGCAACCCGGGGCTGCGTATCACCCAGGTTGAAGACCCGGACGCTCGGGCGCGGCTGGCGGACATCGCCGAGCTGTTCGAATTTGTCTCCGGCTCCGTGGATGAAATTCTCGAGACCTCGCCGCAGTTGTTCCAGGTGCGCGCCTCGGCGAGCAATATTTTCAACCTGTCGCAAACCCTGCTCGATGAAGCCTCGCACCTGGCCACGGGTTTTGAAAACCTCGCCAGCGGGCGCAGCTTCGACACCATCGGCGGTTACGTGCTGGGCTTGCTGGCGCTGGCCTCGATCATCCTGATCGGCCTGGTCATGGTGCGCGAGACCAACCGCCAACTGCATGAAACCGCGCAGAAGAACGAGCGCAACCAGAACGCGATCATGCGCCTGCTGGATGAAATCGAAGACCTGGCTGACGGCGACCTCACCGTCACCGCCTCGGTCACCGAAGACTTCACCGGCACCATCGCAGACTCCATCAACTATTCCGTGGATCAACTGCGCGACCTGGTCGCCACCATCAACCTCACTGCCGGGCAGGTCGCCGGTGCGGTGCAGGACACCCAGGCCACCGCCATGCACCTGGCCCAGGCGTCGGAGCATCAGGCCCAGCAGATTGCCGAAGCGTCCACGGCGATCAATCAGATGGCGCAGTCCATCGACCAGGTGTCGGCCAACGCGGCCGAATCCTCGGCGGTAGCTGAACGCTCGGTAGAGATCGCCAACAAAGGCAACGAGGTGGTGCACAACACCATCCACGGCATGGACAACATTCGCGAGCAGATCCAGGACACCGCCAAGCGCATCAAGCGTTTGGGCGAATCGTCCCAGGAAATTGGCGACATCATCAGCCTGATCGACGACATCGCCGACCAGACCAACATCCTCGCTCTCAACGCCGCGATCCAGGCCAGCATGGCCGGTGACGCCGGGCGCGGTTTTGCGGTGGTGGCCGATGAAGTGCAACGGTTGGCCGAACGCTCCTCGGCGGCCACCCGGCAGATCGAAACCCTGGTGCGCACCATTCAGGCCGACACCAACGAAGCGGTGATTTCCATGGAGCAGACCACCACCGAAGTGGTGCGCGGCGCACGCCTGGCCCAGGACGCCGGGGTGGCGCTGGAAGAGATCGAAGGCGTGTCCAAAACGCTGGCAGCGCTGATCCAGAGCATTTCCAACGCGGCGCAGCAACAGACCTCATCGGCGGGGCAGATTTCCCTGACCATGAACGTGATCCAGCAGATCACCACCCAGACGTCGTCGGGTTCCACCGCCACCGCAGAAAGCATTGGTAACCTGGCGAAGATGGCCAGCCAGTTGCGCAGGTCGGTATCGGGTTTTACCTTGCCGCCGCCCAAGCAGGTCGATGATTGAAATACGGCCTGAAGAACACCACAGTCCAACTGTGGGCGCTGGCTTGCCTGCGATAGCGGTCTGTCAGATACAGATATAGTGCTGACCCAACGCTATCGCAGGCAAGCCAGCTCCCACATTGGATCTCCATTGTTTGTGAGATACCAGTAACTCATGAATTCTAAGCGGAGCAGTTATGGTTGATCGGCACGACTATGTGGCCCTCGAATGGGTCAAGGGCGATATTGCCGAAACCCTGAAGCAGGCCCGGTCGGCCCTGGACGCGTACGTTGAAACCCATGACGACGACGCTCTAAGCGAATGCCTGGCCGGTATTCATCAGGTACATGGCGCGCTGCAAATAGTCGAGTTCTACGGCGCGGCGCTGCTGGCCGAAGAGATCGAGGAACTGGCCCTTGCGCTACAGGCCGGGCAAGTTGGCCAACGCGATGAAAGTATCCGCCTGCTGCAACAAGCCCTCGGCCAACTGCCGCTGTACCTCGACCGCGTGCACAGTGCCCGCCGCGACTTGCCGCTGGTGGTGCTACCGCTGCTCAACGACCTGCGCAGCGCCCGTGGTGAAAGCCTGCTATCGGAAACCAGCCTGTTCAGCCCGCAACTGCTATCGATCGAACCGTTGCCTGAGCAAGCCCTGGCCCAACGGGCCACGCCGGATCTGCATGAGCAGTTGCGCCAATGGCGCCACCTGCTGCAACAAGCCCTCGC
Source organism: Pseudomonas sp. MYb193 (assembly GCF_002966775.1). NCBI lineage: Bacteria > Pseudomonadati > Pseudomonadota > Gammaproteobacteria > Pseudomonadales > Pseudomonadaceae > Pseudomonas > Pseudomonas sp. MYb193. Next base: position 5,764,372 of record NZ_CP023269.1, on the reverse strand, counting down.
CGGGTTGCTGCGTGAAGACCACGGCCCCAGCAACCTGGAAGACATGGCGCGGGTGTTCGCACGCCTTGAAGCGCTATGCCAGGGTGCGCCGCTGCTGCCTTTGTGGCAGGTCACCTCGGCGTTGGTCGAAGGCATGCTCACCGGCGTGGTCGCCAACAGCCCGGCGCTGCGCAGCCTGCTCAAGGCCAGCGACAAGCAACTCAAGCGCTTGCTGGTTCAAGGCATCAATGGCATCAACCAGCCGGCACCGGATGAGTTGCTCAAGAGCCTGTTGTTCTACGTCGCCAAAGTCACCCGGCCGACGCCGCGCATGCAGAGCCTGAAGGAACGCTACGGCTTGGACGAAGCCTTGCCCGACAGCGCCGTGGTCGATGCTGAACGTGCACGGCTGGCCGGGCCGGATCGCAATGCCATGGGCTCGGTACTCGGGGCGTTGTGTGAGGAACTGGTGCGGGTCAAGGAACGCCTGGATCTGTTCGTGCGCAGTGATCGGCAGCACACCCAGGACCTCGAGCCGTTGCTGGCGCCGTTGCGGCAGATCGCCGATACCCTCGCGGTGCTGGGTTTCGGCCAGCCGCGCAAAGTGATCATCGACCAACTCGCCGTGGTGTTGAGCCTGGTCCAGGGGCAGCGCGAACCCAATGACGCGGTGTTGATGGATGTGGCCGGCGCGTTGCTGTATGTCGAAGCGACGTTGGCCGGGATGATCGGCACCGTCGAACCGCAAAGCCGTGAAGACAGCCGCTTGCCCACCACCGACCTGACCCAGATCCATCAGTTGGTGATTCGTGAGTCGTGCCAGTGCCTGCGCCAAGCCAAGGAGCTGGTGATCGACTGCATTGAGGCTGATTGGGATCGTCAGCGCCTGGAGTCCTTGCCCGAGCTACTGAGCCAGGTGCGTGGTGCCCTGGCGATGATTCCCTTGCCGCGTGCGGCGAGCCTGATGCGCGGTTGCACCGATTACGTCGACGAGCAATTGATGATCAACGAGGCCGCCCCTTCGGCGACACAACTGGCGCATTTCGCCGAGGTGGTCAGCAGCCTGGAGTACTACCTCGAGCGCATGCTTCAAGACCCTGACGCGGCAGGGGAAAAAGTGCTGGAGTTGGCCACCCAGGGCTTGAATGCATTGGGCTACCTGCCGGTGGAAAAACCCTGGCGGCAGGCCCTGGCTGCGCCCGAGGGGGCGCTGTCCACCGAGGCTGCGCCAAACCAATCCCAGTTCGATGCCTTGGCCAGCCCTGCATCACGTCTCAACCCTCCAGCCTTGCAGCGTCCCGGTAGCCTGTTGCCGCCGCCGGCCGGTGAAGAACCGATTGACGATGAACTGCGCGAAGTCTTCCTGGAAGAAACCGATGAAGTCCTCGACGTGTTGCATCGCTACCTGCCCGACAGCGCGGACAAAGCCGCCCAGGGCGAAATGCGCCGGGCTTTCCATACCCTCAAGGGCAGCGGCCGCATGGTGCGCGCCCTAGTGCTGGCCGAGCTGGCCTGGGCCGTGGAGAACCTGCTCAATCGCGTGCTGGAACGCAGTGTAGTCCTTGGCCCTGAGGTGCGGCAGGTGTTGGATGAGGCCGTGGCCCTGCTGCCGGAGCTGATCGCCGATTTCGCCAGCGACGACCAGCGCCAGCGCGATGAAGTCGACGCCTTGGCCGCCCGTGCCCATGCCCTGGCCAGTGGCGCTGCAACGTCGACCACCGAGCCCCATGACCCAATGCTGCTGGAGATCTTCCGCAACGAAGCCCTGGGCCATCTGGACAGCCTCGACCACTTCCTGCAACAGGCCGCCGAGCAGGTGCCGCTGCAGGTCAGCGATGAACTGCAGCGCGCCTTGCACACCCTCAAGGGCAGCGCCTACATGGCCGGCGTGTTGCCCATTGCCGAACTGGCGCGCCCGCTGGATCACCTCACCCGTGAGTACAAGGCCCACCGCGTGCCGCTGGACAAGGACGAAATGGCGTTGTTGCTTGAGGCACAAGGGCTGTTCCAGCGCGGGGTGCGTGACCTGGACAACAATCCCCTGGCGCCGATCCACGGCGCGGCCAGCGTGATCAGCCGCACCCAACACCTGCTGGAGCATCAACTGGCCGCCTTGCTCGACGCGCCCACGGCCGGCCTGCGCGTCAAGCGTGACCCGCACTTGATCACCAACTTCCTGGCCCAGGGCATGGACATCCTGCTCGACGCCGAAAGCCTGCTGCGCCGCTGGCAGCAACACCCCGGCGACCGTCAGGAACTCACGGCGTTGCTGGACGAACTGACCACCCTGGGCGAGGGTGCGCACCTTGCCGACCTGCATCCTATCGACGCGTTGTGCGAAGCCTTGCTCGACCTGTATGGCGCGGTAGAGGAAAGCAGCCTGGCGGTCAGCGCCCGGTTCTTCCACGAGGCCGAACAGGCCCATGACGCGCTGATCAACATGCTCGACCAGTTGGCCGCCGGCCAGGAAATCAGCCCCGCGCCCGCACGGCTGCAGGCGTTGCGTGCGTTGCTGGACGAAGCCTTGGACCCGTCCGCCACAGGCCTGATCAAAAGCGACGGCAGCCGCACCCTGAGTATCTCCGAGTTGGGCGCGGCCACTGCGCAGCTGGATCACGCCACCGCGATGGACGACGAGATTGTCGAGATCTTCCTTGAGGAGGCCGTAGACATCCTCGACAGCGCCGGCCAGTCGCTCAAGCGCTGGTTACTGGAGCCCGACAGCGCTGCGCCCTTGTCCTCGTTGCAGCGGGATCTGCACACCCTCAAGGGTGGTGCGCGCATGGCCGAAATCGACCCGGTGGGCGACTTGGCCCATGAGCTCGAATGCGTTTATGAGGGTCTGGTAGACCGCCGCTACAGCTATTCCGTCGAGCTGTCCCAGGCACTGATGGCCAGCCACGAACGCTTGGCACAACAATTGGAAGAACTGCAACAACAGCAACCCTTGAGTGACGGCGCCGAACTGATCGAAGGGCTGCGGCAATTGCGCCAGGCCAGCAGCCCGGCAGCGCCGGCTGCGGTGGCGCCAGCCTCGGGTGCCGACCCGGAATTGCTGGATATATTCCTCGAAGAAGCCGCCGATATCCTCGACAGCTCAGGCAGCGCGCTTTTGCGCTGGCAAGACGAGCCGGGCAATCGCCAAGAGGTGGAAACCCTGCTGCGTGACCTGCACACCCTCAAGGGTGGTGCACGCATGGTCGAGATCGGGCCGATCGGCGATCTGGCCCATGAGCTGGAATTTCTTTACGAAGGGCTTTCCGCCGGTTTGCTCGCGCCGACCCCTGAGTTGTTTGCACTGCTGCAAGGTTGCCATGATCGCCTGGCGCAGATGATCGACGCCGTGGCAGAGGGGTTGCCGGTGGGTTCGGTGGATAAACTCATCGAACGCATCAAGAGCCTGGTGCACCCCAGTGATGAGCCGGTCACACCGGTGGCGCTGCCGGCGGGCAAGGCCGAAGCGGTCGCCGATCCGGCTGCCGACATGGTGAAAATCTCTGCCGACTTGCTCGATGACCTGGTCAACCTGGCCGGCGAAACCTCGATCTTCCGTGGGCGTATCGAGCAGCAAGTCAAGGATGCGCGCATTGCCTTGAGTGAGATGGAAACCACCATCGAGCGCATGCGCGACCAACTGCGTCGGCTCGACAGCGAAACCCAGGGCCGCCTCTTGAGCCGCCAGCAAGCCGAGGCCGAACGCCTGGGCTACGAAGAATTCGACCCGCTGGAAATGGACCGCCACTCGCAGCTGCAACAGCTGGCCCGTGCGCTGTCCGAATCTGCCTCCGACCTGCTCGATCTCAAGGACACCCTTGAGCGCCGCAACCAGGATGCCCACAACCTGCTGCAGCAACAGGCACGCATCAACACCGAATTGCAGGAAGGCCTGATGCGCACGCGCATGGTGCCTTTCGAGCGCATGTTGCCACGCCTCAAGCGCATCGTGCGGCAAGTGGCGGGCGAGTTGGGCAAGGACGTGGAGTTTATCGTCGGCAATGCCGAAGGCGAGATGGACCGCAATGTGCTGGAACGCATGGCGGCCCCCTTGGAGCATATGCTGCGCAACGCCGTCGACCACGGCCTGGAGTCCCGCGAAGTGCGGCTGGCTGCGGGTAAACCGGAAAAGGGCCGCATCACCCTGGACCTGACCCACGAAGGCGGCGACATCGTCTTCGACATGCGTGACGACGGCGCGGGTGTGCCCCTCGAAGCGGTGCGACGCAAGGCGATCAAGCGCGGCCTGCTCGCGCCCCATCAAGAGATCAGCGACCGTGACGTGTTGCAGTTCATCCTGCAACCGGGCTTTTCCACTGCCGAAAAAATCACCCAGATTTCCGGGCGCGGCGTGGGCATGGACGTGGTGCATGAAGAAGTGCGCCAGCTCGGCGGCTCGATGGTGATCGACTCGACGCCGGGCATGGGCGTGCATTTTCGCATTCGCCTGCCGTTTACCGTGTCGGTCAATCGTGCGCTGATGGTGCACTGCGCGGACGACCAATACGCGATCCCGCTCAACACCATCGAAGGCTTGGTGCGCGTGCTGCCCCACGAATTGGCGGGGCACTACCAGCAAGACCCACCGCACTATGAATACGCCGGCCAGCGCTACGAGTTGTTCTACCTCGGTGACCTGCTGCATACCGCCAGCCGCCCTAAACTGCTGGGCCAGTACCAGCCGGTGCCAGTGCTGCTGGTGCACTGCAATGAACGCCGCGTGGCGGTGCACGTGGATGCCATGGCCGGTACCCGCGAGATCGTGGTCAAGGGCCTGGGGCCGCAATTCTCCGGGGTGCAGGGCGTGACCGGCGCGACCATCCTGGGCGACGGCCATGTGGTGCTGATCATCGACCTGCTGGCGCACATCCGCGCTCGGCAACCGGCCTTGCCGGCCCAGGCAGTGGATGCGCCGCTGATCCTCAACGACCCATTGAAAAAACGCCCGCTACTGGTGCTGGTGGTAGACGACTCGGTCACCGTGCGCAAAGTCACCAGCCGCCTGCTGGAGCGCAACGGCATGAACGTGCTCACCGCCAAGGACGGCATCGACGCCCTCGCGGTGCTTGAGGAGCACACCCCGGACCTGATGCTGCTCGACATCGAAATGCCGCGCATGGACGGCTTCGAAGTGGCCATTCAGATACGCAACGACCCGCGCCTGATGCGCTTGCCGATCATCATGATCACCTCGCGCACCGGCCAGAAACACCGCGACCGCGCCATGGCCATTGGCGTCAACGACTACCTCGGCAAGCCGTACCAAGAGTCGGTGCTGCTGGAAAGCATCGCTTATTGGAGCAAGTCCCATGCTTGAACACCGCACCAGCCAGCTCACCGGCCTGCTACTGCCCCTGGCCGACCGCCACCTGGTGCTGCCCAACGTTGCCGTGGCCGAACTGATCGACTTCCAGCGCGGCGAACCGGCCAGCGATGCGCCGCCGTGGTATCTGCGGCAAGTGACCTGGCGCGATCGGCAGATTCCGTTGATCAGCTTTGAGGCGGCCTGCGGTGAAGCCAGCATGACGGGAGAACGCTCACGCATCGTGGTGTTGAATGCACTGGGCGGGCGACCGACGTTGAAGTTCATTGCCCTGGTGATCCAGGGTATTCCCCGCTCGTACAAGCTCGACAGCGAATTGAGCTACGTGGACGTCCCCCTGTGCCCGCTGGAACTGGCGGCGGTGCAAGTGGGGGAGCAGGTGGCGAAGGTGCCGGATTTGATGGGGCTTGAAGCGCTGCTGGTAGAGTCCGGCCTGGCCTGATCCTGAGCCCTATGACGATCAAATGTGGGAGCTGGCTTGCCTGCGATAGCGGCCTGTCAGTCAACATCTCTGCAACTGACCCATCGTTATCGCAGGTAAGCTGCTCCCACACTGAGCTGCGCTCATCTCCAGGTCTCAACCAATCCACGCAGAGCGTGCAAATAATCGATGAGTGTCGGAATAGGATGGAGTTGCTGTAGGCGAGTTCTGAATTTGGAATAGGCGGGTTTTCAGGCCGTAGTGCAGTGGCTAGTTTCTGCACTCCTCACTGCCAGCAAGGACTCGCAAATGGCCGTACCGTTAATGCCGCCCGGTGTTTCAATTCTTGAAAACATGGCGATATCCAACTGCAAACGCATTTATCTCAAGCCCGGCTCGGCATTCGCCTATTCCCGGTTTTACTCCCAGGTCCGTGCGGCCGGCCCTTGGAACTACAAGAAGCAGGGGCGTCAGTACGAAGCCTTTGGTAACTTCAATTACGGTGCCACGGGCACGGTGCTGGGCATTCCCGAAAATGTGTTGCTGCGAGCCGCCGGTGTGGCTCAAACCGTCGTCAGAACGACTCGTCCGGATTTTGGATCATGGTGGGGCGGTGAGCCTTTTGGTGATGACCCACGGGACCAATATTGGATAAGAAGAGGTATCGAATATGCCATTTCGCAAGGCCACTAAGCGCCTCATACCTGTTCTGCGTAATTGCCTGCTTGTGATCTGCCTGCTCTATATCGGCGGCAGTTGGGTCCTGTCGCCCGGAACACCGGACCTGGATGAAGTGGTGTTGAAGCATTCCCTGGGCAACGGTATGTCGATCTATGGTGCGCGAGATGCCCAAGGTGGCGCGACGGTGGGGTTTTCCTACAGGTACTACGTGCATAAGGATTTGGGAAGTGATCAGGAAATACTCAGCGCATTAGTGTCGGCACCTGCTTTTCTCAAAACAAAAGAGCCGGATGTTCAAGTCAATAATGAGGGTGGTGCCCTGCATCTGGTTATTCAGGGAGAAGTGTATGAGTACCACAGTTATGCGCTGGAGGGCCTTGGGAAGGTCAGGGTGATGATGGTGTTGTGATGGGCCGGCGCTCAGATTTTTCCTGCAAGCGGGCCTTTTTTATGCCTGCCGTACTCGTTATGACAGCTGTGCGTGGGAGAATCTTCGGAATCTGCCGGGGTCCGATATGCCCGGTCTTGCACACCTGCGCACGGCTGCCACCTTATCTGCGTGCAAGCGGAAGAGGGCAGCCTCCATCACATATCGGAGCTGTAAATCATGGTCAATGCCAGCGAAACCCTGTCCTCGCTCAATGCGCTCACCTGCAACCTGGCCTTCGACCTGGACACTTCCCAGCGCGCCATCATGCTGGGGGTCCAGCAAATGGCAGAGTTGGGGCAGTTGTTGGTCGATAGAGCGCTGGAGCAAGTCAGCCCGTCGCCAGCAACTTGAAACGGTCCCAAAAAGGGGCTGATCGTTCCCTCTTTGGGACCGCTATCTAACCAACACCACCGACCAATGTGGGAGTAGGCAAGCTCCCACAACGAGCTACGCGCATCTCTAGGTCTCAATCAATCCGCGCAAACCGTTCAATCACTGGCTGCTCCCGGTGCTCGGCCTGCCATAAGTCATAAGCACTTTGCATCGACAACCATAACTGGGCGGTACTCACGCCCGCGCGCTCCAACCGAACGGCAAGATCCGGGCTGACCGGGGCGTGGCCATGCAAGATCCTTGAAAAAGTCTCACGGGCGAAACCCAGGCGTCTCGCCATCTCGGTGATGGTGATGCCCAAGGCAGGGATCACATCTTCAAGCAGGATCTCACCTGGGTGAGGTGGATTGTGCATACCCATATCAATGCCTCTACTCAGTGGTAGTCAAGATAGTCGACTAGTTCGACCTGATCGTCGAACATCCGAAAAATAATGCGCCAGTTACCACTTATGCTGACGGACCAGTAGTCAAGCAGGTCGCCCTTCAAACGATGGAAGCGCCAGCCGGGCAGGTCCAGTGCATCTGGGTGCTCGGCTTTGTCCAGAATGAGCAGAACGCGGCGCAAGCGCTTTGCATGATTTGCGTTGATGCCTCTGGTTGAACCGGTCTCATAGAAGGCCCTGAGTCCCTTATGTTTCCAGCTAACGATCATGGCATGATTGTGATGTGATGCATCACACTCTGCAATGGCCTTGCATCGGGTTTAACGGTCGGATTCATGATGTCTGCCCGTGGCACGATTCGGATGGAAAAGGCTAGAGAGGCGAGTTCCGAGCAACAACCTGAAAAGCCTGTCGGAGCATTCTTTGCTGCCTATCGGAAGGATGATGGTGGAGGTGGACTTAGGATTTTTCCCGCAAGATTTTGGGCTATGCATGAACTTGTGGTGAGAGGTCCGCACGCCTAGTCTTCGCTCCGTCATCGCAAAAAACGGTGACACGGACGTGCAAGTCCGAGAAACCTGTTTAGGCGCACAAGACGCCTAGAACCAAAGGCGTTCCTTAATGAGACATTCAGGAACCGCATACCATGTCGAACTCCTCCTCATCCAACCTCTTCACCGTAAACCCGCACCAAGACACCGAAACCCTGCTGGTCAACGCCAGCGAAACCCTGTCCTCCCTCAACGCACTCACCTGCAACCTGGCCTTCGACCTAGACACTTCCCAGCGCGCCATCATGCTGGGGATCCAGCAATTGGTAGAGTTGGGGCAGTTGTTGGTTGATAGAGCGCTGGAGCAAGTCAGCCCGTCGCCAGCAACTTGAAACGGTCCCAAAAAGTGACTGATCGTTCCCTCTTTGGGACCGCTATCTAATCAACACCACCGACCAATGTTGGAGCAGGCAAGCCAGCTTCTACATCAAGCTTTATGTGCTACGGCCGATAAGGAGGATTCAGTTTTAGGGATGGAGTGATGTGGGCGTGATGGAATTTCTTGGCGCAGTAGGCAACAGTTTTTCATTTCTCTACAACATGGTTACCGGCGCTTTGATCTTATGGGGCCTGACAGTGACCGCAACAGCGTCCGCAGTCAGGTCATTGGCTGAGGGGCGTGGTGCGCTATGGGGGCCATGATTTCGACTGTAGGTGCAGTGATCATCCTACTGCTGATCCAGTTGATCGGTGTTCCCGAAGACACAATTAACGTTTTAAACAACTTCATCATCATGACCCTTGGAGGGCTGGGGTCCGGTCTGCTAGCTGTTGCACTCGTGACCAAGCCGAACGCGGTCGAGGCGTTGAAATTCAAACTGGCGTTGTTCAACATTCTTGATTACGCCTTTGTCTGGTTGGGGCTGTCCTCTCTGTCCATGATTTTTCTTTTCCTTATTTCGAAGCTCTCCGGTCGCATAGTGGCAACTGATCATGCGCTTGGCATCATGCTTATTACCTTCCTGTTCACCTTTTTGAGCATTGTGCTGCTTGAGTGCCGTAACAAATTCGCTAAATGGGAAGAGTCGGTCGGACTGGGTCTATTCCTTTTACTACTTGTGCTCTTGGTGCTCTATACAGGGACGCTCGCCTCGGTATGGTCCAAGGCACCGGGTTGGATACTGACGTTAAATAGTCTGGTGGCTTGCTCGATAGTGAGCACATCAATGTATTACCGCAGGCGTGGTGCTGCACCGTTACTCCAGCCGTAACGATCCAGCACCAAGCTTGATTGATGCCTCTCCACATTCGCTCCTAAGGTACAGCCCACGACAGCAAACCCCGTGGAGCGACCATGACAACAACCATCACCCCCGACTCGCGCTGGACGCGGCGGCGCGACGAGAAGCAGCGGCGGCTCGGGCTGGTCAAACAGTATGCAGACGGGGCGGTGTTGCCCAGTGACAAGATCGTCGAGGCCCTTGAAGCCTTGATCCTCCCCGGCGACCGCGTGGTGCTGGAGGGCAACAACCAGAAGCAGGCCGATTTTCTCTCGCGCTCCCTGGCCAAGGCCGACCCGGCCAAGCTCCACGATTTGCACATGATCATGCCCAGTGTCGGGCGCTCCGAGCACTTGGATTTGTTCGAGAAAGGCATCGCCCGCAAGCTCGACTTTTCCTTCGCCGGCACCCAATCCCTGCGCATCAGCCAGTTGCTGGAAGACGGCCTGCTGGAAATCGGCGCGATCCACACCTACATAGAACTTTACGCCCGGCTGGTGGTGGACCTGATCCCCAACGTGGTGCTCTCCGCTGGTTTCATGGCTGACCGGGCCGGTAACATTTACACCGGCGCCAGCAACGAAGACACCCCGGCGCTGATCGAGCCCGCCGCCTTCAGCGATGGCATCGTCATCGTGCAAGTCAACCAGTTGGTGGATGACGTCACCGACTTGCCCCGCGTCGACATCCCCGCAAGCTGGGTCGATTTCGTGGTGGTGGCCGACAAGCCGTTCTACATCGAACCGCTGTTCACCCGCGACCCGCGCCATATCAAGCCGGTGCATGTGTTGATGGCGATGATGGCGATCCGTGGCATCTACGAAAAACACAATGTGCAGTCGCTCAACCATGGCATTGGCTTCAACACCGCCGCCATCGAATTGATCCTGCCCACCTACGGCGAATCCCTGGGCCTCAAAGGCAAGATCTGCCGCAACTGGACCCTCAACCCGCACCCCACATTGATCCCGGCGATTGAAAGCGGTTGGGTGCAAAGCGTGCATTGCTTCGGCACCGAACTGGGCATGGAAAACTATATTGCCGCACGCCCGGATGTGTTCTTCACCGGCCGCGATGGCTCGATGCGCTCCAACCGCATGTTCTGCCAACTCGCCGGCCAATACGCCGTGGACCTGTTTATCGGCGCCACCCTGCAAGTGGATGGCGACGGGCATTCCAGCACCGTGACCCGTGGCCGCCTCGCAGGTTTCGGTGGCGCGCCGAACATGGGCCACGACCCACGGGGCCGCCGTCATGGCACACCAGCCTGGCTGGATATGCGCCACGACGATGCGCCTGAGGCCTTGCTTGAACGCGGCAAAAAACTCGTGGTGCAAATGGTCGAGACCTTCCAGGAAGGCGGCAAACCGACCTTTGTCGACACCCTCGACGCGGTGGAAGTGGCCCGCAAAAGCGGTATGCCCCTGGCGCCGATCATGATCTACGGTGACGACGTCACCCACTTGCTCACCGAAGAAGGCATCGCCTACCTGTACAAGGCGCGCTCCCTGGAAGAACGTCAGGCAATGATCGCCGCCGTCGCCGGGGTGACCGCCATCGGTATGCGCCACAACCCCAAGGACACTGCGCGCATGCGCCGCGAAGGCTTGATTGCCTTGCCCGAAGACTTGGGTATTCGCCGCACCGACGCCACCCGCGAGTTGTTGGCCGCCAAGAGCGTGGCCGACCTGGTGGACTGGTCCGGTGGCCTCTACAACCCGCCCGCCAAATTCAGGAGCTGGTAAATGCGCGCGCTCAAACAGCATGAACTGAGCCTGGCCGATCGCCTGGCGGATATGGCCGTGGATGCGCTGATCGACGAAGCGGATTTGTCGCCTAAACCTGCCCTGGTAGACCGGCGCGGTAACGGCGCCCACAGCGATTTGCACCTGGGGCTGATGCACGCCTCGGCGCTGTCGCTGTGGCCGATGTTCAAGGAAATGGCCGAGGCCGCGCTCGACATCGGCGAAGTCGGCCTGCCCCTGCGCGAAGCGCTCGGGCGTATTGGCCGGGAAGGTGAGCAGGCCATGCTCGCCACCACCCAGGGCGTGAACACCCATCGCGGTGCGATCTGGGCCCTGGGGTTGCTCACCGCTGCGGCGGCCCTGGAGCCGCGCACCATAACCCTGACCGCCGCCAAGCTGGCCCTGCTCAACGACCGCTTCGCCCCGCAGCCCATGAGCCATGGTGCCCAGGTTGCGCAGCGCTACGGCGCACGCGGTGCCCGTGAAGAAGCCCAGCTCGGTTTTCCCTCGGTGATGCAGCGCGGCCTGCCGCAACTGCACAAGAGCCGCCGCGAAAACGCCGGTGAGCAGAACGCCCGGCTGGATGCTTTGCTGGCGATCATGACGGACCTGGCAGACACCTGCGTGCTCTACCGCGCCGGTACCGAAGGCCTGGCTGCCATGCAACAGGGCGCCCAGGCCGTGCTCGACGCCGGTGGCAGCGCAACCCTGGCCGGACGCCGCCAACTGCATGAACTGGACCTGCAACTGCTGGCCTTGAATGCCTCCCCCGGCGGCGCCGCCGACCTGTTGGCCGCCTGCCTGTTTATCGACCGCCTCGACGGAGCGTTGTGATGGAAACCTTATCCTTTGAATTCCCCGCCGGGCAGCCCCCCAAAGGCCGTGCGCTGGTGGGTTGCGTCGGCTCGGGCGACCTGGAAGTGCTGCTGGAGCCGGGCACGCCCGGCACCTTGACCATCCAGGTGCAAACCTCGGTCAATGGCGCGCAGCAACGCTGGCAGCACCTGTTCGAACGCATCTTCCAGGAGCAGACGCCACCGGCCCTGAACATTGATATCCACGACTTCGGTGCCACGCCCGGTGTGGTGCGCTTGCGATTGGAGCAAGGTTTCGAGGAGGTCGGCCATGACTGACTTACTCGCTAAACACAGCTTTGTCGAACTTGGCGCCCGGCAGCGCGCCAAGGCGCTGTTGGATGCGGGCACCTTCCGCGAGTTGATCGACCCGTTCCAGCGGGTCATGTCGCCGTGGCTCAGCCGCCAGGGCGTGGTGCCCCAGGCCGATGATGGTGTGGTGATCGCCAAGGGCAGCATCGGCGCCAAGCCTGTGGTGATTGCCGCGATCGAGGGTAATTTCCAGGGCGGCAGCCTGGGTGAAGTTGGCGGCGCGAAAATCGCGGGCGCCTTGGAGCTGGCGGCCGAAGACAACCGCAACGGCATCCCCACCTGCGCGGTGCTACTGCTGGAAACGGGCGGCGTGCGCTTGCAGGAAGCCAACCTGGGCCTGGCTGCCATTGCCGACATTCATGCGGCGATTGTCGACCTGCGCCAGTACCAGCCAGTGATCGGCGTGGTGGCCGGCAGTGTCGGTTGCTTTGGGGGCATGTCCATCGCGGCTGGCTTGTGCAGTTACCTGGTGGTCACTCGCGAAGCACGCCTGGGCTTGAATGGCCCGCAGGTGATCGAGCAGGAGGCTGGCCTGGAGGAATACGACTCCCGCGACCGCCCCTTTATCTGGAGCCTTACCGGTGGCGAGCAGCGCTTCAACAGTGGCTTGGCCGACCGTTATGTGGCCGACGATGTGGCGCAGATCCAGCAGACCGTCAGCACACTGTTGCAGCAGGGCGTGCCCGCACAACCGCGCAGCCGGCGCGCTGATTTTTACCTGGCGCGCCTGGCCGAACTGGACGCGAGCGCGCAAATCGAGCCGGCGACGGTTCGCGCGCTGTATCAGGGAGAACGCTCATGAGAGGCTTGCAGTGGTTCAACGCATTGAGCGCCAACGCAACGCCGGTCGAAGGTTTGCCGGGCTCATTGAAAGTGGCGGATGGTGTGTTGGGTGAACAGGCGGTGCGCTATATCGCCGTGGTCCCCGACCCGCACAACCGCTTCCCCCGCGCCCGCAATGGCGAAGTCGGCCTACTGGAAGGCTGGGGCTTGGCCAAGGCTGTGGACGAAGCCATCGCCCGGGGTGACAAGCGCCCCATCATCGCTATCGTCGACGTACCCAGCCAAGCCTATGGTCGTCGCGAAGAAGCCCTTGGCATTCATCAGGCCTTGGCCGCCGCCGCTGACAGCTACGCTCGCGCTAGGCTCGCCGGCCACCCGGTGATCGCCCTGCTGGTGGGCAAGGCCATGTCGGGGGCGTTCCTCGCCCACGGCTACCAGGCTAATCGCCTGATCGCCCTGCGCGACCCGGGCGTGATGGTGCATGCCATGGGCAAAGCCTCGGCCGCCCGGGTGACCTTGCGCAGCGTCGAAGAATTGGAAACCCTGGCCGCCAGCGTGCCGCCGATGGCCTACGACATCGACAGCTATGCCAGCCTGGGGTTGCTGTGGGAGACGTTGTCAGTCACCCAGATTGAACACCCCACGGCGGATGACGTGGCGCGAGTCAGCGATTGCCTGGTGCAGGCGGTCAAGGATATCGGCAGTACCGACTTGAGCTCACGCCTCGGCGCCACCAACCGAGCCGCCTCCAGCCGAGTGCGCCAGCTGTTGCGGGAGCAATGGTGAACGCCCACGACTTGCTCTGGGGCATGACCCTGGCGCATCTGCCTGCCGATGCCCCGGCCTGGGTGCGGGACGCGATCCGTGCCGGGCATCCGGTAGTGGTGCGGCGTGCCATCGCCGAGCCGGGCCATGTGGCGGTCGGTGTGCGTGGGCGTTTGCGTGAGCAGCGTTTTGCCGCCCGGATGCCCGTGGCGGCGGTGCAACGGCGGGTGGCTCCGCAAGCTTTGCGAGCGGTGGTCTCACCTCGGGATTTACCGGCGCTGCGGGCCCTCGATCAACTGCGGCCGGTGCTGGCGCAGCAAGACTGGGGCGTCAGCGGCAGTGCCGGGTTTGAATTGGCCAGTGGCATTGAAGCGCTGCATGCCAACAGTGACCTGGATTTGATTCTGTGCACGGCCAAGCCCCTGGATCGTAGCGAGGCGCGAGCGCTGTTGGCGATTCTGGACACCGCGCCCTGTGCCGTCGACCTGCAACTGCAAACCCCTTTCGGCGCCGTCGCCTTGCGCGAATGGGCCGGCCCCTCACGCCGTGTACTGCTCAAGACCGTCAGCGGTGCGCACCTTGTGCTCGACCCTTGGCAGGCCGTGGCATGAGTAGCCTTCTGGTGTTTCCGGGGCAGGGCGCCCAACGCAGCGGCATGCTCCAGGCGTTGCCGGCCGACATTCTGCAAGAGGCCAGCGATGCCCTGGGTGAAGACGTTCGTCGGCTCGACTCGGCGCAGGCGCTTGAATCGACGCGGGCTGTGCAACTGTGCCTGTTGATCGCCGGCGTGGCTCATGCCCGGCGATTAGAGTGCACGCCGAATTATGTGGCGGGCCTGTCCATCGGCGCCTACCCAGCCGCGGTGATGGCCGGGGCCCTGGACTTCGCTGATGCGATAAAACTGGTCAGCCTGCGGGGCGAACTGATGCAGCAGGCTTATCCACAGGGCTATGGCATGACGGCGCTGATCGGCCCTGATCTTTCCAGCGTCGAGGCCTTGCTGGCGGATATCCACAGCCCGCATACGCCGGTGTACCTGGCCAATATCAATGCCGACAACCAGACCGTCATCGCCGGCAGCAACGAGGCGATGAAGCGAGTTGCCGAGCGCATCAAAGGCAACGGTGTCGCCAAGCGCTTGGCCGTCAGCGTGCCGTCTCACTGCCCGTTGCTGGAGCAACCCGCCCAGGCACTGTTCCAAGCCTTCGTCCCACTCAAGGCGCCGCGCATTACTTACCTGAGCAGCACCCGCGCGCGACCTATCCACAACCCCGAACAACTGCGTGACGACCTGGCCTTCAATATGTGCCGCGTCGTCGATTGGCGCGGCACCGTGCAAAGCGCCTACGAGCGCGGTGTGCGCCTGCAAATCGAACTGCCTCCGGGCGCGGTGCTCACCGGTCTGTCACGCCGTGTTTTCGAACAAGGCACGGTGATCGCCTGCGAAGGCGCCCGCCTGGATACCTTGCAGGCCCTGCTGCAAGAGGAGGAGCGCCGCCACCGATAACGCAGTACCCAAGGCTTTCGAAGCACAAAAACAACAATTTCGAACGAGCACTTTGAGGACAACAACCATGATTATCTACGGTGTGGCTTTTTTGGCGTTCTGCACGTTGGCAGGGCTGTTTGTGGGTGAACTGCTGGGCAAGCTGTTGGGTATTCCGGCCAACGTCGGCGGGGTGGGTATTGCCATGCTGCTGTTGATCGGCCTGGGCAGCTACCTGAGCAAACGCGGCCTGTTTACCGGCAAGTCAGAGCAAGGCGTGAGTTTCTGGGCTGCGATCTATATCCCGATTGTGGTGGCGATGGCCGCCCAGCAAAACGTGTATGGCGCGATCAGCGGTGGGCCTATGGCGATTCTGGCCGGGACCCTCGCCGTGGTGCTTGGCTTTGCCCTGGTGCCCGTGCTGGTGCGTATCGGTAACCGCGAGCCGGTTGCGGTTGCTCCCACTAAAGAAGCGGGGTGATCGCCATGTACGAATCGATGATGAAAGTGATCACCGGCTACGGCTTGATCAGTGGTTTCGCCGTGATCGGCCTGACCATGTGGGTGTCTTATTGGATCTCCGATACCTTCACCAAGGGCCGCCTGCATGGTTCGGCCATTGCCATTTTGCTGGGGTTGGCGCTGTCGTATGTGGGCGGTGCGTTTACGGGTGGTTCCAAGGGCGTGGTGGATATTCCACTGTTGTCGGGCATCGGTTTGCTGGGCGGTGCGATGCTGCGCGACTTTGCCATTGTCGCCACGGCGTTTGGCGTGAGTGTCGATGAGCTCAAACGCGCCGGCTTCGTGGGTGTGCTGGCGCTGTTTGTCGGCGTGGGCTCGTCGTTCGTTGCCGGGGTAGGGGTGGCGATGGCGTTCGGGTACACCGATGCGGTGAGCCTCACCACCATCGGCGCCGGGGCCGTGACCTATATCGTCGGCCCGGTGACCGGCGCGGCGATTGGGGCCAGCTCCGAGGTGATGGCGCTGTCGATTGCCGCAGGGTTGATCAAGGCCATTCTGGTGATGGTGATGACGCCGTTCGTGGCGCCGCTGATCGGGCTGAACAACCCACGCAGCGCGGTGATCTTCGGTGGCTTGATGGGCACCTCCAGCGGCGTGGCGGGCGGCCTGGCGGCGACTGATCCGAAGCTGGTGCCTTATGGGTGTTTGACCGCGGCGTTCTATACGGCGCTGGGGTGTTTGCTGGGGCCGTCGTTGTTGTTTTTGCTGATGCGTGGGTTGGTGGGCTGACGGGTCGGGCCTCATCGCAGCATAGGTATCTACACAACTTCGGCACGACGCTAAATCTGTGGCGAGGGAGCTTGCTCCCGTGACGGCCTGGCAGCCGACACAGATATAACTGATGCCCCGCGATCCAATGTGGGAGCTGGCTTGCCTGCGAAGACGGCCTGACAGTCAACACAGTTGGACCGTGTACATATCCATTCCTGCGGTAACGGCCACTTAGGGTTCCGCCCTGACGGCGGCTCACTTTCGAAAAGCGCGAAAGTAAGCAAAGCGCTCTTGCCCCACCACTCGGCACCTCGCTTAGGCTCGGTGTGCCCGTAATCCGCCAGTGATTTGGGGGGCCGCCGCCACGCGCCATCCATGGCGCGGGGCGGCTAAACCGGCATCCCTGCCGGTTTACCCCCCAAATCCCTGTCGAATTCCGGCCAGCGTGGTTTAACGGGGCGCCTAAGATCAAAAGCAGATCAAGATCAAGAGCGGCTCGCTTCGCATCGTGGTTACCGTTGAGCTAACAGAGTTATGTAGATACCTATGCTCATCGCAGGCAAGCCAGCTCTACAGGCGATCTCGGTCCCTTGTGGGAGCTGGCTTGCCTGCGATGGCGGCCTCAAGCCTGGCGATTGGCATACATCCGACACTCCGCCAACAACGCCAGCAAGTTCGGATCGCGCTCCTTGGCTTTCAGGAACACCACACCGATCTGCTGTTGCAAGCGATACCTGGGCTGCAGCGGTATCAGCTTCACGCGGTTCTCATACACCGCTGCGATACGTCCTGGCAGCAGCGCATAACCCACCCCTGAACTGACCATGCTCAGCAAGGTGAAGATATCGTTCACCTGCATCGCCACCTTCGGCTCGAACCCGGCCTGATGGAACACCCGGTTGCCGTCCTGATGCGTGGCGAAGCCCTGGGTGAGGGTGATGAAGGTGGCATCGCGCACGTCGGCCAGGTCGATTTCCTGATCGCGGTCCAGGGGCGAATCGGCCGGGGTGGCGAGGAAGATGTCATCGCTGAACAGCGCGATCTGCTCGCAGTCGGGGTCGTGGGCGTGTTCGTCGAGGGAGATGAGGATCGCGTCCACTTCCATGTTCTTGAGCTTATAGAGCAGGTCGAAGTTGGAGCCCAGGATCAGGTCGATATTCAGTTCGCTGCGCCGGATTTTCAGGCCCATGATCAATTGCGGCACGGTCTTGACCGTCAGCGAATACAGCGAGCCGAGCTTGAAACGTTCGGCCGAGAACCCGGCGGCTTCGCGGGTAAGGCGCACGCTGTCGACCACATCAGCCACCAGTTTCTGCGCACGCTCTTCGAGCACGTAGGCGCTTTCCAGCGGGGTGAGGTTGCGCCCTTCGTGTTTGAACAGCGGGCAGCGCAGGGCACTTTCCAGGGAGTGAATGGCGCGGTGCACGCTGACATTGCTGGTTTGCAACTCGGCGGCGGCGCGGGCCAGGTTGCCGGTGCGCATGAACGCCAGGAAGATCTCCAGCTTCTTGAGGGTGAATTCTTCGTCGATCAGCATGGCCTTGGGCTCTTGTTCGATTGCACTCGATTGTGCCCGTAAACGCGACTGTCGTCGCCGGAACGTCACGTGCCGCTTGCACTCTGATGCGCAAGGCTGGACGCTTGTCCGCCTGTTCTTGAGGGTTACGGGAGGTCAATGGCAGATGTACCACGGGGAACGATTCAACGCCTGGAGCCATTTGCTCGGTGCAGTCGCGGCCTGTATTGGCGCCGTGTGGATGTTGGTAGTGGCGAGCCTTGACGGCAGCCCCTGGAAGATCGTCAGCGTGGCGATTTATGGCTTTACCCTGATGGTGCTGTACAGCGCGTCGACGGTTTACCACAGCGTGCGGGGGCGGCGAAAAGCGATCATGCAGAAGGTCGATCACTTTTCCATTTACCTGTTGATAGCCGGCAGTTATACGCCATTCTGCCTGGTGACCCTGCGCGGGCCGTGGGGCTGGACGTTGTTCGGGATTGTGTGGGGGCTGGCGGTGATCGGCATCCTGCAGGAGATCAAGCCGCGGTCGGAGGCGCGGATTTTGTCCATCGTGATCTACGCCGTGATGGGCTGGATCGTACTGGTAGCGGTCAAGCCGCTGATGGCGGCATTGGGCACGGCAGGGTTTATCTGGTTGGCGTCCGGTGGGGTGCTGTACACCGTAGGCATTATCTTTTTTGCCCTGGAGGATCGCTTGCGCCATTCCCACGGCATCTGGCATTTGTTTGTGATTGGCGGCAGCCTGCTGCATTTTGTGGCGATCATGCATTACGTGCTCTGATTGTGGGAGGGGGCAAGCCCGGCTCCCACACTTAAAGGCGTTCCAGTAACGCCTGGGCGCGGCTACCAAAAATCTCTAGCAACTTGGCCAGCATATGCGGTGGAGGTTCGTTGGCACGGGTCAGCGCGTAGAGGGTGATCGGCAGCGGCGGGGTGAGCGTTCGGATATGTGTGGTGGCGGTTGAGGCACCCAACGCCGTGAACGGATCGATCACGGTCAGGCCCGCGCCGGATTCGACCATCGCGCGGGCCAGTGAGTAGGTCTGCACCGAGATCGTCACGCGTGGTGGCGGGTCGACGCTTTCCAGATAACTCTCCAGCTTGGCGGCCAGCGGGTCTGCGCTGGAGAGGCCGATCAAGGGCGCACCGGCCAGTTCGGCCAACGGCAGGGGCTGATGCCGTTCGGCATCGGGCCAATAGCCTTTGGACGCCAATGCCACCAGCACGCCGTTGGCCAGTACTTGAGTGGTAAGCCCCGGATGCCCGGAAAAGTTGAGCGTCAGCGCCAGGTCGATCTCGCGCATCAACAGCTTTTGCACCAGCTCGTGGCTATGGTCACTGGACAATTCACAGGCAATGTCCGGGTAATCGCGCCTCCATTCCAGGACCGCCGGCGGTAGCAGCGCCAGCGCCAGCGCCGGGATTGCGCCGATGCGAATGCTTTGTCCCGGTTCGCGGCGCAAACTTTTCGCCAGGCGCCGCACGCCTTGCAGGCTTGCGCTGACTTTCTCGACTTCGCGTTCCAGCGCCAGTGCTTCCGGGGTGGGTTGCAATTTACCCCGTACCCGCAGGAATAACGCAAAGCCCAGCTGCATTTCGGCGTGCTGCAACACTTTGGTCACCGCCGGTTGCGAGACGTGCAGCAACTGCGCGGCGGCACTGATCGAGCCAGTCTGGCGAATGGCCTGGAAGATTTCGATATGACGCAAGCGCATGGCAGGTCCATAACCTTTGTTTATAGGTGACCCATCTTTATTCATTGTCGGTGGTCTGTCACCTGCGCCTACGCTTGGCCTTCAGTTAATCAACGGTCCGGGGGCTGGGATGGCGAGGCAGGTTTGCATCATCGGTGGTGGGGTCATCGGCCTGGCCAGTGCTTACGCACTGGTGCGGGCCGGCCACGAGGTCACGGTGATAGACGCCCGTGACTCCCTGGGCAGCGAAACCAGTTTTGCCAACGGTGGGCAACTGTCCTATCGCTATGTTGCGCCACTGGCTGACGCGGGCGTGCCCTTGCAGGCAATCGGGTGGTTGCTGCGGGGCGACTCGCCCTTGAAGTTGCGACCCCGCCTCGACCCACAGCAATGGCGTTGGATGGCGGCCTTTATCGGCGCTTGCCGGGGTTCGGTCAATAAGCGTAACGGTGCCCATCTTCTGCGCCTGGCTACCCTGAGTCAGAGCACGTTACAGCAGTGGCGCGAGGATGATCGCCTGGGCGACTTCGACTGGAGACGCAACGGCAAGCTGGTGATGTTTCGCAGCGCCAGCACCTTTGAACATGCCCGCGCCAAGGTCACAAATTTCCTGCAGCAACAAGTGTTGTCGTCTGTTGAGTGCGCTCGCCTGGAGCCCGCACTGGCGGCCGGTGGCTTTGTCGGCGGCATCTACACGCCGAACGAGGAAGTGGGGGATTGCCACGCTTTTTGCCGGCAATTGGCGGCCCGGCTTGAGGCGTCGGGGCGTTGCAGGTTCTTGCTCGGGCGCAAGGTCACCGGGCTGCGCCATGCTGGCGGTGCGGTGCAGGCCATCGAACTGGGTGACGAGGTGATGCCGGTCGAACAGTTGGTCCTGGCGGCCGGTTATCGCAGCGCTGAGTTGGCACTGCCGGGGCTGTCACTGCCCTTATATCCGCTCAAGGGGTACAGCCTGAGCGTGCCGATTGGCCCGCAACACAAGGCGCCGAATGTGAGCATCACCGACTACGACCGCAAGATCGTCTACGCGCGCCTTGGCGAGCAACTGCGGGTCGCGGCCATGGTGGATATTGTGGGATTCGATGCCGGCCTCGAGCCTTCGCGCCTGGCGTTGATAAAGCGCCAGGCAGTAGAGACATTTCCCCATGCAGCTGACTACGCGCACGCGCTCGAATGGGCTGGCATGCGCCCGGCCACGCCAACGGGCGTGCCGCTGATTGGTGCCAGTAGCTATCGCAACCTGTGGCTGAACCTGGGCCACGGCGCGCTTGGCTTTACCCTGGCCTGCGGCAGCGGCCAACTGCTGGCCGAATTGATCGACCAGCGCACCCCTTCCATTGATATGCAGGGCCTGACGCCCCGCGCCGCTTGAGGATGCAGCCGTGACCATTACCCGAATCAACAGCAACGAACGACTCAGCGGTGCCGTGACGTTCAAGGAACTGGTGTTCCTGTCGGGCCAGGTGCCGGGCGACGGCCTGGATGTGGCTACCCAGACCCGGGAAGTGCTTGCCAGAATCGACACGCTGTTGGCCGAGGCGGGCAGCGATAAGGACCACTTGCTCAACGCGACGATTTACCTGAAGGACATCGCTGCCGGTTTTACGCCGATGAATGAAGTCTGGTCCGCATGGCTCTCGCCAGGCATGGCGCCCACGCGCACTACCTTGCAGGCAGAGCTGGCGCGGCCGAGTGTGCTGGTGGAAATCAGCGTGATCGCAGTCCGTAAATAACCTCAAATACCCACGGAGAATAACAATGAAAACAATCCTGTTGACCGGCTGCGCGCTGGGGCTTTTGTTGAACGCACAGGCCCATGCAACCGAAGCGCCGCTGGAGGGCACTTTGAGCAAGATCGCCAGCGCCAAGTCCATCACCCTGGGCTACCGTGATGCGTCGGTGCCGTTTTCCTACGTGGGGGATAACAGTGGTAAACCGATGGGCTACTCGGTGGACCTGGCAAACAAGATTGTCGAGCGTATTCAGCAGAAAACCGCATTGGGCGACCTCAAGGTGAAGTACAACCTGGTGACGTCCCAAACCCGCATCCCGCTGGTGCAGAACGGCACTGTCGACCTGGAGTGCGGCTCCACCGGCGTGACGGCTGAGCGGCAGAAGCAGGTGGCATTCTCCTACGGGTTTATCTACGTAAAGGGCCAGTTGCTCACGGCCAAGAACAGCGGGATCAAAGGCTTTGCCGACCTTGCGGGCAAGAATGTGGTGACCACTGCCGGCACCACCAATGAGCGCTTTCTCAAAAGTTATAACGCTGAACACAAAGCCAATATGTTCGTGATCAGCGCCAAGGACCATGGCGAAGCGTTCAAGATGCTCGAGACTGGCCGGGCGGTAGCGTTCTATATGGACGACGCGTTGCTCTACGGCGAGCGCGCCAAGGCCAAGGACCCGCATCACTGGGTGGTCGTCGGCGAGGAGCAGTCGCGGGAGATCTACAGCTGCATGGTGCGCAAGGATGACCCGCAGTTTCTGGCTGTGGTCAACGAAACCCTGGGCGATCTGTACCGCTCGGGAGAGATCAACGGGATTTACCAGCGCTGGTTCGAGCAGCCGATTCCGCCCAAGGGCTTGAACCTGGAGTTCCCGATGACCAGCGAGTTGAAAGCGATCATCGCCAAGCCGGTGAGTGACCCAGTGGAGTAAGCCTGGGGTAACCCGATAAAACTGTGTGTGGCTTGCCTGCGATAGCGGTGGTTCAGGCAGTTAATCTGCAACTGACAGACCGCTATCGCAGCATAGGTATCTACACAACTTCGAGGCGACGCTGGACCTGTGGCGAGGGAGCTTGCTCCCGTGACGGCCTGACATCTGACGCTGATCTAACTGACGCACCGCGATCAAAATGTGGGAGCTGGCTTGCCTGCGAAGACGGCCTGGCAGCCAACTGGGATGTTGGATCAGAGCGCGTACATATCCGTTATTTAGGTAACGGCCACTTAGTGTTCAGCGGCGGCTCACTTTGCAAAAGCGGCAAAGTAAGCAAAACGCTCTTGCCCCAACTATCTCCACGCCGGTGCAAAAGCTACCAGTTTGGATACATCCATAAGCAAGGATATTTTATAGCCTTCCCGAATGCGAGCGCATTGCGGTGCATCGCGCTGATTGATGGCGGCCGCTCACGGGATCTCTAAACGGCCTATTGTTCTGCGTTTAAAGTTTCTGCTGATAGCTAAGCGACTTCGACATCCGTATCTGCCGCGTTCAATAGCATTTCCAATGCTTCGTAACCCTCATCGCGCCGCATCAGAAAGCCAACGATATCTTCCGCGTTGAAAGTGAATGGCTCGGTAATCAAGACTGTTCTGAAGAACGTGTTGGCGAGGACGATGCCTCCCTGGTTTAGAAATCTTTGTTCGTTCTCGCCGGCGAGTTGCTCAAAGAAAACCGACAACAGTGCAGTGGCGAGCGGGCGCATGTCGATTGACGAGGACGATAGTTCCCAGTGCCAGCGCCCCTTGGTTGGGCAGAACGTTGGAGCGTCATCGTTGAGCATGTAGTTCCAGTTATCGCTTTCCCACATCCACTGCGGCGCGAGCAATAGTTGGGGTGCTGCATCTTCTCGATAAACCATCACCTCGTGGGTGCGGCCATTGCCCCAGATCGTCACTGGGCGCTTGCGCAGGAAGTTCAGCGCACGCTGGCGTAATTTGAAGGCGGCCAGTTGGGCGGTGATGCCTTTTTGTACCTTTGCCGGTGTCATCCCTTCGGCAGCACTCATTAAGGCCATTCCGATATCGATGTTCAGTTGGTGTAATGGCTGCAGATTCAGGTATAGCCGACCAGCCAAAGGCTCAGGAAGTTTGTCGATGCATCCGCTTTCAAGAATGAGCGGGACGATCCGTACTCCAGGCTCGTCGGCAATCTTGGTCAGCATCTGCAGCTCGCGATAGAGGCCTGAGCCCTCTTGGTGAGCGGCCCTTACATAATCCTGATCGCATAGGCAGAGGACCAGTATCGGACGCTTGGTCAGCGCCTGGGCAATAACGCCGTCGATCGATTCGCCATAGGCAATGCTGTCTCGATCCCAAAATACGTCGTGGTTCCAGTCCAAACTGCTGACGATGCGCTGGCGTACCCATTCCTTGTTTTCTAATCCATTGCCCCATGCGTAGGAGATGAAGATCGAGCCGCGGTTTTCGACTTCTGTCATTTTTTACTCTTTGGGATGTATTGAGGGGGCAGCAACCAGGCCACCTTGCTGGATTGACGGCAGTGGAACGAGCATCAATGAAGGGAAACCAATCCACCCACTTAGTCTCTGCACGTTTGAAATTTCCTGATCTCGTCATGAAAAATAAAACGGCCACCGCCTCTCTGGAGTAGTGCTCCAGCAGAGAGTCGGAGATCCGCTCTTGAAATTTGCGCTGCTCCTTGATGTCCTGATATCTGTCTCGCAGATAACAACCCCGATAACCCAGCACGTGTCGCCCGATTTCTTCGACTTCATCATCATCAATGAGGGCCACCACGCGCCTGCAGATACGTGGCGAAAGAGAACCGCCGGCTAGTGACCCGCTTCGACAAGCTCGCGACAAGCTATGCAGCCGTGGTCTCACTGGCCCGTCCCATGCGGTGTTTGCGACATCTCTCTTCGTACAGAGCCTAAAGTACAAAGCTCAGGGCGTCCTCGGAAGGAGACATCTTGGAAGCTCGGGATCTCTACTTCAGCAGTGCACAAGATCTGGCATATGCCAGCGGGGAAGCCATGAGGGCTTGAGGCTACGCTAGGCAATCAACCTAGGCGTTCTTGAAAAGCGGCTTCCACTCAATCGTTTTGCCACCCCACTGAACAGGGCCACTGCCCCACAGTAATGGAAGGCTGGCTTTTGGCACAGAGTGGCCGAATGCGTGAGTCAGCCCCAGACCATGCATACCCAGGGCACAGTTATCCAGCTTCTCGTCAGGCCACATGTCCCAGTCCTTCAGGGTCTTCATTTGAGTGAGATAATTGACCCATAATTGACGACCTAGCGAATTGCAGAACAAGCGAGCATTTTCGCACTGATCAGGTGTAAGCGCGGAAGACAAGCTGCTGATCAGGAATGGATTAATGTCGCCGGCCATGGGCCCGTTCGCACGCAGCCCGTCAATCGGGAACGCCGGGTCACCGATTTTCGTCAGCAGTGTCGGCGATGCCAACTCCAATGGGCTAGCACTGAATATGGAGATATTGTTGAGGCCTTCGTCCTGCAGGTAGCGCCTTACCATGGCTTCGCCATAGTCAGTACTCATGCCGAAGACCAGAGTAAGCGACACCCCCTTCAGAAGGCTAGGATCGTCGAGTGGCTTGGTCTTTTCTCGACCAGCCCGCCGGCCAAGAAGACTGTCAAACACACCGATGAGCTCAGTACCACTCCACAGCCCGTCCTCAACCACCACTACATTGCCATTCGGAAATTTCGCAATGGCATCGGCAGGTGAATCAAGTAGCTCTAGATCTGGACGCCTCTTATTCAACAGATTCGCCAGGATGTCTCCGCTTTTGACCGCGCCGCGACGATCCTTGTTAAATGCAGCGATCTCAGCGTCCATCACTGGGGAGTTCATGAAAATCTCACCCAATTCTGGCGCGGTCATCAATGCCACCCTCGCCAGGATCGCGTCAGCCAACCAAGAGAGCTTTCCTAGACGACCGAACTGACCTTTCCACGCGGTTAGCGCATTGATGTCGATCAGCGAGTGAGTCCAGTTGGAAATGATGCTGAGCGCTGCGGCATCAATCGACAAACCACAATTGGCAATGATCTTTGCCAACTGTGGTTTAGCTTGCCCACCGGCAGGAAAAACCTTCGCGAGTTCCTGCGCATTGTAAAGCTGGAATTCTGCCTGCTGGGTTTTGAGAAACCCCTTGAGCCTCAACTCCCTTTCGATGTCATGCGTAGCGCAGATCAAGTAGCCCTGCCGTGCTCCAGCAGGCATCTGGTCTTGCAACACCTTCATGATTTCGTAGTGGAAGTGCTGAGGGTTAACCTCAAGATTGAGATCCACCTCGATGCGACGAATGAAGCGGCTTATGGCCTGAGGATGACCATACCTGCGGATAACTTCTGAGATCTGATTAGCTTGTCGGGCTTCAGAAATAATCAACAATGGCCGCATGAATCATTCAGTCCGCTTGCTCTTGGAAAATTTCGAGCAGCAAACCTGCAGGAACGCGAATGTCTTTGAGGTCAGCGAGGGACATCTTATCAATCGCCCGGTGCATTACAGCGCGCAGTTCCTCAAGATCGTTCGACTCAGCTCCTGGTACCGCCGTAGGCGCTTCAGGCTGGCGAGCAGTCTTTGGTGCGGGCACTGCGGCTGGTTTGGCGACCGACCGAGCAGGCTTGGGACGAATATCGTTGGCGATAACAACCGCCCGAGCAGTTCCCAGGCCAGCCCTTTCAAGCTCCTCCTGTAGCCGCGCTATCACTAACTCAGTGCGCTTGATCTCCCAAGTTCGTAGGAAGTTGGCCGTGGAGCGATGCGCTCGCAGAGCAGCGATCCACTTCGAATAGAAGTTGGGATGATCGAGCGCCTCGTACAGCGCCGCTTGAAGTGGAATATCCTTCTGCTCATTAGCAAAAACCTGGGCGAGGTCGTAAAACTCATCCGAGGTCATCTTTTTGAGCAGTGTAAAATCGGCACCAAACGGCTTAGCAGACGTCGTGACGTAAGTCACACCAGCCGAGTCAACGCCAACCAGGCAATCTATCGTCGGGTTCGAGAAGCTTTCCCAGAGCTTCGCGCCTGCAGCAGGCACAAACTCGGAGTTGAATGTGATAGGACCCTGACCAGGACCGGAAACCAAGTACAGGGAATCGGAGGGTAGGGCCTCAACGAAAGACAGCAGCTCTCGAAGCTCGATATCCACGAGGCTCCGAAGATTGCCGATAAACTTGATGGATTTTGGCGAAATCGCACGCCTGATGCACTGGCCCAGTTGAGCTCCTAAGATGCTAGGGCCCTTTTTCTGGACATGTTCATTCAGGAGCGTTTGAATTTTGGCGATTTCATTGCCAGTCAAGCGAGGGTTCATATGCAAATCATGTCCTGACGGATGTTCATCTCAAGCCCGAAGGCTCGAGATGAACCATAAATATTCGTCGGATAGTAATCAGCATGCCGAAGTCCGTTTCTTCGACAAGGAAGGTCAGAAATCCCTCACGTGCCCTACTGACAAAATGTGCCAGATCTGCTTCCAACAGATTACAGAGCGTTGCCCCTTTGCGGTCACTCTTGGTCGAGGCTGTTGCGCCAAGAGAAGGAACCGTTGCAGCTCACGGTAGCCAATGTCCAAAGAAGGGTTGCTACCCCTCATGCTGACTGCGCCGAATGTGCATCTCCTAGGACTGGATGCCGACATTCGTTGGATAAACACATTCTGGAGGCCTAGCCCGGGCTTTGTCAAATATATGTGTGTGGTCTCATAGCGGCTTTGCGGTTCGCTGAGATCGTCAGAAAGCACTCCAAGCCAACGTTCGGCTTTCGAAACCAGAGTCTCGCTCAGAGCGCATTTTCAGGGCTGAATGCGGCAAAATCGCGAAAAATACCAATCTGCTGCAAGTCCACAACTCTAACCGAAGCGCGGTGGATCAGGAATCCATCAGCCCTTCCACATGAGCCCCGATGCGACGAACGGCCCCTAGGCAGCTTTCATCTTTAGCACTGTCGGTGCGGCAAGAAAGCGGATAGCTGAGCCAAGTGGGCGAGCTATCCGCAGCGACTCATTTGGAAAAGAGGTTTTCTACCATGACGCCGGAGGCACACCATCGCCTTTGGCGTCGGGGTCAGGAAAGTGAGTTGGCCGGACGGTTATCACTGTATCAACTATCCACCGACAGCATTGATCGTTCCGGTCAGTGGCAGTGGCCCAATGAACATTTGTACATTTCTGGACAGGTTGAGAGTGGCCGCATGAAAAGGCCGGTGTCACGCCAGCTAGGACAGGAGCAGCGCAAGCCGCGAAAGCCATGATTGTTCGCGCTGATGCCGAATTGACCTATATGCAGGAGCCAGGCTGACCCACCACCAGAAGTGTATAACCCGGGACAGGTGATGGTTCGGGAACTATCAGACTGGTCTGGCCTCTCTCTGCAATCGGGTCAATTCAAAACCGGCGCCCACAGCCATGCAAAAGGAAGTGTCAGATGGGAAAGAAATCTCGGGAAAAACGCGAGCGTAAGGCCGCAAAAGCAACTCTGGATTCGCAACTATGGCCTGAGGATTTCGAGTCTTTGTTCAGGCAGGCGCGCCTGATCCAGAGATCGGTGGAGAATTTCAGAAACGTATTGAACAGACTCGCCAGGTTTTTTTGCGTTACAAACGCACGGATACAGCGCTGGCCCTGTGCGCATCTGATCTGTGGCCTGCCAACGTAGCCAGCCAAGTCAAACATATGTTTGCGTGGGCGGTTCTGCTAAGAACCGAGGAGTCGGTTCTTGAAGCATTGCCTATCGAAACCTATGAAGAATTCGAGAACTTCACCAAGGCGCTTTATGCGGTTTGGCCGGAGTTTCCAATGCTTGAAAATTTCTCTCCAGAAGCTGACTGGGGTCAGACCAAAGTGAGACTGGATTCTGATTTCGTACCCATTTTCTACGGAAGCTCTATTGAGCAAATTCCGGATTTTGTGGAAGCGTTTCGCATCTCTTATGCGTGCGTCGACAAAGCTCAGATCGACATGGATTTTGTCATCACCCCGACAATGATTCCACACCGATACCGTGCAGGCCACTCTCCCACTCGGGTGCTGACACGCCAGTGCCGGCTACGGCCTTTGCCCCGTACGCGTTCTTCAACTTTACGATGAACCAGTTTGATGCGCGACAGCGCTATGTCGAAGACTTAGTGGGGCCTCCCACATTTGATTGGGTTTACAGGGTGAGGTTAGAAGTCGCCCCAGAGTTGTTGGGCGACGGATAGTGCGACGACGGGCGCGGTCTCGGTACGCAACACCCGCGGGCCGAGGCGAGCGGCGTGGTAGCCGGCGCCCTGGGCGGTCTCGACTTCATTATCGGTGAGCCCACCCTCGGGGCCGATCAAGAACGCCAGGGTTGATGGCTTGGCGTGGCTGATCATCGGTTCTGCCACCGGGTGCAGCACCAGCTTCAAATCCGCCTCGGTTTGCTTGAGCCAGTCTGCCAGCAAGAGCGGGGGGTGAATCACCGGCACCGTCGAACGCCCACATTGCTCACACGCACTGATTGCCACCTGGCGCCAGTGCAGCAAGCGCTTGTCGGCGCGTTCGTCCTTGAGGCGCACTTCGCAGCGGTCGCTGAAGATCGGTGTGATGGCGTTGACGCCCAGTTCAGTGGCCTTCTGGATCGCCCAATCCATGCGCTCGCCCCGGGACAGGCCCTGGCCGAGGTGAATATGCAGGGGCGATTCGGCCTGGCCGGCAAAGCTATCCGTGAGTTGCACGGTGACGCGTTTTTTACCGACTTCCAGCAAGGTGCCACCAAACTCCTGGCCGGAGCCGTCGAACAATTGCACGGCATCGCCTTCACTCATGCGCAACACACGGCTGATGTAATGCGCCTGGGCTTCGGGCAGTTCGTGGTCACCGAGACTCAGCGGGGTGTCGGTGAAAAAGCGGGACAGTCTCATGTCTGTTCTCTGGAAAATTCAACATCGATAGGGCTGTTTTTTGTGGCGATGGAGCGGTCAGCCTGGGTCTCGGAAGCCTGGGTGAAAATCTTTGGGCACCGCCACACTGACCTTGCTGTTGGTGGCGATATCGATCCCCTCGCTGGCGACCTCAGCCAGGAAGTCGATCTGCTCGGGTGTAATCACATAGGGCGGCAGGAAATACACCACGCTGCCCAGTGGCCGCAACAGCGCCCCACGCTCCAGCGCGTGCTCGAAGACCTTCAGGCCACGGCGTTCCTGCCATGGGTAGGCGGCCTTGGTGGCTTTGTCCTGCACCATCTCGATCGCCAGCACCATGCCGGTCTGGCGCACTTCCGACACGTGAGGATGGTCGACCAAGTGCGCGGTGGCCGTCGCCATGCGCTGGGCCAGGGCCTTGTTGTTTTCGATGACGTTGTCTTCTTCAAAGATATCCAGCGTCGCCAACGCCGCCGCACAGGCCAGCGGGTTGCCGGTGTAGCTGTGGGAGTGCAGGAAGGCACGCAGGGTCGGGTAGTCGTCGTAGAAGGCGCTGTAGACCTCTTCGGTGGTGACCACGGCGGCCAGCGGCAGGTAACCGCCGGTGAGCGCCTTGGACAGGCACAGGAAGTCCGGGCGGATGCCGGCCTGTTCACAGGCGAACATGCTGCCGGTGCGGCCAAAGCCCACGGCGATCTCGTCGTGGATCAAGTGCACGCCATAGCGGTCGCAGGCTTCGCGCAGCAGCTTGAGGTACACGGGGTGGTACATGCGCATGCCACCGGCACCCTGGATCAGCGGCTCGACGATCACGGCAGCGACGGTGTCGTGATGCTCGGCCAGGGTCTGCTCCATCGCCATGAACATGTTGCGCGAGTGTTCTTCCCAGCTCATGCCGTCGGGGCGCAGGTAGCAATCCGGGCTCGGCACCTTGATGGTGTCGAGCAGCAACGCCTTGTAGGTCTCGGTAAACAGCGGCACGTCGCCCACCGACATCGCGGCGATGGTTTCGCCGTGGTAGCTGTTGGTGAGGGTGACGAAGCGCTTTTTGTTCGGCTGGCCGCGGTTGAGCCAGTAGTGGAAGCTCATCTTCAGCGCCACTTCGATGCAGGACGAACCGTTATCGGCATAGAAGCAGCGGGTCAGCCCTTCGGGTGTCATCGCGACCAGGCGCTCGGACAGCTCGATCACCGGTTGATGGCTGAAACCGGCGAGGATCACGTGCTCCAGCTGATCGACCTGATCCTTGATGCGCTGGTTGATACGTGGGTTGGCGTGGCCGAATACGTTGACCCACCATGAACTGACGGCATCAAGGTAGCGCTTGCCTTCGAAGTCTTCCAGCCATACGCCTTCACCGCGCTTGATGGGCACCAGGGGCAATTGCTGGTGGTCTTTCATCTGGGTGCAGGGATGCCACAGCACCGCGAGGTCGCGTTGCATCCACTGGTTGTTCAAGCCCATCGGTGATCTCCTCGAAGCGGTCCTGCGGCGGGCGCAGGCGAAACAATCGCGCAAGCCTATGCAATGGTGGCTTGGGTCACAAGCCATTGTGGGGAAATTCGCGGTAAATGCAGGACGGTCTGTCACGTTTCCCAGGGATAGTCTTAATCCCTTGTTAATTTATGATGCCTAGCCTCTTTATCGTATTTTCCGATATTTCAAAGCAAAATTTTCCGCTTTAATTCGATAGGTAAAGCGCTAGTCTTGGGCACAGTTCTTACGGGATTAAGTACATGCAGCTACGTAATTCGCCGGCCCGCTATGGTTGGGTCAGCATGGTTCTGCACTGGGGCGTAGCCCTGGTGGTGTTCGGTTTATTTGCCCTGGGCTTGTGGATGGTCGGTCTCGATTACTACAGCGCCTGGCGCAAAGATGCGCCCGACTTGCACAAGAGCATTGGCATCACGCTGTTCGCCATCATGCTGGTGCGGATCGTCTGGCGCCTGGTCAGCCCGCCGCCACCACCGCTGGCCAGCTATAGCCGCATGACGCGCCTGGGTGCTGCATTTGGGCACGCTTTTCTTTATCTCGGGCTTTTTGCCGTGATGATTGCCGGTTACCTGATTTCCACCGCAGACGGTGTCGGTATCCCGGTGTTTGGCCTGTTTGAAATTCCTGCCGTGGTTTCCGGTCTACCGGACCAGGCAGATACCGCCGGTTGGGTGCATCTGTACCTGGCCTGGGTGCTGGTGGTTTTCGCCGGCTTGCACGGTGTGGCAGCACTGAAACACCATTTTATCGATCGTGATGCGACCCTTACGCGAATGCTGGGACGCAAAGCCTGATGTTCAACCTCGACTCACAAGGAATAGAAAGCATGTTGAAAAAAACACTCGCTGCGCTGGCAATCGGTTCTGCCCTGCTGTCCGCAGGTTCGGCGATGGCCGCTGACTACGTGATCGACAAGGAAGGCCAGCACGCCTTCGTCGATTTCAAGATCAGTCACCTGGGCTACAGTTTCATCACCGGTACCTTCAAGGACCTGGACGGTAAGTTCAGCTTTGACGCTGCCAAGCCTGAAGACGCCAAGGTGGAAGTGAATGTTCGCACCGCCAGCGTGTTCTCCAACCACGCCGAGCGCGACAAGCACGTCACCAGCAAAGACTTCCTGGATTCGGGCAAATTCCCTGATGCCAAGTTCGTCTCCACCAGCGTCAAGCCAACCGGCAAGAACGCTGATGGCAAGCAGACTGCGGACGTAACTGGCGACCTGACCTTCCACGGCGTGACCAAGCCTGTCGTGGTCAAGGCCACGTTCCTGGGCGAAGGCAAGGATCCATGGGGCGGCTACCGTGCCGGCTTTGAAGGCACCACCTCGATCAGCCGCAAAGAATTCTTCCCGGCTGGCATGGACGTAGGCCCACAGTCCGACGCTGTTCAGCTGTACATCACCTTTGAAGGTGTGAAAGCGAAGTAATGCTTTGTATGTAGGTGCGAGCTAGCTCGCTCCTACAGGCAAAAAAAACCCGTATCTCGCGATACGGGTTTTTTTTATGCTTCGCGGTTGCGAGTCAGCAGCGCTGGTTTCTCACCACGAGGACGGCCTGGCAGTTGATCCAACTGCTCAGGTGTCGGGAAGCGATCCGCTTTCGACTCCTTGTGGATGATCTTCGGCGCCGGGCCACCCCGTGGGTTTTGTACTGCAGGCTCGGACGAGCGAGGCTGATCGTCACGGGCCGGGCGGCGGTTGTTGCTGCGTGAATCTTCGCGACGGGCCTGGCCGTCACGCGGTGCGCCATTACGCGGGCCGCTGCGCTTGGCAGGTGGGGTACCGGTGGTACCGCCGCTGCTGCTGCGCGGGGCGTTCTGGCGACCGCCCTGTGGCTGGCCGCTACGTGGAGCGCCTGCGCCCTGAGCCGGAGCCCCTGGACGACGGCCACGGCCCTGGGCCGGTTTGGCCTGGGGCACGTAGTCGACGCGGTTACCGAAGTTATCGATATCGTCGTCAAGGAACTCGTCCGGGGCGCGGTCGGCCGCGGCGCGTGGTGGCTGGCTCGGCTGGCGCTGTTCGCGGGCCGGGGTGCCTTCACGGGGCTTCTGCTCACGGGCCGGGCGTTCGCCACGGCTGCTGGTCGCGGATTTTTCCTTGCCCTTGTCCTTGCCTTTGTCGCGACGACCGCCACCACCACCGCCGCCGTTCGGGCCATCGCCCTTCGGACCACGTGGGTTGCGAGGGTTGCGCACATCCGGACGCTCGCGCGCTTCTGGCTTCTCGGCCTCCACGGCGCTGGCATCGAAGCCCATCAGGTCGCCATCGGCGATTTTCTGCTTGGTCATGCGCTCGATGCTTTTCAGCAGTTTTTCTTCGTCCGGCGCGACCAGCGAAATGGCCTCGCCCGAGCGACCGGCACGGCCCGTACGGCCGATACGGTGCACATAGTCTTCATCGACGTTTGGCAGCTCGAAGTTGACCACGTGTGGCAACTGGTCGATATCCAGGCCGCGTGCGGCGATATCGGTGGCCACCAGGATACGCACGCTGCCGGCCTTGAAGTCGGCCAGGGCTTTGGTGCGCGCGTTCTGGCTCTTGTTGCCGTGAATGGCGACGGCGGTGAGGCCGTGCTTGTCCAGGTACTCGGCCAGGCGGTTGGCGCCGTGCTTGGTGCGGGTGAATACCAGCACCTGTTCCCAGGCACCCTGGGTGATCAGGTGCGCCAGCAGCGAGCGCTTGTGGCTGGCGGCCAGGCGGAACACGCGTTGCTCGATACGCTCGACCGTGGTGTTGGGCGGCGTGACTTCGATGCGCTCGGGGTTGTGCAGCAGCTTGCCGGCCAGGGCGGTGATGTCGTTGGAGAACGTTGCCGAGAACAGCAGGTTCTGACGTTTGGCCGGCAGGCGGGCGAGGACCTTTTTCACGTCATGGACAAAGCCCATGTCGAGCATGCGGTCGGCTTCGTCCAGCACGAGGATTTCCACGTGGGACAAATCGACGCTGCCTTGGCCGCACAGGTCGAGCAAACGACCCGGGCAGGCCACCAGTACATCGACGCCACGGGACATGGCCTGAACCTGAGGGTTCATGCCGACGCCGCCGAAGATGCAGGCGCTGACGAACTTCAAGTCGCGGGCATACAGCTTGAAGCTGTCGTGCACCTGAGCGGCGAGTTCGCGGGTTGGGGTCAGGACCAGTACACGCGGTTGGCGCGGGCCGTGACGTTGGGATTTGTCCGGGTGACCGTTGGGAAACAACCGCTCCAGGATCGGGAGGGCGAAACCGCCGGTTTTACCAGTACCTGTCTGAGCCGCGACCATCAGGTCGCGACCTTGCAACACGGCGGGAATGGCCCGCTGTTGCACCGGAGTAGGCTCGGTATAGCCCGCTGCCTCGATGGCGCGGACTAAAGCCTCGGAGAGACCGAGGGAAGCAAAGGACATGAGTAATCCTGTTTTAGTTAGGGCTTGGCCCAAAGGGATAATCTTGCCGGGCGTGAATGGCGCTTAGGGGAGCGCAACCCCGTCCGGTCCTGCTGCGTCTGGCGGGCACTCCACCGGCTCGCGCGGGCTGCAAAGCTGCGCAGTAGCTGGGTTGGGTGCCGTTTTCAAGACCCGAGCGGCCGGGCGTAAGCCTGGCGGAAAGGCCGCAGTATAACAGAGCAATCACTGCGCGCTGCTTTCCTGCTGCTCAACGGCGTGTTCGGGGGCTGGTATGGGGGCTGTTTGCTCGTGCATCCGCCCATATTTGGCGCTCAATGTGGCATAGGCGGGCTCTTGCTTGAAGCGCTTGAGCTCGGCGGCAAAGCGTTGCACCAGCAGGTCCATGCCTGCGCCACGGCGTACCGCAAGAAATTGCTGCTGGCGGCTGACCACCACCGACGCCTGGCTGACTTTACCTTCCAGGCCCAGCGCCTTGAGCACGTGGTGCCCCACGCGCCGGTCAGTCACCACCATATCGACGCGACCCAGCATGAGTTTGCCAAAGTTGGCTTCATGGCTGGGTGCGGGTTCGCGCTGGAAGGTGTTGGACTTACTGAACGCGTTGCCATAAAGGTAGCCAGGCGAAACGCCAACGGTCAGGCCGCGCAGGTCGTCGAGCGTGGCGGCGGGGTGAGGGCGTTCGTTGGCATAGAACAAGACAAATTCGACTTCCGACAACGGCTCGCTGGGATAGAGCAGCAACGCGTCGCGCTCCTGGCTATGAAAGATATCCAGTGCGCCGTCGGCGTGGCCCTGCTCGAGCATCGCCAGGCAGCGCTTCCAAGGAAGGAACTGCCATTGCACGTCCACCCCCAGGCGCTGGAACACGATCACTGTGGTTTCATAATCCAGGCCGGCCATGGTGCCGTTGTCTTCGTAGACATAGGGCGCCCAGGGTTCGGTGACAATGCGCAGTTTCTCGCCATGAGCGGTCAGGCTCAGGCAAGAAAACAGCACAGCGGTCAACAGCTTGAAGAGGACGGGCATACCCTGAGGTTACGACGCTCCCCGAAGAAAGAGAAGCTCTGGCACGCGCATTGGCGGGCGGTCCTACTTCGCAGGAGCGTTCAGCAGGTGTTCGTGGATCGCGGCCCGGCGCTCACCCAGAATCAAACGCACCACGGGGTTGGCGAACCAGTGTTCCAACTGGTGGGCATCAATCGGGCGCTTCTGGCGTTCTTCCTGGTTTTGTCGGGCCTTGTCCCACCAGACCGGGCCGCACGCCTGGTCGAACTCGTTTTCGTGTTCGTAGCAGCCGTAGAGAATCTCGCGGATGAACTGTTGCTGATGCTTGGGCAGCAGCAGGGTGATCAGCTTGTACATCAAACGCTGCAAACGCGGCGGGCGCGGCAGGTGCGAGGAGACTTGGCGCGTATCGGCCAGGGCTTGTGCGCTGGTGGGTGCGCTGGCGTGCTTGGCGATCCACGCCTTGACCTTGGCCCGGAACAGCTGTTTGCGGCTCCAGTAATGATGGATCAGGTCCGGGCACTCGCGCACCTTGACGGTACGGTAGGCGGCTATGGACAGGCAGAACTCTTCCAGGGTGTAGGCGCCCTGGGCGTGGGGGAACAGTTCATCCATCAACTCGATGGAGTGGTCGAGGATGTGCGCATCCTGTTGGGTCAGGCCCATGACGCCGGAGTTGAGGGTCATCATGTCATCGTCGGCCACGCCCATGTCCAGCAGGCGCTGGCGCAGGGCGGTGTAAAGGATGCTTTCGTGATTGTCGCCGTACTTGGTGTAGAAAGCGTTGCACAGCAGGGTGCCGGGCTGTACGCGTTCGAACAGGGCCATGGGCGAATGATGGAAGAAGGTGTCGGTGTCGATCAGCAGTGCCACCGGGGATTCTTGCAGCACCTGGCGCAGCACCACGTGTTTGGTACGAAAGTGATAGCCGTGGGGCTCGCTCCAGCGTTTGCGGGTGGCCTCATCCAGCGGGCGGACGCGCACTGGCAGCAAGCGATAGGGCTCGGGGTTGTCGCTGAATACCTGAATGTCGATGTTCGCGTCCGGCGTGTCCTGCAGGAATGCCAGTGCGCTGGCGATGCTGAATACGGCTTCCTGATGGTAGGTGTCGGCGCCGAAGACCAGGTAGACCAGTTGCGGGCGGGACGTCGAGGGCACTGTATTCATGGACTGCGGGGTTCCGTGGGTAACGTAAAACGACAAAGGCCCTCGTCAGAACGAGGGCCTTGGTACAACCGGTCAAGCGTTAACGTGGCAGCTTGAGGTTGTTCCAGATGGCAAGGCTGGGTTCAGCTTGGTTCAGGGTATAGAAATGCAACCCTGGTGCACCACCTTGCAACAATTGCTCACACATCTCGGTGATGACCTGCTCGCCGAACGCCTGGATGCTTTTGACGTCATCGCCATAGGCTTCCAGTTGCTTGCGCACCCAGCGCGGGATCTCGGCGCCGCAGGCGTCGGAGAAGCGCGCCAGCTTGCTGTAATTGGTAATCGGCATGATGCCCGGCACGATCGGGATGTTCACGCCCATCGCCCGTACACGCTCGACGAAGTAGAAGTAGCTGTCGGCGTTGAAGAAATACTGGGTGATCGCACTGTCGGCGCCGGCATTGGCCTTGCGCACGAAGTTCTGCAAATCGTCTTCGAAATTGCGCGCCTGGGGGTGCATCTCCGGGTAAGCGGCTACTTCGACATGGAAGTGATCGCCACTTTCTTCGCGGATGAAGCTCACCAGATCGTTGGCGTAGCGCAGCTCACCGCTGGCCATGCCCATGCCTGATGGCAGGTCGCCACGCAGGGCAACGATGCGCTTGATGCCGGCGGCTTTGTATTGGGTCAGCAGGCTACGCAGGTCGGCCTTGCTGTCGCCCACGCAGGACAAATGCGGAGCGGCGGGAACTTTGACTTCACTTTCAAGCTGCAACACGGTGTTGATCGTGCGATCACGGGTCGAACCGCCAGCGCCGTAGGTGCAGGAGAAGAAGTCAGGGCTGAAGCTGGCCAACTGCTTGGCAGTTGCCATCAGTTTTTCATGCCCAGCATCGGTCTTGGTCGGGAAGAACTCGAAGCTGTAGCGACGGTCTTGGGACATGGTCATACCCTTGGAAACTCGAAAGCCTGGAAGGCATACGCAATCGATGCGGGTGCCTGGCTTTCTGTGGGAGCTGGCTTGCCTGCGATAGCATCAGCTCGGTGTTACTGGAACACCGAGGCGTCTGCATCGCGGGCAAGCCCGGCTCCCACAGAAGAGCCGGCGCCAGCAAGGCCGATCAGTAGCGGTAAGCGTGCGGCTTGAACGGGCCTTCAACCGTCACGCCGATGTAGTCGGCCTGGGTCTTGGTCAGTTGAGTCACCACGCCGCCGAAGCCGCGGACCATTTCCAGGGCCACTTCTTCGTCGAGTTTCTTCGGCAGTACTTCCACGGTCAGGCGCTCGGCTTTCTGGGCTGGCGACAGGTCGGCGTACTTTTGTTCGAACAGGAAGATCTGCGCCAGCACCTGGTTGGCGAACGAGCCATCCATGATGCGGCTTGGGTGACCAGTGGCGTTGCCCAGGTTCACCAGGCGGCCTTCGGCCAGCAGGATCAGGTAGTCATCGTTCTGTGGGTCGAAATCACCAGCGCCGGTACGGTGAACCTTGTGTACCTGCGGCTTCACTTCTTCCCATGCCCAGTTCTTGCGCATGAAAGCGGTGTCGATCTCGTTGTCGAAGTGACCGATGTTGCAGACAACGGCGCGCTTCTTCAGGGCCTTGAGCATGTTCGCATCGCACACATTCACGTTACCGGTTGTGGTGACGATCAGGTCGATCTTGCCCAGCAGGGCTTTGTCGATGCTGGCTTCGGTGCCGTCGTTCTGGCCGTTGATGAACGGCGAAACCACTTCGAAACCGTCCATGCAGGCTTGCATGGCGCAGATCGGGTCGACTTCGGAGACCTTGACGATCATGCCTTCCTGACGCAGGGACTGGGACGAACCCTTGCCCACGTCACCGTAGCCGATCACCAGGGCTTGCTTGCCCGACAGGAGGTGGTCGGTGCCGCGCTTGATCGCATCGTTCAGGCTGTGACGGCAGCCGTACTTGTTGTCGTTCTTGCTCTTGGTCACCGAGTCGTTGACGTTGATGGCCGGGATTTTCAGCTCGCCCTTGGCCAGCATGTCCAGCAGGCGGTGTACGCCGGTGGTGGTCTCTTCGGTCACGCCGTGGACGCGGTCGAGGATCTGCGGGTATTTCTTGTGCAGCAGCTCGGTGAGGTCGCCGCCGTCGTCAAGGATCATGTTGGCATCCCATGGCGCGCCATCTTTGAGGATGGTTTGCTCCAGGCACCACTCGTACTCTTCTTCGGTCTCGCCTTTCCAGGCGAATACCGGGATACCGGCAGCAGCGATAGCGGCAGCGGCCTGGTCTTGAGTCGAGAAGATGTTGCAGGACGACCAACGCACTTCGGCACCCAGGGCAACCAGGGTTTCGATCAGCACGGCAGTCTGGATGGTCATGTGGATGCAGCCGAGAATCTTGGCGCCCTTGAGCGGCTGCTCAGCGGCGTACTTGCGACGCAGGCCCATCAGGGCTGGCATTTCGGATTCGGCGATAAAGGTTTCGCGACGGCCCCAGGCAGCAAGGGACATGTCGGCGACTTTGTAGTCGTTGAAATCTGCAGGCGTCATTACAGCGCTCATAGAGAGCCTCCATTCGTAGTGTGCGAATGGGCGCCGTTGTGCGTTTAGTATCAGGCCAGGGCAACCAGGCCGGACAACGCCCCATCCGAGCCTGACAGGTTGAACCTGCTGCAGCGCCCCTCGGACAGGTGGCGGGAGAACGGTATCAATCGAAGATGACCGTTTTGAAGCGGAGGCGATTATAGCCGTGTAAGCGGCACTTCCCAAGCCTTTCTGTCGGCGGCATGAAGATCGTTCATGGGCTTGATAGCTAACGGCTCATAGAGCTTGGGTCCTTGCTCTGCCATGATGTTGCCTATCATTTGGCAAGACGCTTTGGAGTGACCATGAACTTCCACACCCGCAAATGGGTAAAACCCGAAGACCTCAACCCCAACGGCACACTGTTCGGCGGCAGCCTGTTGCGCTGGATCGACGAAGAAGCGGCCATCTACGCCATTGTCCAACTCGGCAACCAGCGCGTGGTCACCAAGTACATCTCGGAAATCAACTTTGTCAGCGCCTCGCGCCAGGGCGACATCATCGAGCTGGGGATCACGGCCACCGAGTTTGGTCGTACCTCTATTACCCTGACCTGTGAAGTGCGTAACAAGATCACGCGCAAAAGCATCCTGACGGTAGAAAAAATGGTCTTCGTCAACCTCGGCGAAGACGGTTTGCCCGCGCCTCACGGCCGTACAGAGATCAAGTACGTCAAGGATCAGTTCCAGGAAGACGGCCTCAGCGAGTAATCCCGCGCAGGACCAGTGAACGCTCTTCATCAACCATAGGTCGTACCTGAACATCGCCCCCCGTTCAGGTATCACCATGGCTACGCAAGAAGACGGCAAGACCCCCAACCTGTCCCAGGAAGAGCAGCAGGACGTCGACAAGAACCAGCCGCCCCGCGCAGCGGTATTGCACGAAATCATTCGTACCCAGGGCGACCAGGAGCTGGAGCGCAGTGTCGCCGCGTTGTGGTGGTCGGCCTTGGCAGCCGGGCTGACCATGGGCTTGTCACTGATGGCCATGGGGCTGCTCAATTCACGCCTGCCTGAGGGCGAAGCCTTCAAGGTAATTGCCAGCTTCGGCTACTGCGCGGGCTTCCTCGCGGTGATCCTGGCACGCCAGCAACTGTTTACCGAAAACACCCTGACCGCCGTGCTACCGGTGATGAGCAAGCCAACCCTGGCGAATGCCGGGCGTCTGTTGCGGCTGTGGTCAGTGGTGCTGGTGGGTAACCTCTGCGGCACACTGTTGGTGGCGTATGTGATGCTGCACCTGCCGATTTTCGACAGCAAGACCGACCTGGCCTTCCTCGAAATCGGGCGCAAGATCATGGAAAACGACGCCGGCCAGATGTTCGCCAAGGGCATCGTCTCCGGCTGGATGATCGCCACCATGGTGTGGATGATCCCGTCGATGGAAAGCGCCAAGATGTGGATCATCATTCTGATCACCTACCTGATGGCCCTGGGGGATTTCACCCATATCGTGGTGGGTTCGGCGGAAGTGTCATACCTGGTGTTTGCCGGCGAGTTGCCGTGGAAGGATTTCTGGCTGGTGTTTGCCGGCCCTACACTGGCCGGCAACATCATCGGTGGCAGCTTCATTTTTGCGCTGATCAGCCATGCGCAGATTCGCAGCGAGGGTAGCTTGCCGGGCAAGAGCGCCGCGGACCCGAGGCATCCGCAGCGGATCAACAAGGATCAGTGAGCGTCAGGTGTGGCCTGGGATTCGTCTTGGGTCACGCGCTTGACCAACTTGCCGATGCTCAAACCCTGCAACAGGATCGACGACAGCACCACGATGTAGGTGATGCTCAGCAACAGATCGCGCTCTGGGCCCAGTGGCAGGGCCAGCGCCAGTGCCACTGAAACCCCGCCGCGCAAGCCGCCCCAGGTCAGGATACGGATGGTGCCGCGCGGTACCGTGCGCCAGCGCCGCAGCAACAGGATCGCCGGGGCCACCGTCAACAAGCGCGAGAGCAGGATCGCCACTGCCAGCAAACTGGCCGCCAACACATGCAGCCAGTTGAAGGGCAATAGCAGCAGCTCCATGCCGATCAGCGCAAACAGCAAGGCATTGAGCATGTCATCGAGCAGTTCCCAGAAACCATCCAGGTAGCGACGCGTCATGTCGTTCATCGCCAGTTTGCGCCCCAGGTTGCCGATGATCAGCCCTGCGACCACCATCGCAATCGGTGCGGACACATGCAGCTCCGAGGCCATGGCCGAGCCGCCGATCACCAGGGCGAGGGTCAGCATGACTTCGATCTGGTGCTGTTCGATGCTCTTGATCATCAGGTACACGAGATAGCCGATCAGCCCGCCAAACAGCACGCCGCCAATGGCTTCGTGGGCAAACAGCATGGCCGTGGCGCTCACGGTGGGCGTCTCACCCAACTGCGCGATACCCAGCAGCACGGTAAACACCACCACCGCGGTACCGTCGTTGAACAGAGACTCGCCGACGATGGTGGTCTTCAACGGCTTCGACGCGTTGGCGGTACGCAGCACGCCGAGCACCGCGATCGGGTCGGTGGGGGAAATCAGAGCGCCGAACAGCAGGCAGTAGAGGAAGCTAACGTGCCAGCCAAACAGGGCGAAGATGTAGTACGCCAGGCTGCCGATGACCACGGTGGCAATCAACACACCAAAGGTTGCCAGCAGGCCGATGGGCCAGCGGTAACTGCGCAAGTCGTTCAAGTTGACGTGCAAGGCACCGGCGAACAGCAGGAATGAGAGCATCCAGTTCATCAGCAAATCGCCGAAGTCGATCTGGCCGATCAGTTGCTGGACGCGTTCCTCCAGGCCCGGGTAGCCGAGCACGCTCAAGCCTTGCAGGATCAGCGAGAAGATCAGCGCGGTGACCATCACGCCGATGGTCGGCGGCAGTCCGATAAAACGGAAGTTCACATAGGTGAGCAGGGTGGTGAGGCAGATGAAGGCGGCGACAAGTTCAAGCATCCGGGGTCCTTGGAGCAGGGAAATATAGGCGCACGGGGTGCGTCGAATCGGTGGTTAGTATAAACAGGTGCTGTTACATGACGTATCAATTAAGGAGGTTCTGGTGGTAGCGACAGCCCTGGTGCTGGTAGCGGCGCTGTTGCATGCGACGTGGAACACCTTGATCAAGTTCAGTGGCGAGCGCCTTTTAGTCATTGCCTGCATGGACAGTGTGGCGCTGCTGTTCGTGTTATTCGCGGTGGGCTTCGTGTCCTTGCCGCCGCTGGACATCTGGCCGTGGATCATGGCCTCTGCGCTGTTTGAATTGCTCTATCGCTATTTATTGATCCAGGCCTATCGGGTGGGTGACCTGGGCCTGGTGTATCCGTTGATGCGCGGTTTGTCGCCGCTGGTGGTGCTGGTGCTGACCCTGGTGTTTGCCGGCGAAGTATTGAATACCCAGCAGATTCTGGGGATTCTGCTGATTCCGTTCGGCATGGTGTGCCTGCTGTGGCAGGGCGGCGGCGGTGACCGGTTGCCCTGGTCGATGCTACCGGTGGTGGTGTTGATTGGTCTGTGCATCGGCTGCTACACCTTTCTGGACGGGCAGGCGCTGCGGCGCTGGTCGCATCCGCTGGATTATCTGGTGTGGCTGACGCTGATCAGCGCCTGGCCGTTTCCGTTGCTGGCGCTGGTGCGCAAGCGTGCGGCCTTCAGCCTGTTCTGGCGTACCCAGTGGCGGTTGGGCTTGAGCGTGGGGCTTTGCGTATTGTTGAGCTACGCTTTGGTACTTTGGGCCATGCAGTTGGGCTCGATTGCCGAAGCCGCCGCGCTGCGCGAAGTCAGTGTGATTCTGGTGGTGCTGTTCGGCATGCGTTACTTGAAAGAACCTTTTGGCCGTCCACGGCTCATAGCCTGTGGGGTGGTGTTGATTGGCATGTTGGTGATGAAACTCTAACCGTCGGATAAAACTAAAAGGAATCGGTGATGACAGTCGCTTTATGGTGTGTATTGATCGCAATCTTTCTGCCGTACATTTGCACCGGTGTGGCCAAGTTCAGCACAGGCAAGTTCGGGTTACGGCATAACCACGACCCGCGTGCCTTCCTCGATAGCCTGGAAGGCGTCGCCAAGCGTGCTCATAGCGCGCAACTCAACAGTTTCGAAGTGACCCCGGCGTTTGCCGCTGCAGTCATCATTGCGCACTTGGCCGGCAACGCCGAACTGGTGACGATCAACGTGCTGGCAGTGCTGTTTATCACCAGCCGCCTGCTGTACATCATTTGCTACCTGGCGGACTGGGCGATCTTGCGTTCGCTGGTGTGGGCCGTGGGTATGGCGTTGATTGCGAGTTTCTTCTTCGTTTCGATCTGAGGGACGACGCCGTCGCTATGCGGGAGGGAGCAAGCCCTCATGTCGATCAATTAAATGTGGGAGCTGGCTTGCCTGCGAAAGCGGTCGCGCAGTAACAGATGCAGTGACTGACACACCGCCTTCGCGGGCAAGCCCGCTCCCACAGGGGATTTGCGATAACTGACTGGGTTCAGGGCACGCCTCTCCCACATTGATTATCAGCGTTTGTCAGGTTCCGGCAGGCGCATCCGGCAACTGGGGCAACGCCGCGCCTTTGGGCCACAGCATCCAGATCTGCCCTTGCTGTTTCATATTCCCCGCCAACTCGCCTGCGGCATTGCCTGTGCCCCAGAACAGATCTGCGCGCACTTCTCCGGTGATTGCGCCGCCGGTATCCTGCGCGGCGACAGGGCGTGCCAGTGGCGTGCCGTCTGGTTTGGTGGTCGACAACCACAAGAGGCTGCCCAGCGGAATCACCTTGCGATCCACTGCCACACTGTAGCCGGCGGTCAATGGCACGTTCAGCGAACCGCGCGGGCCTTCGTTGCTGTCGGGGCGGGCGCTGAAGAATACGTAGCTGGGGTTGCTCGCCAACAGTTCTGGAATGCGCTGCGGGTTGGCCTTGGCCCAGGCGCTGATGGCGCCCATGGTCACGTCTTCTTTTTTCAGTTCGCCTTGTTCCACCAGCCAACGGCCAATAGGGCGGTACGGGTAGCCGTTCTGGTCGCCGTAACCCACACGCAGTTGACGCCCGCCGGCCAGTTGAATACGTCCCGAGCCCTGGATTTGCAGGAACTGCAGGTCCATCGGGTCGGTCAGCCAGGCGATCGGCTTGGCGGTAGAGCCTTGGCTGTTGAGGGTGCTGGCGTCGTCATACGGCTTGAGCACACGGCCTTCCAGGCGCCCGCGCAGGCGCTTGCCCTTGAGCTCCGGATAGATGCTGTCGAGGTTGACGACAATCAGGTCGTCCGGCACGCCGTATACCGGCACGTGGGCGGTGGCGGTCTTGGTCAGGCTGCCGGGGTAGACCGGCTCGTAATAACCCGTGATCAAGCCGTTTGGCGTGTTGTTGGCCGAACGCAGGCCGAAG
The DNA here is from genome assembly GCF_002966775.1 of Pseudomonas sp. MYb193. Lineage (NCBI taxonomy): Bacteria > Pseudomonadati > Pseudomonadota > Gammaproteobacteria > Pseudomonadales > Pseudomonadaceae > Pseudomonas > Pseudomonas sp. MYb193. The sequence continues at coordinate 5,720,065 of NZ_CP023269.1, read as the reverse complement.
ACATCCAGGTGTTCCTTGAGAAAGCTACGAACCGCTACGGCATCGCCCGGTACGCTGGCCGCTGTCGCGCAGGTCGCGCCCCAGATCGGGTCGGCCTTGAGGCGCTGGCAGGCGCTGCGCCAGGATTCAAACCCGGCGAGCAAGTCGCTGTCGGAAACGCTCGGCAGGGCTTCCCACGGTGCGCTCACATAGGTGGCAACGGCGTGAGGTTTGGTTGGCTCCTGGGCCACTTCTTTGTCGGTGTCTTTACCAGCATCGCAGCCGGCCAGTAGCGCGAACATTGGCAGAGCCCAAGCCAGGCGGCGGCCCCAGGGTTTGAAGGTGGTATTCATGCAAGCAATTCCTGAAACGATTGCCCGCGCTTCACTGCATCCGGGCAACCTTGTTATTAATAGGGCTATTGGTCTTTGTGGGCGGTGCGAGGATACTGGCCGCCGTTTCCCGTGACCTTGAAGCCATGATGATGTTAAAAAAACTGACCGTTGTATTGCTGGCCTGCCTGGCTTTGTCTGCCTGTGGCGGTGTTGATCCCAATTCCCCCCTTGGCCAGCGCAAGGCGATCTTCAAGCAGATGCTCAAGACCGGTGAAGACCTGGGCGGCATGCTGCGCGGACGTATCCCATTTGATGGCGCCAAGTTCGCCGAGGGTGCGGTCAAGCTGGATGCGTTGTCCCATGAACCGTGGAAACATTTTCCGAGCGTACGCGAAGAAGACCACACCAGTGCCAAAGATGATGTGTGGCAAAAACAGGCGCAGTTCCAGCAACTGGCCCGCGAACTTGAGGCGGCCACCGGTGAATTGGTGATCGCCAGCCAGGTGCAGCCCTACAAGGCCAGCAACCTGCAACCGGCGGTGCAAAAAGTTGAAGATGCCTGTAGCGCCTGCCATAAACAGTTCCGCGATCATTGATCGGTTTTACTGGTCGAGTTCTTCCACTGCGTCCTGCAGCTCTTTACGCGAGTCGGCCAGCTTCTCCTTGCGCTTGTTGATCTTGTCCGGGTCGCCTTTTTTCATGGCCTTGTCGAGGTCGGCCTGACGGCGGCTGACTTCGTGCTTGGCGTCGAGCACCTTGTTTTCACGTTCTTTCTTCAAGCCGGCATCGGTGCAGTGGGCGGTAACTTCGGCCAGGGCTTTTTCCAGGCCAGCCTGTTGCGCGCTGTTGCCGTGGGCCTTGGCTTGTTCGATCTGGCTGCTGATGGCCTGGCGCTTGGCGGCGCAGCCGGTGAGGGGTTGTGCGTCTTCGGCGGCCAACAGCGGCGTGGCCATGAAGCTCGCGAAGGTCAGCAAGGCAAAGGGGGCGAGAAATTTCATATAAGGCTCCAGGTTCGCAATCAGGTGGCGGAGGGGATCAAAACCCATCTATCCCGGCTCCGCGTAATGTTTCAGCCAAGGCTTGTACCTGCGGGTCGCGAAAAAAAGCGCTGAGTTGCGCCGCGCGTCCCGGGCCGATGCCATCTGAGGCCAGCCAGGCTTGAGTGTCTTTGGCGACCAGCGTCTGCCAGTCTCCTTCCAGGTTGTTGCGCGCCGCCGGCGGCACGCCCAAGGCCTTGAGCCATAGTGAAAAAGGGCGTTGCCGGGCGCTTTGAATACTGTCGAGCACCCGCGCACGGGTACGTTCGCCTAAGCCCTCAATGGTAGCAAGCTCGGCCGCATCAAGTGTCAACCAATCGAGAAAGCCTGCGATTAGACCGGCCTGGATCAATACGTTCCAGGTTTCGCGCCCCATGTGGGGCAAGGCCAGGCCGTGTTTACCGCTCAGCCAGGTGAGGCGGGCGAGCAGTTGGTCTTCGCAGCCAGGGTCCAGTTGCCAGCAGCTCAAGGCATGAAAGTCTTGAGGGTCGGGTACCTGCATGTCCACGCGTGTCTCGTTGCGCAGGATCACCTTGTCCAGTCGCGGTATGACCTGGCCCGCCAGGCTGATCGACACATGATCGCCAGGGCGGATATCCAGGGTTTGCCAGCGTTTCAGGGAGCCGACGCTCACTCGGCTGATCTGCCGATCATCCAGCCGTACGGGCTCCAATTCGAGAATAGGTGTAATACGCCCGGTACGTCCGACCCTGAACTCGACCTTGCGCACCAGGGCCAGTGCCTTGATAGCCGGGTACTTCCAGGCAACCGACCAGTAGGGCGCACTGGCTTGCCAGCGCTCGGCGGGCGCTCGCGCACCCTGGTGCAGCACCACGCCGTCGCTGGCGAAGGGTAGTGGTGCGTTGTACCAGTGCGTGCGCCAATGCGCAGCTTCGCTGATGGTGCCCACGGGTTGGCTGTACTGTTGGCTATCGGTGAAGCCCCAGCGCGCCAAAGTGGCCAGGTGTTCGGTGAAATCCGTCGGGCCGTCGGGCCACGCCCAGATGAACAGGCCGATCCCGGCAGCCTCGGCATCGCTCAACTGACGACGGTTCATCAGGCCAGCCACTTTGCTGCGCGCATTGAGCCCGCCCTTGAGCGATTGCACATGGTGGTTGAGGCGCCAATAGAGTTCGCCTTGCAGCACCACATCAACGGCGTCGGGCAACTGTTGGACAATGCCGGGGATCTTGGCGGCGGAGGCTGACCAATCGTGGCCCAGCAGGCCGTCGCCCCGACTGATGAGCTGATGCAAGCGGCCCTGGCGATACACCAGTGTCACCGCAACGCCATCGACCTTGGGTTGGACCCAGACATCCTGTCGAGTGCTGAGCCAGTCACTGACGGCGGGCTCGCTCGGCAGCTTTTGCAGGCCCGTGTGCGCAACCGGGTGAGGTAAGGTACCGCGCGCACTGGCCAGCGGGTTATCAGGCTTGGGTGTCTGCTCGCGGGTGCACTCCTGCCAATGCGCCAGGCGTCTGCGGGCTTGGTCGTAGAGCTCATCGCTGATCAGGGCTTGGCCCTGTCGATGGTAGCTGTCGTCCCACTGCTGGATTTGCCCGGACAGAGTTTCCAGCTGTGAGTGAACGTCATCGGGGCAGGTTTCGGCCCAGGCCCAGGCTGGTACGGCGCTTATGAGAACAGCCAGTAATACGTGCATCGTGAGCATCCTTGCTCGAAAAGGGGGCCCAGCCTAAGTGATCCACGCGCCCACAAAAAAGCCCCGACCGAGCGGGGCTTTTTACCGGGTATTTCTGTTTACTTGAACAGGCCGCCCAAGGCCTTCACAGCATCATTGTTTTCCGCCTTGGCCTGCTGTTTTTGCTGCTTGGCGTCGACTTTTGCCTGGCTGTCGGCGAGTTTGTTGCAAGCTTTGTTGACCTGCTCCAGCGCAGCCTCATACGCCCGCACTTTCAGCAGATCGTTCTTGGCATTGGCCGCGTCGATCTTGGCTTGCAGGTCTTTGGGTTGCTGCTGGCAGTCGCCGGCATTGCCGCCACCGAGCTGGGCACTCAGGGCGCCGCTCAGAGCGTTCAGGTCAGCGGCCTGGGCCGACAGGGTGAACAGGCTGAGCAGAAGGGCGGCAGGGGCGAGCGTTGAAATACGCATGAAAACCTCAATGTTCGATTGCCTGCGCGCTTATCCATCCCGGGCGGGCGCAGTGCAATATCCAAATAAGGTGAAGGGCCCGAGAAGGCGCGGATTCTAGTGGGCCATCATTTGGCCTGCAAGTCTTGGATCCAAAAAAGCCCGAAGTGGTCCTGCAGGCAACAAAAAGCCCCGCCAGGCAGACCTGGCGGGGCTCTATTTACCGCGAACGATTACAGGCCGGCGGCGGTACGCAGGTCGTTGGCGCGGTCGGTTTTTTCCCAGGTGAAGGTGCTGAAGGTGTCATCACCCACAGTCTTCTGCGCAGGGGTGCGGCCGAAGTGACCGTAGGCTGCGGTTTCCTGGTACATCGGGTGCAGCAGGTCGAGCATGGTGGTGATTGCGTAAGGGCGCAGGTCGAAGATCTCACGCACCAGCTTGACGATCTTGTCATCGCTGATCTTGCCGGTGCCGAAGGTGTTCAGCGAGATCGACGTAGGCTGGGCCACGCCAATGGCGTAGGAAACCTGGATTTCGCAGCGCTCGGCCAGGCCGGCAGCCACGATGTTCTTGGCCACATAACGACCGGCGTAAGCCGCAGAGCGGTCAACCTTGGAAGGGTCCTTGCCGGAGAATGCACCACCGCCGTGACGGGCCATGCCGCCGTAGCTGTCGACGATGATCTTGCGGCCGGTCAGGCCGCAGTCGCCCACGGGGCCACCGATGATGAACTGGCCGGTCGGGTTGATGTGGAACTGGGTGTCCTTGGTCAGCAGTTCGGCAGGCAACACGTGCTTGACGATCAGTTCCATCACGCCTTCACGCAGGTCGGCGTAGGACACGTCCGGGTTGTGCTGGGTCGACAGTACGACGGCGTCGATGCCCACGACTTTGCCGCCTTCGTAGCGGCAGGTCACCTGGGACTTGGCGTCAGGGCGCAGCCATGGCAGTACGCCGGATTTACGCGCCTCGGCCTGGCGTTGTACCAGTTGGTGCGAGAAGGTGATCGGCGCGGGCATCAGTACGTCGGTTTCGTTGCTGGCGTAGCCGAACATCAGGCCCTGGTCGCCGGCGCCCTGGTCTTCAGGCTTGGCCCGGTCAACGCCCTGGTTGATGTCCGGGGACTGCTTGCCGATGATGTTCATCACGCCGCAGGTTGCGCCGTCAAAGCCGACGTCGGAGCTGTTGTAGCCAATGTCGGTGATCACGTCACGCACGATCTGCTCCAGGTCGACCCAGGCAGTGGTGGTAACTTCGCCGGCGATGATCGCCACGCCCGTTTTCACCAGCGTCTCGCACGCCACACGGGCGAACTTGTCTTCAGCGATGATAGCGTCCAGCACCGCGTCAGAAATCTGGTCGGCGATTTTGTCCGGATGCCCTTCAGACACGGACTCGGAGGTGAAAAGGGAGTATTCGCTCATCTCGATGTTTTCCTGATATTTACCGATGGTGAGTGTCGCCAGCCGGTCGCTGAAAATGGCGGACCTGAATCTGGAAACCATTACGTAAACCTACATAGAGGCTTTCCCCGGGAACGAGTCCCGCAGCGGTGGCCCAACGGGCCAGATCGTCCTGTTCAAAACCCAGCCAGAGATCACCGCAGGCCTCCTTGGCCCAATTCTGGTTGTGGCTGCATAAATCCGTAACCAGCAGGCTACCGCCGGGGTGCAGCAACCCGGCCATTTGCTTGAGAGCTTCTGCCGGTGCGGCGAAATGGTGCAAGACCATGTTCAGCACCACGCAATCGGCTCGCAGGCCGGTGTCACTCAGGGCGTCGGCCAACTGTAGGCGCACATTGCCCAAGGCTTCGCGCTCACAGAGTTGGCGCGCCAGTTCAAGCATCGCCGGGCTGTTATCCAGCGCGGTGACCTGCTCGAAGCGACGCGCCAGTTCGGGCAGGAAACCGCCGTCGCCAGGGCCGACTTCCAAGGCCGTGGCCTCTTCACTGAAGCTCAGCTTGTCCAGCAGCGCCAGTACGCTTTCGCGGTACTGGGCCAAGCCGGCGATCAGATCCTGCTGGGCGCGAAACTTATCGGCCACCCGTGAGAAAAAATCCTGGCTGGCGGCGGCGCGTTGCCCGTGCACCTGGCCGATACGCGATTGCACATCGCCGGGCAGGCACAAGTTATCCACTTCTTCGAGCAGGGCAGCGTGCAATTTGCCGCCAAGCAGTTCGGTATGGGGCAGTGCACGCCGGTAGAAAATCGCATTACCTTCGCGACGGGTGGCCACCAGGTCGGCCTGGGCCAGCACCTTCAAATGGTGGCTCATGCCGGACTGGCCGATGGCAAAGATCTGCGCCAGCTCCAGTACCCCGAAAGAATCGTTGGCCAGTGCGCGCAGTACGTTCAAGCGCAACGGATCGCCAGCGGCCTTGCACAAGGCAGCCAGTTCATCGCCGTCGTCAGGACGCAGGGAGGGCACGGGTAGGTTCATAAGGCCAGCAGTCTAGTGACGGGTGTAGATCCTCGCAAGGCCAATATCAAAAAGTTTTGATATTGAACGATAAGTGGCGGTTATAAGCCGTCGCTATAACCTTTAGACGAACCGGTTAAAGGTTTCTGCAAGGGATTGATGCCCAAAGCACAGGAAAAACGCCCTCAAGTGACTATCTGTCATTGCCCGCAGGCGGTGGCTGAGGGAAAATGCCGGTCCTTTTTTCCGTTTCTTTTCCGCAAACTCCAGGAGATCAGCGATGCCCAGCCGTCGTGAGCGTGCCAACGCCATTCGTGCCCTCAGCATGGATGCCGTGCAAAAAGCCAACAGCGGCCATCCCGGTGCCCCGATGGGCATGGCGGATATCGCCGAGGTACTTTGGCGTGATTACCTGAAACACAACCCGAGCAACCCGTCGTTCGCCGACCGTGACCGCTTCGTGCTGTCCAACGGCCACGGCTCGATGCTGATTTATTCGCTGCTGCACCTGACCGGCTACGATGTCACCATCGACGACCTCAAGAGCTTCCGTCAGCTGCACAGCCGCACCCCGGGCCACCCGGAATTCGGCTACACCCCGGGCGTTGAGACCACCACCGGTCCCCTGGGCCAAGGCCTGGCCAATGCGGTTGGTTTCGCCCTGGCGGAAAAAGTCCTGGGCGCGCAGTTCAACCGCCCTGGCCACGACATCGTTGACCACCACACCTATGTATTCCTGGGTGATGGCTGCATGATGGAAGGCATCTCCCATGAAGTCGCCTCCCTGGCCGGTACCCTGGGCCTGGGCAAGCTGATTGCCTTCTACGATGACAACGGCATCTCCATCGACGGCGAAGTCGAAGGCTGGTTCACCGACGACACGCCCAAGCGTTTCGAAGCCTACAACTGGCAAGTGATCCGCAACGTCGACGGCCACGATCCGGAAGAGATCAAGACGGCCATCGACACCGCTCGCAAGAGCGCGCAACCAACCCTGATCTGCTGCAAGACCACCATCGGTTTCGGCTCGCCGAACAAGCAAGGTAAAGAAGACTGCCACGGCGCCCCACTGGGTGACGCGGAAATCGCCCTGACCCGCGAAGCGCTGAAGTGGAACCACGGCCCGTTCGAAATCCCGGCCGACATCTACGCCGAATGGGATGCCAAGGAAAAAGGCCTGGCGGCTGAATCCGAGTGGGACCAGCGTTTCGCTGCGTACTCCGCCGAATTCCCTGAATTGGCCAACGAGCTGGTACGCCGCCTGGCCGGTGACCTGCCTGCCGACTTCTCGGAAAAGGCCTCGGCCTACATCGCTGAAGTCGCGGCCAAGGGCGAGACCATCGCCAGCCGTAAAGCCAGCCAGAACACCCTGAACGCCTTTGGCCCGTTGCTGCCTGAGTTCCTCGGCGGTTCGGCTGACCTGGCCGGTTCCAACCTGACCCTGTGGAAGGGTTGCAAAGGTGTCTCGGCCGAAGACGCCAGCGGCAACTACATGTACTACGGCGTGCGCGAGTTCGGCATGAGCGCCATCATGAACGGCGTGTCCCTGCACGGCGGCCTGGTGCCATACGGCGCGACCTTCCTGATGTTCATGGAATACGCACGTAACGCCGTACGTATGGCGGCGCTGATGAAGAAGCGCGTGATCCACGTCTACACCCACGACTCCATCGGCCTGGGCGAAGACGGCCCGACGCACCAGCCGGTCGAGCAGCTGACCAGCCTGCGCACTACGCCGAACCTGGATTGCTGGCGCCCAGCCGACGCCGTGGAATCCGCCGTGGCCTGGAAGCACGCCATCGAGCGCAAGGATGGCCCTTCGGCGCTGATCTTCTCGCGTCAGAACCTGCAGCACCAGGTGCGTACCGACGCGCAGATCGCCGACATCAGCCGTGGCGGTTATGTGCTCAAGGACTGCATCGGCGAGCCGGAGCTGATCCTGATCTCCACCGGTTCCGAAGTGGGCCTGACCGTTCAGGCGTACGACAAGCTGACCGAGCAAGGCCGCAACGTTCGCGTTGTATCCATGCCGTGCACCAGCGTGTTCGAAGCCCAGGACGCCGGTTACAAGCAATCGGTGTTGCCGTTGCAGGTCAGTGCGCGTATCGCCATCGAGGCGGCTCACGCCGACTACTGGTACAAGTACGTGGGCCTGGAAGGCCGTGTGATCGGCATGACCACCTACGGTGAGTCGGCACCGGCGCCAGCGTTGTTCGAAGAATTCGGTTTCACCCTGGAAAACATCCTGGGTCAGGCTGAAGAGTTGCTGGAAGACTAAGTCAGTCTGCGTTGTCTGTACTGGCGCCATCGCGGGCAAGCCCGCTCCCACATTTGGATCACGGTCCACTGTGGGAGCGGGCTTGCCCGCGATGGCGCCAGTACATTCATCACTGAACTAACCTTGATCGAGAACCCCATGCCCCAACCGCGTCCCTACAAAGTTGCACTCAACGGCTACGGCCGCATTGGTCGTTGCGTCTTGCGTGCTCTGTTCGAGCGAGGGGCGGCGGCCGGGTTTGAAATTGTCGCGATCAATGATTTGGCCGACATGGCCAGCATCGAATACCTGACACGCTTTGACTCCACCCACGGCCGCTTCCCTGGCGAAGTGCGGGTTGAAGGCGATTGTCTGCATATCAATGGCAACTGCGTGCAAGTGTTGCGCAGTGCCACCCCCGAAGGCATCGACTGGAAAGCACTGGGCGTCGACCTGGTGCTGGAATGCTCCGGTGTTTATCACACCCGTGCCGATGGCCAGCGTTTTCTCGACGCCGGCGCCCCGCGTGTGCTGTTTTCCCAGCCGATGGCCAGCGAGGCGGATGTCGACGCGACCATCGTCTACGGCATCAACCAGGATTGCCTGACCGGCGATGAGCTGCTGGTGTCCAACGCGTCATGTACCACCAACTGCAGCGTGCCGTTGTTACGCCTGCTGGACCAGGCGATCGGCCTGGATTACGTGTCGATCACCACGATTCACTCGGCGATGAACGACCAGCCGGTCATCGACGCCTATCACCACGAAGACCTGCGCCGCACGCGTTCGGCGTTTCAGTCAGTGATTCCGGTGTCCACCGGCCTGGCGCGCGGCATCGAGCGACTGCTGCCGGAACTTGCCGGGCGAATCCAGGCCAAAGCCGTACGCGTGCCGACGGTGAATGTGTCTTGCCTGGATATCACCATGCAAACCGTCAGTGACACTGACGCGGCCGAGGTCAACCGAATCCTGCGCGACGCCGCCACCAGCGGCCCGCTCAAAGGTCTGCTGGCCTACACCGAGTTGCCCCACGCCAGTTGCGATTTCAACCATGACCCGCATTCGGCAATTGTCGATGCCAGCCAGACCCGCGTTTCCGGCCCCAGGCTGGTGAACATCCTGGCCTGGTTCGACAACGAATGGGGCTTTGCCAACCGCATGCTGGATGTTGCCGAACACTATCTGCACATCGCTTCTAAACAACCTCAACAGTAATTCAGGAACTGCGACCCATGACCGTGTTGAAGATGACCGACCTCGATCTGCAAGGTAAGCGCGTACTGATCCGCGAAGACCTCAACGTCCCCGTCAAGGACGGTGTTGTCACCAGCGATGCGCGAATCCTGGCCTCGCTGCCGACCATCAAGCTGGCCCTGGAAAAAGGCGCGGCCGTGATGGTCTGCTCCCACCTGGGTCGCCCGACCGAAGGTGAGTTCTCCGCCGAAAACAGCCTCAAGCCGGTCGCCGAGTACCTGAGCAAGGCCCTGGGCCGTGACGTGCCATTGGTCGCAGACTACCTGGGCGGCGTGGATGTGAAAGCCGGCGATATCGTGTTGTTCGAAAACGTGCGCTTCAACAAGGGCGAGAAAAAGAACAGCGACGAACTGGCCCAGCAATACGCCGCCCTGTGCGACGTGTTTGTGATGGACGCGTTCGGCACCGCCCACCGCGCCGAAGGTTCGACCCACGGCGTGGCCAAGTTCGCCAAGGTCGCCGCGGCGGGCCCGTTGTTGGCTGCCGAGCTGGATGCGCTGGGCAAGGCCCTGGGCGCTCCGGCCCAACCGATGGCGGCCATTGTTGCCGGCTCCAAGGTATCCACCAAGCTGGACGTGCTCAACAGCCTGAGCCAGATCTGCAACCAACTGATCGTCGGCGGCGGCATTGCCAATACCTTCCTGGCCGCTGCCGGCCACCCGGTGGGCAAATCCCTGTACGAGCCAGACCTGCTCGACACCGCCCGCGCCATCGCTGCAAAGGTCAGCGTGCCGTTGCCGGTGGACGTGGTGGTTGCCAAGGAATTCGCGGAAAGCGCCGCGGCGACCGTCAAGCTTATCGCTGACGTGGCCGACGACGACATGATCCTGGACATCGGCCCGCAAACGGCGGCCAACTTCGCCGAGCTGCTCAAGGCATCCCAGACTATCCTGTGGAATGGCCCGGTGGGCGTATTCGAGTTCGACCAATTTGGCAACGGCACCAAAGTGCTGGCTAACGCGATCGCTGAAAGCTCGGCGTTCTCCATCGCTGGCGGTGGCGATACCCTGGCGGCTATCGATAAATACGGTGTGGCTGATCAGATCTCCTACATTTCTACCGGTGGCGGCGCTTTCCTCGAGTTCGTCGAGGGCAAGGTGTTGCCCGCTGTGGAAGTGCTGGAAACCCGAGCCAAAGGTTAAGGCTCGCGTGATCAGGAAAAGGAGCGTTCCCATGATCAAGTCGTTGGCACTGGTGATCGCAGCGGGCCTGTTGGCCGGCTGCGGCAGCACACCCAGCGCGGCGCCCGAGGCGGATAACGCCAAGGCACCGTTGAGAAAAAGCTGTTACCAGGCTGACTGGCAAGCCGAGACCATGCCGGTGATCAACAAGCGCATCGGCAACGAACGGCTGGAGAAATACGACTCCGCGCCCAACGGTCAGGAACAGGGTTGCCCATGACGGGTCTGATCCACTAACCGATAGCAACGGCGGCCCCAGGTCGCCCTGCGAGGATTGGCAATGAAAGGCGTTTTCGCCCTGGCAGCCCTGGCCCTGTTGGCCGGCTGCAGTAGCATGAACCTGTTCGACAAGGCAGAGCCAGCCGACAAATGGACCACCTGGACCTGCGACAGCAAAGCCGAGGTCAACTGGCGCTTTGCCAACCAGGCCCGCTCCGAAGTGGATGTACGCCTCGGCGGTTCGGACCAGGTTTACCGTCTCAAGCAAGAGGTAGCCGCCTCCGGCGTGCTGTACAGCGACGACCAGTTGGCGTTTCACACCAAAGGTGAGGAAGGCCTGGTGTACTGGGTAGCGACGGATGATTTGATTGGGCGCGGCTGCAAAGCCAACTGAACCCAGCAGCAATAACGATTCAGCAGCTCAAGCTCAACCCCTTGATCTGCAATAACTTGAATAGCAGCCGCCGCTACGGCAGGCTTGCACGATTAACGACCCTCGACCGGGAGAGACAACACAATGGCACTTATCAGCATGCGTCAAATGCTGGACCACGCAGCCGAGTTCGGCTACGGCGTCCCAGCCTTTAACGTCAACAACCTTGAGCAGATGCGCGCCATCATGGAAGCCGCTGACAAGACCGACTCTCCAGTGATCGTCCAGGCTTCGGCCGGTGCGCGCAAATACGCTGGCGCCCCGTTCCTGCGTCACCTGATCCTCGCCGCCATCGAAGAATTCCCGCACATCCCGGTGTGCATGCACCAGGACCACGGCACCAGCCCTGACGTGTGCCAGCGCTCGATCCAACTGGGCTTCAGCTCGGTGATGATGGACGGTTCCCTCGGCGAAGACGGCAAGACCCCAACCGACTACGAGTACAACGTACGCGTCACCCAACAAACCGTGGCCATGGCGCACGCCTGCGGCGTTTCGGTTGAAGGCGAGCTGGGCTGCCTGGGTTCGCTTGAAACTGGCATGGCCGGCGAAGAAGACGGCATCGGCGCCGAAGGCGTGCTGGACCATAGCCAGATGCTGACCGACCCGGAAGAAGCCGCCGACTTCGTCAAGAAGACCCAGGTCGACGCCCTGGCTATCGCCATTGGCACCAGCCACGGCGCCTACAAGTTCACCAAGCCACCTACCGGCGACGTGCTGGCCATCGACCGCATCAAGGAAATCCACAAGCGCATCCCTAACACCCACCTGGTGATGCACGGTTCTTCCTCGGTACCGCAAGAGTGGCTGGCGATCATCAACCAGTACGGCGGCGACATCAAAGAAACCTACGGCGTACCGGTTGAAGAAATTGTCGAAGGCATCAAGTACGGCGTGCGCAAGGTCAACATCGACACCGACCTGCGCCTGGCATCCACCGGTGCGATGCGTCGCCTGATGGCGACCAACCCGAGCGAGTTCGACCCACGTAAATTCTTCGGCGCCACTGTGACGGCGATGCGTGATGTGTGTATTGCGCGTTATGAAGCCTTTGGTACTGCGGGTAATGCTTCGAAGATCAAGCCGATCTCGTTGGAAGCGATGTACCAGCGGTATTTGAAAGGTGAGTTGAACGCTAAGGTGAACTGAGCCTCAAGTGTTAATAAAAGCCCGCAGCGATGCGGGCTTTTTTATGGACACCATTTAATCAACTTGCAGATGAAGCGCCGAAACCACGGTGTTCTTTGGCTTGTCGCAACGGTGCTGTAGCATCCACCCCGGACCTTGAGCCGACGCACGGTCAATGTGGGAGCCGGGCTTGCCCGCGATGGCAGTGTGTCAGGCGCCGAGGATATTGGCTGATACGCCGCTATCGCGGGCAAGCCCGGCTCCCACAGGGTTCAACGGTGTGTTTAAGACTTTGGGTTTATCTGGGAAAAATCCTGTGTCTCACGGGACGATTCACTCGTGATCAATATCCAATTTCGCAAACGTCACCCGCGCACCCTCATTGGTGTCGCCCTTATTGTCCTGCACATACACCCCCGCCTTGAAGTACAACGGCTTGTCGCCCCAGGCCGCGCCAATCCGTTCATTCCACTCACTGTCAGCGGCATACACGCTCAGCAGCCCGGCTTTGTTGAGGTTGATCACGTAGGTGAAGCTCTTCTGCAGTGGCACATTGGAGGCGACGATGATCACCTGGCTTTCGGCCTCGTCCGGGCGCATGCGCACTTTGGCGACGATGTTGCCGGTCTGGGTTTTCTCCTTGAATTGGTACTCCAGCTTGATCAACGGTTTCTGGCTGTCGTAGGCGTGGATCTGGCCGATCACGATCTTGCCGGAGGAGGGCACCTGGTTGACGGTGAGGGTGGCGCGCAGGAAGTTGTCGGCCTCGGGGTAGGTCCAGTTACGCAGGCGGCCGTCGGCGTAGGTTTCGCGCAGTTCGCTGCGTGGGTAGATGGCGTTTTCGGTGCGCGAGCCCGTCACAGGTGTCCAGAACTGCACGTCGCTGCCTTCGGCCTGGAAGTATTGATCGTTGAAGCCGCTCAGCAGCCTTGGCGTTTCAATGGTCGTGGGTGGGGAGCCGACCGGAATGCTCAGGTTCCAGGTGGAAAGGTCGATCATGGTGTTGGCCTTTTTACAGAGGGTGTAGGCATTGGCCCAAAGGGCCTTCCAGGTTCTTTATAGGCCGTGCTGGTGAGATTGTTAAACAATTGCTGGCAATTTATTGGCGTCATCTAAATGTCAAAAAGCCATGTCGCCCGTGAACCGCGGGCTACAGGGCCTTACCGTTAGTCGGCTTCCTGGCCTTTGGCACAATGAGGGCACCCACGTCACTTCTGCTTTTTTGGCCGCGCGGCTAGAGTGAGCCCTCAGTGTTTATCCGGCCTTGGTAGCAAAAGTGACCGGTGCAGCTCCCTAAGGAAGAGACGTAGCATGGATGGCGCTCCACAACACGACGATGCAATTTCGGTTCTGTTGGTGGTCGATGACTACCCGGAAAACCTCGTCAGCATGCGTGCGCTGTTGCAGCGTGACGACTGGCGGGTAATAACCGCCGCGTCTGGCCTGGAAGCCTTGGAGTTACTGCTGGCCCACGAGGTCGACCTGGTGCTGCTGGACGTGCGCATGCCGGGCATGGACGGTTTCGAGGTGGCGCGCCTGATGCGTGGCAGCCAGCGTACGCGCATGACGCCGATTATCTTTCTGACGGCCACCGCCCATTCGCCCGACGCGGTGCTGGAAGGCTACGCCAGTGGGGCGATCGACTACCTGTTCAAGCCCTTTGACTCGCACATCCTCAAGCCCAAGGTGCAGGCGTTGCTCGAACACCAGCGCAATCGCCGTGCCTTGCAGCGCCTGAGCCATGACCTGGAATTGGCCCGCGCTTTTAATGCCTCGGTGCTGGATAACGCCGCCGAGGGCATTCTGGTGGTGAGCGAAAACAGTGTGATCGAGTATGCCAACCCGGCCATTTCCCGGCTGTTGAATGCAACGATGGCTGAGTTGCAGGGCGAAAGTTTCCTCAGTTTCCTGCAAAAGCCCCATGTGCCAGCCTGGTTGGGCTTTCCCATGTACGAGGCGTATCGCCGGGGTGAGACGTGGCGCCAACACGATGCCATTTTGCGCACCGGTCGGGGGCAGCAGGTGCCGGTAGCGTTGTCCTGCGCGCCTTTGCCTGCGGAGCAGAAGGCAATGGTGGTGACGGTGCTGGACATGTCTGAAGTGCGTCACCTGCATCAGCAACTGGAATTCCAGGCCGTGACCGACCCGCTGACCGGGCTGCTGAACCGGCGCGGTTTCCATCAGGCGATGGAGAATACGTTGCTGCGCAGCGAACGTAGCGAGCAGGCGCTGGTATTGCTGTACCTGGACCTGGATGGCTTCAAGCGGGTCAACGATACGTTGGGCCACGACGCCGGGGATCGCGTGCTGCGGTGGGTTTCGGAGCAGATGCAAGCATGCCTGCGTTCCTACGACATTCTCGGGCGCATGGGTGGGGATGAATTCACCGCGTTGCTGGAGCTGGAGTTTCCCGAGCAGGCCGCGAAGATCGCGGAAAAGCTCATCGAGCGGGTATCGGTGTGCCAGCAGGTCGATGGTCTGGAGGTGATGCTTGGGGTCAGTATTGGCATCGCGACGTTCCCGGATTGCGGCTCGGACTTGAGCGGCCTGCTACGGGCCGCGGACATTGCCATGTACGAAGCCAAGCGCGCCGGCCGTCAGCAGTATCGTTACTACGACCAGGAAATGAACGGCCGCGCCCGCTCGCGGTTGATGCTGGAAGACAGTGTACGTACCGCCATCGCCAACAAGGATTTCACCTTGGTGTACCAGCCTCAGGTCTCTCTGGAAGACGGGCGTTTGCGCGGCGTCGAAGCGCTGTTGCGCTGGCAGCATCCCAGCGTCGGCGATGTGCCGCCGGGCCTGTTCTTGCCACTGCTGGAAGAGGCGCGGTTGATCAACCAGTTGAGTGCCTGGATCTACCAGCAAGTCGCCGCCCAGCGCCAGGCCTGGCAAGCCACCTTCGACCCCGAACTAGTGTTGAGCGTGAGCCTGAGCAGCAGCCAGTTCAACATGCCCAACCTGGCCAACCAACTGCAGCAGATGCTGGAGCGACATGGGTTACAGGCGCGACAACTGGAGGTGGAAATCGGCGAAGACTGCTTGATGAGCAATCTCGCCGAGTCCACCAAGCAACTCCAGTTACTGCGCCGGATCGGGGTGCGGATTGCCCTGGACGATTTTGGCTGCGGCCAGTGCTCCCTGGCCCATTTGCGCGACTTGGCGTTCGACACCCTCAAGCTCGACCCTCAACTGGTGGCGCGCCTGCCTGGCTCGGTACGGGATGCGGCGATGGCGCGCAGCATCATCCAACTGTGTGAGCATTTTGGTGTGCTGGTGATCGCCGAAGGCGTGGAGACTCTTGAGCAAACACAGTGGCTCAAGGCCAATGGCTGTGCCCATATCCAGGGGCCGTGGGCGGCGCTGCCGTTGATGGCCGAGGACGTTGCCGGCTGGTCGTACCCTCGCGCGCTTTGAATTCGCTACACTGGCGCCCGTCCCAATTGCGTTGCAGAGCCCATGACCGCGTTGAAATACCTCCAGGCATACCCCACCGCGCTCCAGGAGCAAGTGCGCCAACTGATCGCCAAGGACCAGTTGGGGGCTTACCTGGACCAGCGTTACCCCGAACGCCATGCGGTGCAGAGCGACAAGGCCCTGTACGCCTATGCCCTGGCCTTGAAGCAGGAGCACCTGCGTAACGCGCCGTCTATCGACAAAGTGCTGTTCGACAACCGCCTGGACCTGACCCATCGTGCCTTGGGTTTACACACCACGATTTCCCGGGTGCAGGGCGGTAATCTCAAATCCAAGAAAGAGATCCGCATCGCTTCGCTGTTCAAGGAGGCGGCCCCGGAGTTTCTGCGCATGATCGTGGTGCACGAGCTGGCGCACTTCAAGGAATCGGACCACAACAAGGCGTTCTATAAACTCTGCCAATACATGATGCCGGGCTACCATCAGGTGGAATTCGACCTGCGTGTGTACCTCACCTGGCGCGATTTGCAGGGCAAGCCCTAACCCCAAGGCGACTGACCATGGATGTGAGCAAGACCAAAAGCAGCTTCTACCGCCGCCTGTACGTGGCGTACTTGATCGACAGCCAACTGGCCAGCAGCGTCCCGGCGTTGACCGAGGCCACCGGCATGCCTCGGCGTACCGCCCAGGACACCATTGCGGCGTTGGCCGACCTGGATATTGTGTGTGAGTTCGAGCAGGAGGACGGTGCGCGCCACCATGCCGGGCGCTATCGGATTCGGGACTGGGGGGCGATTGATCGGGGGTGGATCGAGGCTAATCTGGCGTCGATCAAGCAGGTGTTGGGCTATCCCTGAAGGTCGGCTTAGGCAGGACTGACGCTATCGCGGGCAAGCCCGGCTCCCACAGTCCAATGTGGGAGCTGGCTTGCCTGCGATGGCGCCCTCAGATGCGCCGCATACCAATATGTGGAATATCATCTTCCAGGTATTCCTCACCCGCCACCACAAACCCATACCGCCCGTAATACCCCTGCAAATGTGCCTGGGCCGAGAGAAAAATCGGCGTTTGCGGCCAGATATCCTCAATACGCTCAAGCGCCTCCTCCATCATTTGATGCCCCAGCCCGGTGCCCCGTGCCGCTGGCGAAACGATGACGCGACCAATCACCACATCGCCGCCCTGGGATTCCGGGTCCAGCAGGCGCAGGTAAGCCAATAGCTCATTATCTTGCCAGGCCATCAGGTGATGGGTGTCACCCGCCAGGTCCTGCCCGTCGATGTCCTGATACGCGCATTTCTGCTCGACGACGAATACCTCGCTGCGCAAACGCAGGACGGCATACAGCTGGTCCTTGCCCAAGTCGTCGTGATGTTTGCAAATCCAATCAACCGTCATGATGTGTGCTCTTGTAAAGACGTGCCTGGATAGTAAGCGCGGCGGGCGCTGCTGTCTAAAATTGGCAAATGTGTGAATGGCGTCAATTTGCCATCATTGAGTGCGTGCGCTGTTGGCTGCTTTGTGTAATCTGCAATGCAGGCTCATTGATGAGCTACTGTTATCAGGCCACCGCCTGCCCGCCAAGGACTTTGAGCATGCCGAGATTGACTCGTGCCGTTGCTTTGATCGCAGTGCTGCTGCTGGCCCAGCCGGTGCTGGCACAGCGTCTGCGTCTGGTGGCGGATGGCTGGCCGCCCTTCACCGATGCCACCTTGATCAATGGCGGTTTGGCCACGGATATCGTCAGCACGGCCCTGGCCCGTGCGGGGTACGCCAGTGATTTTGAACAGGTGCCTTGGGCCCGTGCGCTCAAGGGCGTGGGAGATGGGCGTTACGATGTGCTGATCAACGCCTGGTACGACGAGTCCCGCACGCAGTTTGGCCAGTTTTCTGCTGAGTACCTGCTTAACCGTGTGCGCTTTCTCAAGCGCAGCGACGATGACATTGTTTATCACAGCCTGGCCCGACTGCGCGACGAGACCATCGCCGTGGTACGCGGTTACGCTTACTCGGCGGCATTCGATCAAGACACCCAGCTACAGAAAGTACCCGTGCACAACTTCGCCATGGCGGTGCGCATGCTCGCTGCGCGGCGGGTGCGGTTGACGCTGGAAGACGAATACGTAGCGCGTTATTACCTGGCTCGGGAGTCGCCGCGGGTGCGCAATGCGGTGGCGTTTGTGGACAAGCCGTTGAGCGAGAACAGCCTGCACATTCTGGTCAGTTTGAAGAACCCCGAGCATGCGCAGATTGTCGCTAGCTTTGATCGGGAGATTGCCAGGATGAAGGCTGATGGCAGTTATGCGCGCTTGATGAAGACGCATGGGATGTAGCGTGCTTGCGGGCCTCATCGCGGGCAAGCCGGGCTCCCACATTTTGCCCGCATTCTTATGTTGGAACTCGGTTAAATGTGGGAGCTGGCTTGCCTGCGATAGCGGTCTAAGCCGCACCGGTATCCTTGATCAGATGCGCCGCCAACGTACGCAACGGCCCCAACTGCCGGCATATCAACGCCAACTGCGTTTGTACCAACCGCTGCGCCTCATCGATCTCATCGGGCATTTGCTCCAGCTCTGCCGCCAACCCTTCCTCGGCATCACTCTGGATCGCAATCGACTGTTTGTTGGCCAGGCCCGTGGCAATCTCATCGATGCTCGCCGCCAGGCTGTTGCCCGCGCCTTCGATCAAGTGCTCGCGCACGTCGGCCGGTAACTGAGTATCGCGGTGCGCACCCAACCCCGACAAATAGCTGAGCAAGGTGTGAGACAGCACCAGGAACCGAAAACCCACGTCGGCTTCCTTACGAAAGTGCCCAGGCTCCATCAGCATATTGGCCAGGGTGGTGGACAACGCGGCGTCGGCGTTGTGCGCGTTGCGGCGGGCCAGGCGGTAAGCCAGGTCGTCGCTCTTGCCGGCGGCGTATTGCTGCATGATCTGGCGCAGGTAGATGCTGTTGCAGGTCAGGGTGTTGGCCAGCACTTTGTTCAAGCGCCGGCCTTGCCAGTCCGGCAGGAACAGGAATACCGCCAGGCCAGCGATCAGGCTGCCGAGCAAGGTATCGAACAGGCGTGGCAGGAACAGCCCGTAGCCATCACCCACCTGGTTGAAGCAGAACAGCACCATCAGGGTGATCGCCGCCGTCGCCAGGGTGTAGCGGGTGGTGCGGTTGATAAAGAACACCAGGCCCGCGGCGATAGCGAACATCGACTGCACCACCGGGTTGGGGAACAGATCAAACAGCGCCCAGGCCACGGTGAGGCCGATGGCGGTGCCGATAATCCGCTGGCCGAGCTTGCGCCGGGTGGCGCCGTAGCTCGGTTGGCAGACGAACAGGGTGGTGAGGATGATCCAGTAACCCTGGGACGCGTGGATAGCGTGCAGGGTGGCGTAGCCGACGGTCAACGCCAGGGACAGGCGCAGGGCATGGCGAAACAGCAGCGAGGTGGGTGTGAGTTGGGTGCGCAGGCGCGTCCACATTTCCTTGAGGTTGCGCGGGGCGCGGTCCAGCAGGTTACTGTCGGTGGCGTCCGCCAGGGCATCGGGATTGCTGGCGTCGCCCAGCAGGCGGTCGAGTGTGGACAGGTTGGCCGCCAAGGCGCGCAATGAACGCAGCAGGCCGCGCCAAGCCGGGTTGCTCTGGATGCGCAGGTGCTCCAGGGACGCGTTGAGGTCGCCCAGGGCTTGGGCGAAGCTGTCGTCATAGATGAACGGTTGGCGCAGTTGGATCGACTCGGCCAGGGTCTGGCAGGCCTTGCCTTGCTGGCGCAGCAAGCGCTGGCAGCGAAACAGCACATCGCTATGGAAGAAGGCTTCAGTGAGGGCGTTGTAGGGGTAGTGGGAGGAACTGGCGCGCTCGTGGATGTCCTGGGCCAGGAAGTACAGTTTCAGGTAGCGGCTGACCTTCGAGCCCGGTCGCCCATTGCCGACGCGGTGCAGGATGATTTCCTTCGCGGCATTCAGCGCAGCCACTACCCGGCCATTTTGCTGGGCCAACTCCAGGCGCCGCGCTTCCACGTCCAGCTGCCGGATCGGTTCGAACAACGATGACTTGAGCTTGAGGTAACGCCCCAGCTCGCGGAACAATCGCGCCAGGCTCTGCTGCACCGGCTGGTTGGAAAACAGCGCCTGCCACAGCACGGACAACACGCCGTACCAGGCGGCACCGGCCACCAGCAGCAGCGGCTCATGCCAGAAATCCGTGACGGCGCCACCGCGCTGGTCCACGCCGATCATGGTGTAGACCGACAGAATCAAGGTGGCCGAAGCAATCGCGCCATAGCGTTCGCCCAGTGCGCCGAGCATGGTCAGGCCGAAACTGGCCAGGGCCAGGGCGATGGCAAATATCCAGGGGTAAGGGAACAGCAGCTCCACCGACAGCGCGGCAATGCTGAAACACACCAGTGTCACCGCCAGCGCGTTGAGGCGGCCTTGCCAGCTGTCATCGGTCTCGGCCAGGGCGCTGGCGATAATCCCTAGGAACAGCGGGATCAGCAGCGTCATTTCATCCTGGTACCAACACAACGCCATGCTGCCGGTGAGGGCGATGAACACCCGTACGCTGTAGCTGAATTTATCCAGCGCCCACAGGCGCCGCATGGACTGCTTGAACGAGGTCGATGACATGAAGTCTGGAGTCTTCCGGGACGTTGTCGCTAAATTGAGCTATCAAGGACGCCACGGCAAGCGTGGCGATCACATCCAAGCGCAAAATTTTCAGGATCACTGCAAAACCAATGTGGGAGCTGGCTTGCCTGCGATAACGATGTGGGATTCACCGCCGCTATCGCAGGCAAGCCAGCTCCCACAGGGGATTGCATCTCAAGGTGCACATCAGGCGTATTGCGCGGCCGCGTAGCCCGAGGCCCAGGCCCACTGGAAATTGAACCCGCCCAGGTGGCCGGTCACGTCCAGCACTTCGCCGATAAAGTACAGGCCGGGGCTTTTCAGCGATTCCATGGTCTTGGACGACACTTCCCGCGTATCCACCCCGCCCAATGTTACCTCGGCGGTGCGATAACCCTCGGTGCCGGCCGGTACCAGTTGCCAGCTCCCCAGCTTTTGCGCGATATCGGCAATTTCAGCGTGGGTGTACTGCTTCATAGGCTTGGATTCGAACCAGCTTTGGGCCAGCAGGTTGGCCATCTTCTTGGTGAAGATCTCACCCAACAGGGTTTTCAATTCGCTGTTGGGGTGTTCGGCCTGTTGCTGTTGCAGCCAGGCATGGGCGTCGTGGTCGGGCAGCAGGTTGATTTCTACCGTGTCGCCGGAGTGCCAATACGAGGAAATCTGCAAAATCGCCGGCCCGCTCAGGCCGCGATGGGTGAACAGGATGTTCTCGCGAAAGCTCTGGCCGTTGCAGCTCACCAGGCAGTCGACCGAGGTGCCGGACAACTCGCCGCACAACTCCTTGAGCTGGTCGGTGATGGTGAACGGCACCAGCCCGGCGCGGGTCGGCAGCAGTTCATGGCCGAATTGTTTGGCCACCTGGTAGCCGAAACCGGTGGCGCCCAGCGTCGGGATCGACAAACCGCCCGTGGCGATCACCAGGGATTCACAGCGCAGCTCACCCAAGGTGGTTTGCAGTTGATAGCCGCTTTCGAGCTTGGCGATTGCCTCGATGGAGGTGTCCAGGTGCAGGCTCACGCCGGTCTGGAGGCACTCGTCGAGCAGCATGCCGAGGATGTCGCTGGACTTGTTGTCGCAGAACAGTTGGCCGAGTTTCTTCTCGTGGTACGGCACGCTGTGCTTGGCCACCAACCCGATGAAGTCCCACTGGGTATAGCGGGCCAGGGCGGATTTGCAGAAGTGCGCGTTGTGCGAGAGGAAGTTGGCCGGCTCGGTGTACATGTTGGTGAAGTTGCAGCGGCCGCCACCGGACATCAGGATTTTCTTGCCGGCCTTGTTGGCGTGGTCGATCAACATCACCTTGCGCCCACGCCCGGCGGCGGTCAGCGCGCACATCAAGCCTGCGGCGCCGGCGCCAATGATCACAACTTCGGTCGAGCGCACAGCCATGTCCTCACAAAACTATTGATTTGAAATGCAATCAACACTGTGGGAGCTGGCTTGCCTGCGATGGCGGTAGTGGATTCACCGTCGCTATCGCGGGCAAGCCAGCTCCCACAGTGATTCGGTCCCTGCAGTCACTATGTTGTTACAGGATCCGCACGCGCAGCGAGCGGCCTTTGATCTTACCGTCATTCAAACGCTGCAACGCCTGCTTGGCGATGCCGCGTTCCACGGCCACGAAGGCCTGGAAGTCAAAGATAGCGATCTTGCCGACCTGGGCACCCGGAATGCCGGCTTCACCGGTCAATGCACCGAGGATGTCGCCTGGGCGCACCTTGTCTTTACGCCCGGCGGCGATGCACAGGGTGCTCATCTGCGGCAGCAACGGGCCACCGCTTTGCGGCTTGAGGTTGTCCAGTTGGTCCCAGTTCAGCGGCGACTTCTGCAGTTGCTCGATGGCCTGGGCGCGGTGGGCTTCGGACGGCGCTACCAGGCTGATGGCGATGCCGGTCTCACCGGCACGGCCGGTACGGCCTACACGGTGGATGTGAATTTCCGAGTCGCGGGCCAGTTCGACGTTGATCACCATGTCCAGTGCGTCGATGTCCAGGCCTCGTGCGGCGACGTCGGTGGCCACCAGCACCGAGGTGCTGCGGTTGGCAAACATCGCCAGTACCTGGTCACGGTCGCGCTGTTCCAGGTCACCATGCAGGCCAACGGCGCAAATGCCTTTGGAGGTCAGGTGGTCGACGGTTTCCTGCACTTGCTGCTTGGTAAAGCAGAACGCCACGCAGGAGGCCGGGCGGAAGTGCGCCAGCACCTTGGTCACGGCGTCCATGCGCTCTTCCGGGGAGATCTCGTAGAAGCGTTGTTCGATCTGGTCGTCGGAGTGGAACGCTTCGGCTTTCACTTGCTGAGGCGCACGCATGAACTTGGAGGCCAGTTGCTTGATGCTCACCGGGTAAGTGGCCGAGAACAGCAGGGTCTGGCGGCGCGGTGGGGTCTTGCTGATGATGTCTTCGATGGCGTCGTAGAAGCCCATGTCGAGCATGCGGTCGGCTTCGTCGAGGATCAGGGTGTTCAAGCCGTCCAGCACCAGCGAACCTTTACGCAGGTGCTGCTGGATGCGGCCCGGGGTGCCGACGATGACGTGGGCGCCGTGCTCCAGGGAGGCGATCTGTGGGCCGAGGGACACGCCGCCGCACAGGGTCAGTACCTTGATGTTGTCTTCGGCACGGGCCAGGCGACGGATTTCCTTGGCGACCTGGTCGGCCAGTTCGCGGGTCGGGCACATCACCAGCGCCTGGCACCCGAAGTAGCGCGGGTTGATCGGGTTCAGTAAGCCGATGCCAAATGCGGCAGTCTTGCCGCTGCCGGTCTTGGCCTGGGCAATGAGGTCCAGCCCTTTGAGGATCACCGGCAAGCTTTGCGCCTGGATCTGCGTCATCTCGACGTAACCCAGCGAGTCGAGGTTAGCCAGCATGGCGGCGGACAGGGGCAAAGTATTAAAAGCGGTGGCGATGGTAGTCACGGGACTGGCTCTGCAAAACAAAATGTCGCGCAGTGTACCAGCCTCGTGGGATTTTCCCCGCAAGTTCTCGACGAGACGCCCGTTAGTGCTCGATATCGTGCTCGCGGCTGACCACCCGTTTGCCGTCCTTGGGCGACAGCTGCAGGAAGATCGCCGCCGCCAGCATCGCCATGAGGCCCACGGTGAGGAAGGTCAGTTGGAAGGCGCCCAGCACGGTATTGACCCCGTCATTGCCGGCTTCGGCGGTAAAGCCGCCGAGCAATGCGCCGGCACAGGCCACGCCCAGGCTCAGGGACAATTGCGCCACCACCGACAGCAAGCTGTTACCACTGCTGGCCTGGGCGTCGTCGAGGTCGATCAGGGTGACGGTGTTCATGGCGGTAAATTGCAGGGAGTTGATGGCCCCCAGTACCGCCAGCATGGCCAACAGCAGCGGGTAGGGCGTTTGTTCGCTGACCAGGCCCATGCTCGCCAGCATCAGGCCCAGGGCCAGGGTGTTGCCGGTCAGGACGATGCGGTAGCCGAGGCGCTCGATAAGCGGGCGTGCGATGGACTTGGCGAACATCGCCGCCGCCGCCAGCGGCAACATGCTCATGCCGGCTTCCGACGGCGAATAGCCCAGCGCCACCTGCAGCAGCAGCGGTACCAGGAACGGCAATGCGCCGCTGCCCAGGCGCGCAAACAGATTGCCCAGAATCCCCACGGCAAAGGTGCGCGTCTTGAACAGCACCGGCGAGAACAGCGGGTTATCGATATGCCCGGCGCGCAGCCAGTACGCCGCCAGGCAGGCGAACCCGCCGAACAGCAGCAATATCACGCGCAGATGCGGCAGGTGCAGTTCGCCCAGGCCTTCCATGGCGATGGTGATCAGCACCATCGCCGCGCCGAACAGCAGAAAGCCCAGGCCGTCGAAGCGCGTGCGCTCGCTGCCGCGCAGGTCGGGGATGAATTTCCACACGGCGTAGCAGCCGATCATGCCCACCGGCAGGTTGATCAGGAAGATCCAGTGCCAGGTCAGGTATTGCACCATCCAGCCGCCCATTGTCGGGCCAAGCAAGGGGCCAAGCAGGCCGGGAATGGTGATGAAGCCCATGATCCGCACCAGCTCGGAGCGCGGATAAGCCCGCAGTACCACCAGCCGTCCGACCGGCAGCATCAGCGCACCGCCCAGGCCCTGGATCACCCGTGCGCCCACCAGCATGCTCAAGCTACTGGACAGCGCACACAGCAGCGACCCGATGCTGAACAGCATGATCGCGCCAAAGAAAATCTTCTTGGTGCCAAAGCGGTCAGCGATCCAGCCCGACGCCGGAATCAGCAAGGCAACGGTGAGCATGTAGGCGATCACTACCCCTTGCATGCGCAGCGGGTTTTCCGCGAGGTCTTGCGCCATGGCTGGTAGCGCGGTGTTGAGAATCGTCCCGTCCAGCGACTGCATGAAGAAGGCAATCGCTACCACCCAGGGGAGCCAGCGGGCGGTCTTGGCATCGAGAGGGGCACGATTCGGCATGGGATCCCTTTTAATTAGCAGGCTATGTGTTGGCGATTATGCGCCATCCGTCGCCGCTTTTCCCACTGGCGGTTCGTCTATATCTGACAATGTCACATGCTCGCCCACCAGGAAATCCAGCAACGCCCGATGCACTGCCAGCGCGGCTTCGCGGGACTCCAGGTCCAGCAGATGGCCGGCGTGTTCGGCCACCGCAAAGCTGCTGCGGCCTACGTAGTGTTTGAACAGTTGGGCTTCGTCGGCCGGCGTGTATTCGTCCAGCGCGCCGTTGAGAAAGTGCACCGGTGTTTCAATCTGCCGCAGTGCCGGCAAGTAGTTGCCATCGCCCAAGCCCAGCACCTGATGGATATGAAAGCGCGCCTGGCGGTATTCGGTAGTGGCCATGGTCGACAGGTGTCGATGGTTATTGCGCTTGAGGCGCGGCGACAGGTATTTGCCAACCGTTTCGTTGAGCAGATGGCCGACCGCCGACTTGTCATCGGCCTCGATCAGCACACGCACGCGCTCGACATATTCCAGCATCGCCTGGTTGAGGTTGGGCGCCAGGGCCATCACCACCGAGCTTTCGATGGAGGGCGGGTTGTGCGCCAGGGTCAACAGCGTGGAGATGCCGCCCCAGGAGGCCGAAACCAGATGGTTGACCGCAAAGCGCGCCACCAAGGCACGCAGGATTTGCACCTCGTCGTCCTTGGTGACCAGGTCGAGTTCGGTGTTGTGCTCGCGTGACAAGCCAGAGAAGGGCAAGTCGAACAGCAGCACATTGAAGTGCTCGGCCAGGCATTTGCTGGTGCGGGCAAAGGAGCGCGTGGTGGACAACGCGCCATTGACCATCAGTACGGTTTTTCTATGCGGGTCGTTACCCAGTTGCTCTACGTGAACGTTGTAGTGCTTGTACAACTTCTCAATGACGAAACTTCCATGGTTCATCGCAGTACTTCCAGTGTGTGGCGGTATGCCACCAGCTGTTATAGCGAGGTTTTTTGCGGGCGACAACAGGTTGCCCGTGCAAACGGGGAGGAAGAGAATTTACGGTAGGAAGGACCGAAGCCGAGCCGTCTGAAATCAGCCCTTCCCACAGGTGTTTTGGATGTTTAGAGGGTCAGCGTCAGGCGTTTTACCAAAGCGCCTGGCAACAGGTTGGAAGCGGTGTTGCGCTGGTCATAGGTACTGGCCGACAACAGCAGTTCCCGATCAGCGGTCAGCGCTTCCAATTGCGAACCGAGCAACTGATAGACACTGTCATCAAAGCGCATGGTGCTGACTGGCGCCTTGATCTCGCCGTTTTCCACCCAGAAGGTCGCAAAGCGCGTCATGCCGGTCAGGCGCGCTGCCGGCAGGTCGGAGTAGTTCAGGTACCAGAGGTTGCTGATATACAGACCGGTGCCCAACTGCTTGAGAATATCGGCGTGGGCCAGGCTGCCGGCCGCCATTTGCAGGGCGCTGGGCGACTCGTCGCTGCTGGCGCCGTTGGTGTTCAAGCCGTATTCGGCGGCGCTGCGCGAGTTGACCAACTGGCCCTCGGCCTTGCCTGCGTTGATCAGGGTGACATCCTCACGCGGGTAGCCTTCAGTGGAAAACGCCTGGCTCAGGGAGCCGCTGATCTGCTCATCTACCGTCACCAGCGGGCTCAATGACTGATCACCCGCGTACAGGCGTTGCAACGAACTGCCTTTGCTCGCAATGGCCTGGGCTGAAAAACCACCCCAGGTGATGATGCTGATGATTTCTTCCAGCGCTGCCGGCGCCAGGTAGGCGCGGTACTGGCCGGGCGCCAGGGTGTGGAGCGGGCGACCGAGAAACGCCAGTTGCTCACGGGCCTGTTGGAAACGGGCGGCGAATTCGGCGCTGTTCCAGGTGTGCCCGGCGTAGCTGGCTTTTACCGCTTCGCCATTGGCGTGGAACAGGCTGAAGTCGAAATTGAAGCTGTTAGCCCGGTGCCAGCCGAACGCCCCCGATGAGCTGGCGAAACCACGACTGATCGGGCCGGCGGCGTAGAAGCCAACAAGGTCCACGCCATCGGCGGCCTGGCTGATATCGTCCAGCACCTGGGCCAGTTCCGGCAGCGGGCGCAGCTGTTCGTTATGGCTGTGCCAGGCGTCGGGGTTCAGCAGCAGGTACGGGTCAGGCGGCAACAGCGGCAAGGTTTCGCGCAATTGTTGCAGGCCGTCGGCCAGGCGCTGGCGATCCAGCTGCGCCTCGCCCGACAGGGTGATACCCAGGTCGGCGTGGCGCCCATCGTTGATCAGCTTGAGGTTCAGGCTGGCCTGCTGTACCTGGCCCGCCTGGCGTACCTGCGCGTGGTTGAAGCGCACGAACTCGGACGCCTCATCCGCGTAGCCGAGGTGAAAGTGTTCTTGATCGGTGACCGCCTGCTTGAGCCAATCCACCAGAGCCTTGAAGTGGTTCATCAGGCATCTCCCCCAAATACATCGACATTGCTGAATACACAGGCCGGCGACGCATGGCCGACACGGATCACCTGGTTGGGTTCGCCCTTGCCGCAGTTCGGCGTGCCCAAGACCTTGAAGGTGCTGGCGTCGCCTACCGCGCTGAGCTTGCGCCAGAACTGCGCGGAAATCGCGCGGTAGTTGGGGTTCTTCACCACGCCCTTGAGTTCGCCGTTTTCGATCAACTGGCCCCACTCGCAGCCGAACTGGAACTTGTTGCGCGCATCGTCGATGGACCACGAACGGTTGGTCGACATCAGGATGCCGCTCTCAATGCCGCTCACCAATTGCGCGAGGCTTTTATCCCCAGGTTCGATATTCAGGTTGGCCATGCGGTCGATGGGCGCACGGTTCCAGCTGCAGGCGCGGCTGTTGGCGACGCCTGGCAGGTTGGCGCGAAATTGCGATAAGGCCCCGCCCAAGGGCTTGAGCAGCAGGCCTTCGCGAATCAGAAATTGCTTGCTGGCAGGCGTGCCGTCGTCGTCATGAGCGTAGCTGGCAAGCTGTTCGGGGATGTCCGGGTCGAAGGTGACGTTGAGCAGCGGTGAGCCATATTGCAGGTGGCCGAAGTCGCTGGCTTTCACAAAACTGGTGCCGGCGTAATTGCGCTCGTCACCAAGGATGCGATCCAGCTCCAGCGGATGGCCGATCGACTCGTGGATCTGCAGGATCATCTGGTCGGGCATCAGCAGCAGGTCACGCGGGCCGTGGGGCGTATTCGGTGCGAGCAGCAATTGCAGGGCTTCGTCGGCCACCTTGCGGGCGGCGCCCACCAGGCCAAAACGCTGGATCACCCCGGCACTGCCTTGCTGGCCGAAGTTGGTACCGCCCAGGGTACGGGTCTGGCTGTCGTTGCCGTCGAAGGCGGTCACACTCAGGCCGGGGAACACGAAGCGCTGGGCCTGACGCAATTGCGCACCGGCGCTGTTGAGATAGATCTGTTCAACCCGCGTGGTCCCCAAACTGACTTCCCAGCTCACCAGGCGCTCATCCTTGGGCACGGCGGCGGACTCATCGCCGAGCAATTGGTAGCAGTCGCTCAGGGATGGGAAGGGCTGGTCGAGGTCGGGTGACAGGTAGTCGGCGACGTCGCTGGACACTGGCTGCTGGTGCAGGTCGAGCAGGGCGTGGGGCTTGATCAACCGGGCTTGCTGTTCCGCGCGCTCAAGGGCGGCTTGCAGGCCGGCAAGGGAAATGTCGTTGGTCGCGGCGTAGGCTTCCACGCCGTTGAGACGCACGGTAAGCATGGCGCCTTCGTCATGGCCCAGGTGAGGCGGCTCGGCGACGTTCTTGCGTACTGACAGGTACTGACCGGATTCGCGCACGTAGCGCAGGGAGAAAAATTCGGCGGTGGTGCGCAGGGCACCGAAGTGTTTCTTGAGCGTGGCGTGGTGTTCGAACATGGGGCCTTCCTTGTGGGCGGCTCGGCGCGGGCAGGCGAACAGAGTAGGCCTGGGCGGGGAGCTGATCAAGGAAAGCTGATGACCCGTGGCGAGGGAGCTTGCTCCCGCTGGAGTGCGAAGCGCTCCCAAGATCCTGGGGCCGCTACGCAGCCCAGCGGGAGCAAGCTCCCTCGCCACAAGGTGTTTCGGTTACTGCGCCAATGGCCCTACTTCACGCATAGGCTTGCCACGCACCGGCGCATCGCCTGCTACGTAGTAGTCAGCGGTGCTGCGCGGCAGTGGCTGGCGGCCACGGATCTTGTCGGCGATTTTCTCGGCGATCATGATCGTTGGCGCGTTCAGGTTGCCGGTGGTGATGATCGGCATGATCGAGGCATCGACCACACGCAAGCCCTGCATGCCATGCACGCGGCCTTCGCCATCGACTACGGCCATCTCGTCGGTGCCCATCTTGCACGAGCAGGACGGGTGGAACGCGGTCTCGGCGTGCTCGCGGATGAACTTGTCCAACTGTTCATCGGTTTGCACTTCAATGCCGGGGCTGATTTCGCGGCCACGGTACGGGTCCAGTGCCGGCTGCTGCATGATTTCACGGGTCAGGCGGATGCCATCGCGGAACTCCTGCCAGTCCTGCTCGGTGGCCATGTAGTTGAAGAGGATGCTCGGGTAGTCCCGTGGGTTCTTCGACTTCAGCTGGATACGGCCACGGCTTGGCGAACGCATGGACCCCATGTGCGCCTGGAAACCGTGCTCTTTCACACCGTTGCTGCCGTTGTAGTTAATCGCCACCGGCAGGAAGTGGTACTGGATGTTTGGCCACTCGAACTCTTCACGGGTACGGATAAAACCGCCCGCTTCGAACTGGTTGCTGGCGCCGATGCCGGTGCCGTTGAACAGCCATTCGGCACCAATCGCCGGCTGGTTGTACCAGAGCAGCGAAGGGTACAGCGACACCGGCTGGGTGCACGCGTATTGCAGGTACAGCTCAAGGTGGTCCTGCAGGTTTTCACCCACGCCCGGCAGGTCGTGGACCACCGGGATGTCGAGGCTTTCCAGCAGTTTGGCCGGGCCGACACCGGAGCGTTGCAGCAGTTGCGGCGAAGCGATTGCGCCGCTGCACACCAGTACTTCTTTGCGCGCACGGGCTTCAACGCGCTCTTCGGCGGCGCCGATCAGGTAACGCACGCCCACTGCACGCTTGCCTTCGAACAGCACTTTGTCGGTGAGGGCATGGGTGACGATGGTCAGGGTCGAACGCTTTTTAGCCGTGTCCAGGTAACCGCGTGCGGTGCTGGCGCGACGGCCGTTCGGCGTGACGGTGCGGTCCATCGGGCCGAAGCCTTCTTGCTGGTAGCCGTTCAAGTCTTCGGTACGTGGGTAACCGGCCTGTACGCCCGCTTCAACCATGGCGTGGAACAGCGGGTTGTTGCCCGCTTTCGGCGTGGTCACGCTGACCGGGCCGTCACCACCGTGCCAATCGTTGGGGCCGATGTCGCGGGTTTCGGCTTTGCGGAAATACGGCAGGCAGTCCAGGTAGGTCCAGTCTTCCAGGCCCGGCAGCTTCGACCAGTTGTCATAGTCCATGGCGTTGCCGCGGATGTAGCACATGCCGTTGATCAGGGAAGAGCCACCCAGGCCCTTGCCGCGCCCGCATTCCATCCGGCGGCCGTCCATGTGTGGCTCTGGATCGGTTTCGTAGGCCCAGTTGTAGCGGCGGCCTTGCAGCGGGAAAGCCAGGGCGGCTGGCATCTGGGTGCGGAAGTCGAGGCGGTAGTCCGGGCCACCGGCCTCCAGCAGCAAAACAGTGACGCCTTCGTCTTCGGTCAGACGGGTCGCCAGGGTGTTACCGGCAGAGCCGGCACCCACAATGATGTAATCGTATTCTTGGGACATGAATGTACCCTCTTTGAAGTGTGGTCAGGTCTGGCGAGTGCTTCGCACTCGATCGCAGGCAAGCCAGCTCCCACATTTGATCGGGTTCACACAGAACAAATGTGGGAGCCGGTCTTGCCCGCGATGGCCTCACGGGCAATACAAGACTCGCAGGTGTTAGAACACCGAGGCGTAATCGCCCAACTCAACCTGTACCGATTTGATGCGGGTGAAGTTGTTCAGCGAGCTGATCCCGTTCTCACGGCCCACACCCGACTGCTTGTAGCCGCCAACCGGCATCTTCGCGTCGGACTCGCCCCAGGCGTTGATCCAGCAGATACCGGCTTCCAACTGATGAATCACGCGGTGGGCGCGGTTCAGGTCCTTGGTCACCAGGCCAGCGGCCAGGCCGAAGTCGGTGTCGTTGGCGCGGCGGATCACTTCTTCTTCGGTTTCGTAGGTGAGGATGCTCATCACCGGGCCAAAGATTTCTTCACGCACGATCACCATGTCATCGGTGCAGTCGGTGAACACGGTCGGGGCCACGAAGGCGCCTTTGGCGAAGTTGCCGTCGGTCAGACGGTCGCCGCCGCACAGCAGGCGGGCGCCTTGCTCTTTGCCTTTGGCGATGTAGCCCAGCACGCTTTCCATGTGGGCGAAGCTGACCAGCGGGCCGAAGTTGGTGTTTTCGTCTTCCGGGTTGCCGATGCGAATACGCGCAACACGCTCGACGATCTTGGCTTCGAACGCGGCTTGCAGGTGCTTGGGCACGAACACGCGGGTGCCGTTGGTGCAGACCTGACCGGAGCTGTAGAAGTTGGCCATCATGGCGGTGTCGGCGGCGCGGTCGAGGTCGGCGTCGTCGAAAATGATCAGCGGGGACTTGCCGCCCAGCTCCATGGTCACGTCCTTGAGCGAGGAGCTCGACGCGCTGGCCATGACTTTCTTGCCGGTGTCGGTGCCGCCGGTGAACGAGACTTTCTCGATGCGCGGGTGTTCGGTCAGCCAGGTGCCGACTTCACGGCCGCTGCCGGTCAGTACGTTGAACACGCCCGCTGGAACGCCAGCCTCGGTGTAGATCTCGGCCAGTTTCAGGGTGGTCAGCGAGGTGACTTCGCTTGGCTTGAAGATCATCGCGTTACCGGCAGCCAGGGCCGGTGCGGATTTCCACAGGGCGATCTGGATCGGGTAGTTCCACGCGCCGATACCGGCAACCACGCCCAGCGGCTCGCGGCGGGTGTAGACAAACGAGGTGTCGCGCAGTGGGATCTGCTCGCCTTCGATGGCAGGTACCAGGCCGGCGTAGTATTCCAGCACGTCAGCGCCGGTGACGATGTCGACGTACTTGGTTTCGGAGAAGGCTTTACCGGTGTCCAGGGTTTCCAGGGCGGCCAGTTCATCGTTGCGCTCGCGCAGGATGTCCACGGCGCGGCGCAGGATGCGCGAACGCTCCATGGCGGTCATGGCGGCCCAGATTTTCTGGCCTTTTTCAGCGCTGACCACGGCACGTTCAACGTCGTCTTTGGTGGCGCGTTGCACTTGGGCGAGAACTTCACCGTTAGCCGGGTTGATGGCTTCGAAGGTGGCATCGCTGCCAGCGTCGCTGTAGCCGCCGTCAATGTAGAGTTTTTGCAGGTCGAAACGGGCCATAAAGTCCTCGCAAGTGCATAAGTGGTTGGCGTTACCCGCCGAACAGTGGGCCATGGGGGTGTGGCAACACTGAGCGGCGGACGTTCAGGGGTTGAGCATTTATAAGGGCTCTAACTCACCTGCTTGGCCAATTGGAAATCCATGTATTCGTAAGCGATCCGTTGCGCCTGCTCCGTGTCGAAAGCGTCTCCCGACAGGGCGCCGCGCAACCACAAACCGTCGATCAAAGCCGCCAGCCCGCGGGCTGCGCTGCGTGCCTCGGGTAACGGCATCGCACGGCGGAACTGGCAACACAGGTTGGAATACAGACGGTGATCGTTGATCCGCTGCAACCTGTGCAATGACGGGTGGTGCATGCTGGTGGCCCAGAAGGCCAGCCAGGTTTTCATTGCCGGGCCGTTGACCTGGCTGGCGTCGAAGTTGCCTTCGATGATCACCTGAAGGTGCGCCCGTGGGCTGTCATCCTTCAAGGCACGCCTGCGCTCTTGCACGTTCTCGATCAGCGCATTCATCAGGTAGCGCATCGTCGCTGCGATCAGGCCGTTCTTGTCCTGAAAGTAGTGGCTGATGATGCCGTTCGAGACGCCGGCCAGACGGGCGATCAGCGCAATGCTGGCATCTCCCATCCCGACCTGATCGATGGCCGTCAACGTGGCTTCGATCAACTGCTGGCGGCGTATGGGTTGCATACCGACCTTGGGCATGTAGCACCTCTCCTTAGGCCTGCCGATGGGCGATCCACGTCCGTCGGCTTGAGGGCCAGTCTATTTTGTTTTGATTGAACGTTCAATCAACAAAGAATAAGATCTGCGACAAATGGTCGCTGCCTACAGATGTTTCCTACCTGCGAGCTGCAACCTTCGACACCTGCAAAAACCCTTGAAACAGGCCACTTCAGAGCCTGATCACCGCTTCGGCGGGCTCAAGAATTTTGGGGTGTCTTTATAACACCCGTCCGTCGACTGCCGAAAAATCGATGTCCCGGGATAACCGTTGCCTTGTGTTTCTCTCTCGCACTGCCTGGAGCATCTGCGCCATGAGTTCTGCCTCTCTTATAAAGACCCCACCGGAAAAGGTCCGGGTCAACGGTTGGGTGTTCTACACCTCCACCGCGCTGATTTTATTGTTGACCGCCATTCTGATCGTCGCCCCGCAGGAGGCCGGGCGCATGCTCGGTGTCGCACAGGCCTGGCTGTCGAAAAGCTTTGGCTGGTACTACATGGTGGTCATCGCTGCCTACCTGGTGTTTGTGGTCGGCCTGGCGTTTTCGTCCTATGGGAAACTTAAGCTGGGTGCGAAGGACGATACCCCAGACTTCAGCTACGGCGCCTGGGCCGGCATGTTGTTCTCGTCGGGTATCGGCATCTCGCTGTTGTATTTCGGTGCGTCCGAGCCGTTGGACCATTACTTCAACCCGCCCGAAGGCGCTGCCGCCAGCAATGGCGCGGCACGCCAGGCGCTGCAGCTGACCTTCCTGCACTGGGGCCTGCACGGCTGGGCGATCTATGCGCTGGTCGGCCTGGCCGTGGCGTACTTTGCGTACCGCCACAACCAACCGCTGGCCCTGCGTTCGGCGCTGTACCCGCTGGTGGGCGAGCGTTGGGTGAAGGGCGCGGCTGGCCACGCGGTAGACGGTTTCGGCATGTTCGTGACCCTGCTGGGCCTGGTGACCAACCTGGGGATCGGCTCGATGCAAGTGTCGTCGGGGCTGGAAAACCTGTTCGGCATGGAGCACAGCAATACCAATTTGCTGATCGTGATCATCGTGATGAGCACCGTGGCGACCATTGCCGCTGTGTCGGGTGTGGAAAACGGTATTCGCCGCCTGTCCAACCTCAACATCGTGCTGTTCAGCGGTTTGCTGATCTTCGTGCTGTTGTTCGGCCCTACCTTGCACCTGCTCAATGGCCTGGTGCAGAACACCGGTGATTACCTCAACGGTATCGTGCTGAAAACCTTCGACCTGTATGTGTACGAAGGCGACGGTGCCAAGACCGAACGCTGGATGGGCCTGTGGACCTTGTTCTACTGGGCCTGGTGGATTTCCTGGGCGCCATTTGTGGGCATGTTCATCGCGCGTATTTCCCGTGGTCGTACCGTGCGCGAACTGGTGGCTGGCGTATTGCTGATCCCGCTGGGCTTTACCCTGGCGTGGCTGTCGATCTTCGGCAACTCGGCCCTGGATCTGGTGTTGAACCATGGGGCGGTGGAGTTGGGCAAGACGGCGCTGGAGCAACCGTCCATGGCCATCTACCAACTGCTTGAGCATTACCCGGCGTCGAAAGTGGTGATCGGCGTGTCGATCTTCGTGGGCTTCGTGCTGTTCCTGACGCCTGCGGATTCCGGCGCGGTGATGATGGCCAACCTTTCCTGCAAAGGCGGTAATGTGGATGAAGATGCGCCGCACTGGTTGCGTATCTTCTGGTCGGCGGTGATCACCCTGGTGACCATCGGCCTGCTGTTTGCCGGCAACTTCGAAGCCATGCAAACCATGGTGGTGCTGGCGGGGCTGCCGTTCTCGGTGGTGCTGGTGTTCTTTATGTTCGGTTTGCACAAGGCCATGCGCCAGGACGTGGCCACCGAACAGGAGCAGGCGCAATTGGCCGAACGCGGGCGTCGTGGTTTCAGCGAGCGCTTGACGGCGCTGGACCTGCAACCGAGCCAGGCCACCGTGCAGCGCTTTATGGACAAGCACGTAACGCCGGCGTTGGAAGAAGCCGCGAGTGCGTTGCGTGATCAGGGCCTGGAAGTGCAGACCTTGCTGGGCAAGTCCAAGCGCTGCATCGGCGTGCGGATCGAGATGGACGAGGGCAACCCGTTTGTCTACGAAGTGAGCCTGGATGGCTACTCGGCGGCACCGGCTGACCTGCCTGAAGAAGAGCGCACCCGTTACTATCGTGCCGAGGTGTACCTGCACAACGGGCCGCAGGAGTATGACCTGATGGGCTTCACCCAGGAGCAGATTACCCGGGATGTGCTCGATCAGTTTGAAAGCCATCGGCAGCTCCTTGGCCGGGTCTATAGCTGATAGTTGAGCTGGCGGCGCCTTCACTGGCGCCGCTGTTGCAAGCATTGAATGCGGTCGAATGTGGGAGCTGGCTTGCCTGCGATAGCAAGGGTGAATCCAACATAGCTATCGCAGGCAAGCCAGCTCCCACACTGACCCAGTTTTTTCAGTAGGTTTTGCAGGGTTGCCTTAACCCAGGTTCTTGCCCAGCAGGGCATGGTAGAGCTCACTGTCCCCCAGTATCCCCACCACCTTGTTGTTGTCGTGCAGCACCAGCTTGTTGCCTGTCTGGTAGCGAATCTGCAGTGCATCGCGCATGCCGATGTTCGAGTCCACCAACGTCGGTACGCGGCCCAAGCCTTCCACGGCTTGCCCTGGCGCCCAGTTCTGCAGGTTCATCGTCACGCCATTCTGGCGTGCGCCCTGGATGGTGTTGCCTTCAGCCAGGTCCAGCCAGGAGTCGCCACCCGGATCAAGGCACACCGAACCATTCACACGCGTGCAGTTATCCAGGGTGCGCATCAGGCTGCGCCCGCACAGCACGTTCAACGGGTTGGTATGGGCGACGAAGGTGCGCACATAGTCGTCCGCCGGGTTCAGCACGATCTCTTCCGGCACGCTGTACTGGATGATCTTGCCGTCTTTCATGATCGCGATACGGCTGCCGAGCTTGAGTGCTTCATCCAGGTCGTGGCTGACGAACACGATGGTCTTGCTCAATTTGCGTTGCAGTTCCAGTAGCTCATCTTGCAAGCCTTGGCGGATCAGCGGGTCGAGGGCCGAGAAGGGTTCGTCCATCAGCAGGATATCGGCGTCCATCGCCAGGGCGCGAGCCAGGCCGACGCGCTGCTGCATGCCACCGGACAACTCGTCGGGCTTCTTGTTGCGCCATTGGCTCAGGCCCACCAGTTCGAGTTTCTCGTCCACCAGCGTGCGCCGTTCTTTCTCTGGGCGGCCCTGCATCTCCAGGCCGAAGCTGATGTTCTCGCGCACCGTCAGCCAAGGCATCAGGGCAAACTTCTGGAACACCATGGCGATGCGTTTGGTACGCATCATTTTCAGCTCGGCGGGGGTGCAGGAGGCGATGTCGATCTGACGCCCTTCATGCTCCACAAACAGCTGGCCACGGCTGACGGTATTGAGGCCGTTGATGCAGCGCAGCAAGCTGGATTTGCCTGAGCCCGAGAGGCCCATCAGCACACAGATCTCGCCTTTCTCGATGTCCAGGCTGGCGTTCTCGACGCCGACGATCTGCCCGGTCTTCTTCAGGATTTCGTTACGGCTCATGCCCTGGTCCAGCAGCTTGAGCGCTTCGCGTGGGTCTTTGGAAAAGATCACGTCGACTTTGTCGAATCGGATAATGCTCATGCATCACCCCCTACTTTAGCGTCGGGTTGTTTGCAGATACGGTCGAGCATGATGGCGAGCAACACAATGGCCAGGCCCGCTTCAAAGCCCAGCGCAATATCGGCAGTGTTGAGTGCGTTGACCACCGGCTTGCCGAGGCCGTCGGCGCCTACCAGGGCGGCGATCACCACCATCGACAACGACAGCATGATGCATTGGGTAATGCCGGCGGCGATGCTCGGCATGGCGTGGGGCAGTTCAATGCGCGAGAGCAACTGGCGGCGCGAGCAGCCAAAGGCCTTGCCGGCGTCCATCAGCTCTTGCGGCACATCGCGGATACCCAGGTAGGTCAGGCGGATCGGCGCGGCAATCGCGAACACCACCGTGGAAATCAGCCCAGGCACCACACCCAGCCCGAAGAGGGTCAGGGTAGGGATGAGGTAGACGAAGGTCGGCACGGTCTGCATCAGATCGAGTACCGGCCGCATCATGGTGTAGAACATCGGCTTATGCGCGGCAACAATGCCCAGCGGCACACCGATGACCACGCAGACCAGGGTGGCGAACAGCACCTGCGCGAGGGTTTCCATGGTTTCCTGCCAGTACCCCAGGTTGAGGATCAGCAGGAAGGAGGCGATGACAAAAACAGTCAGTCCCCATTTACGTTGAATAAAGTGAGCCAGCAGCGCAATCAGACCGATCAATGCCAGTGGATTGAACCAGGTCAGCGCAAACGTCACGCCGTGGATCATCGTTTCCAGTGTCGAAGCGATTGCGTCGAAGTAGTTGGCACCGTGTTGGGTCAACCAGTCGACGAAGGCAGCGATGTACTGGCCTAGTGGGATTTTCTGTTCAGTCAGCATGGTAGTGAATGTCCACATGCGAAGGGGAAAACATCCCAGGCCAGCGCACCGGCCTGGGGTCAGCGGGTGCTATTTGGCGAGGTAAGCTTTAACGGCATCGAGCCCTGGTTTGCCATCAACGGTGGTGACACCGGCGAGCCAGGTGTCGAGCACTTGCGGGTTCTTCTGCAGCCAGGCCTTGGCGGCAGCATCGGCCTTCATCTTGTCGTCCAGGACGTTACCCATCAGGGTGCTTTCCATGTCGAGTGTGAACACCAGGTTTTTCAGCAACTGACCAACGTTGCTGCATTCCTGGGTGTAGCTTTTGCGGGTGTTGGTGTAGATGGTGGCCTGGCCGTAGTTGGGGCCGAACGAGTCGTCACCACCGGTCAGGTACTTCATCTTGAAGCGAGTGTTCATCGGGTGCGGTTCCCAGCCGAGGAACACGATGGCCTGGTTGCGCTTGGAGGCGCGTTCGACCTGGGAGAGCATGCCGGCTTCGCTGGATTCGACCACCTTGAAACCGGCGGTTTTCAGGCCGAAGGCATCTTTGTCGATCAGCGTCTGGATGGTGCGGTTGCCATCGTTGCCCGGCTCGATGCCGTAGATCTTGCCGCCCAGCTCATCCTTGAATTTGGCGATGTCGGCGAAGTCTTTCAGGCCCTTCTCATACAGCGCCTCTGGGACCGCCAGGGTGTACTTGGCGTTCTCCAGGTTGGCGCGTACGGTTTCCACGGTGCCGGCATCACGGTACTGCTTGATGTCGTTTTCCATGGTCGGCATCCAGTTGCCGAGGAAAATGTCCATGTTCTTGCCGTCGGCCAGGGACTTGTAAGTCACAGGTACCGAAATCATCGTGGTGCGCGGCT
The DNA here is from genome assembly GCF_002966775.1 of Pseudomonas sp. MYb193. NCBI lineage: Bacteria > Pseudomonadati > Pseudomonadota > Gammaproteobacteria > Pseudomonadales > Pseudomonadaceae > Pseudomonas > Pseudomonas sp. MYb193. Next base: position 5,681,832 of record NZ_CP023269.1, on the reverse strand, counting down.
TGTAGCCCAGGCCCTTGAGGATCTCGCTGGTGGTCGCGGTGGTGACGGTGATGTCGGTCCAGCCGACATCGGAGAAGTTGACGGTCTTGCACTGTTCCGGTTCTGCGGCGTGTGCCACGACTGGCAGACTCAGCATGGCGGCCAACAACAACGAGGGTGAACCTTTCATGTGGGTAGACTCCTGTGTCTTTTCTGGCGGCATTCGCCGCGCTTTATAAGTGTTGCGGTCGGAGCGTGCGACAACAGCTCTGGCGCGGTGCCTTGCAAACGAGTCGAGACTGATCATGTACCAGTGAAAATCTGACGCCTACAGGGGGCGTCGTATCCAGTACAGGGAGGGTCGCATCCAGTACCGATGACGTCGCTTACAGGTTTTTCCGAAGGTAAAACTGCTGTTTTTACCCTTCTGCACCGCAAAAAACGGCCAAAACTGGCGTTCGCACGCGAGCGCCGCTGGTGAGCATGAGTGCGTCGGTGTGAGACGCCGTGATGACGAATAAAAGCTTGATGATGCCGCCATCTGGGCGATCTGAGCGTAGCACCTCGTTCAAGCCCGGCCCGTGCTTATCGAGGAGTTCCACGTTAATGGCTATCAGCGTTTTCGACCTGTTCAAGATCGGCATCGGGCCTTCGAGTTCCCACACCGTGGGGCCCATGCGCGCCGCGGCGTTGTTCGTTCAAGGGTTGCGTGAGCGTGGGTGGCTGGAACAGGTGCAGCGTGTCGAAGTGCAACTGTACGGCTCGTTGTCGGCCACCGGCATCGGCCACGGCAGCGACACCGCCACCATCATGGGCCTGATGGGCGAGTGGCCAGACGTAATCGACCCCACGCAAATCGGTGCACGTATCCACACCCTGCGCGAAACCGACACGCTGCTGCTGGACGGGCGTTTGCCGGTGCCCTTTGTGTGGGCGCGGGACATGCGCCTGCTCGATGAGAACCTGCCGTTCCATCCCAATGCCATGACTCTGGTGGTGTTTGGCGAAAACGGCGAGTTGCACCGCGACACCTATTACTCGGTGGGCGGCGGTTTTGTGGTGGATGAGGCCCAGGCCCAAAGCGGTGTGGCGGATATGGACCGCACCGAGCTGCCTTATGACTTTTCCAGTGCCGTGGAGCTGTTGCAGTTGTGCAAGACCCACAACCTGCGCGTTGCCGAACTGATGCTGGCGAATGAAAAAACCTGGCGCAGCGAAGAAGAAATCCGCAGCGGCCTGATGAAGCTCTGGCGCGCCATGCAAGATTGCGTGGAGCAGGGCCTCAAGCACGAAGGCATCTTGCCCGGCGGCTTGAACGTACGCCGTCGCGCCGCCAAGTTGCACCGCAGCTTGCAGGAGCTGAACAAGCCCAATGTGATCGGCTCGACCTTGAGCGCCATGGAATGGGTCAACCTGTTCGCCCTGGCGGTCAACGAAGAAAACGCCGCAGGTGGGCGCATGGTCACGGCGCCCACCAACGGCGCGGCGGGAATCATCCCGGCGGTGTTGCACTACTTCATGAAGTTCAGTGAAGAAGTCACCGAAGCCAACGTGGTTGACTACCTGTTGGGCGCGGCGGCGGTGGGCATCCTGTGTAAAAAGAACGCCTCGATCTCCGGTGCCGAAGTCGGTTGCCAGGGCGAGGTCGGTTCCGCGTGTGCGATGGCCGCAGCCGGGCTGGCGGAGATCCTCGGCGCCACGCCGGAGCAACTGTGCAACGCTGCCGAAATCGGCTTGGAACACAACCTCGGCCTGACCTGCGACCCGGTGGGCGGCCTGGTGCAAGTGCCGTGTATCGAGCGCAATGCAATTGCGGCGGTGAAGGCGATCAACGCGGCGCAAATGGCGTTGCGTGGCGATGGTCAGCACTTCATCTCGTTGGACCGGGTGATCCGCACCATGCGTGATACCGGGGCCGATATGCATGACAAGTACAAAGAGACATCACGCGGTGGGCTGGCGGTGAGTGCGGTTGAATGTTGAGTCAATGATATCGCTATCGCAGGCAAGCCAGCTCCCACAGGAAACGCATTCCAAAGGTGGGAGCCGGGCTTGCCCGCGATGGCTATAGTGCTGACGCAATTGCTCACAAAGTGAACACCCTAAGCCAAAATCGCCACCTTTTAGCGCGTCGCAAATAGATAAGTAGCTTCCGAACGAATTCCTACACGATCACACGCCTGATGTGCTTTGGGTGACAGACTCCTCCTACGCCCGCAAAGCGCCTTCCCACAAGTGCTACCGATCTGCTCACCCCCCTTGAACTCCGCCCGTTATGCGTCATATCCCGCACTTCGCGCGTGGGCTCATATAGACACATAAACAGGTCGTTTTCAGGAGTTCTTGAATAGCCATTCAATTTTAGGCATGGCATTTGCTCTATCAATTACAAAGCCTCTCCTTTCCAGGACGAGCGCAATAACAAGAGCCTCGCCTGAGGCCGCCACCCGCTTTGTGTGATGTGAGGAGATACCGCGATGACGTCGACCAACTCCGGGGCCCAACCCCAGAACCGTGCGCCTCAATCCATCGGCTTTTTGCTGCTGGACAATTTCACGCTGATTTCCCTGGCGTCTGCCGTGGAGCCACTGCGCATGGCCAACCAGCTGTCCGGCCGCGAGCTGTATCGCTGGACAACCCTGAGTGTCGACGGCAACCAGGTGTGGGCCAGCGATGGCCTGCAAATCACACCCGATGCCTCCATGCACAAAGCACCCGTGCTGGACACGGTCATCGTGTGCGGTGGCGTGGGTATCCAGCGCACCGTCACCCGTGAACATGTGTCGTGGCTGCAAAGCCAGGCACGCCAGTCTCGTCGCCTTGGCGCAGTGTGCACCGGCAGCTGGGCCCTGGCCTGCGCCGGCTTGCTCGACGGCTTTGATTGCAGCGTGCACTGGGAATGCCTGGCGTCGATGCAGGAAGCCTTCCCGCGGGTGGCCATGAGCACGCGCCTGTTCACCCTCGACCGCAACCGCTTCACCAGCTCCGGTGGTACCGCGCCCCTGGACATGATGTTGCACCTGATCAGCCGCGACCACGGCCGTGAATTGTCGGCCGCCATCTCCGAGATGTTCGTGTACGAACGCATCCGCAACGAACAGGATCACCAGCGTGTGCCGCTCAAGCACATGCTTGGCACCAACCAGCCGAAGCTGCAGGAAATCGTTGCGCTGATGGAAGCCAACCTCGAAGAGCCGATCGACCTGGACGAACTGGCAGTGTATGTCGCCGTGTCGCGCCGGCAGTTGGAGCGGCTGTTCCAGAAATACCTGCACTGCTCGCCGTCGCGCTACTACCTCAAGCTGCGCCTGATCCGCGCACGGCAACTGCTCAAGCAGACGCCGATGTCGATCATCGAAGTCGCCTCGGTGTGCGGGTTTGTGTCTACGCCACACTTTTCCAAGTGCTACCGCGAATATTTCGGCATTCCGCCACGGGATGAGCGCGTAGGCTCCAACACCACCCAGCAAGTAGCGATGATGCCGATTCCGCCGGCACTGGTGTTGTCACCGTTGTCGGGGCCGATGTCGGCGTTGAGCCAGGCCAGGAACGAGTCGACGTTTGCCAGTGTAAGGCTCTAAACCGAGTCGTCTGCATCGCAGGCAAGCCAGCTCCCACCTTGGAATGCGTTCTCCTGTGGGAGCTGGCTTGCCTGCGATAGCGGTATTTTCAGGCGCCGGAGTTCTGTTTGAATTGCATCAGCGCCGGCAGCAACTGCTTGTCGATCGCCTGCCTCACCGTTGGCAAAATCGTCGCGCTGCCGCTGTACATCTGTTCCACCATGCCCTTGAGCGCCTTGGCCCGCGCTTCGCTCAACCCGCGCACCGCACATTCGCAGGCCTGCTCGGCGGTAGCGCCGCTGGACACTTCAAAACCCAGCGAGCGTAGTTGGCTCAGCAGGTCATCCTGGTCAATCAAATCCGCGTGCATCATGACGGTCATCCTGGTGTAGGGAGCGGGAATGACTTGGATTCTGGTAGGCCACAGGACTGGCGGCAAGGGCAGAATCCAGCGATGGCTCGCATGGCTATGAACAGGTCGTTTTCGGGTTACTTGACCTGACCCGTAACGGGCACACTGAACCCAGGCACGCAGCTTGAAGGTTTGGTCACCCTCGAAATGCACCGCTCACACAAAGCACTCTGCCCCGATCCCGTCACGGCTGGATCGGGGCTTTTTTTTGCGCGGGCAGCCCGATCACCCTGCCGAGCAGGGCCGGCCGGGGTAGATCGGCGTGTGCCTGGCTGAGGGCGATGAGTTTTTCCAGCGTCGCGTCGGTAAACGGCGCCGACTGCGGACCGGCCAGGTCGACATGCAGCAGCATCTGTTCGTTACCCGCCAACTCGCGTGCTTCGCCCACAAGGTGCAGGCTGTGATAGAGGTGCAGGCGCTTGGCGTCATGGGCGATCAGTTGGGTATGCACCTCAACCTCGGCCCCGAGCTTCACCTCATGCAGGTAGTTCAGGTGCAGCTCCAGGGTGAACAGCGAGTGGCCACTGGCTTCGCGGTTTTCGCTGTCCAGCCCCAGCGCGTCCATCAGCGCATCGGTGGCGTAGCTGAAGATCAGCAGATAGAACGCGTCACGCAGATGGCCGTTGTAGTCGACCCAGTCGGGCAGGATTTTCGTGGTGTAGGTGGTCAGTGCGGGCATGGCATGAATCCAATTCAGTGTGCGGTCAAGTGTGCTGGCCGGCCTGCGATAGCAATGGTGAGGCCAACACCGCCATCGCAGGCAAGCCAGCTCCCACAGGGTTATTCGGCGAAGTTCATGCCGTGCTTGGCCTTGGTTGTTTTTACGGCTTCCAGTACCGCCAGCAGGCAGTCATCACGATAGCGCTCCAGCGCCGAGATGCTGTGGTTACCTAACTGCTCCGCGGTGCCATCGACCACATCATCAATTAATTTTTCAGTCAATTCAGGCGCCGGTAGATAAGTCCACGGTAGCTGCAACGCCGGGCCGAACTGTGCCATGAAGTGGCGCATGCCGGCGTCGCCGCCCGCCAGTGTGTAAGTGAGGAAAGTGCCCATGAACGACCAGCGCAACCCGGCACCAAAACGAATGGCGTCGTCGATTTCGCCGGTGGTCGCCACCCCGTCATTGACCAGGTGCAGCGCCTCACGCCACAGCGCTTCCAGTAGGCGATCGGCAATAAAACCCGGCACTTCCTTGCGCACATGCAGCGGGCGCATGCCGAGGGATTCATACACCGAGATCGCCGCCTGGATTGCCTCTGGTGCGGTGTTTTTGCCGCCCACCACTTCTACCAGTGGCAACAGGTAGACCGGGTTGAAGGGGTGGCCGACCACGCAGCGTTCCGGGTGGGTAGAGCTTTCATAGAATTCGCTGGGCAATAGCCCTGAGGTGCTGGAGCCGATCAATGCGTTCGGCTTGGCCGCGGCGCTGATCTGGCTGTGCAATTGCAGCTTCAGCTCCAGGCGTTCCGGGGCGCTTTCCTGGATGAAGTCGGCGTCTTTTACGCAGTTTTCGATGGTAGTGACAAAGCGCAGGCGGTCCTGGGAGGCACCTGACGCCAAGCCCTGTTGTTCAAGGGCTGGCCAGGCGTTGGCGACGCGTTTGCGCAAGGCCGCCTCGGCACCGGGCGCCGGGTCCCAGGCCACCACATCCAGACCATGGGCAAGGGCACGGGACACCCAGCCGCTGCCGATGACTCCGCTGCCCAACGCAGCAAAGGTTTTGATTTCGGTGATAAAGCGCATGGCATATTCCTAAAGTGTTCGATGATCCTTTGTGGGAGCCGGGCTTGCCCGCGATGGCGGCATTGCAGGCTACAAAGATGTGGCAGATTTACTGGCCTCATCGCGGGCAAGCCCGGCTCCCACAGGAGTGGTGGTGTCTGTGTTAGCCGCGTTGAGTCAGGCCCATCTTGATGCGGCCTTCGGCTGGGGTCAGGACCCTCGCGCCTAACCGGCTGAGAATTTCACTGGCGCGATCCACCAATTGCCCATTGGTGGCGAGCACGCCTTTGTCCAGCCACAGGTTGTCTTCCAGGCCCACCCGTACGTTGCCGCCCAGCAGCACCGCCTGCGCGGCCATTGGCATTTGCATGCGGCCAATGCCGAAGCCGGCCCACACCGCGTCGGCGGGCAGGTTATCGACCATGGCTTTCATGGTGGTGGTGTCGGCCGGTGCGCCCCAGGGAATGCCCAGGCACAGTTGGAACAGCGGGTTATCCAGCAGCCCTTCCTTGATCATCTGCTTGGCGAACCACAGGTGGCCGGTATCGAAAATTTCCAGCTCGGCCTTTACGCCCAATTCCTGGATACGTTTGGCGCCGGCACGCAGTTGCGCCGGGGTGGACACGTAAATGGTGTCGCCATCGCCGAAGTTCAGCGTGCCGCAGTCCAGGGTGCAGATTTCCGGCAGCAGTTCTTCAACGTGGGCCAGGCGGGTCAGCGGGCCCACGAGGTCGGTATTGGGCCCGAACTCCATGGGATTCTCGCCGCCACCGATCTCCAGGTCGCCACCCATGCCGGCGGTGAGGTTGACGATGATGTCGATGTCGGCCTCGCGGATGCGCTCCATCACTTCGCGGTACAGCGCGACGTCGCGACTGAACTTGCCGGTCTCGGGGTCGCGTACGTGGCAATGCACGACCGTGGCGCCGGCCTTGGCGGCCTCCACGGCAGCGGCGGCGATTTGCTTGGGAGTGACCGGCACGTGGGGGCTTCTGGCGGTCGTGTCGCCAGCACCGGTGAGTGCGCAGGTGATGATGACGTCGTGGTTCATGGGGCGGTTCCTTACAGGCGGGTGATTTCAAGGCGCAGGGCGCCGTTCGCAACCTTCAGGGGTTGCGAAGCGGTGATCTGGATGGGTTATTTCGTGGTCAATTGCAGGTTGGCGGCAGCCGGTTTGCCGTCGAAGGTGGTCACACCCTCCAGCCAGCGCGCCTGGTCTTGCGGGTGATCCTTGAGCCACTGCTTGGCGGATTCGATGGCATCCTTGTGGTCCAGCAGCGGTTGCATCATGCGGCTCTCGTCGGCGGCGGTGAACGTCAGGTTGGTCAGCAGCTTATGCACGTTGGGGCACTGCTCGGCGTAGGCCGGCGCGGTCACGGTCCACACGGTGGCCATGCCTTCGTTCGGGCCCAGGGCGTCTTCGCTGCCGGTGAGGTAAGTCATCGCCACATTGACGTTCATCGGGTGCGGTGCCCAACCAAAGAACACCACGGCTTCCTTGCGGCGCACGGCACGGTCTACGGCCGCCAACATGCCGGCTTCGCTGGACTCCACCAACTGGAACTTGCCCAGGCCGAACTGGTTTTTGGCGATCATCGCCTTGATCTGCGTATTGGCGCCCGAGCCCGGCTCGATGCCATAAATCTTGCCGCCCAGGTCTTTTTCGAACCTGGCGATGTCAGCAAAGGTTTTCAGGCCCTTGTCGGCCAGATAAGTCGGCACGGCGAGGGTGGCGCGGGCGTCTTCCAGGCTGGGTTTTTCGAGGACCTTGACTTGCTTGGCGTCGACGAACGGCGTGATGGTCTGGGTCATCAGCGGGTTCCAGTAACCCAGAAACAGGTCCAGGCGCTGGTCGCGGATGCCGGCAAAGATGATTTGCTGCGAGGCGCTGGTTTGTTTGGTCTTGTAGCCGAGGCCATCGAGCAGCACCTGGGCCATGGCGCTGGTGGCGATGACGTCGGTCCAGTTGACCACGCCCATGCGTACGTTCTGGCATGAAGCGGCATCCGCTGCCAGGGCGTTAGTGCTCAAAATGGCGCTGGCGCTGAGTGCAAGTACGCAGCGGCTGATCAGTCGGTTCATGGGTGGAGCCCTCGGCAGTCGTTATTGTGGGTGCCGGCGTCTTTGTGCGCCGTGGGATCACGTTACGCAGCTTGGCGCCCCGCAAAGCGCACGGCGGCGACCCGCTTTTGCACTGCAGCGACCTGGGCTCTTGAATGGCCGGTTGAACTGGCGTATCACAGTGAGCACGCTGCCCGTACGACGAGAGCGCCACCATGTCCCAGGATGTCTATTTCTTGCTGATGCCGGGGTTCTCGGCCCTCGGTTTTATCTCCGCGCTGGAACCGTTACGCGTGGCCAATCGCTTTCGCGGCGAGCTGTACCGCTGGCACATCTTGAGTGCCGATGGCGGCGCGGTACTGGCGAGCAACGGCATGTCGGTCAACGCCGATGCCGCGCTGGAACCGTTGAAAAAAGGCGCGACCTTACTGGTGGTGGCCGGCTTCGAACCCCTGCAGTTCGCCACGCCCGCCCTGGAGCATTGGCTGCGCCGCCTCGACCATGAGGGTGTGACCCTCGGTGCCATCGACACCGGCGCCTGCGTGCTGGCCGAGGCGGGCTTGCTTGACGGCCACCGCCTGACCTTGCACTGGGAAGCCATCGACGCCTTCAAGGAGGCCTATCCGCACCTGAGCGTGACCCAGGAACTGTTCGAAATCGACCGGCGCCGCATCACCTGCGCCGGCGGCACCGCGTCCATCGACTTGATGCTCGATCTCATCGCTCAGGCCCACGGCCCGGAGCTGGCGATCCAGGTTTCCGAGCAATTCGTACTCGGCCGCATCCGCCCCCGCAAGGACCACCAGCGCATGCAGATCGCCACGCGCTACGGCATCAATAACAAGAAACTGGTGCACGTGATCGGCGAAATGGAACAGCACACCGAACCGCCCCTGAGCACCTTGGCCCTGGCCGAAACGATCAAGGTCACCCGACGCCAACTGGAGCGGCTGTTTCGCCTGCACCTGAACGATACGCCGAGCAATTTCTACCTGGGCCTGCGCCTGGAAAAAGCCCGCAAACTGCTGCGCCAGAGCGACATGAGCGTGCTGGAAGTGAGTATTGCGTGCGGGTTTGAGTCACCGTCGTATTTCACCAGGAGCTATCGCGCAAGGTTTGCCAAATGCCCGCGGGAGGATCGGCGACGGGAGGTGGTTTGACGGACAATTATAGTCAATTATACTCTTCACTATAATTTATAGTGCTTTCCATAATTGAGTATAAAACCATGTCCAAACTCAGCGGCTTTGTGTTTCGCCGCCCCACCCTGGCAAGCAGTATTGCCGATGGCCTGGTGGGGGCCGGTATTCAGGATTTCACCTCCGGTCTGTTTCTCGCGGCGCCCCGACGCACGGGCAAAAGCACTTTTCTGCGCGAAGACCTGATTCCGGAATGTCAGCTGCGGGGCTGGCTGGCGGTGTATGTCGACCTGTGGGCCGACAAGGAAAAAGACCCCGCCGAGCTGATCGCAGGTGCCATTGCGGGGGCGTTGGTGCCGTTTGAAAAGGGCATTCGCAAACTGGCAAAGAGCATTGGCATCGAGAAACTAAGCTTTCTGCGTACGCTTTCGTGGGACTTTACCAAGCCACAATTGCCTGTCGGTGCGACGCTGACCCAAGCGTTGGAATTGCTCCATAGGGCTGCAGAAAAACCCGTTGTACTGGTGATTGACGAAGCACAGCACGCATTAACCACCGAGTCAGGTATCAATGCGATGTTCGCGTTGAAGGCTGCCCGGGATCAGCTCAACCAAGGCCGTGACGAGGAGGGCAGCGGTTTGCGCCTGGTGTTTACCGGCTCCAATCGCGACAAACTCGCCCATCTGGTATTGGGTAAAAGCCAGCCATTCTTCGGTTCCAGCATCACGCCGTTTCCGCTGCTGGGCAAAGCGTTCACCCAGGCCTACACCGTGCACCTCAACGCGCACCTGGCCAAGAACAACCAATTCAACGCGGCTGACATTGATGAGGCGTTTGAGCTGGTAGGTCGGCGTCCCGAGATGTTGCGCACGATCATCGGTGAAGTCGCATTGGAGCTGGGCGAGGCGAGCAATCTTGGCCAACTGCTGCACAGTCGCGCAGAACTGCTGCGCGCGGGTGTATGGACCGAGTTCGAAAGCGCCTGGAACGCCCTGACCATCCCGCAGCGTGCGGTGTTGCAGGTGATGGTGGTGCGTTCGCAAAGCAATGAGCCATTTGCGCCGTTTACCGACAGCACGATTACCGCAGTCAGCAAGGCATTGGAGGTTATGCGCAGCGATGTGGTGCCCGGGACCCAGACCATTCAGGCCTGTATCGATGCCCTGCGCGACAAGGAATTGGTATGGAAGTCGAGCCGGGGAGGGTATGCCCTGGAAGACAAGTCGTTCGGGGATTGGCTGCTGCACAAAACCCGCATACCGACTAACGAGTGAAACCCGATGTAGCGCAGTTTATAAGGGAATCATGGAAGGTGTAGGAAGTTTCTTTTTTTCATCGCTAACGGAGACTTATAGCCAAGGACTGCTAACGTCCTATGGGTCTTAGAAGTGGCTCTTGACCAAATGCTTTTGAAATGAAGCGCGCAGGCCAGGAAGCCACTACTTAACCAGAAGAGGTTGGCATGCTTAGAAAACTAGTTACTGTCATCGCGTTCGCGACCACCCCGGTGTGGGCAGTCCAGGCGTCTGCACCTTTCACCGGAGCCGACTACAGCGGGCGCTATGAATGTACCGGCCAGGATAAACATATAGGCAGCTATAAGGGTGTTGTTGATATGGCGCTCGACGCCAAGCAAAGCACTGGCAAGTACGCCGCCTACACCTTCACCTTGACCTTGGAAGACAAGTCCCGTTATGACGGAATGGCCGCAGGGACTTCGGATGCGCTGGGCGTTTATTTTGCTCACACCGACCCTGTCTTGAAAGACTTCGGCGTGGGGGTCGCACAAATGACGTCAACCCCGGAGGGCAAAGTGTCTTTCGTTAAGTACTACTACACGCCTGAATACGAAAGCGGTGGTCACGGCTTGGAACACTGCGTCAAAAGCTGATGGGTAGTTACTTTTTCATCAGGGTTGAACAGGCTGTTTTATAAGCTTCATGCTGATACTTGTTCAACGTCGTCGGCAGATCAAAGCTGTGCTTCTTGTTCTGTGCATTGATGGTCTGCGGCGACAGCAGCGTCACCTCCACCCCATCCAGCAACTGAAACACCCCTTCGATCTTGAACGTCGTCGGGCCACCGGCGAACTCGCCTTTTTTACTGCGTTTCTTGATGGCAATGCGCGTGATGCCGTTGGCTTGAACGAACGCCTTCACCTGGGCGGCGAAGGCTTTGACGTTGGCTGCATCATCGTCGTCTTCAAGGACGATTTTCTTGGTGGCCAGGGCGACGTGGGTCAGCGTCTGGTTGTCCAGGGAGGCGACGGCGATGATGGCTTCGCTGCCTTTGATTTCGATGCCGCAGATGGTCATGAGCGGGTCCTTTACGAGGGAGAGGCTTCAGGAAAGGGCTTATTGAAATGCAATTCAAAGAGCTGCTCTATTGTCTTGCTCATTGGTTGAAGTTGGGAAATTTCTATCTTAAGTTTCAATAAGCTTGCTTCTTTGATTTTAATATCTAGCTCATTCAGTACTTCGCCGGGCTTTTGTATTTTCTGAAACCAGCGGCTAAAACCTATCACCGTGCACAGTGACGTGAGCGTCGCGTACAGACCTATGAAAATATAAAACTCTTTTCGTGGACGAGCAGATAGTCCATGAACGTGTCGAGGTTATCTTTCTCTCGTTCTTTGTATGTAGAAAGTTTTCTTTCTTGTATAACGAGGCTGTTCTTCAGGAAGGTGACGTCGTTGTTGAATGAATCCGGCAGATCTGCGATTTTATGCAGCTCCGGTGTGCCTTTCTCAAGTGCTCCAATGCGTTTGGTGAAGTCGTTTACCATTTGCTCCGTTTGCGAATGGTGGCTTTCCTCGCGTGTTTCTTTTTGGAATCTGTAGTCCAGATAAGAAAAAATAGACACCAGTGTCAGCGCACCTGCAATTAGCCATAAACCAAATACAGCAAGCAACTTATAAATATTGTCGGTGGGTGGGGATGGAAGCCATTGCATGCCGAAAATTCCTTAAGTCAGCGTCAGGTAGCGAAAAGCGACAGTGGGACGCTTCTAGTGTAGGAATATAGTTACTGTTCTTGGCCAATCGACTCCAAAAACTCCGACCGCTCATCACTCATGCGCGCCAGGCAGTCGTTGTGCGCAATCGCATAGGCCTTGGTGCCGGTCACTGCCGGGAAGGTGTCCACTGCACAATCGGCGTCGCGCAGTTTTTCCCACTTCTGCTGTGCGTCCTTCAGACGGGCGGTAATGTCCGCCAGTTTGGTCTTGTCGCTGCCGTAGGTCGAACCCATGCGCTCCAGCAACCCCTGATAATTATCTTTGAGCAATTGCTCGGCGGTGGTCTTGTTGTAGGTGGCGCATTCCAAGGTTTGCTGGTCGTTCTCGATACCGTCGCACGGCGTGCTGTCGGTGTCTTCGGCCGCGTGGGCGGTGGTTGCGATGAGTGCCAAAGCCAGGAAAATCGATTTCATTGCGCCGTCTCATATCACGTGATGCGCAATTCTGGCTCAAGCGTAAGACAAAGAACAGCCGACCGTGGGGCCTGTCTTCACAGGCTTTGTCGCGGATTGACGCTTTCGGCAATTCCCCTGTCGTTTTTGCACCCGGCTCCGTCGGTCCCTGGGCATATGCTGGCCCCAAAGCGCCGGCAGACGATTCGGCGCATGAATCGCCAATAAGGGGACGCCTGATGAGCCCAGCCGAGTTGCACGCCGACAGCATCGTTATCGACGGTCTGATTATTGCCAAGTGGAACCGCGACCTGTTCGAAGACATGCGCAAAGGTGGCCTCACCGCCGCCAACTGCACGGTGTCGGTGTGGGAAGGCTTCCAGGCCACGATCAATAACATTGTCGCCAGCCAGACCCTGATCCGTGAGAACAGCGACCTGGTGATCCCGGTGAAAACCACCGCCGACATCCGCCGCGCCAAGGAGCAGGGCAAGACCGGCATCATCTTCGGCTTCCAGAATGCCCATGCCTTTGAGGACCAGCTCGGCTATGTCGAGATCTTCAAGCAGCTCGGCGTGGGGGTGGTGCAGATGTGCTACAACACCCAGAACCTGGTGGGCACCGGCTGCTACGAGCGTGATGGCGGCCTGTCGGGTTTCGGTCGCGAGATCGTCGCCGAGATGAACCGCGTCGGCATCATGTGCGACCTGTCCCACGTGGGCTCCAAGACCAGCGAAGAGGTCATCCTCGAATCGAAAAAGCCGGTGTGCTACTCCCACTGCCTACCGTCCGGGCTTAAAGAGCACCCGCGCAACAAGTCCGATGAAGAGCTGAAGTTCATCGCCGACCATGGCGGTTTTGTCGGCGTGACCATGTTCGCGCCGTTCCTGGCCAAGGGCATCGACTCGACCATCGACGACTACGCCGAAGCCATCGAATACACCATGAACATCGTCGGCGAAGACGCCATCGGCATCGGCACCGACTTCACCCAGGGCCATGGCCAGGATTTCTTCGAAATGCTCACCCATGACAAGGGCTACGCCCGCCGCCTGACCAGCTTCGGCAAGATCATCAACCCGCTGGGCATCCGCACCGTGGGTGAGTTCCCCAACCTCACCGAGACCCTGCTCAAGCGCGGCCACAGCGAGCGCGTGGTGCGCAAGATCATGGGCGAGAACTGGGTCAACGTGCTCAAGGACGTCTGGGGCGAATAAGCCACTGCTCGCTTAATCCTTCACCCGCCGCCATCCGCGTGGCGGGCATCAAAACGAATTTTCTGGAGTTAAGTTTCCATGGCCAAGATCGCCCCGCAATTGCCAATTGAAGTCGACAGCGAAACCGGTGTCTGGACCTCCGACGCCCTGCCGATGCTGTACGTGCCACGCCATTTCTTCGTCAACAACCACATGGGTATCGAAGAAGTGCTGGGGGCCGACGCCTACGCCGAGATCCTCTACAAGGCCGGCTACAAATCCGCCTGGCACTGGTGTGAAAAAGAAGCTGAATGCCACGGCCTGGAAGGCGTCGCGGTGTTCGAACACTACATGAAGCGCCTGTCGCAACGCGGCTGGGGCCTGTTCAAGATCCAGGACATCGACCTGGACAAAGGCACCGCCAGCGTCAAGCTGGAACACTCGGCGTTCGTCTACGTGTACGGCAAGGTCGGCCGCAAGGTGGACTACATGTTCACCGGCTGGTTTGCCGGCGCCATGGACCAGATCCTTCAAGCGCGTGGCAGCAAGATTCGCACTGTCGCCGAACAAGTCTACGGAGGCTCCGAAGAGGGCCACGATGATGGTTTGTTCACCGTCAAACCGTTGTAAGCCGAGGACCGTGCCATGGCTTTCGAAGCAATGTTCCAGCCGATCCAGATCGGCAAACTGACCATCCGCAACCGGGTGCTCAGCACTGCGCATGCCGAGGTGTATGCCACCGACGGCGGCATGACCACCGACCGCTATGTGAAGTACTACGAAGAGAAAGCCAAGGGCGGTATTGGCCTGGCGATCTGCGGTGGCTCCTCCGTGGTGGCCATCGACAGCCCGCAGGAATGGTGGGCGTCGGTGAACCTGTCCACCGACCGCATCATCCCGCACTTCCAGAATCTGGCCGATGCCATGCACAAGCATGGCGCCAAGATCATGATCCAGATTACCCACATGGGCCGGCGCTCGCGTTGGGACGGCTTCAACTGGCCGACCCTGATGTCGCCGTCCGGTGTGCGTGAGCCGGTGCACCGTGCCACCTGCAAGACCATCGAGCCGGAAGAAATCTGGCGTGTGATTGGCAACTACGCCCAGGCAGCGCGTCGGGCCAAGGCCGGTGGCCTGGACGGGGTGGAATTGTCGGCCGTGCACCAGCACATGATCGACCAGTTCTGGAGCCCGCGGGTCAACAAGCGTACCGACGAGTGGGGCGGCAGCTTCGAGGGCCGCATGAAGTTCGGCCTGGAAGTGTTGAAGGCCGTGCGTGCCGAAGTGGGGGATGACTTCTGTGTGGGCATGCGCCTGTGCGGTGACGAGTTCCACCCGGACGGCTTGTCCCACGAGGACATGAAGCAAATCGCCAAGTACTACGATGACACCGGCATGCTCGATTTCATCGGCGTGGTGGGCTCGGGTTGCGACACCCACAACACCCTGGCCAACGTCATCCCGAACATGAGCTACCCGCCGGAGCCGTTCCTGCACCTGGCGGCCGGCATCAAGGAAGTGGTCAAGGTTCCGGTGCTGCACGCGCAGAACATCAAGGACCCGAACCAGGCCACGCGCATTCTGGAAGGCGGCTATGTGGACATGGTCGGCATGACCCGTGCGCACATCGCCGACCCGCACCTGATCGCCAAGATCAAGATGGGCCAGATCGACCAGATCAAGCAGTGCGTGGGCGCCAACTACTGCATCGACCGCCAGTACCAAGGCCTGGATGTGCTGTGCATCCAGAACGCCGCGACCTCCCGTGAATACATGGGCGTGCCGCACATCATCGAGAAGTCCACCGGGCCCAAGCGCAAGGTGGTTGTAGTGGGGGCCGGCCCGGCCGGGATGGAAGCCGCGCGCGTGGCGGCTGAACGTGGCCACGACGTGACGCTGTTCGAGAAAAAAGAGTTTATCGGCGGGCAAATCACCACGGCATCGAAAGCGCCGCAGCGTGACCAGATCGCCGGTATCACCCGTTGGTATCAACTGGAACTGGCGCGTTTGAAAGTCGACCTGCGCCTGGGTGTTGCAGCCGATGCCGAGACCATCCTGGACGTGCGTCCGGACGTGGTGGTGCTGGCGGTGGGCGGGCATCCGTTCATCGAGCAGAACGAACACTGGGGCGCCGCCGAAGGCTTGGTGGTGAGCAGTTGGGACGTGCTCGACGGCAAGGTGCTGCCTGGCAAGAACGTGCTGGTGTACGACACCATCTGTGAATTCACCGGCATGTCGGTGGCCGACTTCCTGGCCGACAAAGGCAGCCAGGTGGAGATCGTCACCGACGACATCAAGCCGGGCGTGGCAATCGGCGGTACGTCGTTCCCCACGTACTACCGCAGCATGTACCCCAAGGAAGTGATCATGACCGGCGACATGATGCTGGAAAAGGTCTACCGCGAGGGCGACAAGCTGGTGGCCGTGCTGGAGAACGAATACACCGGCGCCAAAGAGGAGCGGGTGGTCGACCAGGTCGTGGTGGAGAACGGCGTGCGTCCGGACGAGGCCATTTACTACGGGCTCAAGGAAGGTTCGCGCAACAAGGGCCAGATCGACGTTGAAGCGCTGTTTGCGATCAAGCCGCAGCCATGCCTGAGCGAGGCGGGCGAGGGGTACTTGCTGTTCCGCATTGGTGATTGTGTGGCCCAGCGCAATACCCACGCCGCCATCTATGACGCCCTGCGCTTGTGCAAGGATTTCTAAGCCGAAAGTGGACCCGGTCTGAATGTGGGAGCTGACCAGTGTGGGAGCCGGGCTTGCCCGCGATGCAGGCGACTCGGTCTTGAGTGAGACCGAGTCGATGCCATCGCAGGCAAGCCAGCTCCCACATTGATCCGGCCCCCATGCAAGACCTGTGTGGTCTGTGGGAGCTTCACCATGTTGAATACCTTGCTGCCTATTCTCTTGTTTGCCGCCCTGGGCCTCGCCGTCCTCGGCGCCTTGCGCCGGGTGAACATGTGGCGTCGTGGCCGCTCATCCAAAGTCGACCTGCTGGGTGGCCTCTTGGCCATGCCCAAGCGTTACATGGTCGACCTGCACCACGTGGTCGCCCGTGACAAATACATCGCCAATACCCACGTAGCGACGGCGCTGGGCTTTGTGCTGTCGGCGCTGCTGGCGATTGTGGTGCACGGTTTCGGCCTGCAGAGCCGCATTCTTGGTTATGCCCTGCTGCTGGCGTCGACATTGATGTTTGTCGGCGCGATCTTCATGTACCTGCGCCGCCGCAATCCGCCTGCCCGCCTGTCCAAAGGCCCGTGGATGCGCCTGCCGAAAAGCCTGATGGCCTTCTCGGTGAGCTTCTTCCTGGTGACCTTGCCGGTGGCCGGGATTCTGCCCGCCGATTTCGGCGGCTGGCTGCTTGCGGCATTGCTGAGCGTGGGCGTGTTGTGGGGCGTGTCCGAGATGTTCTTCGGCATGACTTGGGGCGGGCCGATGAAACACGCGTTTGCCGGAGCCCTGCACCTGGCCTGGCACCGTCGCGCCGAACGCTTTGGCGGCGGCCGCTCCACCGGTTTGAAACCCTTGGACCTGAGCGATAAAACCGCGCCGCTGGGCGTGGAAAAACCCAAGGACTTCACCTGGAACCAACTGCTCGGCTTCGACGCCTGCGTGCAGTGCGGCAAGTGCGAAGCGGCGTGCCCGGCGTTTGCTGCCGGCCAGCCACTGAACCCGAAAAAACTCATTCAGGACATGGTGGTCGGTTTGGCCGGTGGCACCGATGCCAAGTTTGCCGGCAGCCCGTACCCCGGCAAACCGGTGGGCGAACACGGCGGCAACCCGCACCAGCCGATCGTCAACGGCCTGGTGGACGCCGAGACCCTGTGGTCGTGCACCACCTGCCGCGCCTGCGTGGAAGAGTGCCCGATGATGATCGAGCACGTGGACGCCATTGTCGACATGCGTCGCCACCTCACCCTGGAGAAAGGCGCCACGCCGAACAAGGGCGCTGAAGTCCTAGAAAACCTGATCGCTACCGACAACCCCGGCGGGTTTGCCCCTGGTGGTCGTCTGAACTGGGCGGCAGACCTGAACCTGCCGTTGCTCAGCGACAAAGGCAGTTGCGATGTGCTGTTCTGGGTCGGCGATGGCGCCTTCGACATGCGTAACCAGCGTACCCTGCGCGCTTTCGTCAAAGTGCTCAAGGCCGCCAAGGTCGATTTCGCCGTGCTCGGCCTGGAAGAACGCGACAGCGGTGACGTGGCGCGGCGCCTCGGTGACGAAGCGACATTCCAGTTGCTGGCCACGCGCAATATCCAGACCCTGGCCAAGTACAGCTTCAAGCGCATAGTCACCTGCGATCCGCACAGCTTCCATGTGCTGAAAAACGAATACGGCGCCTTCAACGGCAACTACCGCGTGCAGCACCACAGCACCTTCATGGCCGAGCTGATCGGCGAGGGCGCGCTGAACCTGGGCCAGCACAAAGGCAACAGCGTGACCTACCACGACCCGTGCTACCTGGGCCGCTACAACGGCGAATACGAGGCGCCGCGGCAAGTGCTGCGGGCTTTGGGTATCGAGGTCAAGGAAATGCAACGCTCGGGCTTCCGTTCACGCTGCTGCGGTGGCGGTGGCGGTGCGCCGATCACCGACATCCCCGGCAAGCAACGTATCCCCGATATGCGTATGGACGACATCCGCGAGACCGGTGCCGAACTGGTGGCCGTGGGTTGCCCGCAATGCACGGCGATGCTTGAAGGCGTGGTCGAACCGCGCCCGTTGATCAAGGACATCGCCGAACTGGTAGCCGACGCGTTGCTTGAAGACGCCGCGCCGGCCAAAGCCCCCGTCAAGCGTGAACCTGCGGAGGTGCACTAATGAGCGATATTATCCGCCGCGACCCCCGGGCCGAATGGATCGCCCGTAACCGCCTGCACCCGTTGCACGCGGCGATGCAGCCGGTGCAACACAGCTGGATGGGGCCCAACGGCATCATTCGCAAAAACGTGCATGGTGTCGGTTTTATCGGGCCCAACGGCATCAAGCGCATCGACCGCAGCGGTGCCCAGCAGGGCGGCGCGGCCAAGCGTACCGCGGCAGTGGAAGTGCAATTGCCGCTGCATCAGGTGCCGGCTCCGGCGTTCTACATCAACGTGGTGCCGGACATGGTCGGCGGCCGCCTGAGCAGCCACGACCGCGACCTGCTTGGTCTGGCGCGTCAACTGGCCGGCAGTGAGGGCGCGGTGTTGGCGGTGGTATTCGGTGAACACAAGGAAAGCGCGTTTGCCACGGCGGGCGTCGACCGTCTGCTGGTGCTGGAGGGGCATGAGTTCGAGGGTTATGCACCGGAGCAACGCGTGCAGGGCCTGCGCGCTGTGGATAACCAATTCAGCCCGCGCCACTGGTTGCTGCCAGACAGCCGCAGCGGTGGTGGTGAGCTGGGGCGACGCTTTGCCGCCAGCCTCAAGGAACGCCCGGCGACGCGGGTGTGGCAGATCAAGGGCGAGGAATGCATCGGCCGTGCCGGTGCCGGCCAGGAAGACCTGGCGCGGCCGTTGCCCCGTCTGATCCTCGCTGCCGCCGAATGTGCCGATCCGGTCAGCGAGACCCGCCACGAAGTCTTGCCCGTGGAGTTATCCACAAGCCTGGCGCGCAGTTTGCCTCGTATCGAAGACCTCGGCGCGGTGGCGGTCGATCCGGCAGCGATTCCGATGGCCGAGGCAGAGTTCATTTTCTCCGGTGGCAACGGCGTGAAGGATTGGGCGCTGTTCCACCAGACCGCCGCGGCCCTGGGCGCTACCGAAGGCGCCTCGCGGGTGGCAGTGGACGATGGCTTCATGGCGCGTGATCGCCAGGTCGGCGCCAGCGGAACCTGGGTCACTGCGCGGGTGTACGTGGCGGTGGGCATTTCCGGGGCGATCCAGCACCTGCAAGGCATCGGTGCCTGCGACAAGGTGGTGGCGATCAACCTCGACCCAGGGTGCGACATGATCAAGCGTGCCGACCTGTCGGTGATCGGCGAAAGCGCCGCGATACTGCACGCCTTGATCGCGGCGGTCGAAACCTACCGCAACGGCGCCAAGCGCGATGCAGCCTGAGGATATGACCATGACGAACACTGTATTCAGCCTGGTGTCCATCGGCGCTCACCCCACTTCCGGACGACCCCGCCGCGCCGAGCAGGACGCGCGCGCGGTTGAGCTGGGGCTGCAACTGGCTGGGGATAAGTTGCAGGTGCTGCACGCTGGTGATGTCAGCGAGCCGACCCTGCGCAGCTACCTGGGCATGGGCCTGCCGCAACTGCAGGTATTGGAGCAGCCGGCCGGCTCGGATGCCTTGCCGGTGCTCTGTGAGTATCTGCGCGACGCCGGTGCTCAAGTGGTACTGACCGGGAGCCAGGCAGAAACCGGCGAAGGTTCGGGAATGCTGCCGTTCCTCTTGGCCGAGCAACTGGGCTGGCCGCTGATTGTGGGGCTGGCCCAGGTGGAGTCCATCGACGCCGGCGTAGCCCTGGTGCTGCAGGCGCTGCCTCGCGGCCAGCGACGGCGCTTGAAGGTGCGCCTGCCGTTTCTCGCCACTGTGGATAACGCCGCGCCCAAGCCACGCCAGAGCGCCTACGGCCCGGCGCAACGGGGTGAGCTGGCAGCTCATGACGTCGAGATTGAACACGACGAGTTATTCACAGGCGCACTGCTGCAGCCGGCCAAGCCACGGCCAAAGCGCCTCAAGGTGATCAAGGCCAAGAGTGGTGCTGACCGTATGAAAGCCGCAACGGCCAAGGCCAGTGGCGGCGGTGGGCAGGTGCTCAAGGGCGTGAGCGCTGAAGAGGGCGCGCAAGCGATTCTCAAGCTTCTGGTAGAAGAGGGCGTCGTACGCTGAACCCTGACCACCACCAAACCTTTTGGGAGCTGGCTTGCCTGCGATAGCGGTGGGTCAGCAACCCATGCAGCCGTTGACGTATTGCAATCGCGGGCAAGCCCGCTCCCACATTTCCCTGCTTTATGTTGGGCTTACCCACAATGCCTGTTGATCCGCCTGTGGATAACCTGTTCGCGGGTGTCCACAAGCCCGGCATATCAAGCTCTGCAGCCCTCTGTACGAAAAACAACCAACCTAACTTACGGTTTTTGCTCGGGTTTTCACCGGCTTGAGGCCTCGACTTGCCCCCAAAGTCTGTTGGCGCTTTTGTGGATAAGATGTTCGCTATCCGCTACAGGCCTTGTAAAGCGTGGTCTTCGAGGGGTTGGTCAATAATTGATCAGATCTCACTTATTCGCCGTTTAAACGGCTGGATATCCCCGATTCATGAGGGTTTAAAGGGCTTTTCCACAACCCGGAAAAAGTTGCCCCCAAAGTCTGTTGGTGCATCTGTGGATAAGGTGTTCGCTTACCGCTGCAAGCCACGCTAATCAAGGCTCTTGGAGGCTTGATCAATAAATGAGCAGCTCAAGATAAAACCCGCAAGTTTGAATAAGTCACGGATTTTCTTGATTTAATTTGCGAGCGCGGCGCACTTGCCCACAATTGCTGTGGGTGGCTCTGTGGATAAGTTGTTGGGGAAAGGCTGGAGGGCAGGGTGGTAAAGGGCTGTATCGGAGTTGATCGAATTTTGAACAGTTAATCTGTCCAAATGTGGGAGCTGGCTTGCCTGCGATAGCGGTCTGTCAGCCAATACGGGCTTTGACAGACACAATGCCATCGCGGGCAAGCCCGCTCCCACACAAGCGTTATTCGTGAGCAGCTACGCCTTTGAGATAAGGCGCTGGCGCCGCGCCCAGGTTGCTCAACATCCGCTCGCTGTACCAATCCACAAAATTCACCACGCCAAACTCATAGGTTTTGGAGTAAGGGCCTGGCTGGTAAGCGGTGGAGTTGATGCCGCGCTGGTTCTCTTCGGCCAGGCGGCGGTCCTGGTCGTTGGTGGCATCCCACACCTGGCGCATGCGTTCCACGTCGTAGTCCACGCCTTCCACGGCGTCTTTGTGCACGATCCACTTGGTGGTAACCATGGTTTCCTGGGCGCTGATGGGCCACACGGTGAACACAATGATGTGGTCGCCCATGCAGTGGTTCCAGGAGTGCGGCAGGTGCAGGATGCGCATCGAGCCCAGGTCCGGGTTCTTGATGCGGCCCATCAGTTTGGCGCAGCCCTGCTTGCCGTCCAGGGTCATCGACACAGTGCCCTTGAGCAGTGGCATGCGCACGATGCGGTTACGCAGGCCGAAGCTGGCGTGGGCGTAAGGGATCTTCTCGGCGTCCCAGGCGGCAGCAGAAGCAGCCACGTGATCCTTGAACGCCTGGTCGGCGCGCGGGTCGGTAACGTCGTCCCATTCCAGCAGGGTTTTCAGCAGTTCCGGGTGCGAGGCGTTGCAGTGGTAGCACTCGCGGTTGTTTTCCAGCACCAGCTTCCAGTTGGCTTTTTCGAACAAGGTGGTCTGGATCGCCACCTTGGTGTTCTCCATGTCGTAGGGCTCCATGTAATGGCTGAGCGTCGACAGGAAGTCATCAATGGCCGGTGGGTTTTCGGCCAGGCTGATAAAGATGTAGCCGCCAGCAGTCTTCACGTTCACCGGCTTGAGGCCGTACTGCTTCATGTCGAAATCGGCGCCCATCTCTGTGCCGGCGAACAGCAGGCGGCCGTCCAGCTCATAGGTCCACTGGTGGTAGTGGCATACCAATTTTGCGACCTTGCCCTTGTCGCTGGTGCACAAGCGCGAGCCACGGTGGCGGCAGACGTTGTGGAACGCATGCACCACGCCGTCGGCACCCCGGATCACGATGATCGGGTTTTTGCCCACTTGCAGGGTCAGGTAGTTGCCCTTGGTGGGGATTTCGCAGGTCATGCCGGCGATCAACCACTCTTTCTGGAAGATCTCCTGCATGTCGATATCAAACAACCGCTCATCAGAGTAGAACGGCTGCGGCAGCGAAAAAGTGCGCTCGCGCTCTTGCAGCATTTGCGCGGTGGCCTTGCGTGCGGGTTCCAGCGGATCGCCCAAGCTTAAGGTTGCGGTGACGTCCATCGTGTGTGTCCTCATGGCCATTCTGTGTGGCCGGCGAATAGTGGCTACGGTTGGTGCTGTGCAAGGCGTAAAGAACGCGTCTTTGTTGGGAGCGAGTGTGGGCCCGGCGTAACGTCGAACCTTATCCATGGGCGACATGGCCCAATCTGATCCCGACGCGCAAGCCCCTGTCTTTGGGGGCTGGTCGCCGTAAGTATGTGAATGTCGCAGATAGGTAAATGGGTGGTTCTCGCGTTACGCAGAATCGCCACCATAAGGCCGACGTCGGCGGTGGAGAACAACATGTCCAATAATTTCCTGAATCCGGTAACCACCCAGACCTGGGCCAATGGTCGGCACATCGTCCGCTGCGTCAAAGTCATCCAGGAAACCTGGGATGTGCGCACCTTCTGCTTCATGGCCGACCAGCCGATCCTGTTCTTTTTCAAGCCGGGGCAATTCGTCACCCTGGAGTTGGAAATCGAAGGCCAGCCGATCATGCGCTCGTACACGATTTCCAGCTCACCGTCGGTGCCTTACAGCTTTTCGGTGACCATCAAGCGTGTGCCGGGCGGCCGGGTTTCCAATTGGCTGCACGACACTTTGCACGAAGGCCAGGAGCTGGCGGTGCACGGGCCGGTCGGGCTGTTCAATGCCATCGACTTCCCGAGCCCGAAAGTGCTTTACCTCAGCGGCGGCGTTGGGATCACGCCGGTGATGTCCATGGCGCGCTGGTTCTACGACACCAACGCGAACGTCGACATGACCTTTATCCACAGCGCCCGCTCGCCCAAGGACATCATCTATCACCGCGAGCTGGAGCACATGGCGTCGCGGATCGACAACTTCAGCCTGCACCTGATTTGCGAAAAACACGGCCTGGGCGAGCCTTGGGCCGGGTATCGCGGCTATCTGAACCACAAGATGCTGGAGCTGATGGTGCCGGACTTCCTGGAGCGCGAAGTGTTCTGCTGCGGCCCTACGCCGTACATGAACGCGGTTAAGCGTTTGCTGGAAGTTGCCGGTTTCGACATGACGCGTTATCACGAAGAATCCTTTGGCGCGACACCGCCCGAAGCCCGTGCCGATGCGGTGGAGCAGGCCGAGCAAGCGGCGGATGCGCCGGAGATCGACCTGGCAGACCTGCACCAAGTGGAGTTTATCGCGTCCGGCAAGAGCATTCGCGTGGCGCCGGGGGAAACGGTGCACGCCGCGGCGGCCAAGCTCGGCCTGCTGATCCCCAAGGCCTGCGGCATGGGCATCTGCGGTACGTGCAAGGTCATGAAGCTGGGCGGCGAAGTGGAGATGGAGCACAACGGCGGGATTACCGAAGAGGACGAAGCCGAAGGCTATATTCTGTCGTGCTGCAGTGTGCCGAAGGGTGATGTGCGGATTGAGTTCTGAGGGTCAGTACAAGCCCGGTCGGCGGTCCTGGTGAACGTGATTGTAGTCGCTGATAGACTTGTGCCTGGCCTGGGCCACTGGCAGGTCAGCGACTAACTGCTGTTCCTGCGGGTGGTAGGCTGCTCCGGCCAGCGGGTAGCCATCGGCATCGACGATGACTGAACCGCCTACCCAATTGACGCCACGTTCTTCGCCATAGCGGTCGCACGCAGCGATGAACATGCGGTTGACTGCGGCGTTCGCCTGGACTCGTACGATCTCTGCCGGCCGCTCACCTACGGGACGCGGGCCGTCGGGCCAGTTCACCGGCGCGCAGAGCAGGTCGGCCTGCGCCAGCGCTGCCAGGCGAACCCACTCGGGCAACTCCAGGTCGTAGCAGACCATCACGCCGATGCGCCCGACGGTAGTGTCGACCACTGGAGGTGGCGCCTCACCGGGGGTGAATATCAATTTTTCGCGGTCCCACAGGTGGGCCTTGCGATACACCGTCATCCGCCCCGAAGGCTCGATCAGTGCGGCACTGTTGGCAACCCGGCCCGCGCTCAGACGCTCGCAGAAGCCTGCGACGATAATGATCCCCAGCTCACGTCCCAGGTTTTTCCACAGGGCCAAGGTCGGGCCGTCGAGAGTCTCGGAGACGCTGTGGGCTTCCTCCCGGTCCGTGAACGTATAGCCGCTCTGGACTAGTTCCGGCAGCACGATTACCTGGGCGTCTCGGTCGGCTGCGGCGCGAATCGCGTGCTCGGTCAGCGCCCTGTTATAGCGGGTATCGCCGATACGCGGCGCCAATTGATGACAAACGACGCGTAGCGGTGTCATGGCAAGGCCTCTTCCAACGCTCGTTCACTGGCTTGTACGGCGCGCGCTTCGGTGGCGTGGTCGAGGTGGCGACTCATTGTGCAGTACACCCCCGCCGCAATCGCCAGGCCGACGATGAACGCAATATCGGCGCCGCCCAGTATCACGCTGATCGGCCCCTGATAGAAACCCAGCGACATGAACGGAACCATCGCCGCCAGGCCGAGGAAATATGCAATAAGCCCTGCGCTCGACCAGCGACCATAGATTCCGGCCGGGTTGAAAATGTCGCTGATTGCGTAGCGCCCTTTTCGTACCGCGTAGAAATCCGCCAGGTTCACTGCTGTCCAAGGCACAAGGAAATACAGCATCAAGAGGACGAAGGTGTTGAAGCTGCTCAGGTAACTTTCGGGGATGCTCAAGGCGATCACAAAAATGACTGCGGCCACCAGGCTTATCCCGACGATTCGGCTCTTGATCCGTGGTTTGATCGGCACAAAGCCGTCAATGGCACTGATCCCGGTGAGCATCGCGCCATAGCAGTTGACCGCCATGATACCCACCAGCGCGGGGACTGCGATCAACACGGTAAAGGTGCCAAACCCCGGAAGCAGTTGGTTGCCCACCGCCTGCACGCTACTGATGGCATCCGGCGAGGGCAGTGCAGAGGCGAGAAAGGCGCCCAGCGACATCAGCCACAGCGCCGAGCCGGCAGCGCCCAGGTAGGTCCAGGCAATGACACTGCGTGACGGCGTGTTATGGGGCAGGTAGCGCGAGTAGTCCGAAACGTAGACGGCGTAGCTGATCTGGTAACCGGCAGCGGCCGAAAGCTGGATCAGGAAGGCCGACCAGGAAAAATGTGCGTCGGCCACCGCCGTGTCGGCCTGCAGGGTCATTACGGCAGCGACCGTGAGGACCGCGAACACGCTGATCATCAGGTAGGTCAGCCAGCGTTGCACGGTGTGCAACAGGTCATGGCCGATCACCGCGATCACCACTGCCAGGATAATCATCAAGGCATACCACGGTGCCCGGTTGCCGGGCAGCACGGTATTGATGGCGTCGGTCGCCAGAATCACGTTGAACACGTTAAAACCGATGTAAACGAAGACCACCGCGATAAAGGGGACGATGGCTCCGCGCAGGCCGAATTGCGCCCGCGACTGGATCATCTGTGGCAAGCCCATGCGCGGTCCCTGGTTGGCGTGGAAGGCCATGGCGAACGTGCCAAGGCATACGCCGATGACAATCGCCAGGACTGCGTATACCAGGCTCAGCCCCAATGCGGCGCCGGTAAAACCGGTAACCATGGTGGTGAGTACGAAGTTGCCGGTGAACCAGAACGGCGCCTGATGCCAGACCTTGCCGTGGCGTTCGTTGCGCGGCACATAGTCGATGGAACGGGTTTCTATTTTCAGCGCGGGACGGGGAGCTGCCGCTTGGTCGCAGGGCAAGTTCATAGGCTTCACGGTCTGTTTATTATTGAGTGATCGCTGAAGAGTCTTACAAGCAAACGTACGATTGAATCTGTAATTGCAAATAATCACTTCAGGAATCTCTGAACTGACTGTGCAAAACCTTGCGGAGGTGAGGTTTGACTGACAATAGGCTTTGTTATTTCCAAGTGGTATAGAGCCAATTCCTACAATCTTCTACGCTGATGGTCGAACGCGTCGTTGTCGCCCTTCGTAATAGAGCAGTAGGTGGACGTCCTTTTTTCAGCCAAGGATGCTCGACATGTCTGCTATACCTTCCCGTACCAAAAGCGCTGCACGCTTACTGAGCAATGATGTCACCGCGCTTATCCCCGATTTCCCTTTTCACTACGCCCGTTTCCTCAACCAGGCGGCCAGCAACGGGACGGCACTGGCGCAGGTTTCCAGCAGTGCCCACGGCAGTAAGGTATTGATCGTGGGGGCTGGCGTCGCCGGCCTTGTCGCGGCTTATGAAGCCCTGCGCATGGGTTTGCATCCCGTGGTCGTGGAGGCCAGTCATCGCATGGGTGGGCGACTCTATTCCCAGGTGGTGGGCGACCCACAAGACCCGGCCAACAGTGTCATCTGCGAAATGGGGGCCATGCGTTTCCCCGTTTCCGGCAAGGCGCTGATGCACTATTTCGACAAGGTCGGCATGACCGCCAACTCGGCGGACTTTCCCAACCCTGGCTCGGCTGCAACCCCCAGTACGGTAGTCGACTATCAACAAAAACAGGTCTATTACGAAGGCAAGAATTTGCCCGATGAATATCTGGAAATCGAGCGTAAGTTGTTTGAGGTTTTTCTGGAGCAGGCCCCGATCCATTTCACTGAGATGGAAGCTGCAATGTCCGAGGGCAGCCTTGACCAGGCGAAGATCAAGACGTTGTGGAATGCGATACTGGATGCCGGTTGGGACAATCTCAGCTTTTTTGCCGCCATGGTGGAGCAGGCCGGTTGGAGTCGTGAGGACATTGATTTGTTTGGCCAGATCGGTTTTGGTACAGGAGGGTGGAATACCGACTATCCAAACTGCTTTCTAGAGGTGTTACGGGTGCTGTACACCGGCCTGGATACCAACCATAAGTTGATGTACGACGGCTCCACTGAACTGCCTCGTCGGCTATGGGCGCGTAGCCCGGATGCGATGGGCGACAGCGTGGCGCACTGGCCTTCGGGTACGACCGTCGAAAGCTTGAGCGCTCAAGTCATTCCCCAGGTTTTCGGGCAGGAAGTGCGGCAGATCATAAGACGGCAAGACGGCGAATTCGACGTGTACATCTTTGATCATAATCAGGGGAGCGAATACCAATACACCTTTCCTGCCGTGATCTACACGCCCCACAAGCGGATTCTGGACAAGTTTCGCTATATGAGCGGCGACGATCATTTCAACGCCATGAATAGCCTGCTGTCTGTCAAAGAATGGGAGGCGGTGATGTACACCCATTACATGCAGTCGGCCAAGATTTTTGCCCGGACTAAGCGGCCTTTCTGGACTGATGTCGGGGTGGACTATCAATACAAGATGAGTGTGACCTTATCGGACCGGATTACCCGTGGCACTTATCTGTTGGATTACGCTGCGAGTCAAGGCGCCTACAAGGGCAGCGGAATGTTTTTGTCTTATACCTGGAACGACGACAGCCTCAAGTTTCTGGGGGATCGGGCTGCGCCTTTGCCTTCCCATGTTGCGCTATGTTCGACCTTGTTGGACTCGGTGTATGCCCACCATCAGTTGGACCTTGCGGCGGAGTTCGGCATGACCGATCCCTTTGTCGAAATCAACTGGGAAGAACAACCGTTTTTTCTCGGAGCTTTCAAGATGAACTTGCCTGGGCAGTACGAATACCAGCGCCTATTGTTTTCGCAGTTCATGAACGGTGTGTCTGCTAAAACACCCGATGGGTTCATTCTGGCGGGGGACGATGTGTCCTTTACTGGCGGCTGGGCGGAAGGCGCAGTGACCACTGCCTTGAATGCAGTTAATAAGCTGGCGGTGATATTTGATGGCGGCACCTTTGACGGTAACAGTGGCCCCATTGATGAATGGATGGAGCTCCAGCCGAAGGCTTTGTAGGTAACAGGTAACCCAGCTTTTTCGGACCGCGCCGCAGGTCATGAGGCTGCGGCGCGGCCTGCGGTGTTAACAGTTATTGGGCATAGATATGGACAACGAAGTGCTGGCCTGAGTTTGTCAATTCGTAGGCTTTGTCGTAGATGGTCAGCGTCCTTGATGACTCCTGAATGGTGTCCCCGACCTTGGCGTGTTTCCTGAACTCATCCCAGTCAATGACTGTGGTGCTAGTGCTGCCGCCGCTTTGCAGTGTGTTGCCATTGCTTTGATATTCCATGATAAAGCTCTCCATTGATGTGCCTTTGCCGCCGATTATTCGGTTGGCGGTGAAACCCGCAAGGTGGCAGTTACCGCTGCGTTTTCCTTGCGGGTAACGAGAGGCTAGACAATGAAAACGAGCTGCGTAGCTGTCAGAAATATCAAAAAACAGTCTCGGCAATCGGCCAGTACCAACTGGCCGAATTCGTACGTTAAGCGTTCATCACTTCCCGAATATCGGCAGCCAATTCCCTTACACGCTCTTCCTCGGTATCCCACGCACACATGAAGCGCGCACCGCCTTTGCCGATGAAGGTGTAGAAACGCCAGCCCTTGGCAGTCAGCGCTGCAATCGCGGGCTCGGAGAGTTGCAGGAACACGCCGTTGGCCTGTACCGGGAACATCAATTCCACGCCGGGAATATCCGCCACCAGGCTGCTCAGCAATTGCGCGCAATGGTTGGCGTGGCGTGCATGCTTGAGCCAGGCGTCATTTTCCAGCAGGCCCACCCATGGCGCAGAAAGGAAGCGCATTTTCGACGCCAACTGACCGGCCTGTTTGCAGCGGTAGTCGAAGTCTTCAGCCAGTTTGTGATTGAAGAACAGGATGGCTTCACCCACCGCCATGCCGTTTTTGGTACCACCAAAGCACAGCACGTCGACGCCGGCTTTCCAGGTCAGGTCGGCCGGTGAGCAACCCAGGAATGCACAGGCATTGGCGAAGCGGGCACCGTCCATGTGCAGGTTCAGGCCCAGTTCCTTGCAGGTGGCGCTGATGGCGCGGATTTCTTCCGGGGTGTACACGCTGCCGACTTCGGTGGCTTGGGTCAGGGTGACTACGCGGGGTTTGGGGTAGTGAATGTCCTGGCGCTTGAGGGCGATCTCACGGATCGACTCCGGGGTCAGCTTGCCGTTTTCGGTGCGGGCAACCAACAATTTGGAGCCGTTGGAGAAAAACTCCGGCGCGCCGCATTCGTCGGTCTCGACGTGGGCAGTTTCCGAGCAAATCACGCTATGGTAGCTCTGGCACAACGAGGACAGCGCCAGGGAGTTGGCAGCTGTACCGTTGAAGGCGAAGAACACCTCGCAGTCGGTCTCGAACAGATTGCGGAAACCGTCGGCGGCGCGGTGGGTCCATTCATCATCGCCGTAGGCACGTTGATGGCCCTGGTTGGCTTGTTCCATGGCGGCCCAGGCTTCCGGGCAGATGCCGGAATAGTTGTCGCTGGCAAATTGTTGGCTCTTGTCGGTCATGGCCCGTTCCTGTGGTCGATGTTGGTGCGCACTTTACCCAAGATTGCCGGGGGCACGCACGCACTGTAAATGCAAAGTCGTTGGGGAATTATGCACGGTACTGAGACCTTGCCTGTCGGACCTGTCCGAGATGGCGCTTTGGATCTGCTCAAGTGGCTGGCGCTGTTGAGTATGGTGCTCGATCATTTGCGCTATGTGGGGCTGAGCCTGGATGGGCTATATGTGCCGGGGCGCCTGGCGTTTCCATGGTTTTGCCTGGCGATTACGGCCAATTTGCACCGTGTCCGTTACGCCCCAGTGACGGGCCATTGGCGCTACCTGGGTTGGTTGCTGCTGTTCAGCGTGATCAGCGAAGTGCCTTATCGGATGTTCATCGAAGATGCCGATACCTTGAACGTGTTGCCGACCCTGGCGCTGGGCATGCTGGTTGCCCGAGGTTGGCAGCAAAAGGCGTTGGTTGATCGAGGATTGGCGCTGATCGCCGTCACAATGGCGGCCGTGTTTTCACACCAGTTGATGTTCGGTTTCTTTGGTGTATTGCTGCCACTGGCGTTATTGCTGGTGTTTCGCCGGCCCTGGTATTTCAGCGTGCTGCCGGGTTTAGTCTGCGTCGCCGCCAATCAGTGGCAGATTCTGCTCAATAGCGGCACGCTTGTGGCGCTGTTGGGTTTGGCTGCATGTCTGATTGCGCCGCTGGCAGGATTGGTCTTATTGCGACATGGCAAAAACGCCAAACCCCCCGCCATGCGCCGCTGGGCCTATGCCCTGTATCCCATGCATTTTCTTCTGTTGCTACTCGTTCGCAAGCTCATTGCCTAGCTCCCACACAAGCTTTTGCACATTCTTCAGTCCATGTCGTAAACGCACCTTTGCGTGGCGTGCGCAGGCATTTGGCCCGCACGCGCCAGCCCTACCATCGCATCAAAGGGCCCTGCGAGGGCCTCAACAATACGAAAGGCTGGGAGAGACGCGATGTTCAGCAAACAAGACCAGATCCAGGGATATGACGACGCACTGCTGGCGGCGATGAATGCCGAGGAGCAGCGCCAGGAAGATCATATCGAGCTGATCGCGTCGGAGAACTACACCAGCAAGCGCGTAATGGAAGCTCAAGGCAGTGGCCTTACCAACAAATACGCCGAAGGCTACCCGGGTAAGCGCTACTACGGCGGCTGCGAAAATGTGGACAAGGTCGAAGCCCTGGCCATCGAGCGCGCCAAGCAGCTGTTCGGCGCCGATTACGCCAACGTGCAACCGCACTCTGGTTCCTCCGCCAACAGCGCCGTGTACCTGGCGCTGATCAATGCCGGCGACACCATCCTGGGCATGAGCCTGGCCCACGGCGGTCACCTGACCCACGGCGCCAAAGTGTCGTCTTCGGGCAAGCTGTATAACGCGGTGCAGTACGGCATCAACACCGACACCGGCCTGATCGACTACGATGAAGTCGAGCGCCTGGCAGTCGAGCACAAGCCGAAGATGGTGGTGGCAGGTTTCTCGGCCTACTCCAAGACTCTGGATTTCCCACGCTTTCGTCAGATCGCCGACAAGGTAGGCGCGCTGCTGTTCGTCGACATGGCCCACGTCGCCGGCCTGGTTGCCGCCGGCCTGTACCCGAACCCGCTGCCTTACGCCGACGTGGTCACCACCACCACCCACAAGACCCTGCGCGGTCCACGGGGCGGTTTGATCCTGGCCAAGGCCAACGAAGAAATCGAAAAGAAACTCAACGCTGCGGTATTTCCCGGCGCCCAGGGCGGCCCGCTGATGCACGTGATCGCCGGTAAGGCCGTGTGCTTCAAGGAGGCGCTGGAGCCCGGCTTCAAGGCTTACCAGCAGCAAGTGATCGATAACGCCCAGGCCATGGCCGAAGTGTTCATCAAGCGTGGCTACGATGTGGTCTCCGGCGGCACCGACAACCACCTGTTCCTGGTCAGCCTGATCCGCCAGGGCCTCACCGGCAAAGAGGCGGACGCCGCCTTGGGTCGCGCCCACATCACCGTCAACAAGAACGCGGTGCCGAATGACCCGCAGTCGCCGTTCGTGACCTCGGGCCTGCGCATCGGTACCCCGGCGGTGACCACCCGTGGCTTCAAAGTGCCGCAGTGCGTCGAGTTGGCCGGCTGGATCTGCGACATCCTCGACAACCTCGGCGACGCCGACGTCGAGGCCAACGTGGCCAAGCACGTGTCTGCCCTGTGCGCTGATTTCCCGGTTTATCGCTGAGCGCGGTTTTGGAGTAATGACTATGCAACGCTACTCAGGCTTCGGCCTCTTCAAGCACTCCCTCAGCCATCACGAAAACTGGCAGAAGATGTGGCGCACGCCGACCCCTAAAAAGGTCTACGACGTGGTCATCGTCGGCGGCGGCGGGCATGGTCTGGCGACCGCCTACTACCTGGCCAAGGAACACGGCATCACCAACGTGGCGGTGGTCGAGAAAGGCTGGCTGGGCGGCGGTAACACCGCGCGCAACACCACCATCGTGCGTTCCAACTACCTGTGGGACGAGTCGGCGCACCTGTACGAACACGCCATGAAACTCTGGGAAGGTTTGTCCCAGGACCTGAACTACAACGTGATGTTCTCCCAGCGTGGCGTGTACAACCTGTGCCACACCCTGCAGGACATCCGTGATTCCGAGCGCCGAGTGAGCGCCAACCGCCTAAACGGCGTGGACGGCGAGCTGCTGAATGCCCAGCAAGTGGCCGACGAAATCCCGTATCTGGATTGCTCCAAGAACACCCGTTACCCCGTGCTCGGCGCCACCGTGCAACGCCGCGGCGGCGTAGCCCGTCACGATGCCGTGGCCTGGGGCTTTGCCCGTGCTGCCGATGCTTTGGGCGTGGACCTGATCCAGCAGACCGAAGTGATCGGGTTCCGCAAGGAAAACGGCGTATGCATCGGTGTGGAAACCAACAAGGGCTTTATCGGCGCCAA
Organism: Pseudomonas sp. MYb193; assembly: GCF_002966775.1. Classification (NCBI taxonomy): domain Bacteria; kingdom Pseudomonadati; phylum Pseudomonadota; class Gammaproteobacteria; order Pseudomonadales; family Pseudomonadaceae; genus Pseudomonas; species Pseudomonas sp. MYb193. Next base: position 5,649,200 of record NZ_CP023269.1, on the reverse strand, counting down.
GCGCGTCGGTGTGGTGACTGCCGGTAACTCCGGGCACATGGCTTCGCTGGCGGGCTTCCGCCTGCCGATCGAATCCCACCCGCTGCAAGCCCTGGTGTCGGAGCCGATCAAGCCGATTATCGACAGCGTGATCATGTCCAACGCCGTGCACGGTTACATCAGCCAATCCGACAAGGGCGACCTGGTGATCGGCGCCGGTATCGACGGCTACAACGGTTACGGCCAGCGCGGTTCGTACCCGGTGATCGAGCACACCATCCAGGCTATCGTCGAGATGTTCCCGGTGCTGTCGCGGGTGCGCATGAACCGCCAGTGGGGCGGCATCGTCGACACCACGCCGGATGCCTGCCCGATCATCTCCAAGACCCCGGTACCGAACATGTTCTTCAACTGCGGTTGGGGTACGGGCGGCTTCAAGGCCACCCCAGGCTCAGGCAACGTATTTGCCGCCAGCCTGGCCAAGGGTGAAATGCACCCGCTGGCCGCACCTTTTTCCATCGACCGTTTCCACAACGGTGCGCTGATCGACGAACACGGCGCTGCGGCCGTCGCCCACTAACAGGAGAAATTCCCTATGTTGCATATCTTCTGTCCTCACTGTGGCGAACTGCGCTCCGAAGAGGAATTCCACGCGTCCGGCCAAGCGCACATCCCGCGCCCGCTGGACCCGAATGCCTGCACCGACGAGCAGTGGGGCGACTACATGTTCTTTCGCGATAACCCGCGCGGCCTGCACCACGAACTGTGGATCCACGCCGCCGGTTGCCGTCAGTATTTCAACGCCACCCGCGACACTGTGACCTACGAAATTCTTGAAACCTACAAGATCGGTGAGAAGCCTCAGTTCACCGCCAAGGCCTCTGGAGAGAAGGTATGAGCCAGATCAATCGCCTGTCCAACGGTGGCCGCATCGACCGTAATAAGGTCCTGACGTTTACGTTCAACGGTCAGAGCTACAAAGGCTTTGAAGGCGACACCCTGGCCGCAGCCCTGCTGGCCAACGGCGTCGACATCATTGGTCGCAGCTTCAAGTACTCGCGCCCTCGGGGCATCTTTGCCGCGGGCGCCGAAGAGCCGAACGCGGTGCTGCAGATCGGCGCCACCGAAGCCACGCAGATCCCCAACGTGCGCGCCACCCAACAGGCGCTGTACCAAGGCTTGGTTGCTACCAGCACCAACGGCTGGCCGAGCGTGAACAACGACATGATGGGGATTCTCGGCAAGGTCGGCGGCAAGCTGATGCCGCCGGGTTTCTACTACAAAACCTTCATGTACCCGCAATCGTTCTGGATGACCTACGAGAAGTACATCCGCAAGGCGGCGGGCCTTGGCCGTTCGCCCACCGAGAACGACCCGGACACCTACGACAACTTCAACCGTCATTGCGACGTGCTGGTCGTGGGCGCGGGCCCCGCTGGTCTCGCCGCAGCATTGGCCGCTGCGCGCAGCGGTGCTCGGGTGATCATCGCCGACGAGCAGGAAGAATTTGGTGGTTCGCTGCTCGATTCCCGTGAAAGCCTCGATGGCAAGCCGGCCACTGAATGGGTTGCCAGCGTCATTGCCGAATTGAAAGCCCTGCCAGACGTGGTGCTGCTGCCCCGCGCCACCGTCAACGGTTACCACGACCATAACTTTCTGACCATTCACGAGCGTCTCACCGACCATCTCGGTGACCGTGCGCCGATTGGCGTGGTGCGTCAGCGCATCCACCGCGTACGTGCCAAGCGTGTGGTGTTGGCCACCGGTGCGTGCGAGCGTCCGCTGGTGTATGGGAACAACGATGTGCCGGGCAATATGCTCGCGGGTGCGGTGTCTACCTACGTGCGTCGCTACGGCGTGGCACCGGGTAAAAAGCTGCTGCTGTCGACCAACAACGATCATGCCTACCGCGTTGCGCTGGATTGGTTCGATGCGGGCCTCACCGTTGTTGCGGTGGCCGATGCGCGCCACAACCCACGCGGGGCTCTGGTTGAAGAAGCTCGCGCCAAAGGTATTCGCATCCTCACCGGCAGCGCCGTGATCGAGGCCCGTGGCAGTAAGCACGTAACCGGCGCCCGCGTGGCTGCCATCGACGTCAAGGCGCATAAAGTGACCAGCCCCGGCGAATGGCTGGACTGCGACCTGGTCGCCAGCTCCGGCGGTTACAGCCCGGTGGTGCACCTGGCTTCGCACCTGGGCGGCAAGCCGACCTGGCGTGAAGATATTCTCGGGTTTGTACCCGGTGAAGCACCGCAAAAACGCGTGTGCGTGGGTGGCATCAACGGTGTCTACGGCCTTGGCGATTCCCTCGCTGATGGCTTTGAAGGCGGCGTGCGTGCGGCCAGCGAAGCCGGTTTTGCCCCGGTTGAAGGCACGCTGCCAAAAGCCTTGAGCCGTCTTGAAGAACCCACCCTGGCGCTGTTCCAGGTGCCCCACGAAAAAGCTACCGCACGGGCGCCAAAGCAGTTTGTCGACCTGCAAAACGACGTGACCGCCGCCGCCATCGAACTGGCCACCCGCGAAGGTTTCGAGTCGGTGGAGCACGTCAAACGCTACACCGCGCTGGGCTTCGGCACTGACCAGGGCAAGCTGGGTAACGTCAACGGCCTGGCCATCGCCGCCCGTTCGTTGAACGTGACCATCCCGCAGATGGGCACCACCATGTTCCGTCCCAACTACACGCCGGTGACGTTCGGCGCCGTAGCGGGCCGTCACTGTGGGCATATCTTCGAGCCGGTACGCTACACCGCGCTGCAGGCCTGGCACGTGAAGAACGGCGCCGAGTTTGAAGACGTCGGCCAGTGGAAACGCCCGTGGTATTTCCCGCGTAACGGTGAAGACCTGCACGCCGCAGTGAAGCGCGAATGCCTGGCCGTGCGTGACAGCGTCGGCCTGCTGGACGCGTCCACCCTCGGCAAGATCGACATTCAGGGCCCGGATGCCCGCGAGTTCCTCAACCGCATCTACACCAACGCCTGGACCAAGCTCGACGTGGGCAAGGCGCGCTACGGCCTGATGTGCAAGGAAGATGGCATGGTCTTCGACGACGGCGTGACGGCCTGTCTGGCCGACAACCACTTCCTGATGACCACCACCACCGGCGGCGCCGCCCGCGTGCTGCAATGGCTGGAAATCTACCAGCAGACCGAATGGCCGGACCTCAAGGTGTACTTCACCTCGGTCACCGACCATTGGGCAACCATGACCCTGTCGGGCCCCAACAGCCGCAAACTGCTCAGTGAAGTCACCGACATCGACCTGGACAAGGACGGTTTCCCGTTCATGACCTGGAAGGAAGGCCTGGTGGGCGGCGTGCCGGCGCGGGTGTTCCGTATCTCGTTTACCGGTGAGCTGTCGTACGAAGTCAACGTGCAGGCCGACTACGCCATGGGCGTGCTGGAAAAGATCGTCGAGGCCGGCAAAAAGTACAACCTGACCCCGTACGGCACCGAGACCATGCACGTACTGCGGGCCGAGAAGGGCTTCATCATCGTCGGGCAAGACACCGACGGCTCTATGACCCCGGACGACCTGAACATGGGCTGGTGCGTTGGCCGTACCAAGCCGTTCTCGTGGATCGGCTGGCGCGGGATGAACCGTGAAGACTGCGTGCGTGAAGAGCGCAAGCAGTTGGTGGGGCTCAAGCCGATCGACCCGAACGTGTGGCTGCCGGAAGGCGCGCAGTTGGTGTTCGATCCGAAGCAGACGATTCCGATGAAGATGGTGGGTCACGTTACCTCAAGTTATGCGCATAACTCCCTGGGCTATTCGTTTGCCATGGGTGTGGTGAAGGGCGGCTTGAAGCGCATCGGTCAGCGGGTGTTCTCGCCGCAAGCGGATGGCAGCGTGATCGAGGCCGAGATTGTGTCTTCGGTGTTCTTTGATCCCAAAGGTGATCGGCAGAACATCTGATAGACCGAGGCGCCTGCATCGCAGGCAAGCCAGCTCCCACACGTGGAATGCATTCCCCTGTGGGAACCGGGCTTGCCCACGATGAGGCCAGAACCGTCACCACAGAATTCATACAGGTGCTCTATGACAGCAGCCAATGTTTACCAACAACGCCCCACCACCGGCGCCAAGGCCGAGTCGTCGCTGCACCATGCCGACCTTGCCAGCCTGGTCGGCAAGGGCCGCAAGAATGCCGGCGTGACCGTGCGTGAAAAGAAACTCCTCGGCCACCTGACTATCCGTGGCGATGGCCACGACGCCGCCTTCGCCGCCGGCGTACACAAGGCCGTCGGTATCGAACTGCCCGGCCCGCTGAGTGTGGTCTTCAAAGGTGAAACCAGCCTTCAGTGGCTCGGCCCGGATGAGTGGCTGTTGATCGTGCCGAGCGGTGAAGAGTTTGCCGCCGAGCAAAACCTGCGCGCCGCCTTGGGCGACTTGCATATCCAGATCGTCAACGTCAGCGGCGGCCAGCAGATTCTTGAACTGAGCGGCCCGAATGTGCGCGATGTGCTGATGAAGTCCACCAGCTACGACGTACACCCCAACAACTTTCCGGTCGGCAAAGCCGTGGGTACGGTGTTCGCCAAGTCGCAACTGGTGATCCGTCATACGGCTGAAGACACCTGGGAACTGCTGATCCGTCGCAGCTTCTCGGATTACTGGTGGTTGTGGTTGCAGGATGCCTCGGCCGAATTCGGTTTGAGCGTTCAAGCCTGAGGAATCGCCCATGAGCCGCGCACCCGATACATGGATTTTGACCGCCGACTGCCCCAGCGTGCTCGGCACGGTGGACGCGGTCACCCGCTACCTGTTTGAGCAAGGCTGCTACGTCACCGAGCACCATTCGTTTGATGACCGCCTCTCGGGACGGTTTTTCATTCGTGTTGAGTTCCGTCAGCCTGACGGTTTTGACGAGCAGGCGTTCCGGGATGGCTTGGCCACCCGTGGTGAAGCCTTTGGCATGATCTTCGAACTGACGGCGCCGAACTACCGGCCCAAAGTGGTGATCATGGTCTCCAAGGCCGATCACTGCCTCAACGACCTGCTGTATCGCCAGCGCATCGGCCAGTTGTCGATGGATGTAGTCGCGGTGGTTTCCAACCATCCCGATCTGAAACCCTTGGCCGACTGGCACCAGATTCCCTACTACCATTTCCCGCTCGACCCCAACGACAAACCGTCCCAGGAGCGCCAGGTGTGGCAAGTGGTGGAAGACACCGGCGCCGAATTGGTGATCCTTGCGCGCTACATGCAAGTGCTGTCACCGGAGCTGTGCCGCAAGCTCGATGGCAAGGCCATCAATATTCATCACTCGTTGCTGCCGGGGTTTAAAGGCGCCAAGCCGTATCACCAGGCGTACAACAAGGGCGTGAAACTGGTGGGCGCCACGGCGCATTACATCAACAACGATCTGGATGAAGGGCCGATCATCGCCCAGGGCGTGGAAGTGGTGGATCACAGCCACTATCCCGAAGATTTGATTGCCAAGGGGCGGGATATCGAAGGGCTCACATTGGCGCGGGCGGTGGGGTATCACATCGAGCGGCGGGTGTTCTTGAACGCCAATCGCACCGTCGTTCTTTAGATCACTATCGCAGGCAAGCCAGCTCCCATTCCTGGATGTGTGAACCCGATCCACTGTGGGAGCTGGCTTGCCTGCGATGAGGCCCTTACAAGCAACACAAGAAACAGCATCTGTACCCGAGCACTTAACGCGCTGCCCCAAGGGCAACGCAGTTCCATAAAAACAACAGCGAGGTGAAAGCATGTCTGGTAATCGTGGTGTCGTGTATCTCGGCAACGGCAAGGTCGAAGTACAGAAAATCGACTATCCCAAAATGCAGGACCCCCGTGGCAGGAAGATTGAGCACGGCGTCATCCTGCGCGTGGTCTCCACCAACATCTGCGGCTCCGACCAACACATGGTGCGCGGCCGTACCACGGCCCAGACCGGCCTGGTGCTGGGGCATGAAATCACCGGTGAAGTGATCGAGAAGGGCAGCGACGTCGAGAACCTGAAAATCGGCGACCTGGTGTCCGTGCCCTTCAACGTCGCCTGTGGCCGCTGCCGCTCGTGCAAAGAGCAACACACCGGCGTATGCCTGACCGTCAACCCGGCCCGTGCCGGCGGCGCCTACGGCTACGTGGACATGGGCGACTGGACCGGGGGCCAGGCCGAGTACGTGCTGGTGCCGTATGCCGACTTCAACCTGCTGAAACTGCCGGACCGTGACAAGGCCATGGAGAAGATCCGTGACCTGACCTGCCTTTCCGACATCCTGCCCACTGGCTACCACGGCGCTGTTACTGCCGGCGTCGGCCCAGGCAGCACTGTCTACATCGCCGGTGCCGGCCCGGTGGGTCTGGCGGCTGCCGCCTCCGCTCGCTTGCTGGGTGCAGCGGTGGTGATCATCGGCGACGTCAACTCGATCCGTCTGGCCCACGCCAAGGCCCAGGGTTTTGAAGTGGTCGACCTGTCCACCGACACCCCGCTGCACGAACAGATCGCCGCGCTATTGGGCGAGCCCGAAGTGGACTGCGCCGTTGACTGCGTGGGCTTCGAAGCACGCGGCCACGGCCACGACGGCGTCAAGGCCGAAGCCCCGGCCACCGTGCTCAACTCGCTGATGGGCGTGGTACGTGTGGCAGGCAAGATCGGTATCCCAGGCCTGTATGTGACCGAAGATCCAGGTGCTGTCGATGCCGCCGCGAAAATGGGCAGCCTGAGCATTCGTTTTGGTCTGGGCTGGGCCAAATCCCACAGCTTCCACACCGGGCAGACGCCAGTGATGAAGTACAACCGCCAACTGATGCAGGCGATCATGTGGGACCGTATCAACATCGCTGAGATCGTCGGCGTGCAGGTGATCAGCCTGGATGATGCGCCACGTGGCTATGGCGAGTTCGATGCGGGTGTGCCGAAGAAGTTTGTGATTGACCCGCATAAGTTGTTCAGTGCGGCGTAAAGGCAAAGCAAACAAAAGGGCGACCCGCGGGTCGCCCTTTGTTTAACAAAGACGCGCATCATTCTCGCGATGGACTGCCAAGGCTCACCTGTCCGGGTGCAAGACCAAAAACTTCTACGCCCTCGGCGTTGGCATGGCCCACCTCTACGATCCGGCGTTCAATCGGCTGGCCCTCGCCTTTACGGTAAATCACGACCATTTCACTGCCTTCCTGGCTTATCGCTTCGGGCGCCACGATGATGGCCTGTTCATTGTGGTAGGTCGTGATGTTCAGGCGTGCGCTCATACCGGGACGGATACGCTTGGCCTGTCCAGGCGTCAATGCCGCCACGCTCAGTGTGACGGGAAACAGTGCACTGTCGCCGGGGTCATCGCTGGGCAAGGCCAGGTTGCCGACCGCTTGCACATGGCCAAGCAGCGGCTCGCCGAGAAATCCATCACCCAGGATTTCAACGCGCTGTCCCGGTTGCAGCTGGTTGATATCCAGCTCGGATGCCGTAGTGACGATCTTCAGTGTTTCGGTATTGGCCAAACCCAGCAGAGCCTGATTCTGACTGACCCTTGAGCCGGTCTGTACGAGAGGCGTTACTCCGGCCCCTTGTGCGGCATTTACAGGAACAATAACGCCGGTGAACGGTGCTACCACGACTTGTTTGGCAATCAACTGTTGCAGCTGTTCGTACCTCACCGTGGCATTGGTCAGCTCCATTTCGGCAATCTGCCGAGCCTGGCCTTTCCCTTCGTCTAATAACGCGTTCAGCTCGTTTTGAGCGCTGCTGCGTTCAAGTCGTTGCAACTTCGTTTGCTGCTCCAGTTCGTCAAGTTCGTTGCGCGCAATAATGCCGCGTTCGAACAGATGGCGGTTTTCTCGTAGCCTGCCTTCCAGGTTGCTCAGTGAGATGTCGGCGGTGCGTAACGCACGACGCGCTCGTGTGACTTGAGTGCCGTTTTCCCAATTGTTCAACTCGTGCACGGTTCGTTGGGCTTTGAGTTGCCCGGACAGGGCTTCGCGTAACTGCAGCTCGATCAGCGTAGGGTCCATGCTCAGAAGCGCTTGGCCTTTCTGTACCCACTGGCCCTGTTCGGCTTCGAGGGACTGGATAACGCCTTCGAATGGTGCGTTGAGCACGATGGTTTGGATAGGCTCGAATTTTCCGACCAGGCCGATATGTAGCGTCATTGGCTTGGTTTGCACGCTCACCCATTGCGGTGCGGGGGGCGGCGCAATCGCAACTTTTTTCACGATCAATGCAGCGCCAATCAACGCTATCAGCATCATCGAACCTATGCGCCAATAGTGCGAGTGACAGGCCTTTTCAGTGTGGGCCTTCAAGTGCAATCTCCCATTTTTCCAAAGTCATGCCGAGGGTTTCGTCCAATTGCGTCTGGGCGTTCAGATAAGCGATGAGTGCGTTGATACGTGCATTTTCCGCATCGCGCAGATCGTTTTCGAAACTGATGATTTGAAAATTGCTGGAGCGCCCGACGCTGAGTTTTTCGCGCTCGATGTCCAGCTTGCGCGTTGACAGTTCGTTGGCACGCAGGGCGATTTCATATTGACGCCAGCGGGTGCCAAGTTCGCGCACTACGTTGCTGACGTTGCGTTCCAATTCTTGACGGGCGTCGGCGATTAGCAACTGCTGTTGTTCTACATTGATACGCGCACGTGTCTGCGCTTGGCGGGTGCTGATGTCGCCAATGGGGATTTCCAACTGAAGGCCGGTATAGCTTTCCCAGCGCCGAGCAGAGCCGGTGCCTGGGTGCTCACGCACCTGACTGGCACCCGCCACCAGAGAGAGGTCCCAGCGAGCGGCATCCTTGGCGAGGATCATGTCCAACGCGGCCTGCTGGCCATTGAGCAATGTGGAGAGGTACTGAGGTTGCTGAGCTTGCGCCAGGTGTATGGCTTGTGGCAGATCGACCTCCAGTGGAGTTGCCTGTAAGGCCTCGGTGGCCTGAATGTTCGTGGACAAATCCAGTGCCAGCAGGCGCAGCAGGGCGAGGCGTTGAATATCCAGCTGGTTTTGCGCTTCTTCGACACTCAGTTCCTGGACGGCGATGTCAGCTTCGGTCTGCACGATTTCAAATTGAGCCATGCGCCCGGCGTTGATCAGTGCTTTGTTCACCGTCAACAAGGCCCGCGCCCTTTGAAGCGACGCCTGGACGATGCCCAGTTGCTCCTGAGCCCTGATCAGCTCCCGATAGGTTGTGATGATGGTGGAGACCGTTTGAGAAATATTCGCCTTGAGGTTCAGGCGGTTGGCTTGCTCTGACAGTCTTGCGAGCCGCAGGGGGGCGGTGGTGACATCCGGGCCGGATCCGCGCAATAACGGTTGGATTATTTCCAGGTTTATCCCGTCGCTGCGCAGGTGGCCCACCTGCTCGGAATGGTTGAGCTGCTGGGTCCATCCCACGTTCAAGCGCGTGCCGTACCGTCCGAGCAACGTAGCCGTGGGGGTAAGTGCGAGTTGACGAGCTTGGTCTTCGCTGCTTCTGATGTTTGTGTATTCACTCTTGAGCAAGAGTTTTGGCTTGAACGCGTCTTCAGCCACGCGCAGGTCGAATTTTTGGCCCTCCCTTTGCAGGTAAGCGCTGCGTATTTCACGGTTGTTGCGCAGGCCAAGGTAAAGGGCATCCGCCAGACTCATGCCGATAGTCTGCTCGCTTAACAGCGAGGAGGCTTTGGCATTCTGGACACACAAGAAAAACGCTGCGGTCAGCACCAGGTATCTACTCGTCTTCACGCAGCGCTTCCACAGGTTGTAGCCGCGAGGCGGAAAGGGCGGGGTAAAGCCCAAAAAACATACCGACTACTATCGCGCTGCCAATGCCCAATGGCACCGACATTGGCGACAGCGCGAAGCTCCATCCCGATACACGGGCATAAATGAGGGCCAAGCCGACGCCCAGGATGGCTCCGGTCAGTGCTCCCAAGGTGGTCAAGGTCAGTGCTTCGATCATGAACAGGTTGCGGATATCGCGGGGACGAGCGCCCATGGCCATGCGCAAACCGATTTCTCGACGCCGTTGCGCGATGCTCATCAGCATGACGTTCATCACCCCGACACCACTGGTGATAAGCGAAATGCCAGCGAGGGCGGCTAGCAGATAGGTGAAGGTTCGATTCTGTCGGGACAGGCCGTCGATGATCTGCTGGGGGACCAGAACGTCGATGTCCTGGCCGGGAAATAGCTGTCTTAATCCGTGTTTGAAGTCGGACGCCACGCTACCAATAGGACGCGCGCCCGGAGCACGTGCGAAAACGTGGGTGACTGGCGCCCAAGCCTGTAGTCGGCTGACACCTTGCATTGGAATAAACATGGAGGTGTTGGGGTCGAACGGAGCAATCGCCGACGCAAACCGTGGATGCAGAACGCCTATGACTTGGAACAGTGCATGTTGCACTCGTAGTGTGTCGCCTATGCGCACCGGCGTGCCAGCGCTGGAGAGTTCATCGGCGAGCTGGCGGCCTATCACTGCATGAGTGGCTTGGTCATCGAATTCGCTCAGAAAACGCCCTTCATGCACTTCCAAGCCCAACGCCTGTTTCAGTGGGGGCGTTGAGCCGATCAGTTGGATAGAAATGTCGCGCCCCTTGAACGTCACTGAGTTGCCCATCAGGGCAACGGGTGCAATGTTCACTAAATCAGGGACTTTATTGCGCAGTTGAGTAATGCCTGCGGGCAGCGGCGAGGTTTGCCTCGTATCTGCGGCATTTGAAACCTGTGCAACTAGTGTATCGACACCCATTCCCTGGAAGATTGCAGCGGCTTCTTCGGCGGCGTTGTGACCGATATTGATGAGGGCGACCACCGAGCAGCTCCCCATGACGACGCCGAGAAGGGTGAGCACTGCGCGTTTGCCCAAGGTCCGCAGGTTTGTTCTGACGTCATGTATCAGGTCGCGAAAAGTTTGGCTCCCGCCGCTCATCAGTTCTGACACGGTTCGTGCTCACGCAGGGTACGGTCCTGAACGAAGAGTTGTCTGTCCAGGTGCGCGGCGATGTCTAAATCATGGGTGACGACAATCAGCGTGACGCGGTGCTCACGATTGATTGCCAGCAACAATTCCAGAATGTCGTTTGCCGTGCGGCTGTCCAGATTGCCAGTGGGCTCGTCCGCGAGAATCAGGGAAGGCTCCCCCACGAGAGCTCGCGCAATTGCGACTCGCTGTCGTTGGCCGCCAGACAGATCGGCGGGGAGGTGATGTGCCCGGTGGCTGAGGCCGACCTGGTCGAGTCTGTGCATGGCACGCTGCAGGGCTACTCGCCGGCCAAGGCCACGGTAGGAGAGAGGCAAGGCGACGTTGTCCAGTGCGCTGAGGCGTGGCATCAGGTTGAAGTTCTGGTAGATGAAGCCTAGGTGTCGGTTGCGTAACACGGCCAGTTGATCCGGTGTCGCCTTGGATGTGTCGTGTCCGTAAAACTCATACCGCCCTTCATCAGCCCGGTCCAAGAGGCCGAGTATGTTAAGTAATGTGCTCTTACCTGAGCCCGAAGTGCCAAGCACGGCACAGTGGTCACCTGCGTTTATCTGCAAGTTTATGTTCTCAAGAATTGAGATGGGCTGTTTGGTAAGTTGATAATGCTTGCACACGCCCTGCAGCGAGAGGGCGAGCGGGGGGGCAGGGATCACGAGCATTTGAAGTTCAGGATGTTCGATAAAGGAGGCGGGATGGCGACAAGGTATTTGACTGTTCGCATGCAAACAAAAAACCGTGTGCGAGTTGTCTTTTCATTTGGCTAGGTGCCTGACGCCGGTGCTTTTGTAAATGCAAGAGCACCAGCGGCGAACAATCAGCGGCTTAGATCGAGATAAAGCATCTAGGGTCGGACCCGGACTTATCAAATATCATCTCAATTTCCGCACTTCGCAAACCGAAGTTATAGTTGGCCATTTTCAAATCATGCCATTGCCTATCCTGCTTCATGGCATCTGCTGACTTTGTCACGCGGGTTCCATTTCGGCTGACGGTCTTGATATTGACATTGGCTTTGCTTCTGTCGGTGTGCTCGTCGGTTTTCACAATTCGGTACCTGTCTACGCGCACGTAATGTATGGTACTTCCGCTACCGGCAATAACGCCTTGAACGTAGCCGACAAACTTCCCGGTGCTGCATGAATGAGAAAATGCTGATTCAGTGACAGCTTGATTTGAGAAAGAGTTTCCAATCGGATTAGTGATGTTGCCGATAACGCTCGCTAACCCGCTCGCACTTGCAACGACCGGAAGTCCGAACAGCGCAATTGCAAGTAATCCGGGTTTTAAGAAGGGTTTAAACATGTCGTTCTCCGAAAAATTCATTGCTGTTTTCGGCACTTCGTGAGGGGCCTGGCCCGTGGCTTGGTTGTTTTTAGAACGGGTTGGCTGCAGTCTGATAGTTTTCTATTGTTAGTTAAGTAGGACTTGTCTGAGGTTTGCTATTTCCAGCAAACCCGCTTCTACAGGTTCTTTGGAAACTGCCAGTTGATGCGCAAGCAAACAAAGGGCGACCTTCGAGTCGCCCTTTGCATCACTTAAGCGCCGTCAACCGCAAATAGGGATCGGCCACCTCACCGTTTTTTATCAAACGTTTTCCACCGTAATCACAGTGCACCTTACCGTCGCGCACGTTGATGGCTTCTGCCTGCAGTGCGTATTCCGGGTCCAGAAAATCATCGTTGGTCCCGGCGGTTTGCCCCGTCCATGTTTTGCCTTGGGTTTGGGCTGAATACTGATAGCCCTCGCCATAGGGCGGCGGCAGGTCGGGGTCTGTGTAGGGTTTTGAATGGATGTCGCTGACGGCAGGGCATTGGCCCGTGTCGACGGCCGCGTTGCGGGCTGGCAGGTTGTAGGCGGTGACTAGGGAAAAGAGATTAGGTACCCATCCGATCATCGTTATAACTCCTTGTCCACGAGGTAGTCCTCCCTGCTCTGCGTTGGGAGGCCGATCTGGGTGGGGCGTTACACGGGTTAGGTTCCTTGGAAGCTGCTACAGCAGGTTACGGGACATGCAACGGGTCGGCCGGTGAGTCTGCAAATGAGACCATCTGTGGGAGCGGGCTTGCCGGCGAAGGCGATGTGTCAGTCACGGCATCTGTTACTGCACTATCGCTTTTGCAGGCCAGCTCCCACCTTTGAATCGAGTGTCAGCCGGTGATTAGCGCGTGGCCAGGGCGCCTTGGTAGACCGTCGGGCCTGTCGGTTGCTTGCTCACCGAGCCACCCTTGGTTTCCGAACTCACCATCAACTCTACCGGCTTGCTGATGCTTTCCTGCTGGCGCGGATTCAGGCCGATGATGCCTTTGCCATCCTCCGGCAGCAGGCCAAGGGACACCGGTGTGCCGTCTTTGGGAATCGCCCAGAGTTCAAGGCTTTGGTCCGGTGCTGGCGCCGTGGAGGCAATCGGCTGCACTTCCAGGTAATCCTTGTGGGCCATGATTTGTGCGGCTGGCTGCTGGGTCGTGGTCACCAATGTCGCCGCGGATTTGACGCTGTCCTGGGTGTAGAGCGCGCCGCCGATACCGGCAACCACCACCACGCAGGCGCCGATGAACAGGCGAGGGCGGCTCCAGAACGCAGGCTTGTGCTCAATCACTGGGGGTTGGATCGCAGTCATAAGTCTCTTCTCGACAAATTTTGTAGTCAGTTCATGGACCCGCTTATCCCCGATGGGTTCCTCAGGGGCTCCGGAACAACCGACGGGATACCCAGTCCAACGCCTGCGTTTACCCCTATACCCAGAGGTTGTTTCGATGAAGATTTCACGCGGTTTTGCCCTGTCCTGCCTGTTGACCGTGGCCGCCGGCCCGGTGTTCGCCGCAGGTTTCAGCCTTGGCGATGCAGCCAATGCCATTTCCGGCATGCAGGGTGGCAACAACAAGGCTGCTGCCGCCGCGCCTACGTCAGAGACGGCTGACTTGTTGACGGCCCTGACCTCGCAACTGAACATCACCCCCGAGCAAGCAGTGGGCGGCACGGGCGCCATGCTGGGCCTGGCCAAGAACAAACTCAGCGGCAATGACTTCTCGCAGTTGAGTAACAGTGTGCCGGGCCTCGACAAGTTGTCAGGTAATAACGCATTGGGCAGCCTCGGTGCCCTGAGCGGGATGCTCGGCCAAACCGGTGGCAGCAAGACCAGCGGCCTGGACGGCCTGTTGGGCAACGTGAAAAGCACCAATGACTTGAACACCGCCTTCAGCGCATTGGGCATGGACAGCGGCATGGTCGGCCAGTTTGCCCCGGTGATCCTGAAATACCTGGGCGGCGAGGGCGCCAGCAGTTCCGTGCTGGGCAAATTGGCTCAGGCCTGGGGTACCGGCAGCTAAGGTTCTTGGCGCAGTTGTTCGATGCGCGCATCCTTTTCCATCCAGAGCTGGTTGACCCAGTTCTGGACGGTCTGGCGAAACGCCGGATCGTTCTCGTAATCCCCTTGCCACAACGCCGGGTCCAGTTCGCGGGTACGGATATCCACGATCACCTTCGGCACTGCGCCGCTGATCAAGTCCCAGAACCCCGGAATCTTTTGCTGCGGATACACCACGGTCACGTCGAGGATCGCGTCCAGTTGTTCGCCCATCGCCGCCAGCACAAATGCCACGCCGCCCGCCTTGGGCTTGAGCAATCGGGTAAACGGTGAAGCCTGCTGCTTGCGCTTGGCCTCGTTGAACCGCGTGCCCTCCAGGTAATTGACCACCGTGACCGGCTGGCGCTTGAACAGCTCGCAGGCCTCTTTGGTGATCTTCAAATCCTGCCCCGCCAGCTCCGGGTGCTTGGCCAGGAACGCCTTGGTGTAGCGTTTCATGAAGGGGTAATCCAGCGCCCACCAGGCCAGGCCGAGGAAGGGCACCCAGATCAGTTCTTTTTTCAGGAAGAACTTGAAGAACGGCGTGCGCCGGTTCAATGCCTGGATCAGCGCGGGAATATCGACCCAGGATTGGTGGTTGCTGATCACCAGGTAAGAGGTATCGCCGCGCAGGTCTTCGCCACCGCGAATATCCCATTGAGTGGGAATGCACGCGGCGAAGATCAGCTTGTCGATCTCGGCCCAGGTTTCGGCGATCCACATCACCGCCCATGAGGCATAGTCACGCGAGCGCCCTGGCGCCACCAGCTTGAGCAGGGCGAAGACCATCAAGGGGCCGATCAGGATCAGCGTGTTGACTAACAGCAGCAGTGTAACCAGACAGCCGGTGAGCAGGCGGCGCATAAGCAACTCTTGGAATTCTGTGGGCGGGCCATGATAAGCAAGGTGAGTCTAGAGGCCAAATCGCAAATTGCCCGACGAATGTTTCACACTGTGCGCGATATGCTCGGTCATCCAACTAAGTGCTGTGTTTGCGGTCTAGACTCCGCCCACTTCTTTCGAGGAAATCCTGCCGTGAAATTGCTCCTTGCCGCGTTCGCCCTGGTTGCTGTGCCTGTCATGGCCGCCGAACCGACCCTCTACGGTCGCTACGAATACATCCAGTTGCCGGAGATCGGCCAGACGTTCAAGGCCAAGATGGACACCGGCGCGCTGACCGCCTCGCTGTCGGCGCGCGACATCGAAACCTTTCAGCGCGACGGCGATGACTGGGTGCGCTTCCGCCTCGGCGGTGAAGACGCGGGTAACAAGGTCTATGAGCACAAGGTGTCGCGCATCAGCAAGATCAAGAGCCGCGCCGACGAAGATGATGACAAGGACGAAGCCAGTGTGGCCAAGCGCCCGGTGATCGATCTGGAGATGTGCCTGGGCGACGTCAAGCGCACCGTCGAGGTCAACCTCACCGACCGCAGCAGCTTCAACTACCCGCTGCTGATCGGCGCCAAGGCCCTGCGTGAATTTGGCGCTGCGGTAAACCCGGCACGTCGCTACACTGCCGACAAACCGGACTGCTGATTGAACCCATGCCGCACATCCTGATTGTCGAAGACGAAGCGGCAATAGCCGACACGCTGATCTTTGCCCTGCAAGGCGAGGGCTTCACCACCACTTGGCTGACGCTCGGCCAGGCGGCGCTGGAGCATCAGCGCCAGACCCCGGCCGACCTGATCATTCTCGACATCGGCCTGCCGGACATCACCGGCTTTGAAACCTGCAAGCAATTGCGCCGCTTCAGTGAAGTGCCGGTGATGTTCCTCAGCGCACGGGATGCGGAGATCGACCGGGTGGTGGGGCTGGAGATCGGTGCCGACGATTATGTGGTCAAGCCTTTCAGCCCGCGGGAAGTGGCGGCGAGGGTCAGGGCGATTCTGAAGCGGGTCGGCCCGGCTGTGGCACCAACCCTGTTCCAAGTGGATCTGGAACGCATGCAGATTCTCTATCGCGGCCAACCCTTGAGCCTCACGCGGCATGAGTTCCGCCTGCTGCAAAGTCTGCTGGATCAACCCGAGCGCGTGTTCAGCCGCGAGCAACTGCTGGACGCGGTGGGCGTACCCGTTGATGCCGGTTACGAGCGCAATATCGACAGCCATATCAAGAGTGTGCGCAGCAAACTCAGGAGTGTGGCGGCGGATGCCGAGCCGATCCAGACCCATCGTGGCCTCGGTTATAGCTACAGCCCGAGCCATAGCTGATGCGCCTTGGACTGCGGATTTTCCTGGTGTATGCGCTGTTTATCGGCCTGACCGGCTACTTCGTGCTCAACACCGTGATGAAGGAAATCCGCCCCGGCGTGCGCCAGTCCACCGAAGAAACATTGGTGGACACCGCCAACCTGCTGGCTGAAATCCTGCGTGCAGACGTTAAAAACGGCACCCTCGGCCAGAGCCATTGGCCCGAGCTGCTCAAGGCCTATGGCAACCGTCAGCCGGGTGCGGTGATCTGGGGGCTTCCGAAAAACCAGGTCAACCATCGCATCTACGTGACCGACGCCAAGGGCAGGGTATTGCTCGACTCCAGCGGTGAAGCGGTGGGCCAGGACTATTCGAAATGGAACGACGTGTACCTGACCCTGCGTGGCGAATACGGTGCGCGCTCCACCCGCAGCGATGCAGACGACCCCACCTCATCGGTGATGCACGTGGGGGCGCCGATTCGCGACAACGGGCAGATCATCGGCGTGGTCACCGTGGCCAAGCCCAACAGCTCGTTGCAACCCTACGTGGATCGTACCGAGCGGCGCCTGCTGTGGTACGGCGCCGGGCTGGTCACCCTGGGGCTGCTGCTGGGCGCGCTATTGTCGTGGTGGCTGACGGCGGCTCTCAGACGCCTTACCGCCTATGCCGAAGCCGTGAGCGAGGGCCGCCGCGCCGAGTTGCCGCATTATCGCGGCGGTGAGCTCAAGCAGTTATCCACCGCCGTGGAACACATGCGCACGCAGCTGGAAGGCAAGGCTTACGTAGAGCGCTACGTGCATACATTGACCCATGAATTGAAGAGCCCGCTGGCGGCGATTCGCGGTGCGGCGGAGCTGTTGCAGGGAGACATGAGCCGTGAGCAGCAGCAGCGGTTTGTCGGCAATATCGACAGCGAAAGCGCGCGCCTGCAACAGTTGATCGAACGCCTGTTGAACCTGGCCCAGGTGGAGCAGCGCCAGGGTCTGGAAGAGCAGTCGAGCATTCCTTTGGCCGCCCTGGTTGAGGATGTGCTCAAGGCTCAATGTGCACGGACCGAAGGCGCCGGCTTGCACGTCGAGCAGGCCATCGCCGCCGATGTGCGGGTGTTTGGCGAACCCTTCCTGCTACGCCAGGCCCTGGGTAACCTGCTCGACAATGCTCTGGATTTCACCCCACCCGGCGGCACGCTGAGGTTCAGCGCGCAGGTGCGGCATAACGAGGTGCAGGTCAGCCTGTTCAACCAGGCGGAGGCGATTCCCGATTACGCCTTGCCGCGCCTGAGCGAGCGCTTCTACTCGCTGCCGCGCCCGGCCAGCGGGCGCAAAAGTACGGGCCTGGGGCTCAACTTTGTCGAGGAGGTGATGAAGCTGCACGGCGGCTCGTTGCAGATCGGCAACGTACCGGGCGGCGTGCAAGCGGTGCTGCATCTCCACACAGTCTCC
This sequence comes from Pseudomonas sp. MYb193, assembly GCF_002966775.1. Lineage (NCBI taxonomy): Bacteria > Pseudomonadati > Pseudomonadota > Gammaproteobacteria > Pseudomonadales > Pseudomonadaceae > Pseudomonas > Pseudomonas sp. MYb193. The sequence goes on along the minus strand of NZ_CP023269.1, from coordinate 5,631,343 downwards.
ACATTGCCCACATAAATCTCCCATACCCACTGGGCAGACTCTCCCCATCAAAACAGGGAGAGACCCATGAACCGCAACCTGCTTTTCAAATTGGGCGCGATTGCGCTGCTGATCCTGCTGTTGCTGATTCCATTGTTGATGATCAACGGCATCATCAGCGACCGTCAGCAACTGCGCGACGGCGTACTGATGGACATTGCCCGCAGCTCAAGCTTTGCCCAGCGCCTCACCGGGCCGGTAATGGTGGTGCCGTTTCGCAAGACCGTGCGCGAGTGGAAGCTCAATGAAAAGCTCAACAAGCGCTACGAAGAAACCCGTGAAGAACGCGGCCGTCTGTATTTCCTGCCGGACCGGTTTGAGCTCGACGGCAAGGTGCAAACCGAACTGCGCTCACGGGGCATCTATCAGGCGCGGTTGTTCCACGCCGACAACCGTATCAGCGGGCGTTTCGACTTGCCTGCGCAGTTGGGGATCACCGAAGACTTCGCCGACTACCGCTTTGAACCAGCTTTTTTGGCGGTGGGCATCAGTGATATTCGGGGTATTGAAAACGCGCTGAAACTGGAGCTGGGTGACCAGCGGCTGGAGTTCTCGCCAGGCTCCCAAGTCGACTGGCTGGGTGAGGGCGTGCATGTGACGCTGCCGGCGCAGGACGGCAAGAAACCCGCCGTGCTGGAGTTCGCCTTCGACCTGCGCCTGCAAGGCACCGAGCAACTGCAAGTAGTGCCGGTGGGCAAGACCAGCCAGGTATCACTGGCGTCCAACTGGCCGCACCCGAGCTTTGTCGGCAACTTCCTGCCGGCTCAACGTGAGGTGACCGACCAGGGCTTCAGCGCCAATTGGCAGACGACATTCTTCTCCACCAACCTCGAACAAGCCCTGCAGAACTGCCTGGACGGGCAAGGCTGTGAAGACTTCAGCAACCGCAGCTTTGGGGTGAACTTCATCGACCCGGTAGACCAGTACCTCAAGAGCGACCGGGCGATTAAGTACGCGCTGTTGTTTATCGCCCTGACCTTTGCCGGCTTCTTCCTCTTCGAGGTGCTCAAGAGTTTGGCGGTGCACCCGATCCAGTACGCTTTGGTGGGCGTCGCGCTGGCGTTCTTCTACCTGCTGCTGTTGTCGTTGTCCGAGCATCTGGGCTTTGCCCTGGCCTACCTGATATCCGCCAGCGCCTGTGTGGTGTTGATCGGCTTCTACGTATGCCATGTGCTGCGTAGCGTCGCCCACGGCCTGGGGTTTTCGGCCGGGCTGGCGGCGTTGTATGGCTTGCTGTACGGCTTGCTCAGTGCCGAGGATTACGCGCTGTTGATGGGCTCGTTGTTGCTGTTTGGCCTGCTGGGCACGGTGATGGTGCTGACGCGCAAGCTGGATTGGTATGGGGTGGGTAAACGCAAGGTGGAGCAAGGGCAATGATCGGATTGCGCGAAGATCAGCAGATGAAAGCGAGGATGGTCGACTTCCTCAATCACAGCGCGTTTCAGTGTGGGAGCGAGCTTGTTGTGGCGAGCAAGCTTGCTTGCGCTGGGGTGCGAAGCGCCCCTGATAAAGCCGGCTCCAGCTGCGCTGTCGAGCGGGAGCAAGCTCCCTCGCCACAACAAGCTCGCTCCTACAGGGGGCTGGTCAAACCGGGGGTTGGGTCTGCTGCATCGAAGACCGCTGGCTGACCTCGGCATACCACGCGGCGAGCTTGGGGTTATCTGTGCGCCATTGCAGATCCGGGTGGCGAAAGTCTATGTAGCCCAGGGCGCAGGCCACGCTGATGGCGGCGACGTCGAAGTGGCTTGCCAGTTCGGCAATGGCGTCCCGCTCCAGCTCGGCGAGGGCGCGGCGGATTTTGTTGCGCTGTTCTTCCAGCCAGGGGGCCCAGTGTTTTTCTGGCGGGCGCATGGCGGTCTCGTAACGTACCAGCACGGCGGCATCCATGATGCCGTCAGCCATCGAGGCCAGGGTCAGGCGCCGCCAGCGGGCCGAGCCGTCGCGGGGGATCAGCGGGTTGCCGACATGCTGGTGGTCGAGGTAATCGAGAATCACCCGGCTGTCGTGCAATACCGAACCGTCGGCCAGACGCAGGGCCGGGATCTTGCCCACGGGGTTGCCTTGCAGCACTTCGGCATCCGGGCTGACCGGCGTGGGCAGGCACGCGTGCAGGGCCACGCGGTCCTGTTGGCCGGTCTCGATCAGCAGCACGCGCACTTTGCGCACGAAGGGCGAAGCGGGGTTGTGGAACAAGGTCATGCTGGGGGCGGACATGGGCATTCCTCGAGGTGAAGTGTGGCTAGCCTAGAGGGTTGTGCGGCGCCTGGCGAGGGGGCCGCGTTGTTTTTGCGGGCCTCATCGCAGGCAAGCCAGCTCCCACATTGGACTGTGTTCACAGGTCAAAATGTGGGAGCTGGCTTGCCTGCGATAGCGACCTCAAGCGCGCCGCTTAACCAACCCCCATACACCCATCATTGCCGGTATCCCGAGCCCGATCCAACTCAACGAATCCCACCACCCATCGCCCAGCAACGCCGCAAACAACCCGGCGGCACTGAGCAGGCCAATCCCCAGCGGTATGGCAAAGACCTTCCAGAAATTCGACTGCCGCGGCTTCATACCTTGGCCGCCTTGCGCCGTACGATCCATAAGTAAATGCCGCTCACCAGCACGATGATGGTCAGCACATCCAGCGCCGCCCACAAAATCTTCATCGGCATGCCGCCGTAATCACCGAAATGCAGGGGTTGGGACATGCCCATGGCGTCCATGTACCAAGGCCGTTCGGCGATGGCGGTGACGGCCAGGGTGCTGGCGTCGATCAGTACCGGTGTCAGCAAATGGGAGGTCAGGTGGGTGCTGCCCTTCATGAACACGGCGTAGTGATGTTCGCTGGAAAAACGCGTGCCGGGGAAGGCGATAAAGTCCGGTTCCATACCGGGCGCGGCCTTGGCCGCAATGCTCAACAGCTCCGTGGCGGGCGCGCGTTGGGTCAGCGGCGGGGCGTTCTTGTAGGGTTCGATCATGGCGCTGAGGCTATCCTCACGCCACGCCGCGATGATCAAGTCGGCGCAGGCGCTGATCACGCCGGTTACACCCACTACCAGCGCCCAGGTCAAAGTGACCACGCCGATCAGGTTGTGCAGGTCGAGCCAGCGCAGGCGAGTGGACTTGTCCTGGCGCACCGTGGCGAACTTCAAGCGACGCATGAATGGCAGGTACAACACCGTGCCCGAGATAATCGCCAGCACAAACAGAAGGCCCATGAACGCCAGCAACAACTTGCCGGGCAGGCCGGCAAACATATCCACATGCAGGCGCAGCAGGAACAGAGTGAAGCCCCCATTGGCAGACGGCATTTCGACGGTTTCGCCAGTGCGGGCATCGAGCATGAAGGTGTGCGACGAGTTCGGCTCAGTGCCGGCTGTGGCCGCCATGATCGCGATCACGCCGTTGTTGTCGTCTTCGTCCCAGGCCAGGTACTGCATGGCCTCTCCGGGGCGATGGGCCTGGGCTTTAGCCACAAGCTGCTCAAGGTTGAGCCGGGACGTATCGGCAGGCATCTGCGCCAGCTCGGGCTCGTTGCCCAGCAGGTGGTCGATCTCGTGGTGAAACACCAACGGCAGGCCGGTGAGGGCGAGCAGCAGCAGGAATACGGTGCAGATCAGGCTGGTCCAGGTATGGATGAAGGACCAGCGGCGGATGGTTTTGCTTTTCATTATCTAGCCTTCAGATGCACCAAAGCCGCCCTAATGGGCGGCCTGGTGGTTAGCTCAGCTGATTACCACTGGTAGGTGGCGCTGGCGACAACGCTGCGTTGGTCGCCGAAGTAGCAATAGGAGCCATCACAGGTGGAAATGTAGTCTTTGTTGAACAGGTTGGTCGCGTTCACTTTCACCGACGCGCCCTTGAGGCTGTTGTCCAGGCGACCGAGGTCGTAATGCACGGAGCCGTCGAACACGGTGTAGGCGTTGGCCTTGCCGGCCCAGGTATTGGCTTGGTCGCCATAGGTATTGCCGGTATAGCGTGCGCCGAAGCCGATACCGAAACCGTCGAGGGCACCGGTGTGCCAGGTGTAGTCGGTCCACAAGGACGCTTGTTGGTTAGGCATCAGTTGCAGGCGGTTGCCTTTGTACTGACCTTTTTGCACCTCAGACTTGGCCAGGGTGTAGGCCGCGATGACCTTGAGGTTTTCGGTCACATCAGACACGGCTTCCAGCTCCAGGCCCTTGACCTTTACTTCTCCGGTCTGGTCGGTCACGGAGGCGCCACCGGACTGGAAGCTGGTGACTTGCACGTTCTTCTGGGTCAGGTCGTAGACCGCCGCACTCAGCAGGGTGTTGGAGCCGGGTGGCTGGTATTTGATCCCCAACTCCCACTGCTTGCCTTCCGTCGGCTTGAACGACTGGAGGGGGTCGACGCTGGCGTTGCTCGCAGGCTGGAACGACTCGGCGTACGAGAGGTAGGGGACGAAGCCAGAGTCGAACACATAGCTCAGCGCCGCATTGCCACTGAAATTCTTGCTGCGGTCGGTATTGGTCGCGTCGTTCTTGTTGAAGTAGGTGGTGCCCTGGTGCACCCAGTCTTCACGACCACCAAGAGTCAGGCGCCAGTTGTCCAGGGCCATCTGGTCCTGCACGTAAAGGCCGGTCTGCACGGTTTTCTGGTTGTAATCGTAGAACGCGGTGGAGCGCGCCGGGCGCACTATCGGCTGGCCATAGACCGGGTTAAAGATGTTCGTGGTGCCACCGTCGCCGAAAATCGCCAGGTACGAGGTGTCGGTGCGTTGATGATCCAGACCCAGCAGCACGGTGTGGGAGATGTCGCCAGTGGCGAAGTCAGCCTGGAAGTTGTTGTCCACCGCGAACTGGCTGATGTCCTCGTCCACATTGGTCGAAGAGCGGCTGATGTCGCCATTGGCATCGGCGGGGGAGAAAGCAAACGAGCCTACCGTCAGTTGCTGGAACGCCAATTCGGATTTGGTGTAGCGCAGGTTCTGCTTGAATTGCCAGGTATCGTTGAAGCGGTGCTCGAACGCGTAGCCCAATGCGTAGTAGGTGCGGTCGTAGAAGTCGTAGTCCGGGTCGCCGAGGTTCTTGTGGTGGGAAACCTCGCCTAGCGGTGATTTGATTTTGGTGCCCTGGATCGGCAGGAACTGGCTGGTGGTGCCGGTATCGTCACGGGTGAACTGTGACAGCAAGGTCAGCTTGGTATCGGTGTCGATATTCCAGGTCAAGCTCGGTGCGATGTTGTACCGCTTGTTGTCGATGTGATCGACCTGGGTACCGGCATCGCGTACCACGCCGCCAACGCTGTAGAGAAACTGGCCCTCATCATCGATCTTGCCAGTGCTTTCGAAATTGATCTGGCGGTAGTTGTCACTGCCGTATTGCATCTGGATGGCGTGGCTCGATTCAGCGCTGGGGCGGCGGCTGACCATATCCAGCAGGCCGCCCGGAGGGGTCTGGCCATAGACTGACGAGGCCGGACCGCGCAGCAAAGCGAGGCGATCCAGGTTCCAGGTTTCAGCTTTCGGGTTGGCATACACCCCGCGTGGCAGTGGCAGGCCATCGAGAAATTGCGTCGGCTCGAAGCCGCGTACCCGCATCCAGTCGTAACGGGTGTCGCTGCCGTAGCTGGCAGACACGATACCGGGCATGTATTTGACCGCATCGTCGAGGTTCTGCACGTTACGGTCCTGCATCTGCTCGCGGGTGGCTACCGAGATCGAGCGTGGTGCCTCGACCAGCGCGGTATCGGTTTTGGTGCCGGCGGCAGTACGCTTTGCTACATATCCCTCCACCGGCCCCCAAGCACTTTCATAGCTGCCTTGCCCGGTGATGTTGGTGGTCGGCAAGGCAACGACGCCCTCTGGAACCGGCATCAGGGTGTAAGTGCCCACACTGCTCTGCTCCAACTGCAAGCCAGTACCGCGCAACGCCTCACGCAACGCGCCCTGCGCATCGAACTGGCCCTTGACCGGCGCCGAGGTCTTGCCGGCGGCGAGTGCAGGGTTGAGGGTCAGCGCCAGGCCGGCCTGGCTGGCGATTTGGTTCAGGGTGGTGGCCAGGGGCGCAGCCGGCAGGTTATAGGCGCGCACGCTGGAGGCTTGTTCGGCGGCGATCAGCGGGGTGCTGGCGAGCGGGGCGCTGAGGGCGATCGCCATGGCTAACAGGCTGGGGCGCAACAAGGTGTCTAGCGTGCGGGACATAAGGGCGGCTCCTGAATGGAAATATTTCTCAATTGCCTAGGTGCCGAGCGAGAATCGAAAAGTGATAGGGGTGAGTGAAAATATTTTTCGCAGGTGTGCTTGAGGGCCTCATCGCAGGCAAGCCAGCTCCCACAGTTGATGGTGTTCGCAATTCAAAATGTGGGAGCTGGCTTGCCTGCGATAGCAATCGGCCAGGCGCTGCAGGACCTAAGGCTTACCCTTGACGGTCACCCACCACGGCGTGTGCTGCTCGATCTGCACCGGCAAGGTCGGTAACAGCGCATTCAATGCCAACGTGGTGTCGCGCAGCGGGAAACTGCCGGTGATGCGCAGGTCGGCCACGTTCTTATCCACCCCCAGGTAGCCGGTGCGATAGCGCGCCAATTCCTCGATCACATCCCCCAGCCGAGCGTTGTCCACTACCAGCATGCCGCGGGTCCAGGCATCGGTGGCGGGGGTGACGGCCAACAGTGGCCCGAGCCCGTCGCCGCGCATCAGCACCTGCTGGCCCGCCTTGAACACTTGTTCCTGGTGCAGCGCCTCGGGCTGGGCGGCCACGGCTGACTGCAACACACTCAGTCGCGTAGCGTCGTCTTCGCGCTTGACGATAAACCGGGTACCCAGCGCCCGCAGGCTGCCGTCGCGGGTTTGCACGTAGAAAGGGCGCGAATCGTCGTGGCCGGTTTCGACGAGAATTTCGCCTGCCTGCAACACGACCAAACGGCGTGTTTCGTCGAAGCGCACATCAATGGCGCTGTGGGTGTTGAGGTTGATCCGCGTGCCGTCCGCCAGCTTCAGCGTGCGCTGTTCACCGGTAGCAGTGCGCTGGTCGGCCAGCCAATAGTGGATAGGCACGTAACGCTCGCCGGCAAACAGCGCCAGGCCGCACACCACAACGATACTCGCCAGGCCACGGCCCAGTTTGCGCACGCGCTGGCGAATGCCGTGGCGCGACTGCAGCAGCGCCGCCCGAGCCGGGCCCGAGGCCACGCTGAAACGCTGGTCGAGCATGCCCAACTGGCGCCAGGCGCGAGCGTGTTCCTCATCGCTGGCCAGCCACTTGCTGAACTCTTCCTGTTCCACCGCGCTGCCGTCGCCCGAGTCGAGGGACAGTTGCCAGGCAATCGCGGCATCCAGCACGCGCGACGACACCGGTTTGGAGCCGATTGCGGTCACGACGGCTCGCCATACAGTGCGATGTAGCACTGGCGAATGCCCTGGGCCAGGTATTGGCGCACGCGGGGCACCGACACGCCCAGGCGCTGGGCGATTTCGGCATGGCCCAGGCCGTCGAGGCGGTTATAGAGGAACGCGGCGCGGGCCTTGCTCGACAACTTGCCGAGCAGGCGGTCGATGGCCTTGAGGTCTTCAAGGATCAGTTGCTGGGCTTCCGGCGAAGGCTGTTCGTTTTCCGGCATCAGCATCAATTCAGTGAGGTAGGCCTGTTCCAGGGCCGCACGACGGAAATAGTCAAACAGCAAACCCTTGGCGATGGCCACCAGGAACGCCCGCGGTTCGCGGGGCTCGCGCAACTCATCACGGCCCAGCAGGCGCATGAAGGTGTCCTGGCTCAGGTCTTCGGCGCGGCTTGGGCACCCCACGTTACGTCGCAGCCACGCCAACAGCCAGCCACGGTGGTCGCGATACAACGCACCAACAAGCTCACTGCGTGGGGTCTGGACCGACGACAAGGCATCACCGAATAAGGTTTAAACTAACGAGAATTATTCGCGATTGTGTCAGAGGCGCAGGGTGGGCGCAATTGGCGTCTGTCGGGTGATCGTTCCCGCGCTCTGCGTAGGAATGCATCCCGCGATGCTCCGCGTCGGGCGCGAAGCGTTAAAGGGAAGGGGACTGTTTGCGTCGTTTCCATTGGGCCAAACGCTCATTCAGCGCCTGGGGCGTATCGATCTGTTGCTGCCGCGCCCGGCTGAACAGGATCAACATCAGCTCCGCCGTCGCCAGTGCATCGGCGCTGGCATGGTGGCGTTCGCCGGCCTGTAGCCTGAAGTGGTTGAGCCAGTCATCCAGCCCGGCTTCGCGGATATGCGCCTCTGGGCATAACAGCGGGGCCAGGTCTGCCACATCCAGGAACGGATGGGCCAGGCGATATCCCAGGCTGTCCTTCAGCGCTCGGCACAGCATGTGTTGATCGAACGGGGCATGAAAGGCCAGCAGCGGACTGTCGCCCACGAACGCCATGAAATCCAGCAACGCCTCGGCCGGGTCGCTGCCGGCGGCAATCGCGCTGGGGCCGAGGCCGTGAATCAGCACACTGGGGCTGAGCTTGGTGTCGGTGCGCTGCAGAGTGCGTTCGAACAGTTGGGAGAAATCCACCGCACCGTCTTCGATGACCACGGCGCCGATGGACAGCACCTGGTCGCGGTGAAGGTTCAGGCCGCTGGTTTCCAGGTCCACCACTACCCAGCGCTGGCTGCGCAATGGGCCGTTGCCCAGTTCGGCGGGCTTGGGTAACTGTTCCAGGCGCTGCTGTTGCGCAGCGTTGAGCCCAGGTTTTTTGACGCGCAGCCAGCCAAACAAACTCATAGCTGATACCGCAAGCTCAGGCTGCTTTGCAGGCGTTGGGCCTGGCGCAGGGACTCACGCAGGATGCGCCGGTCCAGGTGGTTGAGGCTGTCGGGGTCGACGCGGTTGGAATAGGGCAGGTTCTCGCGGGTCTGCAATTGGTGCTGCTGCATGCGGGTCTGCTGGATAAAGTGGTAGGCCTCTTCATAGGCGGCGCCATCCAGGGGTTCGATCACGGCCTTGTCCACCAACTGGCGCAGGCGTTCCAGGGTGTTGTTGGCGTGGATGCCATTGGCCAGGGCCAACAGGCGCGCGCCATCTACAAAAGGTGTAAGGCCTTGCACCTTGAGGTCGAGGGTGGCCTTTTCGCCATGTTTGCGGGTCAGCACGAACTCGCGGAAACGCCCCACCGGCGGGCGCCGCAGTAGTGCATTTTCGGCCAACATGCGTTGGAACAAGCGGTTATCCGCCACCTGATCGAGAATGCCCTGGCGCAGCTGCTCGCAACCGCGCTCTTCGCCCCACACCACGCGCAAGTCAAAATAGATGCTTGAGCCCAGCAGGTTTTCCGGCGTCGCCTCACGAATGAACGCGCCGAAGCGCCGCGCCCACTCCACGCGGGACAAGCACAGCTCGGGGTTGCCGGCCATGATATTGCCCTTGCACAGGCTGAAGCCGCACAGCGCCAGGCTTTGGTTGATGTGCTGCGCCAGCGGCAGCAAGCGCTCACGCATGTCGGCGGCTTCGACGGCGTCCTTGGCCTCGAACAGGATGCCGTTGTCCTGGTCGGTGTACAGCGTTTGTTCGCGGCGGCCTTCGCTGCCAAAACACAGCCAACTGAAGGGCACGCCGGGGTCGCCTTTTTCCGCGAGGGTCAGCTCGATCACCCGGCACACGGTGTGGTCGTTGAGCAGCGTAATGATGTGGGTGATCTGGGTGGATGAGGCGCCATGGGCGAGCATGCGCTCCACCAACTGGCCGATTTCACCGCGAATCGCCACCAGGTTTTCCACCCGAGGCGCGTTGCGGATGGTGCGGGCCAGGTGCACCAGGTCCACACGTTGCAAGGAAAACAAGTCACGCTCGGAGACCACGCCACACAGGCGCTGGTCTTGCACCAGGCACACATGGGCGATATGTCGCTCGGTCATGGCGATGGCTGCGTCGAAAGCGCTGTGCTCCGGGCTCAAGTAAAACGGCGCCTGGGTCATGTGCCCGGCAATGCTCTGGCTGAAGTCGCTGGCGCCATCGGCGACCACCTGGCGCAGATCGCGCAGGGTGAAGATGCCCAGGGGCGCCTTGTGTTCGTCGACGATCACAATGCTGCCGACCTGTTGTTCGTGCATCAAAGTCACCGCTTCGCGCAACGGTGTGTGCGGGCTGCAGGTGACCGGGTGGCGCATGGCCAATTCACCCAGGCGGGTATTCAAGGAGTATTGGGTGCCGAGGGTTTCCACGGCTTTTTGCTGTACCTGCTGGTTGACTTGGTCGAGCAGGCTGCTGACCCCGCGCAAGGCGAAATCACGAAACGGGCTGGACAGCGCGAACAGCTTGATAAAGGCCGGTTTGTTCAATTGCAGGCAGAAGGTGTCTTCAGCGGCTTTGTGTTCTGTACGGGTCGCGCGCTCACCCAGCAAGGCGGCGAGGGGAAAGCATTCGCCGGTGGCGATTTCAAAGGTGGTGTCCGCCGAGTCTGGACGCTCACCCACGACCCGGCCCTGCTTGACGATATAAAAGTGCTCGACCGGGCCGCCCGACGGTTTGAGGATGCTGTCGCCGGGGCCGTAGAAACGCAGTTGGCACTGTTCCACCAGAAAAGCCAGGTGCGCCTGTTCCATCTGGTTGAACGGCGGGAAGCGTTGCAGGAATTGCAGGGTGCCGTGGATGTTCTGCAACACAGCGGTTTTACCCGCCTGTGCGAATGCATCAGCTTTACTCATAACAGTGACCGCAGTGTTTTTGTCGTTATCGTGCTGCATGGTCGACTCCTGCGCGGTGGGTGCCCATTGGACGTAAGTCTAGGTCGAGGAATACCGCACAAATCTAGGGAAAAACCTTACATGACAATCGTGCAAAACCCGTAGAACGCCCACTAGGCAAACTTTCCGACGAAGTGCACATTGTTCGCCCTTCCGCAGATGTCTGACGAGTGTGCTGGGAGATTGAATTAGAACTGCTGAGAAACGTATGTCCGACCACGATATTTTGAGTGATGCCGAGCGCGAGGCGCTGAGCGCCGTGATGCTGGAGCCCGATTTGCCCCCCCAACGCGTTTTGATCGTGGACGACGACAAGGACGCGCGTGAATTGTTGGCGGAAATCCTTGGGCTCGACGGTATTCGCTGCATGACTGCCGAAAGTGGCGAGGCTGCGTGGGATTTGTTGAAGACGAGCAGTTCCATCGGTTTGCTGATCACCGACCTGCGCATGGCGCCCAGCAATGGCCTGGAATTGATCCGCCAGGTGCGTGAGTCCACCCGTGCGGCGTTGCCGATCATCATCATGTCTGGAGACGCGGAAGCGCCGGATGTGATTGATGCGATGCATTTGAGCGTGGTGGATTTCTTGCTCAAGCCGATTGATAGCGTGAAGTTGGCGAAGTTGGTGAAGCGGGAGTTGGGGATGGTGCCCTGAGTGTGAGGTGACTGGCCTGGCCTCTTCGCGGGCAAGCCCGGCTCCCACATTTGAAATGCATTCCCCTGTGGGAGCTGGCTTGCCTGCGATTCAGGCAATGCGGTCTAACTGACACTGATAAAAAAGCCCTGATCTTTCGATCAGGGCTTTTTCCATTACAGGCCGTTCTTGGCCTTGAACTCCCGACGCCTGCGATGCAACACCGGCTCGGTATAGCCATTCGGCTGCTTGGTCCCTTCAATCACCAACTCCACCGCTGCCTGGAACGCGATGTTGCTGTCGAAGTCCGGAGCCAGTGGGCGGTACAGCGCATCCCCGGCATTCTGGCGGTCCACCACGGGCGCCATGCGCTTGAGGCTTTCCATCACCTGGTCTTCGTTGACAATGCCGTGGCGCAGCCAGTTGGCGATGTGCTGGCTGGAAATACGCAGGGTGGCGCGGTCTTCCATCAGGCCGACATCGTTGATGTCCGGCACCTTGGAGCAGCCCACACCCTGGTCGATCCAACGCACCACATAGCCGAGGATGCCCTGGGCGTTGTTGTCCAGTTCGTTGCGGATTTCTTCCTCGGACCAATCGGTGTTGCTGGCCAGAGGAATGGTGAGGATATCGTCCACCGAAGCGCGCTCGCGCTTGGCCAGCTCGGCCTGGCGGGCGAACACATCAACCTTGTGGTAGTGCAACGCATGCAGGGCCGCGGCGGTCGGCGACGGTACCCAGGCGGTGTTGGCACCGGCCAACGGGTGGGCGATTTTCTGCTCAAGCATCGCCGCCATCAGGTCGGGCATGGCCCACATGCCTTTACCGATCTGTGCACGACCTTGCAAGCCGGTGCTCAGGCCGATATCGACGTTCCAGTTCTCATAGGCGCCGATCCATTTTTCTGCCTTCATGGCCGCCTTGCGCACCATCGCGCCGGCTTCCATGGAGGTGTGGATTTCATCGCCAGTGCGGTCGAGGAAGCCGGTGTTGATAAACACCACGCGCTCACTGGCCGCCTTGATGCAGGCCTTGAGGTTGACCGTGGTGCGGCGCTCCTCGTCCATGATCCCGACCTTGAGGGTATTGCGCGCCAGGTTCAGTACCTCTTCGATGCGACCGAACAGTTCGTTGGTGAACGCGGCTTCTTCCGGGCCGTGCATCTTCGGTTTCACGATGTATACGGAACCGGTGCGGCTGTTCTTGCGGGTGTTGTTGCCGTTGAGGCTGTGGATCGCCGCCAGGCTGGTGATCAGGCCGTCGAGGATGCCTTCGGGTACTTCGTTGCCGTCTTTATCGAGGATCGCGTCGATGGTCATCAAGTGGCCAACGTTGCGCACGAACAACAGCGAACGGCCGTGCAGGGTCACGTCGCTGCCATCCACGCCGGTGTAGGCGCGGTCAGGGTTCATGGTGCGGGTGAAGGTCTGGCCGCCCTTGGCCACTTCTTCGGCCAGGTCGCCCTTCATCAGGCCGAGCCAGTTGCGGTAGATCACCACTTTGTCATCGGCATCCACGGCGGCGACGGAGTCTTCGCAGTCCATGATGGTGGTCAGCGCGGCTTCCATCAGCACGTCTTTGACGCCGGCAGCGTCGGTCTGGCCGACTGGGGTGCTGGCGTCGATCTGGATTTCGAAGTGCAGGCCATTGTGCTTGAGCAGGATCGCAATCGGCTCGGCCGCAGGGCCCTGGAAACCGATCAATTGGGCATCGTCACGCAGGCCGCTGTTGCTGCCGCCTTTGAGGCTGACGATCAGCTTGCCATCGACGATTTTGTAGGCGGTGGAATCGACATGGCTGCCGGCGCTCAGCGGTGCGGCTTCGTCGAGGAAGGCGCGGGCGAAGGCAATGACCTTGTCACCACGGACCTTGTTGTAGCCCTTGCCCTTTTCGGCACCGTTGGCTTCGCTGATGGCGTCGGTGCCATACAGCGCGTCGTACAGCGAGCCCCAGCGCGCATTCGAGGCATTGAGGGCGAAGCGGGCGTTCATCACCGGCACGACCAGCTGTGGGCCGGCCATGCGGGCAATCTCGTCATCGACGTTTTGGGTCGAGGCCTGGAAGTCTGCGGCTTCTGGTAACAGGTAGCCGATGTCTTGCAGGAAGGCTTTGTAGGCCACCGGGTCGTGGGCCTGGCCGGCGTGGGTCTGGTGCCAGGTATCGATCCGCGCCTGGAAGTCGTCGCGTTTGGCGAGTAGGGCTTTGTTCTTCGGGGCCAGGTCATGGATGACCTTGTCGGCACCGGCCCAGAACTGGTCGGCAGTGATGCCGGTACCGGGAATGGCTTCGTTGTTCACGAAGTCGAACAGGACTTTGGCGACCTGCAGGCCACCGACTTGAACGTGTTCAGTCATTGCTTGCCTCACTCTGCGGAGCTTATGCGCTTTTTCAGATTTTCATTATGTAGTGCACGGTTGGGCATACTACATGATGACTTGCGGTTGTGAAAATTAGACTAAATACGTCGTTTAGCGACCCACTTTGGTCGTACGGTCACAGCGGAGAACCGGATGTTCTCAAAAAACTATTGGATTGTTCCAGATAAATATCAAAATGGTACACGATTTGTCTGTGAGAGCTGGCTTGCCTGGGATGGACGTTAACGATCACGCGTACCTTCTGGATATACGCGGCATGTCTATAATCGAGGATCAACCAACCGAGGGACTGCGCCATGGACCATCTTGTACTCACTATTATCGCCGCCGACAAACCCGGCCTGGTTGAACGCATCGCGCAGAACATTGCCAGTCATGGCGGTAACTGGCTGGAAAGCCGCATGGCGCATATGGCCGGGCAGTTTGCCGGGATCCTGCGGGTGAGCGTGCCGAGCGAGCAGCGCCAGGCATTGGTGGGGGCATTGGAGGATTTATCCACCCATGGCATTCGCGTGTTGGTGGGTGAGGGCAGCAGCGGGCAGGCATCGGCGTCCAAGCCGATCCTGATGACCCTGGTGGGCAATGATCGCTCGGGCATCGTGCGTGAGATCACCGCGCTGCTGAGCCAGCAGGGCGTCAACCTGGAACGCCTGAGCACCGATGTGCGCCCGGCGCCCATGAGCGGTGATCCGCTGTTCAACGCCGAGGCGTTGTTGCAAGTGCCGGCCACGCTGTCGCTGGAAACCCTGCAAGAGGCTTTGGAAACCTTGGCCGATGACTTGATGGTGGAGTTGCGTCAGGAGGAATAACGATCCACAAGGTTATGCAGGGAAATCTTGCATGGGCCTGTGGATAACCTGTAGAGACCCGACGCCAGGCCACGCCCGCCGGCCTTCTGCGCAAGTTGAGCAAAAAACGAGCAGTTTCAAGGGCTTGTGCACAAATGGCGGGGATCAGGTTGTGGATAACCTTGGGGTGGAACGCTGCAAGCCACGAAAGCCGTGGCTCGCAGAGGTTTGTACGTTATTTGATCAGCGTTTGCGCACGGTCAGCCAGGCATCCAGGCTGTACACCACCAACCCGGCCCAGATGAAGGCGAAGGCGATCAGCGTGCTCGGCGCCAGGTGTTCACCGAACAACAGCACGGCTTCGAGCAACACCAGCGTCGGCGCCACATACTGCAAAAAGCCCAGGGCGGTGTAGGGCAAGTGCCGTGCAGCGGCGTTGAAGCACACCAGGGGAATCAGCGTCACCGGGCCTGCGGCCACCAGCCACCAGGCTTCGGAGGTGCTCCAGAACGCCAGTTGCGCGCTGTGGGCGGTCGGGTTGAACAGCAACCAGGCGACGGCAATGGGTACCAGCATCCAGGTTTCCACCACCAGGCCTGGCAGCGCCTTGACCGGCGCCTGCTTGCGGATCAAACCGTAGAAGCCGAACGTCAGCGCCAGCGCCAGCGACACCCACGGCAGGCTACCGACTTGCCACACCTGCTGCGCCACACCTACCGCTGCCAACCCCACGGCTACCCATTGCAAACGGCGCAGGCGCTCGCCGAGGATCAGCATGCCCAGCAGCACATTCACCAGCGGGTTGATGTAGTAACCCAGGCTTGCTTCAAGCATGCGCCCGGTGTTCACCGACCACACATAGGTCAGCCAATTAGCGGCGATCAACGAACCGCTGAGGGCCAGGATCGTCAGGCGCTTGGGGTTGTCGCGCAGTTCGCGAAACCAGCCGGGATGTTTCCACACCATCAGCAACAGCCCACCGAACAGTGCCGACCACAATACGCGGTGCACAATGATCTCGGCGGCGGGCACGCTGGCGATGGCTTTGAAGTAGAGCGGGAATAGACCCCAGATGACATAGGCGCTCAGGCCCAGGATGTACCCCTTGCGGGGGTTGGCGGCTTGCATTGCAGAATCCTTGCTCAGGCAGCTAACAAAGCGCAATTGTAAGGATATTTGTCAGACAATGGGCGCCGCTTTTTGGTGGGAGCTGGCTTGCCTGCGATAGCAATAGTGAAGTCACCGCCGCCATCGCAGGCAAGCCAGCTCCCACAGGAGGCAGGGCCAGGTCAGAAGAGCTTCAGCGGTTCTTCATTGAGCGCCGACAGTTGCTCGCGCAACGCCAGCACCTGGTCGCCCCAATACCGCTCGCTGCCAAACCACGGAAAGCTATGGGGAAACGCCGGGTCGTCCCAGCGTCGTGCGAGCCAGGCACTGTAGTGCATCAGGCGCAGGGCGCGCAGCGGCTCGATCAGCGCCAGTTCGCGCGGGTCGAAGTCGTGGAATTCCTGATAGCCGTCCATCAGTTCCGAGAGCTGGCCGAGGCATTCCTGGCGGTCGCCAGCCAGCATCATCCACAGGTCTTGCACCGCCGGGCCCATGCGGCAGTCATCCAGGTCGACGATATGGAACATCTCGTCGCGGCACATCATGTTGCCGGGGTGGCAGTCACCGTGCATACGGATGTTCTTGTGCGGCGTGGCCTTGTAAACCTCTTCCACACGCTTGAGCAGGTCGCGGGCCACGGACTCGTAGGCCGGCAACAGGCTTTTGGGAATGAAGTTGCCTTCAAGCAAGGTGGTGAGGGAGTCGTGACCGAAATTCTTCACCCCCAGGGCTTCGCGGTGTTCGAACGGGCGGGTGGAGCCCACCGCGTGCAAACGCCCGAGCAGTTGCCCAAGTCGGTAAAGCTGATCGAGGTTGCCCGGCTCCGGCGCGCGGCCGCCACGGCGGGGAAACAGGGTGAAGCGGAAACCTGCGTGTTCGAACAGGCTCTCGCCGTTGTGGATCAATGGGGCGACCACCGGTACATCGCACTCGGCCAGTTCGAAGGTGAAGCGGTGTTCTTCCAGGATCGCCTCGTTGGTCCAGCGCTGGGGGCGATAGAACTTGGCGATCAGCGGTTCGGCGTCTTCGATGCCCACTTGGTACACGCGGTTTTCGTAGCTGTTGAGCGCCAGAACCCGCGCGTCGCTGAGGAAACCGATGCTTTCGACGGCGTCGAGCACCAGGTCTGGGGTGAGTGTTTCAAACGGGTGGGCCATGCGAACTCCTGCGCGCAGCAGGGCGCCGCGTCCGGCCGGGTATGGTAACAGCATAGATAGGCGGTGGCTGTGCGGACGCCTTCGCAGGCAAGCCAGCTCCCACACTGGCATGTATTTACACATCGAGATGTGGGAGCTGGCTTGCCTGCGATAGCGGTCTATCAGGCGCCTACGATCCCGCCATCATCCCGCCGAATCGCCATCACCGACGACCGCGGTTTGCCATTGGGCAGGTGTTCCGGCCAGGTCGAACCACCGGTTTCCCCTGGGTGCTGAATGCCCACGAACAACGTTTTCTGGTCCGGCGAAAAGCTGATCCCCGTCACTTCACACGCCACCGGCCCCACCATGAAGCGACGGATTTCTCCAGTGCTCGGGTCGGCGCACAGCATCTGGTTATTGCCCATGCCCGCAAAGTCGCCGGCGTTGCTGTAGTCGCCATCGGTCAGGATCCACAGGCGCCCGGCTTTGTCGAAGCCCAGGCCGTCGGGGCTGTTGAACATGTTTTGCGGGTTGATGTTGGACGAGCCGCCCTTGGGGTTGCCGGCATGTACGCCGGGGTTGCCGGCCACCACGAACAGGTCCCAGGTGAAGTCCGTGGCACCGTGGTTATCGGCGTCGGCTTTCCAGCGCAGGATCTGGCCGTATACGTTCTTCTCCCGTGGGTTGGGGCCGCCTACCGGCTGGCCCTCTTCGCCGCGCTTGGCGTTGTTGGTCAGGGTGCAATAGACCTGGCCGTCGGTGGGGCTGACCACGATCCATTCCGGGCGGTCCATGCGTGTGGCTTTCACCACGCTGGCGGCCAGGCGCGCATGAATCAGTACCTCGGCCTGGTTGGCGAAACCGCTGCTGGCGTCGATGCCGTTTTTGCCATGGGTGAGTTCAACCCACTGGCCTTTGCCCTTGGGGTGGTCGGCGTTGCCGTCGCCCGCGTCGAAGATCGCCACGTACAAGGTGCCGTGGTCGAGCAGGTCTTTGTTGGCCTTCGGGTTGTTGTGGTTGATCTGATCGCGGCTGATGAACTTGTAGATGAATTCACCGCGCTCATCGTCGCCCATGTACACCACGGCGCGACCGTCACGGGTTTCGGCGAGGGCCGCGTTTTCGTGTTTGAAGCGCCCCAGGGCCGTGCGTTTGACTGGCGTGGATTGCGGATCGAACGGGTCGATTTCCACCACCCAACCATGGCGATTGAGTTCGTTGGGGTTCTTGGCCATATCAAAGCGCGGGTCGTGCTGATGCCAGTTGATGTCCTTGCTGGCGGCCACCACGCCGTAGCGCTTCTGCCCTGCGTCGAAGGTTTGCTGCGGGTTGCTGCTGCCGAAGCAGTCGGTGAAGTTTTCTTCGCAGGTCAGGTAGGTGCCCCACGGCGTCTTGCCGTTGGCGCAGTTCTGGAACGTGCCGAGGACTTTTTTGCCGCTCTTGTCGGCGCCGGTTTTCAGCCAGTCATGGCCGGCGGCAGGGCCACTCAAACGGATCGGTGAATTGCCGTGGATACGCCGGTTGTAGCGCGAATCCTGGACGAACTGCCAGGTGTCACCCTTGCGGCGCACTTCGATCACCGACACGCCTTCGCTGGCCAGGGCCTTGCGCACGTCTTCGGCAGATTGTGGCGCGCCGCCGTGGGCGTAGAGGTAGCGATAGTTGGTGTATTCATTGTTGATCGCCATCAGCGCGCGGTTGTCGTCACCGGGGAATGGAAACAGGCTCATGCCGTCGTTGTTGTCGCCGAACTGTTGTTCCTGAGCCTTGGCGGTGCCATGGCCGGACGGGTCGAAAGCCGGGGCGTTCTTGTGCAGGGGCTGGCCCCAACTGATCAACACCGAAGCACTGTAGCCCGGTGGCAGGGTGATGGTGTCGCTGGTGGCGGCGGCGATGCTGGTGAACCCCAGCAACGGGCTGGCGGTAGCGGCATTCACGGCCAGGGCGCTGCGGCTCAGCAGGTTACCGCCGAGAAACATCGCGGCGCCGCACAGGGCGCCTGCGCCGATAAAGCGACGGCGGGTCAGGCCCACCATCTGTTCAAGGTCGGTGGCTTGGTTTTCTTCTAATAGGCTCATCACAGGCTCCTTAAGGTTTTTGCAGACACCTTAAGCAGCGCTTGTGACCGAATTGTTGCAGCTTGAAGACGCGCGCCCGTTACACCGGGGTGCCAAGCAATACATGGCTGGGTGCAAACTGCACGCGGATCGGCTGGCCCTGCGCTGCATCAATGGCCTTGAGTGCGACGGGCGGCGCCAGCGCGCACAACACTTGGCCGTTGGGCAGGGCAATACGCACCTCGCTGGGGCCGTCTTCGGCGGCGAGAATGGTCTCGATCCTGCCTTCCAGGCAATTGTGTCCAAGTGTTTCAGCTTGCCCTTCCGCCAGTAATTCAAGCCACCCGGCCTTGATCAGGGCCACTACTTCAACACCGGTCTGCAGTTCCAGGCGCAGGGTGCTGTCGTGGGTGATCTGTGCGTCGAGGTGCAGGCCGCCGGCCAATTGCAGGCGGATCATGTCGTTGTGGCCATGGCTCTCTAGGGTGCTGACCTGGCCGTGCAATTGGTTGCGCGCGCTGGTGCGCAGCATCAAGCGGCCCAGCAGGTTGAAGTCGCTGGCCGCTTCGTCCGAGCCAAGGATCTCGGCCTGAAGCAGTTGCAGGCGCTGATAGAGGCGCAGCACCCGTTCCCCTTCCTGAGTCAGTTTGGCGCCGCCACCGCCCTTGCCACCGACGCTGCGTTGCACCAGCGGTTTTTGCGCCAGGTTGTTCAGCTCATCAATGGCGTCCCAGGCGGCCTTGTAACTCAACCCGGCACTCTTGGCCGCACGGGTGATGGAGCCCTGCTCGGCGATATGCCCCAGCAAGGCAATACGCTGGGGGCGGCGGATGATGTGTTGGCTGAGAGGGCTGGGCACAGACATGGCAGATACGCTTGGGTGAGATGCGCCGACGTTGCCGCGCTGGCGCAGGGGAGTCAAGTCAGCTGCCGGGTTTGGGCGTACGGGCCAGGCAATACACATCCACCTGGCGCGCGCCGGCGTTTATCAACAAGCGCGCCAGGCTGTGGGCCGTGGCGCCGGTGGTGAGGACGTCGTCTACCAGCGCCAGATGTTGCCCGGCGATCTGGATGCCGGGGGCCAGTGCGAAGGCGTTGAGCAGGTTGCGTTTGCGGGTCTTGGCATCGAGGTCTTGCTGCGCCACGGTTTCATGGGGGCGTAAGAGCGCGTGTTCATCAAAGGGAATGTCGAGGGCGTGATTGAGCCAGCGGGCCAGCATCAACGCTTGATTAAAGCCGCGTTCGCGCAGACGTTTGCGCGCCATGGGCACCGGTAGCAGGCAGTCGGGGCGCTCCAGTTCGGCGTTATCGAAGCGATGCTGCAAGTGCTGCCCCAGCAGGCGCGCCAGCAAGTGCCCCAGCGGCCAACGCGCCTGATGCTTGAAGCGGCTGATCAGGGTGTCCACGGGAAAACTGTAGGTCCATGGCGCGACCACCTGGTGAAAGGCCGGTGGCTGTTTTTGGCACTGGCCGCAGAGCAGTCCGTCCATGGGTAAGGGCAGTGCGCAGCGTTCGCACTGTTCCATCAGCCATGGCAATTCTGTTTCGCAGGCGCTGCACAGGGGCTCGTCTGATTCGATGCACTCATCGCAGATCAAACAGGGTTGTATGCTTTTTAACCAGATGTAAACTTGGTGTTTGTGCTCAGGTTGACAGTGCATGAATCTTCCTTAAATATGCCGAGCATCCGTGTCGTGCCTGTGGGTGTTGCCTTTCCCACAGCGCTTGCCAAAGCATAATCAAGGAATCGCCCATGAGCGCCAGCACCTCTGCCACCCTGCGTCACGATTGGTCTTTAGCTGAAGTCAAAGCCCTGTTCGTGCAGCCTTTCAACGACCTGTTGTTCCAGGCGCAGACCGTGCACCGCGCGCATTTCGACGCCAACCGCGTGCAAGTGTCGACGCTGCTGTCGATCAAGACCGGCGCCTGCCCGGAAGATTGCAAATATTGTCCGCAGTCGGGCCACTACAACACTGGCCTGGAAAAAGAGAAGCTGATGGAGGTGCAGAAGGTCCTCGAAGAGGCCGCACGTGCCAAGGCCATCGGTTCGACGCGTTTCTGCATGGGCGCGGCATGGAAACATCCGTCGGCCAAAGACATGCCCTATGTGCTGGAAATGGTCAAAGGCGTGAAGGCCATGGGCCTGGAAACCTGCATGACTCTCGGTCGCCTTGACCAGGACCAGACCGAAGCCCTGGCCCAGGCCGGCCTGGACTACTACAACCACAACCTCGACACCTCGCCGGAGTTCTACGGCTCGATCATCACCACCCGCACCTACAGCGAGCGCCTGCAAACCCTGGCGTACGTGCGTGACTCGGGGATGAAGATCTGTTCGGGCGGCATCCTTGGCATGGGCGAGTCTCTCGACGACCGCGCCAACTTGCTGATCCAGTTGGCCAACCTGCCGGAGCATCCGGAGTCGGTGCCGATCAACATGCTGGTGAAAGTGGCGGGCACGCCGTTGGAAAACGCCGATGACATCGACCCCTTCGATTTCATCCGCATGCTGGCGGTGGCGCGCATCCTGATGCCGCAGTCCCACGTGCGCCTGTCGGCTGGCCGCGAAGCCATGAATGAGCAGATGCAGGCCCTGGCCTTTTTTGCCGGCGCCAACTCGATCTTCTACGGCGACAAACTGCTGACCACCGCCAACCCCCAGGCGGACAAGGACATGCAACTGTTCGCACGCCTGGGCATCCTGCCCGAAGCCCGTGAAGAGCATGCCGATGAAGTGCATCAGGCGGCGATCGAGCAGGCGTTGGTGGAGCAAAAGAGCAGCGAGCAGTTCTACAACGCTGTGGTGTAACCACCTTTGGAATGCATTCCAGTGTGGGAGCTGGCTTGCCTGCGATGGCGGCGGCACTTTCAGTATTGAAGTGTCAGAAGGACCTCTATCGCAGGCAAGCCAGCTCCCCCATTGGATTGAGTTGAACCTGTTAAATCGAGGCCAGCATGTCTTTCGATCTCGCCGCGCGCCTCGCTGCCCGCCGTGCCGACCATCTTTACCGCCAGCGCCCCTTGCTGCAGAGCCCCCAAGGCCCGCACGTGGTGGTGGACGGGCAACCGTTGTTGGCCTTCTGCAACAACGATTACCTCGGCCTGGCCAATCACCCGCAAGTGATCGAAGCCTGGCGCGCCGGTGCGTCCCGCTGGGGCGTGGGCGGTGGCGCTTCGCACTTGGTGGTGGGCCACGCCACACCGCACCATGAGCTGGAAGAAGCCCTGGCTGACTTGACCGGTCGCCCGCGTGCCTTGCTGTTCACCACTGGCTACATGGCCAACCTCGGCGCGGTCACGGCGCTGGTGGGGCAGGGCGATACGGTACTGGAAGACCGGCTTAACCACGCGTCCTTGCTGGATGCCGGTTTGCTGTCCGGTGCGCGTTTCAACCGCTATCTGCATAACGACGCGGGCAGCCTGGCCAAGCGCCTGGAGAAAGCCACCGGCAATACCTTGGTGGTCACCGACGGTGTGTTCAGCATGGACGGCGACCTCGCCGACCTGCCCGCGCTGGCCCGTGAAACCAAGGCCAAAGGTGCCTGGCTGATGGTGGATGACGCCCATGGCTTCGGCCCGCTGGGCGCCAATGGCGGCGGCATCGTCGAACATTTCGGCTTGAGCCAGGAGGACGTGCCCGTGCTGGTTGGCACCTTGGGCAAAGCGTTCGGCACCGCCGGGGCCTTCGTGGCCGGCAGTGAGGACTTGATCGAGAGCCTGATCCAATTCGCACGCCCGTATATCTACACCACCAGCCAACCACCGGCACTGGCCTGCGCCACCCTCAAAAGCCTGGAACTGCTGCGCAGCGAACATTGGCGACGCGAGCACCTCAACGCGTTGATCCGCCAGTTCCGTCGCGGCGCCGAGCAGATAGGCCTGGCGTTGATGGACAGCTTTACGCCGATCCAACCGATCCTGATTGGCGACAGCGCCCGGGCACTGCGCCTCTCGCAGATGCTGCGCGAGCGCGGCCTGATGGTGACTGCCATTCGCCCACCGACCGTGCCCGCCGGCAGTGCCCGTCTACGGGTGACATTGACGGCTGCCCACAGCGAGGCGCAGGTGCAGCTATTGTTAGACGGGTTGCAAGCGTGTTTTCGTTTGTTAGACGCCTCGGAGCCCGGCTATGCGTAATCGACTGATCCTGCTACCGGGCTGGGGCCTGGGTGTGTCACCGCTGGAACCGTTGGCCGCTGCGCTGCACGGCCTGAACGAGCACTTGCAGGTACAGATCGAACCCTTGCCGGCGCTGCAGGCCAGCGAACTCGGTGAATGGCTCGATGAGCTCGATGCGACGCTGCCGGACAATGCCTGGCTCGGGGGCTGGTCGCTGGGCGGCATGCTCGCGTCCGAGTTGGCGGCACGCCGTGGCGAGCGGTGCTGTGGCTTGCTGACTCTGGCGAGCAACCCGTGTTTCGTCGCCCATGACGGCTGGCCCCATGGGATGCCTGCGGAAACCTTCGACGCATTTCTGGCCGGCTGCCATGCCGATTCCCAGGTCACGCTCAAGCGCTTTGGGCTGTTGTGCGCCAAGGGTGCCGAAGACCCGCGCGGCTTGTCGCGGTTGTTGGTCAGCGGTGCGCCGAATACTTCCCCCAGCGTCTTGATGCCCGGCCTGGAACTGTTGGCCCAACTGGATACGCGGGCGGCCTTGCAGGCCTTTCGTGGGCCGCAGTTGCACCTGTTTGCCGGCCTGGATGGGCTGGTGCCTGCCGAAGCCGCCAGTGACCTGCTGGCCTTGCTCCCCGATGTAGAAATCGGCCTGATTGAACAGGCCGGTCACGCGTTTCTTCTGGAAGACCCTCACGGAGTTGCCGGGGCCATCCAGGCTTTTTTGCATGAGTGTGTCGATGACTGACCTATCCCACCCGCCCTTGCCAGGGGGCTTGCCGGACAAGCGCCAGGTCGCGGCCTCGTTCTCCCGTGCGGCGGCCAGTTACGACAGCGTGGCCGAGTTGCAGCGTGCGGTCGGGCATGAACTGCTCAGCCGTTTGCCTCACGGCCTGGCGCCACAGCGTTGGCTGGACATGGGCTGCGGCACGGGCTACTTCAGCCGCGTACTGGGCGAGCGTTTGCCCGGTAGCCAAGGTGTGGCGCTGGACATTGCCGAGGGCATGCTCAACCACGCGCGTCCACTGGGCGGCGCCGCGCACTTTATAGCCGGTGATGCAGAACGCTTGCCGCTTACAGCTGACAGCGTTGAGCTGCTCTTCTCCAGCCTCGCGGTACAGTGGTGTGCCCATTTTGATGCGGTGCTCAGCGAAGCCCGGCGTGTGCTGCGACCAGGTGGCGTGCTGGCCTTTGCCAGCCTGTGCGTAGGCACCCTGGATGAGTTGCGCGAGAGTTGGCGGGCGGCGGACGGGCTGGTCCACGTCAATCGCTTCCGCACCTTCGAGGTTTATCAGCAACGGTGTGCGGCCAGTGGCTTGCGCGTGATCAGCCTGGAGCGACAGCCCCACGTATTGCATTACCCGGATGTGCGCAGCCTGACCCATGAGCTCAAGGCATTGGGCGCCCACAACCTCAACCCAGGCCGCCCGGGAGGGTTGACGGGCCGTGCGCGGATTGTCGCGTTGGTAGAGGCCTACGAGCAGTTCCGCCAGGCCCAGGGCCTGCCCGCCACGTACCAAGTGGTGTATGCCGTACTGGAGAAACCGTTATGAGCGCCGCTTACTTCATCACCGGTACAGACACCGATGTTGGCAAGACCACCATCGCCGCCGGCCTGTTGCATGCGGCCAGGCTTTCCGGCAAAAGCACGGCCGCCGGAAAGCCGGTGGCGTCGGGCTGCCAACTGACGGCCCAGGGCCTGCGCAATGCCGATGCCTTGGCGTTGCTGGCCGAGTGTTCAGTGCCGCTCAGTTATGCCGAGGTCAACCCGGTGGCCTTCGAGCCAGCTATCGCGCCGCATCTGGCAGCGCGCGAGGCGGGCGTCGGGCTCACGGTGCAATCGCTGCTCAAGCCGATGCAGCAGATCCTGGCACGAGGCGCGGACTTCACCTTGATCGAAGGGGCAGGCGGTTGGCGCGTGCCCTTGGCCGACCAGGCCAACCTGTCGGACCTGGCCATGGCGCTCAAACTGCCGGTGATCCTGGTGGTAGGCGTGCGCCTTGGGTGCATCAGCCACGCGTTGCTCACCGCCGAAGCCATCGCACGGGATGGCTTGCCGCTGGCGGGCTGGGTGGCAAATATCATCGACCCCAAGACCTCTCGTCTGGAAGAAAACCTCGCCACCCTGGCTGAGCGCCTGCCCGCGCCTTGCCTGGGGCGAGTGCCGAAACTCAAGCACGCCGGGGCTGGCGCGGTGGCCGAGTACTTGGAACTGGACCTGCTTGACTGATTTTGGCTATCGCCAAGGCAATATGCCATTAGTGTTTTTGACGGGCCTTTTGCCAGGATGTCTGGTTCAATCGGGCTTCACGATTCTCTAAAGGCAGGCTTACGCCATGGAAATCTCTGGAAGCAGCGCGTTTTATTCGGGCCTGAGCAGCATTCAGACCGGGCAGAACCGTGTCGACCAGGCGGCCGGCAAGATTGCCAGCGCCGCGACCACCCAGCCATCGGCCGCGCAAAGCGACCGTCTGCAAGCCAATGACCGCGCCCAAGCGTCCAATTCGGCGAGCAACATGGTGGAAATGGCCCAGGGCAAGTTTCAAATCGAGCTGGGGGCGAA
Organism: Pseudomonas sp. MYb193; assembly: GCF_002966775.1. Lineage (NCBI taxonomy): Bacteria > Pseudomonadati > Pseudomonadota > Gammaproteobacteria > Pseudomonadales > Pseudomonadaceae > Pseudomonas > Pseudomonas sp. MYb193. The sequence goes on along the minus strand of NZ_CP023269.1, from coordinate 5,605,869 downwards.
AGTCGCCAAGGCTTCGGATGAAATGCTCGGTACGTTGATCGATACCTACGCTTAACTTCTCTATCGTACGCCCGCTTCTCTCTGTGGGAGCTGGCTTGCCTGCGATAGCATCAACGCGTACTGCCTGATACACCATGGCGCCTGCATCGCAGGCAAGCCAGCTCCCACAGTCGTTCTGCGACATTCTGCTCTGTACTTTTACCTTCCTTGAATCATGAGGCATCCCCCGCCGCAGGCCTCGCCGTGCCTGGCTGACCTGCGTCAAGACAAACGGCATCTGGCCGACGCTTGACAACCCTGGGTCGTAAACGTATGTTTCAAACACCTGTTTGACCGCCATAAAAAATCCATGCGGTTGTTCATCTCAGTTACATCAGCAGAGGTTTATCGCTATGCCTGACTACAAGGCCCCCTTGCGTGATATTCGCTTCGTTCGTGACGAACTGCTCGGTTATGAAGCGCACTATCAGAGCCTGCCGGCTTGCCAGGACGCTACCCCGGACATGGTCGACGCCATCCTCGAAGAAGGCGCCAAGTTCTGTGAGCAAGTGCTGGCACCGTTGAACCGCGTGGGCGACATCGAAGGGTGTACCTGGAGTGAGTCAGGCGTTAAGACCCCAGCGGGCTTCAAAGAAGCCTACAAACAATTCGTCGAAGGCGGCTGGCCAAGCCTGGCCCACGACGTGGAGCATGGTGGCCAAGGCCTGCCGGAATCCCTGGGCCTGGCCGTGAGCGAAATGGTCGGCGAAGCCAACTGGTCATGGGGCATGTACCCGGGCCTGTCCCATGGCGCGATGAACACTATTTCCGAACACGGCACCCCCGAGCAGCAAGAGGCTTACCTGACCAAACTGGTGTCGGGCGAATGGACCGGCACCATGTGCCTGACCGAGCCACACTGCGGCACCGACCTGGGCATGCTGCGCACCAAGGCCGAGCCTCAGGCTGACGGCTCCTACAAAGTCTCCGGTACCAAGATCTTCATCTCGGCCGGCGAGCACGACATGGCCGACAACATCGTCCACATCGTACTGGCCCGCCTGCCGGATGCACCGGCCGGCACCAAAGGCATCTCGCTGTTTATCGTGCCCAAGTTCCTGCCTAACGCCGATGGCTCGGTGGGCGAGCGCAACGCGGTCACCTGTGGTTCCCTGGAACACAAGATGGGCATCCACGGCAACGCCACCTGCGTGATGAACTTCGACGCGGCCACCGGTTTCCTGATCGGCCCGGCGAACAAAGGCCTGAACTGCATGTTCACCTTCATGAACACCGCTCGCCTGGGCACTGCGCTGCAAGGCCTGGCTCACGCCGAGATCGGTTTCCAGGGCGGCTTGAAATATGCGCGTGATCGCCTGCAAATGCGCTCCCTGACCGGCCCGAAAGCGCCGGACAAAGCCGCTGACCCGATCATCGTGCACCCTGATGTACGCCGCATGTTGCTGACCATGAAAGCCTTCGCCGAAGGTAACCGTGCGATGGTGTACTTCACCGCCAAGCAAGTGGACATCGTCAAGTACGGCACCGACGACGAAGCCAAGAAACAGGCAGATGCCCTGCTGGCCTTCATGACCCCGATCGCCAAGGCATTCATGACCGAAGTCGGTTTTGAATCGGCCAACCACGGCGTGCAGATCTACGGTGGCCACGGCTTTATCGCTGAGTGGGGCATGGAGCAGAACGTTCGCGACAGCCGCATTTCTATGCTGTACGAAGGCACCACCGGCATCCAGGCGCTGGACCTGCTCGGCCGTAAAGTGCTGATGACCCAAGGCGAAGCGCTCAAGGGCTTCACCAAGATCGTGCACAAGTTCTGCCAGGCCAACGAAGGTAACGACGCGGTTAAAGAGTTCGTTGCACCGCTGGCGGCACTGAACAAAGAGTGGGGCGAGTTGACCATGAAGGTCGGCATGGCCGCGATGAAAGACCGTGAAGAAGTCGGTGCTGCCTCGGTGGACTACCTGATGTACTCCGGCTACGCCTGCCTGGCTTACTTCTGGGCCGACATGGCACGCCTGGCTGCCGAGAAACTGGCCGCCGGCACCAGCGAAGAGGCGTTCTACACCGCCAAGCTGCAGACTGCACGCTTCTACTTCCAGCGCATCCTGCCGCGTACCCGCACCCACGTGGCAACCATGCTGTCGGGCGCCAACAACCTGATGGACATGAAAGAAGAAGATTTCGGCCTGGCTTACTAAGCCTTACCAGGTTCTTCTAGAAACCGCCGCCTCCCTCGGGATGCGGCGGTTTTTTGCATTTGTGTGGGAGCGCGTCTAAAAAACCGCAGTCCTGCACTCAGGGATTATGATGAGCTGCCGTTACAGTGATGGCAATGTGATACATGGTCGGTCGGTTGTGCTTAACTGATCGCTTAGAGGCACAGTGCCATTATTCGTTAGCGGGTCGGAGCTTTACCCTTGTCACGCGTGTCCGCTGTACGTTTCAGCCATTTTCTCCCTTCGCTGCTGCTGTTGCTGGCCGGGCTCTCGGCTGCGTACGTCAAGGACCTCAGCGTCTTCTTCACCTCGCTGTTCAACGTGCTGCCCACCCTGGTCCTGTTGCTCGGCGGCGCCTACTGCGCGGTGTATCGACGCCAGCGTGAACTGTTCTTGATGGTCACGGTTTACGTCACCTATTTCCTGCTGGATACCCAGACCGACTTTTACCGGGACAATGGCCGCGTGCGTGAAGACGCTGCGGTGGTGTTCCACCTGTGCTGCCTGCTATTGCCCTTGCTGTTCAGCATTTATGCGCTGTGGCAGGAAAAGACCCATCTGTTCCGCGACTTCGTCGCCCGCTGCGCGGTGCTGCTGGCGGTGGGCAGTGTGGCGCTGGCCCTGGAGCAGAGTTTTCCCCAGGCTTTGCTGGGCTGGTTGGCGGAGATCCGTTGGCCGATGCTGCATGGCGCCTGGATGAGCCTGATCCAACTTTCCTATCCGATGTTCCTGATCGGCTTTCTCACCCTGGCCGCCCAATACTGGTACCAGCCGCGCCCGCTGCACGCCGCACAACTGGTGGGGTTGCTGGGCATGTTCTGGATGTTGCCGCAAACCTTCATCCTACCGTTCACCCTCAACATCATGTGCAGCCAGGTGATGCTGATGATCGCTGCGGGGGTGGCGCACGAGGCGTATCAAATGGCGTTTCGTGATGAGCTCACCGGCTTGCCGGGGCGACGTGCGCTCAACGAGCGTATGCAGCGGCTGGGGCGCAACTATGTGCTGGCGATGAGCGACGTCGATCACTTCAAGCGTTTCAATGACACCCACGGCCACGATGTGGGCGACCAGGTGCTGCGCCTGGTGGCGAGCAAGCTGTCCAAGGTCAACGGCGGCGGGCGGGCCTACCGTTACGGCGGTGAAGAGTTTGCCGTGGTGTTTGCCGGCAAGACCCTGGATGAGTGCATGCCGCACCTGGAGGAGATCCGCGAGATCATCGCCAGCTACGACATCAAGTTGCGCAACCCGGACCGCCCCCAGGACGACCATCAAGGCCGCCAGCGCCGTGCGGGCAGCGGCGCGTCCAGTGTGTCGGTGACGGTAAGCATCGGCGTGGCCGAGCGCCAGGCCGAGCAACGCAGCCCCGACGAGGTGCTCAAATCCGCCGACCAGGCGCTTTACACCGCCAAGGGGGCGGGGCGTAACTGTGTGGTCGCAGCCGGGCAAACCCGCCGTGGCGCGGTGCGCATGGAGAGCGCTGCCGGTTGAGTAATGGCGGTGTATTCAGCAGCGCTACAGTGATTGTCCACGGCCATGGCCGGCAGTAGGTTAACCCTATCTGCTGCCGGAGACATTGCCATGCCTGAGTACAAAGCTCCCCTGCGCGACATGCGCTTTCTGATCGACACCGTATTCGATTTCCACGGCCACTACGCGGCCCTGGGCGCCACGGATGCCAGCCCGGACATGGTCAGTGCGATCCTCGAAGAAGGCGCCAGGTTCTGCGAAAACGTACTCGCGCCGCTCAATCGCAGCGGCGATGAAGAGGGCTGCCATTTCGATAATGGCGTGGTGACCACTCCCAAAGGCTTCAAGCAAGCCTTTGCCCAGTATGTGGAAGGCGGCTGGCACGGCGTGGCGGCAGACCCGGCCTACGGTGGCCAGGGCCTGCCCCATTCCCTGGGCCTGGTGCTGAGCGAGATGATTGGCTCCAGCAACACCTCCTGGGGCATGTACCCGGGCCTGACCCACGGTGCGATGTCGGCCATCCACGCCCACGGCACCGACGAACAGAAAGCCACCTACCTGAGCAAGCTCACTGCTGGCGAATGGACGGGCACCATGTGCCTGACCGAAGCCCACTGCGGCACCGACCTGGGCTTGATCAAGACCCGCGCCGTGCCGCAGGCGGACGGCAGTTACGCGGTCACCGGCAGCAAGATCTTCATCTCGGCCGGCGAGCACGACATGAGCGCCAATATCATCCACCTGGTGCTGGCCAAGCTGCCGGACGCGCCGGCGGGTACCAAGGGCATCTCGTTGTTTATCGTGCCCAAGTTCCATGCCGACTCCGGCGAGCGCAATGCGGTGCACTGCGGCTCCATCGAACACAAGATGGGCATCAAGGCCTCGGCCACCTGCGTGTTGAACTTCGATGGCGCCAAAGGCTATTTGATTGGCGAGGCGAACAAGGGCCTCAACTGCATGTTCACCATGATGAACCACGCCCGCCTGGGCACGGGAATGCAGGGCCTGTGCAACGGTGAAGCGAGCTTCCAGGGCGCGATCAAGTACGCCAACGACCGCTTGCAGATGCGCTCGCTGACCGGTGCCAAGGCCCCGGAGAAAGCCGCCGACCCGATCATCGTGCACGCCGATGTACGCCGCATGCTGCTGACCATGAAGGCTTTCAACGAGGGCAACCGCGCGTTGACCTATTTCACCGCGCAACTGCTCGATACCGCGCACCTTGGCAGCGACGCTGGCCAACGCCAGGAAGCCGAGGACCTGTTGGCCTTCCTCACGCCGATCTGTAAAGCCTTCATGACCGAAACCGGCCTGGAGGTGACCAACCACGGCATGCAGGTATTCGGCGGCCATGGCTATATTCGCGAGTGGGGCATGGAGCAACTGGCCCGTGACGCACGGATTGCGCCGATCTATGAAGGCACCAATGGCATCCAGGCCCTGGACCTGCTCGGGCGCAAGGTTCTGGGCAGCCAGGGCAAGTTGCTGCGTGGGTTTACCAAAATTGTGCATAAGTTCTGCGCGGCCAATGCCGAGCATGCGCAACTCAAGGCCCATGTGGCGCAACTCAATGAACTGAACCAGCAATGGGGCGAACTGACCTTGAAGGTCGGCACGGCGGCGATGAAAAACCCTGATGAAGTGGGCGCGGCGGCGATGGATTACCTGATGTACAGCGGTTACATCATCCTCGCCTACCTGTGGTTGCGCATGGCGATCGCGGCGCACGGCCAGGACGACCAAGGGTTTGCCCAGGCGAAGCTTGCGACCTGCGACTTTTATTTCAAGCGCTTGTTGCCGCGTACGGCCATGCACCGTGCTGCGGTAGAGGCAGGGAGCGAATGCCTGATGAAATTACCAGCGCAGGCCTTCGCACTGTAGAGGTCACTGATTGCTCGGGGTCAAAATGTGGGAGCGGGCTTGCCCGCGAATGCGCTGATCCAGTCAAAGATGTACCGACTGACACGCCGCATTCGCGAGCAAACCCGCTCCCACAATGAGTTTATGTGACTTATAAATACTTAACGGTCACGAACGGACCCTATGTGTCTTAAAAGTTGTTCGGGTACACTCGGCGTCTGTAAAACCGATCCTATCGAATCACTTTTCACGTTCTCACGAGGTTTGCCATGGCTGATTACAAAGCGCCGTTGCGTGATATGCGCTTCGTCCTCAACGAAGTGTTTGAGGTCGCTAATACTTGGGCCCAGTTACCGGCATTGGCAGACAGCGTTGACGCCGAAACCGTCGAAGCGATCCTGGAAGAGGCCGGCAAAGTCACCGCCAAATCCATTGCCCCGCTCAGCCGCGGCGGCGATGAGCAAGGCTGCCACTGGGTGGACGGCGCCGTGACGACTCCCGACGGTTTTCCCCAGGCCTACAGCACCTACGCCGAAGGCGGCTGGGTAGGCGTGGGCGGCGACCCGACCTACGGCGGCATGGGCATGCCCAAGGCGGTGTCGGCGCAGGTTGAAGAGATGATCAACTCGTCGAGCCTGGCTTTCGGCCTGTACCCGATGTTGACCTCCGGCGCCTGTGTATCGATCAACACCCACGCCAGTGAAGAACTCAAGGCCACCTACCTGCCGAAGATGTATTCGGGTGAGTGGGCCGGTTCCATGTGCCTGACGGAAGCCCATGCCGGTACCGACCTGGGGATGATCCGCACCAAGGCCGAGCCTCAGGCGGACGGCTCCTACAAGGTCAGCGGCACCAAGATCTTCATCACCGGTGGCGAGCACGACCTCACCGAAAACATCATCCACCTGGTGCTGGCCAAACTGCCGGACGCACCGGCCGGGCCCAAGGGCATCTCGCTGTTCCTGGTACCGAAGTTCCTGGTGAATGCCGATGGCAGCCTGGGCGCGCGTAACCCGGTGAACTGCGGCTCCATTGAACACAAGATGGGCATCCAGGCATCCGCCACCTGTGTGATGAACTTCGACGAAGCCGTGGGTTACCTGGTCGGTGAGCCCAACCGTGGCTTGGCTGCGATGTTCACCATGATGAACTATGAGCGCCTGGGCGTCGGTATCCAGGGCTTGGCTTCTGGCGAGCGGTCCTATCAGAACGCGATTGAATATGCCCGTGACCGTCTGCAGAGCCGTTCCCCGCTAGGCGCACAGGCCAAGGACAAGCCGGCAGACCCGATCATCGTGCATCCGGATGTCCGTCGTATGTTGCTGACCATGAAGGCGGCGAACGAAGGCGGCCGGGCGTTTTCCACCTACGTGGCGACGCAGTTGGACATCGCCAAGTTCAGTGACGATGCGCAGGCGCGCGAGCGTGCCGATAACCTGGTGGCGTTGTTGACGCCAGTTGCCAAGGCGTTCCTCACTGACCTGGGCCTGGAAACCACCGTACTCGGCCAGCAGGTGTTTGGTGGTCACGGTTACATCCGCGAGTGGGGCCAGGAGCAATTGGTGCGTGACGTGCGCATCACCCAGATCTACGAAGGTACCAACGGCATTCAGGCCCTGGATCTGATGGGGCGCAAGATCGTCGGCAGCGGCGGTGCGTTCTATACCTTGTTCGCCGATGAGATCCGCCAGTTCATCGCCGCATCGGGCCCTGAGTTGGCCGAGTTCACCAAGCCGCTGGGTGTGGCAGTAGGTAACCTGGATGAGCTGACGGCCTGGGTGCTGGACCGCGCCAAGAGCAATCCTAATGAAATCGGCGCAGCCTCGGTGGAATACCTGCATGCCTTCGGCTACATGGCCTATGCCTATATGTGGGCACGCATGGCCAAGGCGGCGTTGGGCAAGGAAGGCGAAGAGGATTTCTACGCCAGCAAACTGGGGACTGCGCGTTTCTACTTTGCCCGTCTGTTGCCGCGTATCCACTCGTTGAGTGCGTCGGTAAAAGCCGGTAGCGAATCACTGTTCCTGATGGATGAAGCCCTGTTTTAAGGGGGAGGAGGGCGTGTAAGCATTCTCTTACATGACGTGCTGCTAATCGTCCTCTATCGCCATATTGGATCCACGGCTAATCTACTTCACATGGACGTCGCGCAGGAAGCGCAAAGCAACAACACGGACACGTAGGATTCTGCCAGGACGGCGGAGTGAAATGGATGTCAGGGAAACAGTCTGCAAAGCCCCGCTTCGGCGGGGTTTTCTTTTGTGCGCCCAGCATGGGCGCAATCTTGTGGGTGAGAGTCCCGCCGTGAGCTGACCACAGCGAACGAAGTGAAGCGCAACTGCATGAGGGCGACCGAGTGTGGGGAGGAAGCGTGAATCGAAGCCATGAGCCGATGTACAAGAACCGGATATAAGGCAAAGCCGATCAGGGCGAGCGGGCACAAAACCGCGAAGCTCTTGTGGTCAAGGATCAGGCTGTGTAAATCCGGCGGTTGTGTGGTGAAGGATTGCGTTCTTACCTGGGGAGATCTCGCCTCATGCCTGAAAGGGCGACGGTGCAAGCCGGAGCGAGAAGTCAGCAGAGGCCGTAGTAGTCTTTTTTTTTTGACGAAGGGCCGAACGAGAGAAAGCGTTATAGGCCATGTTGATGCGAAAGACCGGAAGTCAGATGCCTGCCAAACGCGGGGCTGATGGAGACTGCGAACGGTGAAGCCGTGAGAAGCTCCGTCAGCGACGAGGTCAATCGCCCGCAAAATGAAACCGACAACGCAGGGCAAGGGCTGCTGGAGCGGGCCTTTGCGAGAGAAAACCTGAAGCGGGCGTGGAAACGGGTCAAGGCCAACAAAGGTGCGGCGGGGGTCGACGGTCTGGATATTGATCAGACGGCCGAGTACCTGCTGACCCAATGGGCGGCGATTCGTGAACAGCTTCTATCAGGTGTCTACCGGCCCAGTCCGGTACGGCGTGTAACCATTCCCAAACCCGACGGCGGTCAACGCGAGCTGGGTATCCCAACGGTCACCGACCGCTTGATCCAACAAGCGTTGCTGCAAGTCTTGCAGCCACTACTCGATCCGACTTTCAGTGAACACAGCTACGGCTTCCGTCCTGGACGCTGTGCGCAGGGCGCCGTTTTAGCGGCTCAGCGCTATGTTTCTTCAGGACGTAAAGTGGTGGTGGATGTTGATCTGGAGAAATTCTTCGACCGGGTCGACCACGATATTTTGATGGATCGTTTACGCAAACGGATCGCGGATCGGGCGGTTATCCGGCTGATTCGTGCGTATCTGGATGCGGGAACGCTGATCAATGGCGTGGTCGAGAAAAGTCGCTGCGGGGTGCCGCAAGGCGGCCCGCTGTCGCCGTTGCTGGCGAATGTGCTACTGGACGAAGTGGATCGGGAGCTTGAACGTCGAGGTCATTGCTTCGTGCGCTATGCCGACGATGCGAACGTTTATGTTCGTAGTCAGAAGGCGGGGCAACGGGTGATGGACTTGCTGAAGCGTCTGTATGAAAAGCTGCACTTGAGCGTCAACGCGAGTAAGAGTGCGGTGACGAGCGCGTTCGGTCGCAAGTATTTGGGCTATGAGTTGTGGTCATTCCGCGACGAAGCTAAGCGTGCTGCCTCTTATGAAGCGCAGAAGCAGTTCAAGCAGCGAATACGCTGGTACACCCGACGCTCGTGTGGTCGTAGCTTGCAGCAAATCGTCGATGAGCTGCGCCCTTACATTTTGGGTTGGAAAGCTTACTTCGGGTTGTCGCAAACCCCAGCCGTCTGGCGTGAGCTGGACGAATGGATGCGACACCGATTGCGAGCTATCCAGCTCAAACAATGGAAGCGCGGAACGACGACGTATCGCGAGTTGCGAGCACTTGGCGCGAGTAACCAAGTGGCGCAGAAGGTGGCAGGAAACACCTGCCGCTGGTGGCATAACAGTCGTCTGGAGCTGAATCGCGTGCTTACTATTGCGTGGTTCGACAGGCTGGGATTAGTACGTCTCTCATAACCTCAATCTCTCGAACCGCCCGGTGCGGACCCGCATGCCGGGTGGTGTGGCAGGGGAGCGGCCTGTGAAGGCCGCCCCCTATGCCGATGCCCGCGAAAAAGTCAGGCGGTTGCCGGCGGGGCATTCATCACGTCTTCCAGCAGGGTGCGCAGCAACGCCACCGTCGCCTGCTGGCGTTGCACATCGCGGCATACCAACCCCACTTTCAGCGGCACCCTGGGCTCGCTCAAGGGTTTCCACAGCAGTGCCTTGCTATTGTGTTCGTCCTGGGAGCGCCCAGGCAGCACCGTCGCCAAGCGAGTGTGAGGCAGGCTGTCGAGAATGCCCACCATGGTATTGAGCTCCGCCTGCACTTGCGGACGCCGCCCGAGGTTGGACAGTTGGCCTTGCCAGATCTGCCGAACCTGAAACTCTTCCCCCAGCAGCAACATCGGTAACTCGGCGGCTTGTTTGAGCGAGACTTTCTTGAACTCGCGCAACGGATGATCTTCGGGTATCACCACCTTCAACTCGTCTTCATACAGCAGCACGCCGTGCAGGCCCGGCTGACGGGGTGGCAGGTAGCTGATGCCAATATCGAGTGAGCCATTGAGCAACCGCCGCTCAATCTCAAGCCCGGTCAATTCGTAGATCTGCACCACCAGATGGGGCTGGGCCTTGCGCACGCGCTCAAGCATCTGCGGCACCAGGCTGGTGTGCACGGTTTGCAGCACGCCGATGGCCAGGGTGCGCATGGCCTGGCCCTTGAAATTGCGCAGTGCCTCGACGGCTTGCTGCATACCATCAATGAGCGGTAATGCGTGGTTGTATAAGGTGTGGGCCGCCAGGGTCGGCAACAGGCGCTTGCTGCTGCGTTCGAACAGGCTGACGTCGAGGTTCTGTTCCAGTTGGCGAACCTGTTGCGACAGCGCTGGCTGGGAGATCGACAGACGCTCCGCGGCGCGACCTACGTGGCCTTCCTCATACACCGCGACGAAATAACGCAGTTGCTTGAAATCCATAAGGTTTGCTTATCGAAAAAGCTGGAAAATCGAAATGGCCGCTGGCCCCCGAGGCGCCTAGTCTAGCGCCTATTCGCAGGGCTTACAGGGCCGGATCGGACAATGAACAGCGTTTTTGTTGATAGCGTTTACATAGGCAAGGCAAAAAATCTGAAGGCCTCATTGGCAGGTGGCATCGACCAAGGTCAGGTTGCCAGCGGGGGTGAAGTGTGAACTTGTTCCGTCGCTGCGCGCCGAGTCTGGATGACCTGGTTGTGCATGCCCCGCGTGCAGATGTTTCCAGCCAGTGCCTGATGCCCACTGTGGCGCGCCCGCCCCAGGTGTTTGTGCAGGGGCAGGGTTCCTGGCTGTCGGACGCTGACGACCGCGCTTATCTGGATTTCAGTCAAGGCGGCGGCGCCAACAGCCTGGGGCACAGTCCCCAGGCCGTACGCGACGCCATTGCCGAACAGATGCACACCGTGATCAACCCTGGCCTGGGTTTGCACAACCGCGCGCAACTGGATCTTGTCGATCGTCTGTGCCACCACACCTGCAGCGACCAGGCCTATTTGCTCAACAGCGGTGCCGAAGCCTGTGAAGCGGCCATCAAGTTGGCACGCAAGTGGGGCCAACTGCATCGCGGTGGCGCTTACCACATCATCACCGTAAACAATGGCTGTCATGGGCGGAGCCTGGGGGCGATGTCGGCGTCGGCTGTGGCCTGCGAAAACCGATTCGAACCGCAGTTGCCAGGTTTCAGCCAAGTGCCGTTTAACGATCTGCCGGCCCTGCATGCAGCGGTCGAGGCGCAGACCGTCGCCATCATGCTGGAGCCGATACAAAGCGGCGGCGGTGTCCTCCCTGCGACAGAACATTACCTCAAGGGCGTCGAACGCCTGTGTCGTGAGCTGGGGATCCTGCTGATCTTCGACGAAGTGCAAACCGGTATCGGCCGCTGCGGCAGCTTGCTCGCCGAACAGCAATACGGCGTGCGCGCCGATATCATTGCCCTGGGCAAAGGCCTGGGCGGCGGCGTGCCCCTGGCGGCGCTGCTGGCGCGTGGCACTGCCTGTTGCTTCGAACCGGGCGAGCTGGACGGTACACATCATGGCAATGCACTGATGGCATCTGCGGGTATCGCCGTACTCGACGCTCTATTGGGGAACGGCTTTCTCGAGCACCTACGTGAATCCGGCTTGTACCTGGCAGAAGGCCTTGCGCGCCTGGCCTACCGTTACGGCCATGGCCCCTTGCGCGGCAACGGGCTGCTTTGGGGCCTGACACTGTCGGACGATTGCGCCGCTGCAGTGGTCAAGGCCGCGCTGCACGAAGGCTTGATTCTCACTGCCGCGCAACCTGACTGCCTGCGCTTTACCCCTGCGCTGAACATCAGCAAAACCCATATCGACGAAATGCTTCTTCGGCTTGCCCGCGCCTTTTCTCGGGTGCGTACCGCTCAAGTGCAATGCCGCAAGGGCATCGCCGTTTGATCCCAGTTTCCTGAACCGTCTCGCGGCATACGCGGCGCCTCCAGCTTGACTCTTTTGGCTGGGGGCGTTTTTTTGTCTGGGTAATTTGTAGTTTGAAAAGATGGCTGGAGATTCTGGCCTGAGATGGCCCAATGCCAGAATCCACTGAACCCTCACGAACCGCCAAGGTCGATTAGCTACACGGCTCACACGAGCCGATTTTCTGGAGCTGACCCATGGACATCATTCGTATCATCATCGCCATTCTGCTGCCGCCATTGGGTGTGTTCCTGCAAGTAGGTTTCGGCGGTGCATTCTGGCTGAATATCCTGCTGACCCTGTGCGGTTACTTCCCTGGCATCATCCACGCGGTGTACATCATCGCCAAGCGTTGAGGCGCTCAGCCTTTTGCAATGAGCCTTGAGTTGCGCTCATTGCGAAAGGCCAGTTGCTCGATGGTCTGGGTGGCATGTTCGGCCTCTTCCCGCGCTTGCAGGATGATGCCGTGCTGCTCGGATTTGCTGCATACAGGGTCGGCATTACTGGCGTCACCAGTGAGCATGAAGGCCTGGCAACGGCAGCCGCCGAAGTCCTTTTCTTTTTCGTCGCATGAACGGCATGGCTCAGGCATCCAGTCGTAGCCACGAAAGCGATTGAAGCCAAACGAGTCGTACCAGATGTGCTGCATGCTGTGGTCGCGCACATTGGGAAACTGCACGGGCATCTGCCTCGCGCCGTGACAGGGCAGGGCGGTGCCGTCGGGAGTGACTGTCAGGAAGATGCTACCCCAGCCATTCATGCAGGCTTTGGGGCGTTCCTCGTAATAATCCGGTGTCACGAAGATCAGCTTGCAGGGGTGGCCTTCGGCTTCCAGTTTGGCGCGGTATTCATTGGTGATGCGTTCGGCGCGCACCAACTGCTCGCGGGTGGGCAGCAAGCCCACGCGATTGAGCTGTGCCCAGCCGTAGAACTGGCAGGTGGCGAGTTCGACGAAATCTGCTTCCAGCGCAATGCACAGCTCGATGATGCGGTCGATCTTGTCGATATTGTGGCGATGGGTGACGAAGTTCAGCACCATCGGGTAGCCGTGGGCTTTCACCGCTCGGGCCATTTCCAGTTTTTGCGCGAAGGCTTTTTTGGAGCCGGCCAGCAGGTTGTTCACCTGTTCGTCACTGGCCTGGAAGCTGATCTGGATATGGTCCAGGCCGGCTTTCTTGAAGTCGCTGATTTTTTGTTCGGTGAGGCCGATGCCAGAGGTGATCAGGTTTGTGTAGAAACCCAGCTTGCGGGCCTCGCCGATCAGTTCGGCCAGGTCCTGGCGTACTAGCGGTTCACCGCCGGAAAACCCCAGCTGCGCTGCGCCCATTTCACGGGCTTCGCGAAATACCTTGATCCATTGTTCGGTGCTCAGCTCCTTGCCCTGCTCGGCGAAATCCAGCGGGTTGGAGCAATACGGGCACTGCAGCGGGCAGCGATAGGTCAGCTCGGCCAGCAGCCACAGAGGCAGGCCGATGGCTGGCTTTTCAGGCAAGGGTGATCCAGTGCTCAGCACGGGCGACCTCCATGAATTGCTCGATGTCGTCACCCAGCTCTGGCACACCGGGGAACTGCTTATCCAGCTCGGCAATGATTGCCGCAACGTCGCGCTCGCCGTCGATCAGGCCACCGATCAATGCGGCGCTATCGTTGAGCTTGATCATGCCTTCGGGGTAGAGCAACACGTGGCCTTTCTGTGCAGGCTCGTACTGGTAGCGATAGCCCTGGCGCCAGGTCGGTTTTTTGCTGCGATCAAAGCTCATAGGGTGATCCCTTTATGCCATACCCGCTGTTCGGTCACGCTGTGATACGGCGGGCGTTTGAGTTCATAGGCCATGCTCATGGCGTCCAGCATGCTCCAGAGGATGTCCAGTTTGAACTGGAGAATTTCCAGCATGCGCTCCTGCCCCTCGCGGGTGGTGTAGTGCTGCAGGGTGATCGCCAAGCCGTGTTCCACATCGCGACGGGCCTGGCCCAGTCGTGTGCGGAAGTACTCGTAACCGGCCGGGTCGATCCACGGGTAATGCTGGGGCCAACTGTCGAGGCGCGACTGGTGGATTTGCGGCGCGAACAGCTCGGTCAACGAGCTGCTGGCGGCTTCTTGCCAGCTGGCGCGGCGGGCGAAGTTGACATAGGCGTCCACGGCGAAGCGTACGCCGGGCAGCACCAACTCCTGGGAGCGCAGTTGGTCGGGGTCCAGGCCCACGGCCTGGCCCAGGCGCAGCCAGGCTTCGATACCGCCGTCTTCACCGGGCGCGCCGTCATGGTCGAGCAGGCGCTGAATCCATTCGCGACGGATTTCACGGTCAGGGCAGTTGGCCAGGATCGCCGCGTCTTTCAGCGGGATATTCACCTGATAGTAGAAGCGATTGGCGACCCAGCCCTGGATCTGCTCACGGCTGGCGCGGCCTTCGTACATCGCCACATGGTAAGGGTGATGGATATGGTAGAAGGCGCCCTTGGCGCGCAGGGCCGCTTCGAACTCAGCCTTGCTCAACGGTGTGTCGTTCATTTCGATCGCTCCTACAATTCAATACTCATGCCGTCGTAAGCCACTTCGACATTGCGCCGCACCAGCTCCGCTCGCTCAGGGGAGTCTTCATCGAGGATAGGGTTGGTGTTGTTGATGTGGATAAGCACTTTGCGCTGTTTGGGCAGTTGCTCCAGCACTTCAAGCATGCCACCGGGGCCGTTCTGTGCCAGGTGGCCCATTTCACGCCCGGTGCGTGTGCCGACGCCACGGCGCTGCATTTCATCGTCGTCCCACATCGTGCCGTCGACCAGCAGGCAGTCACTGCCGGCCATGATGTCCAGCAGCGGTGCGTCGACCTTGCCCAGGCCCGGTGCGTAGAACAATTTGCCTTTGGTGCGCAGGTCTTCGACGATCAGACCGATGTTGTCACCGGGGTGCGGGTCGAAGCGGTGCGGCGAATAGGGTGGTGCGGCGCTGCGCAGCGGCAGCGGGGTGAAGCGCAGGTTGGGGCAGGCCGGGATGGTGAAGCTGGCGTCCAGTTCGATGCGGTTCCAGGCCAGGCCACCGTTCCAGTGGGTCAGCATGGTGAACAACGGGAAACCGGTGCTGAGGTCTTCGTGGACCATGTCGGTGCACCACACCTGGTGCGGGCAGCCTTCGCGCAGGCTCAGCAGGCCGGTGGTGTGGTCGATCTGGCTGTCCATGAGGATGATTGCGCTGATGCCGGTATCGCGCAGGGCGCGGCCCGGTTGCATGGGCGCAAAACCCTGGAGTTGCGCGCGGATATCCGGCGAGGCATTGCAGAGCACCCAATTCACGCCATCGTCGGAGATCGCGATGGATGACTGGGTACGCGCCTGGGCCCGCAGGCTGCCATCGCGAAAGCCTGCGCAGTTCACGCAGTTGCAGTTCCACTGCGGGAAGCCACCGCCGGCGGCGGAACCTAAAATCTGGACAAACATGATCGCTCCATCAAGCACAGCTCAAAACAAAAACGCCCCGGGCGAACCGAGGCGTTGTGTCACTCAGCCAATTAACGGCTGGCGAAGTACATGGTGACTTCGAAACCAATACGCAGATCAGTGTAAGCAGGTTTGGACCAGGTCATATTCTTACTCCTATCAAGGGATGGGACGTTCACTACCAAGTAATACATATAGTCCACCTCCCATTGGAGATGTTCAGATATTGCTGCGCAATGTTACTCAATTTTATTCAAGTTAGCGCTGTCTCGGTGGAGAAAGCCTGTTGCAGGGTTGGCAATGATCACGGCGCTGCTTGCCAGTCGTCGCTGATACGCGGCCCGTTGGCCACGCATTGCCAGCCGCCTGCGGCGTCATTGAGTCGTTGCGCGGCGCGCTGCACATCCTCGCGTGTGCACGCTTGGATCAACTGTTGAAGCTGTTCCAGATAACCCGACGAATGGCCTGCCAGGTGCGCATGCCAGAGCAAGTCGGCACCTTCATTGATGGGCTGCGTCTGGGCCGCGAACTGCTGCGCGAGGGCCTGGTTACCCAAGTCGGGACTGCGCTCGATCAACGACGGCAGTTGCCCCAGGAAGGCCTGCAACTGTTGGACGATGCCGTCTAGGGAGAGGGTGGGCGACTGCACCCCAAACAACAGGCCGGTTTGGCCGTTGATCTGTCGGATGCCGCTGAAGACGGCATAGCCGATTTGCAGTTCGACTCTCAAGCGCTGGTAGAACGGCCCCTGGAGCACGTGCCCGAGCAACCGCCAGTTGGCTTCATCGGCGAGGGATTGAGTTGGCGTTGGGCAAAATAACAGTAGCGCTGCTTCGCTGGATTCGGTGCTGACTGCGTGCCAGTGCTTTTGTCCGTCAAGGACGTGAGGTGTATAAGGCAGGCTTGCCGGTTGCCCAGGCAGCCGGGCCGCTGCGGCTTTGATCGCGGCTTCACAGGCGGGGGGCAGGCCAGCGCCCAGCGCCTGCCAGCGCGCGGTAGCCCATGATGCTGTTGTCTCCTGAGGCAGGGGCTGAACACCCGCGCAGCAAGCGGGGAACGCCTTGAGCAGTTCCCGGATGGCGATCATCGGCACGGGAGCGGTCGGTGGCAAAGGCTCATCCGAGTCACTCAGACACCGCGCCAACGCTTCGAGCACCGCCGGCATGGGCTCGTGAAGGCCGTGCATCTTCACTTGCCAGTCAGTGGCGATCGTTTCGCAAGACAACTCGACGCCCGCCTGCCGTGCCTGTTCGCGCAACGGCCGCAACAGGCTTTCCAGCCCGGTGGGTACCGCCGAGTCAAACCGCCACTGCAGGTACAGCGCGCCTTCGCCAGTGTCATCCGCCAACGCCTGGCTGAAGGTCAACGCTGACAGCTCCCGTCGGCCCCGTGAGCGATCCTGGGCAAAGGTACGCAAGCCACGGTGGGCGCTGGTTTGGCCGCGAATCAGGCCAGCGCGTTCTTCCTTGGCGGGAGCACGAAGCAAGGGGTTATTGGGCGGCAGTTGCCAAGGGCGGCGGGAGGTAGGCAGGTGCAGTGAGTCGAGCATGGCCTTGAGGGCTACGACGCCTTGTTCCGACAGGTCTTGGGCATCGTTGCGCGCCAACGCCAGGGCGCCTTGGACCTGTTGCTGGCGAGCATTGAGCAAGGCGAACTCTTCGCGTAACGCTGTCCAGTCGCTGTGTGCGAAGAAACTCAGCCAGTCGTGCAGCAACTCTTCGATCGACGTGGCCGGTTCGCGCGCGCTGCCGAGAGTAAAGTCGATATCCAGCACGGCTTGATCCGCGAATTGGTACAGCACGGACGCCTGAAGCGCGGTGGCCAGTCGTCGTGCTTGCAGTTCAGCGAGCAACCCGCCGGGGGCCGAGGCGTTGAGCCAGGTGCAGAGAAACGCCAGCGCTTCCCGTGGCACGTTACAGGTAATGACCTGATGCAGGTGTTGGCCGGCGACGTGCTGATAACGGCGTGCCGGGCCATGCATCAAGGCCGGTGGAGCGGCCTGCGGGTGCAATGGGCCGGGCGTCAGTTGGTCACTGAACTGCTGGGCCAAGGCCTGCAGGTCGGCCAGCGATTGTGGACCGGCGAGGCTCAAGGTCATCTGTCCGCTTTGATAAAAGCGTGCGTGGAACCCTCGCAAGGCATGCTGAAAGTCGTCGCTTTCCACCGGCAGGCTGTCGCGGTTGCCGGCATGAAAACCGCGCAGGGGATGATCCGCCGCCAAGCCTTGCAGCAGCGTAACTTGCTGTTGGGCCTTGGCATCCTGGGACCAGGCGATGAACTCCGCCTCCAGCACTTCGCGTTCACGTTGTTGATCGTCGAGGGCCAGGCGCGGGTGAGCCAGCATATCCGCCAAACGCGCCAGCCCGTCTGCAAAAACCGGCACCGGCAGTTCAAAGAAGAACTCGGTGGTGCGCTCACGGGTGCTGGCGTTGACCTGCCCACCGTGGCGCTGCACGTAGGCCATCAGCCCTTCGCCGGCTGGAAAACGCTCGGTACCGAGAAACAACAAGTGCTCAAGAAAATGCGCCAGCCCAGGCCAGGCCAATGGCACGTCATGGCTGCCGGCAGCCACGTGTAAAACGGCGGCGCAGCGTTTCAAGCGTGGCGCATGGCGCAGGCAAACCCGCAGGCCATTGGCGAGGGTCAGGTGAAGGGGATGAGGGTGAACCGGCGCAGGCATGGGCACTTCCGAGGCGTGGGAAGTGCCTATGCTAGCAAACCCAATGGGTCAGGGCTTGTGCAGTGCGCCGTAGAGTTCGGCGCGACGGTCTTGCAGATAGTGGTTGGCGACGCGGGCGTCGACAATAGATTGGTGATTCAGGGTGCCGACGATCAAGGCTTCATCCAGGCCGGCCTGGGCAATTCGCTGGCCGTCCGGCGCGGCAATGCTGCTTTGCCCGCAGTAGTGAATCTCGCCTTCGTGCCCGCAGTAGTTGGCATAGGCCACAAAACACTGGTTTTCAAAGGCTCGCGCCCGCACGGTGACGTCGGCAACAAAGTCGAACGGCACCATATTGGCGGTGGGCACCAGAATCAGTTCGGCACCGGCGAGGGCCAGGCGCCGGGTGTTTTCCGGAAACTCCAGGTCGTAGCAAATCAGCATGCCTACCTTCCAACCGTTCAATTCCACCACCGGAAAATCATCGGGGCCGGCGCTGAACATCGAGTGGTCAAGATCGCCAAACAAGTGGGTCTTGCGGTAATTGCACAGGCGCGTGCCCTGAGCATCGATCAATTGCACGGCGTTGTAGACCTGGCCGTCTTCGGCCCGTTCCGGGTAGCCATACAGGATCGCCAGCCCGGCACTTTGCGCCAGTTCGGCAATCGCCTGCGCCGATGGCCCATCCTGTGCCTCGGCCAGTGCGCCAACGGCTTCGGCGCCAATGTTATAGCCGCTGAGGAACATCTCTGGCAGCACCAGCACATCGGCGCCGTGTGCCTCATGGGCCAGTTGGTGCAGGCGCTGCAGGTTAGCGGCCACATCCAGCGGCAGCGGCGGGCATTGGTACAGGGCGACACGCATGCTCAACTCCTTATTCTGCCAGGGCGATTGGCCCTATTTCATCGAACACGTCGCCTGGGCCTGGGTTCTCCGGGTGGGTGCTGCCACCGAAGTGGTTCATGATGCCCCATACCGCGTTGAGCGAGGTTTGTACCGCGCCTTCGACCCAGGCAGGCGTCCACGATACATCATCACCCGCGATGAAGATCCCGCGTTGTTCGGCAGGCATATCCTTCTGCATGAAGTGCGCATACATCCGTTGGTTATAGCGATAGTGACCGGGCAAGGCGCCTTTGAAGGCCCCGAGGAAATGCGGGTCGGCCTCCCAGGACACGGTGATCGGGTCGCCGATGATGCGCGCCTTGATGTCGACCTTGGGGTAGATCTTCTTCAGTGCATCGAGGGCCAGTTTCACCCGCTTGTCGATAGGCTGGGGCAGCATCTTCAGTGCGTCGCTCATCCACGAGTAGGACAGGCAGATCACCCCCGGCTTGTCGTCACCGTTATCGAACAGGTAGGTGCCACGGGTCAGGCGGTCGGTGAGGGTCATGCTCATCAGGTCGCGCCCGGTTTGCGGGTCTTTGTCTTTCCAGAATGGGCGATCAACCATCACGAAGGTTTTCGAGGACTGCATGTAGCGAGTGCGGTCCAGGGCCATCCACATTTTTTGCGAGAACAGGGTTTCGTCGCATTCGATCTGGGTGGTCAGCAGCCAGCTTTGGCAGGTGGTCAGCACCGCCGCGTATTCGCGGGTGTCGCCATAGTTGTCGGTAACGGCGAAACGGCCATCGGCGGCGTGGGCAATGCGCTTCACGCCGGCCCGTGGTGCGCCTCTATGCAACGAGCTCAGGCTGGTGCCGGCCGGCCAGTGGGCGCAGCGTTCCGGCACATGGCGCCAGATGCCCATGGGCACTTGTGCCACGCCACCGACGATCAAGTGTTGATGATCATCGCAGTTGGTCATCACCACGCGGAAGATTTCCAGCATGGAGTTGGGGAAGTCCGAGTCCCAGCCGCCGGTGCCGAAACCGACCTGGCCAAACACCTCGCGGTGGTGGAAGGACAATTTGGCGAAGGCTTTGGAGGTGGCGACGAAGTCGTAGAAGGTACGGTCATCCCACAGCGGCACGAGCTTGTTCCACAGCTCCTTGAGCCGTGGCACGTCGCGGTCGCGGATTGCCTGCTGGATATCGCCGAACTGCGAACCGGCCTCCAGGGCGTCGGCCCAGGCATCGGCGACTTCCTGGAACAGTGCCGGTAAATCGGAGAGTTTTTGCGCGTAGTGAGTCTGGCCTTCCAGATCGATCACAGTGCTGCCAGACGCCGGCGTCAGCGGGTTGGGAAAGGGCTTGGTTTCCAGTCCCAGCTTGTCCACGTAATGGTAGAACGCCGTGGACGACACCGGGAACCGCATGCCGCCCAGCTCGGCGATGATGCCTTCGGCGCCTTCAAAGGCCTGCGAGCGCAAGCGGCCACCCATCTTCGAGGCTTCATACACCACGGGCTTGAGCCCGAGTTTCATCAGCTCGTAGGCCGCCACCAGGCCCGCGATCCCGGCACCGACGATCGCCACTTCGGCGCCGTGATTAGCCGCAGGAATACTGCCCAGTCCTGCGGGGTGTTCAATCCAGTCATCAAAGGCAAACGGGAAATCCGGGCCGAAGATAGTGATGGGGTTCTTGCCGTCGCCCGGGTGGCGATTGGGTTTGCTGAGGGTGCTGGACGGAATGCTCATGGCTGACCTTACTGACGGCTCGGCGGGAGGAGGGCCCGTTGAGTATAGGAAAAGATGGCAGCCAGTTTAGGGAACGTTGCGCGCGTTAATAAGGCGCAATATGTCGTCGAATTGCGCTAGTTTTAGTCAATGTGACGAGTTAGGCGGTCAGATTGGTTGTCCGCGATCCAATTTGTTACTGAGGATGATCGAGGTGGTGGTTTTCTCCACGCCGTCGACACTGCCGATCTGGTCCAGCAATTGGTCCAGTTGCTCCGGCGAATCGGTTCGCAGCCAAGCCACGTAATCGAACTCCCCACTCACCGCACACAACTGCTGCACTTGCGCCATGGCGCTCAGCCTGCGCAACACCTCTTTGCCCGAACGGGGTTGCACGGTAATGCCCACATAAGCCTGCAACCCACCATCCGCAACGCGCTGGCCCAGGCGCACGCCGTAACCGGTGATGACCTGGGTTTTCTCCAGGCGTGACAGACGCGACGTGACGGTGGTGCGGGCGATGCCCAACTGCCGGGCGAGCATGGCCACGCTTTCACGGGCGTTGAGCTGCAGGGCGGCGATCAGTTGGCGGTCGATTTCGTCTAGGGCGGGCAAGGGGAGAGCTCCAGTGCGGGAGGGCAGTGAGCAGGCATGTTACAGGCTTGGCCCTGCGGACAAAATCACTCGGCCAGATACGCAAAAGCCGCGCAATGCGCGGCTTTGAGTATGGTGGGCCCAGTAGGACTCGAACCTACGACCAAGGGATTATGAGTCCCCTGCTCTAACCAACTGAGCTATAGGCCCTCAGTAGGTCGCGGATTATAACGATGGTTTGTTCACTGTGCCATCCGAAAAATCCTCCAGCTTCGTGCGAAGGAAGCTGGCGGCAAAAAGCTCCGGCGGCAGGGGCAGGCTGACGATGTAGCCTTGCATCTGTTCACACCCCTCGCTTGCGAGGAATGCTTGTTGTGCCGGGGTTTCCACGCCTTCGGCGATGATGGTGAATTGCATGCTGTGGCCGAGGGCGATGATGGCGCGCACGATGGCTGCATCGTGAGGGTCGTCGGGCAAGCCGCGGACGAAAGATTGATCGATCTTGAGGAAGTCCAGGGGCAGGCGTTTGAGGTAGCTGAGGGACGAGTAGCCGGTGCCGAAATCATCGATCGCCAGCTGTACGCCCAGGCGCTTGAGTTGGTGCAACACCGCCAGTGCTTCTTCGGCTTGGCTCATGATGAAGTTTTCGGTGATCTCCAACTGCAGGCAGCCAGGTTCGAGGCGGTAATCGCGCAGCAGTTGTTCGATGCGTGACAGCAGGTTGGGGTGACGCAGTTGCGCGCCTGCGAGGTTGACCGACAGGGGGCCGAAATCCTCGAAAGCCGCTTGCCAGGCGTGCAGCTGCCGGCACGCCTGTTCCAGTACCCAGTCGCCGATTTGCAGGATCATGCCGTTCTCTTCGGCCAGGGCAATAAAGTGTTCGGGCGGGACCTCGCCCAAGGTCGGGTGGTGCCAGCGGATCAAGGCTTCGGCGCCGATCAGTTGTTGGGTGACCAGGCTGCGTTTGGGTTGGTAATACAGGCTCAATTCTTCACGTTCGATGGCGCGGCGCAGTTCGTGCTCCAGCGCTACGCGTTCATTGGCCTGGGCCGTCAGGTCGCGGGTGTAGCGCTCGACCCGGTTGCGCCCCTTGGCTTTGGAGCGATACATCGCGGCGTCGGCATTTTTGACCAGGGTGGCGACGTCGGTACCGTCTTGCGGATACAGACTGGTACCGATACTGGCGCTGATAAAGAACTCATGCTCGCCGGCCTGGAATGGCGGGGTAAAACAGTCGAGCAGTTTGTTCGCCAAGTGCTGGGCGTCGCTGGCCTGTTGCAAGCCGGGCAGCAGGATGATGAATTCGTCGCCGCCCAAGCGAGCAACGGTGTCCACGTCCCGCAACTGGTCCTTGAGGCGTACGGCGATGTCTTTGAGCAGCAGGTCGCCGACCGGGTGGCCGAGGCTGTCGTTGATGTGCTTGAAGCGGTCGAGGTCGAGAAACAGCACCGCGCCCTGTTTACCACTTTCCTGCTGGCCGTTGAGTGCGGCCTGCAGCCGGTTTTCAAACAGGGTGCGGTTGGGCAGGCCAGTCAATGGGTCGTGGTGGGCCTGATAATCCAGGCGGGCCTGGGCCAGCTTGAGGCTGGAGATGTCGGCAAACACAGCAACGAAATGCGTGACCAATTGCTCGCGGTTACGCACAGCGCTGATGGTCAGCCAGCTCGGATACACCTCGCCGTTCTTGCGGCGGTTGGAGATCTCTCCTTGCCAGTGGCCATGGCTCGTCAACTGGTACCACATCGCCGCATAGAACGCGCTGTCATGCAGGCCGGAGGCAAGCAGGCGCGGGGTATGGCCAAGGGCTTCAACCTCGCTGTAGCCGGTTATCTCCGTGAAGGCGCGGTTGACGGCGCTGATGTTCTGCCGTGTGTCGGTGATCAAGACGCCTTCGGCGGTGCTTTCGAACACCGTGGCGGCCTGCTGCAGTTTTTCCTGCATCAGCTGGCGTTCGGTGATGTCCCGGGCGATGGTCAGCATGCAATCTTCGTCGCCAATCGGCAGTGGGCGGCTGGACACTTCGCAGAGGCGAATCTGGCCATCGGCACGACGGATATGACAGATGAAATCGCGGACAAAGCCGTCGCGCTGCATCAATTCCAGCATGTGCTTGCGTTCGTTGAGGTCGACCCAGATGCCCAGGTCCAAGGCTGATTGGTCGAGTGAAGAGGCGCTGGTGAAGCCGGTCAGGTGGCTGAAACCCTCGTTAACTTCGATCAGCAGGCCGTCGCTCTGGCGGCTTAGCAGTAAGCCATCTGGGGAGGCATGGAAGGCTTTGGCAAACTTTTCTTCGGAGGTTTGCAGTCGCTGTTGGGTTTCCTTGAGCTGAGTGATGTCCCGCACCACCACCACCAAGGCTTCGGTGGTGTCGAGTTGGAATGGCTCGGCTGAGATCAGCCCGGTAAAGGCCTGGCCATTGCTGCGCAGAAAGGGCATTTCCAGGTTACGGATACTGGTGGTCTGTACCCGCTGCAGCAAATCCGGACCGACACCCTGAATGCCCCATATATTCAGATCTGAGGCGGTTTTGCCCACGACCTCATCAAAGCTCAGGCCAATCTGGTCCTCGAATGCCTTGTTGACCTCCAGCAAACAACCATCAGACAACCGAGCAATCACCAGGATGTCCGGACACTGCTGAAACACCGAGGCAAATTTCTGCTCGGACAGTTGCAGGGCTTCCTCGGTGCGCTTGGCTTCGCTGATGTCGATCATCAGGCCGCGCAGCACTGGCTCGTGGCCGTGTTCGATCAGGCTGACAATGTCACGTACCCACAGGCAGCGGCCATCGGCGGTGATGACCCGGTAATCAATACTGTGATCACGGTTAGCACGAGTTTCCCGATAGCAATAGGCCTCGGCGCGGGTCAGGTCAGCGGGATGGATGATGTTGCGCCAGAAGCCTGGAATCAGCCAATGGGCGCGGGGATAGCCGAGCAGGTCTTCGGCATGGGGCGACACATAGCTGTAGGTGAAATCGCTGATGCTTGCTTCCCAGGCAATGGCGGACAAGCTCTCCACCAAGCCTCGATAGTGGTACTCGCTGCTTCGCAGTTCTTGCTCAAGGGCGACCCGACGGGAAATTTCCGAGCTGAGCCGGCGATTGATCCGAATGACGATCGCCAGCACCGTACTCAACAACAGCACCGCTGGCAGGCCGTACGTGAGCAGGTCAGCCCAGAAGGTGCGGTGATCGGTGAAGCTGCCGACCCAGTGTTGCTGGATCGCATCAGTTTCGGCTGAACTGAGATCGGCGAGGACTTTGTCCAGGATGCCCACCAGGATTTTCTCATCCCGCGGCACGCCCATCGCCAGTTGGTAGCGGTAGGGCGTTTCGCCGCTGACGTACAGGCCGTCGAGCTTGAGTTGGCGCAGGCTCCAGACGCTGGAGGCGAGGTCGCCGACGACAGCATCCACTTCATCGGTGGCCAGGGCTTGCAGCGTCGAACTGACGTTGGGCAGGGCGACCAGATTCAGGTCCGGATGGTGGGTACGCAGCAGTTCATGGGGCGCGTAGTTCTCCACCACGGCAATTTTCAGCCCGTACAAATCCTTGAGGCTGCGTGGTTTCGCGCCGCCTTCATGGGCCAGGATGACGATGGGAAAGTCGAGATAAGGGCGTGTGAAGGCCAGGAAGTTTTGGCGCTCGGGGGTGGACATGATGCCCGGCAGCAGGTCGAGCTGATTATTGCGGGCTTGTTCAAGCACCGCGGTCCAGTTAACCGGTTCGATCAGTTTGATTCGCACACCCAGGCGGTCCTGGAGCAGGCGTACGTAATCGGCTGCCAAGCCCTGATATCGTCCATTTTCATCGCGATATTCAAAAGGTGGCCAAGACGCATCCACGCCTAGGCGCAGCTCCTGATGGTCCGCCAACCAGCTACGCTCATCATCCGTAAGAGTCAACGCGCCAGCCGTTGCGGTCCAGGTCAGCAGCGACAGCAGTATCACGGTCGGCAATCTGGGCATAACGGTCTCGTTATGGCACGGGGAATGTCTCGAGTGTAGACGGGCATTGCGAGGGTGGGGTGGTGCGGGGCAGTTAATCTGTCAAAGCAATCGGTAGAAAGCAAAACCCCCGGCCTGGGCCGGGGGTTCTGGTATCACTCGTCGAGGAAGGAGCGCAGATGCTCGCTTCGCGTCGGGTGGCGCAACTTGCGCAGCGCCTTGGCTTCGATCTGACGGATCCGCTCACGGGTCACGTCAAACTGCTTACCGACTTCCTCAAGGGTGTGGTCGGTATTCATGTCGATGCCGAAACGCATGCGCAGTACCTTGGCTTCACGGGCAGTGAGGCCGGACAGTACGTCGCGAGTTGCTTCTTTCAAGCTCTCAACAGTGGCTACATCGATTGGCGACTGCATGGTCGAGTCTTCGATGAAGTCGCCCAGATGGGAGTCTTCGTCATCACCAATCGGCGTTTCCATGGAGATCGGCTCTTTAGCGATCTTTAATACCTTGCGGATTTTATCCTCAGGCATTTCCATGCGTTCGCCTAGCTCTTCCGGGGTCGGTTCGCGACCCATTTCCTGCAACATCTGCCGGGAAATTCGGTTGAGCTTGTTGATGGTCTCGATCATGTGCACCGGAATACGGATGGTGCGGGCCTGGTCGGCGATCGAGCGAGTGATCGCCTGACGGATCCACCAGGTGGCATAAGTCGAGAACTTGTAGCCGCGACGGTATTCGAACTTGTCCACCGCCTTCATCAAACCGATGTTGCCTTCCTGGATCAGATCAAGGAATTGCAGGCCACGGTTGGTGTACTTCTTGGCGATGGAGATCACCAGACGCAAGTTCGCTTCAACCATCTCTTTTTTCGCGCGGCGGGCCTTGGCCTCACCGATCGACATGCGACGGTTGATGTCTTTGATTTCTGCAATCGTCAGGCCGGTTTCGGTCTCAAGCGCGGTCAGTTTCTGCTGGCAACGGATGATATCGGGCTGCAGGCGACCGATGGCTTCGGCGTATTTCGCCTTGCCCTTGGCCAGTGCGTCGCTCCAGCTTTCGTCAACTTCGTTGCCCGGGAACTGGCGCAGGAAATCGGTACGCGGCATGCGCGCATCACGCACACAGAGCTGCATGATCGCACGCTCTTGGGCACGCAGACGCTCAAGAGCACTGCGAACACGCTCAACCAGGCCTTCGAATTGCTTGGGCACCAGCTTGATCGGCATGAACAGCTCAGCCAGGGCCACCAGCTCGGCAATTGCCTGCTTGTTGCCGCGACCGTGCTTCTTCAGGGCCTTGCGGGTGATTTCCATTTGATCGGAAACCGCACCGAAGCGTTGGGCCGCGATGACCGGGTCTGGACCGCTTTCGGCTTCTTCTTCGTCGTCGCTGCTTTCAGCTTCGTCGTCGTCGGAGTCGTCGTCCGCTTTTGCGGCTTTCGCATCAACAGGCGGCGGTACTTCGGCGGCAGGCGGCGCAATGCCGTCGTCCGGGTCGATATAACCGCTCAGGACGTCGGACAGGCGGCCACCTTCGGTGGTGACGCGGGTGTACTCGGCGAGAATGTGGTCAACCGTGCCAGGGAAGTGCGCAATGGCGCCCATCACTTCACGGATACCCTCTTCGATACGCTTGGCGATTTCGATCTCGCCTTCGCGTGTCAGCAGCTCGACGGTACCCATTTCGCGCATATACATGCGCACAGGGTCTGTCGTGCGACCGATATCGGTCTCCACCGCAGCCAACGCGGCGGCAGCTTCTTCAGCGGCGGCTTCGTCGGTATCGGCGTCGGCCAGCATAAGGGAATCCTTATCTGGCGCAGTTTCGAATACGTTGATCCCCATGTCGTTAATCATGCGGATGATGTCTTCCACCTGCTCAGGATCTGAAATATCCTCAGGCAGGTGGTCGTTGACCTCCGCGTAAGTCAGGTAACCCTGCTCACGACCAAGAAGTATCAACTCTTTGATACGAGACTGCTGTTGCGCTTTTCCGGACATAACACCCTATCCACTGAAGGTCTTGGCGGGCAAAAAACAAGCCGAGGATTATACCCGAGCTATGACCTCACACGCCAGCTGAGGTCGGGTTTGATGCGTAAACATTCTGTTTTAAGAGGTCGCGCATCTGTTTTGCTATCTGAATCTGCTCTTCAGCCGATAATCCCGGCTGCCTTGCTCTCTTGATAAGTTCATCGAGGGTCTGAGTGTGTTGACCCGCGGATAACCTATTAATGGTGTCTAAAAACTGTTGTTCAAGGTTGTCGCCGTCAATTAGCCACTCCTTTTCCGCCAGTGCCCGCAATAAACGGCCCTGTTCCGTGCCATGCCAGCGAGCCATCAACTGGATTGAGTTTAGCTTAGGGTTTTTCTGCACGGCTTCGATCAGTGCGATAAGCACCTGAGCATAGGTATTGCTCTCGTTGGCAAAGTGGTCGGCACTTTCAACCTTGCCGGCCAATTGCGGGTGGTGAATCAGTGTGCGCAGTGCAATCAATGTGGGGGCTTCCACCGCTACGGGCGTGCGTGGTGCGTAGGCTTCATCGCGATCACCGCGTTTGCCGTTTTTGCTCCAGGGCTTTTTGTCCCACTTCTTGCCGCCGGCGCCGGGCTTCTTCGGCGTCCATTCCTGCTGGGGGGCGAAGGCCTCCTGAGGTTGGTGGAAGTCGGCATAGTCCGGCATGGCGTCGTAATCCATGCCGGGGTCGTAGACTGGCGGTGCATCCTGCGGGGCGCTGTGCACCAGCTGGCTTACGGCTTCACCGCTTAAACCAGTGATCTCCAGCAGGCGTTGGCGCATCAGCGTGCGCAAATTAGCGCCCGGGACTTTGTCGATCAGCGGCGCCGCGAGGGTGGCCATATGGGCCTTGCCCTCGAGGGAGCGCGGGTCGGCTTCTTCGGTCAGTTGCTGGAAAAAATAATCCGCCAGCGGCTGCGCATGTTGATTGATACGTGCACGGAACGCGTCGGTACCTTCCGAACGCACCAGGGTGTCCGGGTCTTCGCCTTCGGGCAGGAACAGGAAGCGTGCGCGGCGCCCATCCTGCAGGCTCGACAGCGTGGCTTCGAGCGCACGCCAGGCGGCGTTGCGGCCCGCCTGGTCGCCGTCGAAGCAGAACAGCACGCTGGGCACGACACGGAACAGGCGCTTCAGATGTTCTTCGCTGGTGGCAGTGCCGAGGGTCGCGACCGCGTTGCGCAAGCCTTGCTGGGCCAGGGCGATGACGTCCATATAGCCTTCAACCACGATGATCTCGTCGAGGTTGCGATTATTCTTGCGTGCTTCGAACAGGCCGTAGAGTTCCTGGCCCTTGTGGAACACCGGGGTCTCCGGAGAGTTCAGGTACTTGGGCTTGTCATCCCCGAGTACACGGCCGCCGAAGGCGATGATGCGGCCACGGCTGTCGCGGATCGGGAACATCACCCGGTCGCGGAAGCGGTCATAGCGCTTGCCGGTCTCGGCGTTTTCCACCAGCAGGCCGGCATCGATCATGGCCTTTTGCTGGAGGGTGTCGCTGCTCAGGTGTTTATACAGATTGTCCCAGCCCGGCGGAGCGAAGCCGAGGCCGAAGTCCCGAGCGATTTCGCCGGTGAGGCCGCGCCCTTTAAGGTAATCGACAGCGGCCTTGCGCTGCGGATGGCTCTTGAGAGCCTGGCGGTAAAAATCGGCAGCAGCGGTGAGCAACGGATACAGCGGCGAATCGGTGGGTTGCCGCGGTTTGTGCGGCCGGCCACTTTCTTCGCGGGGCACTTCCATGCCGGCGGCTTTCGCCAGGTCCTCGACAGCCTGGGGGAAGTCCAGGTTGTCGTGGTCCATCAGGAAGCCCAGGGCATTCCCGCCCGCCCCGCAACCGAAGCAGTAATAGAACTGCTTGTCGGGGCTAACGCTGAAGGATGGGGTTTTTTCTTTATGGAAAGGGCAGCAGGCGGTGTAGTTTTTGCCGGCTTTTTTCAGCTGTACGCGTGAGCTGACAACATCGACGATGTCGGTGCGGTTCAGAAGGTCGTCAATAAAGCTCTGGGGAATCAGCCCGGCCATGGCGTTCTCGTCATCACTGCGTGTAAATGAGGGCACGTGACGTGTTCAAGCGCACGTATGGAGTGCTCGATCATCATCGTCTGCGTGGGTCATCAGGGAGTGTATCTGCCGAATATTTACTGAGGATAGTTTCTGATCAGTCTTCGGCATGGAAATGTTGCCCGGGCGTCCGGTCTAGGCCAATGGCGGCCTCGGAAACGCATCGTTGGGCACAGCCGATACAGTTGATCGTCTGTTTGAAGAATAGGTGTGCTCGTCAGTAGCCTTGTTAGGCTCGTCAGAAGAGACGTGCACCGCTGGCAAAAGAGCCAGCCCTGACGTGTGAAGCAGTGTCTCGGTCGCATGTGCGGCGTCGACGGTGAAGCATCAAGCGATATCCGCAAATGCCAACAGCCCGGCTGAAGGCCGGGCTTGGCAGAAGCTTGCTACGAACGTCTGTGTATTAGTACAGACGAACGGCGCGGCGCTGTTCGCGCTGAACTTTCTTAGCGTGACGCTTAACAGCGGCTGCTGCTTTGCGCTTACGCTCAGAAGTTGGCTTCTCATAAAATTCGCGGCTACGAACTTCAGCCAGAACACCGGCTTTTTCGCAGGAGCGCTTGAAACGACGCAGAGCTACGTCGAAGGGTTCGTTCTCTTTTACTTTGACGGCTGGCATCCAGAGCTACCTTCTTTCATTACCGGGAATCAACGTTCTCGTCGCAAAAAATTCGCGGCTGAGGTCGTCGGTTTTTAAGGGTTGCGGATGTTAACCCCTCATTGCCCGGAATGCAAAGCCTCTGATCGAAAACCGCTAGTCGGGAGGGGGAGTGGCGACTATTATGCGCGCCTTCGAATTCAGCCTCTACAAGGCGCAAACCCATGCTAGTACTGGGACTTGAAACCTCCTGCGACGAAACCGGAGTCGCACTATACGACAGTGAACGCGGGCTTTTGGCCGATGCACTGTTCAGTCAGATCGACCTGCATCGCGCCTATGGTGGCGTGGTGCCGGAGCTTGCCAGCCGCGATCACGTCAAGCGCATGCTGCCGCTGATCCGCCAGGTGCTGGATGAGGCCGGCTGTGTGGCAACCGAGATCGATGCCATCGCTTACACCGCCGGCCCCGGATTGGTCGGAGCCCTGCTGGTTGGGGCCTCTTGTGCCCAGGCGTTGGCGTTTGCCTGGGGCATTCCTGCCCTTGGTGTGCACCATATGGAAGGCCATTTATTGGCGCCCATGCTGGAAAAAACACCGCCGGAGTTCCCGTTCGTCGCTTTGTTGGTTTCGGGGGGGCATACGCAGCTGGTTCAGGTGGACGGGATCGGCCAATACACACTGTTGGGCGAGTCGCTGGACGATGCCGCCGGTGAAGCGTTCGACAAAACCGCGAAGATGATGGGACTTAATTATCCGGGGGGGCCGGAAATCGCCCGCCTTGCCGAGAACGGCGTTGCCGGTCGCTACACCTTCCCGCGGCCGATGTGTGATCGTCCTGGCCTGATGTTCAGTTTCAGCGGCTTGAAAACCTCTGCCTTGAACACCTGGCAGCAGAGCGTGAGCGCCGGGGACGACGGCCAGCAAGCCCGTTGCGACATCGCGCTGGCGTTCCAGCAGGCTGTGGTGGAGACTTTGACCATCAAGTGCAAGCGCGCCCTGAAACAGGCGGGCATGAAGCGGCTGGTGATCGCAGGCGGCGTCAGCGCCAACAAGGCGTTGCGCAGTTCCCTGGAAAAAATGCTCGGCGACATGAATGGCAATGTGTTCTACGCACGCCCTGAGTTCTGCACTGACAACGGCGCAATGATCGCCTATGCCGGTTGCCAGCGCTTGCAGGCCGGACAGCACGAAAGCCTGGCGATCAGCGTGCAGGCGCGCTGGCCGATGGAACAATTGCCGCCGTTGTAAGGTTCAAGGGCGCCGAGTCCAGGCGGGATATTTAAAAATGCCGTTCGCGCCCGGCAAACAGGTCGCGTAGATTGCCGCGGTGGCGCCAGACGATCAGCAGTGTCAGCACGCTCATCGGTAACAGCGCTTGCGGTTCCTGCCAGGCCAGCAGCGGCAGGGTCAGCGGCGTAGCAATCAGCGCGGCCAGCGAGCTGGTGCGGGTCAGGTAGAACGTCAGCAGCCAGGCGAGCATGGCCAGTAACGCCGCAGGCAGGTAAATGCCCAGCAGCATGCCGGCCGCTGTGGCGACGCCCTTGCCGCCGCGAAAACGGAAGTACAACGGGAACAGGTGGCCCAGGACGGCACATAGGCCTACCCAGGCTTGCTGCTGCAAGCCAAGGCCGACGAGGCTGGCGATCAGCACGGGCAGCAGGCCCTTGCAAACGTCGCCCAGCAAGGTCAGGACGGCGAGTTTCTTGCCGGCCAGGCGCAACATATTGGTGGCGCCGGCATTGCCTGAGCCACTCATTCGCGGATCGGGGTTTCCCGTCAAGCGGCTGAGCAAAATGGCGAAGGACAGCGAGCCGAGCAGGTAGGCGAAAATCGCCAGTGACCAAAACATGCTAACTATTCCGGGCGAGGACGCCCTGATTCTAACGGGGCATCGCGCCCTTGTCGTGCTGCGGAGAAAAGTGCTTGGACAGAGTGTTTATCGAAGGCCTGGAAGTCGACACCGTGATCGGGGCTTACGACTGGGAGCGCGGAATCCGGCAATGCCTGCGCCTGGACCTGAGCTTCGCCTGGGATAATCGCCCAGCTGCGGCCGGTGATGACCTGACCCTGGCACTGGATTACGCCAGGGTGTCTGCGCGTATCCAGGCCTTTGCCGAGCAGTCCCAGTACCAACTGGTGGAAACCTTTGCCGAGCGTCTGGCCGAAGTGCTGATGAGTGAATTCCAGATTCCCTGGCTGCACCTCAAGTTGACCAAGCCCGGCGCGGTACCGGCTGCCAAGGGCGTGGGCGTGGAGATCGAGCGCGGATGTCGTTGACTCAGGTTTACCTCGGGCTTGGCAGCAATATCGACCGCGAGGCTCGTCTATGTGCCGGCTTGGATGCGTTGGCGGGTTTCTTGACGGATATGCGCTGTTCGGCGGTGTTCGAAAGCCAGCCGGTGGGGATCAAAAGTGGGCCGTTTTTCAATCTGGTGGTGTCGGCTTATACCGACCTGACGTTGATGGAGTTGGATCGTCGCTTGAAATCCATCGAGGCTGACAATGGCCGCTACGCGCCAGACCGCAAAGGCCTGCCGCTGGATATCGATGTGTTGTTGTATGGCGATCTGGTGGGCAATTTCGATGGATTGATCTTGCCGCGAGCCGAAATCCTGAAAAACGCCTTTGTGTTGTGGCCGCTGTCGATGATGGCGCCGGACCGTATGCACCCTGAGGCGGGCAAGACAATGGCCGAATTATGGCGAGACGCGCAGATTGCTCAGGTATTGGCACCTGTTGCGTTCGAATGGCAGGGTCAGCCACTCACGCCACGAACTCTTTTGTAGGCGCCGAGCTTGTTGTGGCGAGGGAGCTTGCTCCCGCTGGGCTGCGCAGCAGCCCCACTATCTTGGGAGCGCTTCGCACTGGAGCGCCAGCCCGGTCCCGCGGGAGTAAGCTCCCTTGCCACAACGGCCATCGCCTAAGGAGAGGGGTTTTCCTTGTAGGCTTTCAATGCGCTTAACCGTTCGCGCTTGAGCGCCTCGCCCAGTTCGGGGCCTTTGAAACCCTTTTCTAGCAGCGGCGCGACCGGCACTTCGCGTGCAGCCTTTGCCGCTGCGCGCAAATAATCGGCCTGTGGATAACTGCGCTGTTCAAAACCCTTGCGGCCACGAGCGTCCATTTCGCAGGCCACCACGAACTCTTCAAAGCGTTGTGGCCGACGGTACACGTCGAAGCTTTGCAACAACTCCAGCAATGTCGAGGCCTTGAGCTCAAGCGCACGATGACCGTGGGTATGATATTGCCCCACCAGCAAGGCCAACTCCTGGCAATCCCTCGGCACCTTGAAACGCTCGTTCACCGCTTTGATCAGCTTCAGGCCGCGTTGCTCGTGTGCAATATGCTGCGGCAACTTATCCACAGGTGTCAGGCCTTTGCCCAGGTCGTGCAGCAGGCAGGCCCAGCGCACGCTCAGCGGTTGCTTGTGCAGGGCAGCTTGTTCCAGCACGCTCAAGGTGTGCACGCCGGTGTCAATTTCCGGGTGGTGAGCTGCGGGCTGCGGCACGCCGAACAGCCCATCCACCTCCGGCATCAAGGTTTTCAGCGCGTCGCAGTCACGCAGTACTTGGATAAATACCTGGGGTTGATCTTCCATCAGCGCCCGTGAGATTTCCTTCCAACTGCGCTCGGGGGTAAGGGCCTCCAACTCGCCGGACTCACTGAGTTGGCGCATTAACTCCAGGGTCTCAGGGGCGACTTTGAAGCCAAGAGGCGCATAGCGCGCGGCGAAACGCGCAACGCGCAATACACGGAGTGGATCTTCGGCGAACGCGGGGGAAACATGCCGTAAAATACGCGCTTCAAGGTCGCGTTGGCCCTGATAAGGATCGGTCAGGTTACCCTCGTCGTCCTCCGCCATGGCATTGATGGTCAGGTCACGCCGGATCAGGTCTTCTTCCAGCGTAACGTCGGGGCTCGCATGGAATATAAAGCCGCCGTAACCCCGGCCATTCTTGCGTTCGGTGCGAGCGAGGGCGTATTCGTCACCGTTTTTCGGATCGAGAAATACCGGGAAATCGGCGCCCACCGGTTTATAACCCTTGGCGAGCATCTCTTCGGCCGTCGCGCCAACGACGACGCGGTCTATATCGGTGACCTTGATGCCCAGTAGGCGATCACGCACGGCGCCGCCGACTTTGTAGATTTTCATGAAAAAGCCTCCATTAGCGGCACAGGATAACGCCTGAGCTTGGCCAATGGAGGCTTTGCTGTTTCAGAGATGAACGACAGCCATGTCCAGGCGGCCGTAGTCGTTGTCGTTATGATCGCTGCGCGGTGGCACATGATGGGTTTTCATCACTTGGTCGCCCTGCAGGGTTTCCAGATGAATATCAAAGCCCCAGAGCCGATGCAGATGCTTGAGCACTTCCTCAGTGGATTCGCCCAAGGGTTTGCGGTCGTGCTGCTGGTGACGCAAGGTCAGCGAACGGTCGCCACGCACATCGATGCTGTAGATCTGCACGTTAGGTTCGCGGTTACCGAGGTTGTATTGCGCGGCCAGGGTTTCGCGAATGATGCGGTAGCCGGGTTCGTCGTGGATGGCGGGTACGACCAGATCGTCCTTGAGGTCGTCGTCCAGGATACTGAACAGCTTGAGGTCGCGGATCACCTGGGGCGACAGGTACTGCAGGATGAAACTCTCATCCTTGAAGCTGCTCATGGCGAACTTGATGGTCGATAGCCAGTCGCTGCCGGCGATTTCCGGGAACCAGCGGCGGTCTTCCTCGGTGGGGTGCTCGCACATGCGGCGGATATCGCGGTACATGGCAAAACCCAGTGCATAGGGGTTGATGCCGTTGTAGTACGGGCTGTCGAAGCCTGGCTGGAAGACCACGCTGGTATGGGACGTGAGGAACTCCATCATGAAGCCGTCAGTGACCAGGCCCTCGTCGTACAGGTCGTTCATCAGGGTGTAATGCCAGAAGGTTGCCCAGCCCTCGTTCATCACCTGGGTTTGACGCTGTGGATAAAAATATTGCGCGATCTTGCGTACGATCCGCACGATTTCACGCTGCCAGGGCTCCAGCAGCGGTGCGTGTTTTTCCAGGAAATACAGGATGTTTTCCTGAGGTTCGG
This sequence comes from Pseudomonas sp. MYb193, assembly GCF_002966775.1. NCBI lineage: Bacteria > Pseudomonadati > Pseudomonadota > Gammaproteobacteria > Pseudomonadales > Pseudomonadaceae > Pseudomonas > Pseudomonas sp. MYb193. Next base: position 5,570,880 of record NZ_CP023269.1, on the reverse strand, counting down.
CGGGGAAGCGTGCATTGTCTTTGTCGCTGTTCTTGTCGGCGCGCTTGGGGATGGTGCGCCACAGGTCGTTGATCTGTTTCTGCAGGTGCTCCTCGCGTTCCTTCTGGCGCAGGCGCTCCTCTTCGGCGGAAATCGGATAGGGACGTTTATAGCGGTCAACACCGTAATTCATCAGCGCATGGCAGGAGTCCAACAGGTCTTCTACCGCATCGATACCGTGGCGCTCCTCGCACTGCATGATGTATTGCTTGGCGAACACCAGGTAATCAATGATCGAACTGGCATCGGTCCAGGTTCGAAACAGGTAGTTGCCCTTGAAGAAACTGTTATGCCCATAGCAGGCATGGGCCACTACCAGCGCCTGCATGCAGATGGTGTTTTCTTCCATCAGGTACGCGATGCACGGGTCGGAGTTGATCACGATCTCGTAGGCCAGGCCCATCTGGCCGCGTGTGTAGGACTTCTCGGTACTGAGGAAGTGTTTCCCGTAGGACCAATGGTGATAGCCCAGGGGCATGCCCACCGAGGCATAGGCATCCATCATCTGTTCAGCGGTGATGACTTCTATCTGGTTGGGATAAGTGTCCAGGGCATAACCCGCCGCGATACGGCTGATTTCCCGGTCATAGGCCTGGATCAGTTCGAAGGTCCACTCGGAGCCAGTGGAAATGGGTTGGCGCTTGTTCTCTTTTTTGGCGGTCATGTCACTAACCTGCGCTGGAAGAGTTCACGGAAGACCGGGTAGATATCGCCGGCCGAGACCAGTTGCTGCTGGGCGAACGTGTCGGCAAAGGCTTCGCCGATGCGCTCGTATTCGAACCACAGGGCCTGGTGCTCACGGGGGGTGATTTCGACGTAAGTGTAGTACTGCACGAACGGCATGATCTGGTTGATCAAAATGTCCCGGCAGATCGGCGAGTCGTCGTTCCAGTTATCGCCGTCGGAAGCTTGGGCGGCGTAGATGTTCCAATCGTTGGCGGGGTAGCGCTCGGCCATGATCTCCTGCATCAGCTTCAGTGCGCTGGAAACAATGGTGCCGCCAGTTTCCCGCGAGTAGAAAAACTCCTCTTCGTCCACTTCCCGGGCACTGGTGTGATGGCGGATGAACACTACGTCAATCTTGTCGTAGTTCCGTTTCAGGAACAGGTACAGCAGGATAAAGAAGCGCTTGGCGATGTCCTTGGTGGCCTGGGTCATGGAGCCGGAAACGTCCATCAGGCAGAACATCACAGCCTTGGAGCTGGGGTTGGGTTGCTTGACCAGCAGGTTGTATTTCAAGTCAAAGGTATCGAGGAACGGCACGCGGTGGATGCGCGCGCTGAGTTTTTCGATTTCCGCCTCTATTTCCTGGATATCGCCGAAGTTGTCCGGTTCTTCGCGCTTCAAGCGTGCCAACTCTTCCTTGGCCTGCTTGAGTTTGGCGCGGCTGCTGCCGGACAGGGCGATACGCCGTGCATGGGCTGAGCGCAGGGTGCGGATGATGTTGATGCGCGACGGGTTGCCCTCGTTGCTGATCCCTGCACGTACGGTCTTGAAGGTATCGGTGCCGGTCAGGTTGCGTTTGACCAGGTTGGGCAGTTCGAGGTCTTCGAACATGAATTCGAGGAATTCTTCCTGAGTGATCTGGAATACGAATTCATCCATGCCTTCGCCAGAGTTGCCGGCTTTACCCGGGCCTTTGCCGCCGCCACCGCCTTGTGGGCGCTGGATATGTTCGCCGGTGGTGAATTCCTTGTTGCCGGGGTGCACCACGGTCTGTTTGCCGCCGCGGCCATGGTGAAGCACCGGTTCGTCGATGTCCCGTCCGGGAATGCTGATTTGTTCGCCATGCTCCATATCGGTGATGGAGCGGCGGCTGACGGCCTCTTCTACCGCCTTTTTGATGTGGTCACGGTAACGCCGCAGGAAACGCTGACGGTTTACCGTGCTCTTGTTCTTGCCATTGAGGCGTCGGTCGATCACATAGCTCATGGGGAGCCCTCCGGGCAGCTTCACGTTACAAGCTTCAAGCCGCGGGCTGGAAGCTTAGAGACAAGCGGTCAACTGCCAGGCCGGATGCCTGGCAGTGCGCGCTTGCCGCTGCCTTACTGCGATTTGCGAACCCGCAGGTACCACTCGGAGAGCAGTCGTACCTGTTTGTCGGTGTAGCCTCGCTCGACCATGCGTGTGACGAAGTCGTTGTGTTTTTGCTGATCCTCCTTGCTGGCCTTGGCGTTGAAGCTGATGACGGGCAGCAGGTCCTCGGTGTTGGAGAACATTTTCTTCTCGATGACCACCCGCAGCTTCTCGTAGCTGAGCCAAGTGGGGTTCTTGCCGTTGTTGTTGGCACGGGCGCGCAGTACGAAGTTGACGATTTCGTTGCGGAAATCCTTCGGATTGCTGATGCCGGCGGGTTTCTCGATTTTTTCCAGCTCTTCGTTGAGGGCCACGCGATTGAGGATTTCGCCGGTTTCCGGGTCGCGGTATTCCTGATCCTGGATCCAGAAATCGGCGTACAGGACGTAGCGGTCGAAGATGTTCTGGCCGTATTCGCTGTAGGACTCCAGGTAGGCGGTCTGGATTTCCTTGCCGATGAACTCAATGTAGCGCGGCGCCAGGTATTCCTTGAGGAAGCGCAGGTAGCGCTCACGGGTTTCGGCCTGGAACTGCTCTTGTTCAATCTGCTGTTCCAGCACGTAGAGCAAGTGCACCGGGTTGGCGGCAATCTCGTGGGGGTCGAAGTTGAAAACCTTGGACAAGATCTTGAACGCAAAGCGCGTCGACAGGCCATTCATGCCTTCGTCTACACCCGCCGTGTCACGGTATTCCTGGATCGACTTGGCCTTGGGATCGGTGTCCTTGAGGTTCTCGCCGTCATACACGCGCATTTTTGAGTAGATGTTCGAGTTGTCCGGCTCCTTGAGGCGCGACAGCACGGTGAACTGGGCAAGCATCTTCAGAGTGTCGGGCGCGCAATGGGCCTTGGCCAGGGAGCTGTTGAACAGCAGTTTGTCGTAGATTTTGATTTCGTCGCTGACCCGCAGGCAGTACGGCACCTTGACGATATAGATCCGGTCGATGAAGGCTTCGTTGTTCTTGTTGTTGCGGAAGGTATGCCATTCCGATTCGTTGGAGTGAGCCAGCAGGATCCCGGTGAACGGAATCGCCCCCAGGCCTTCGGTACTGTTGTAGTTACCTTCCTGGGTGGCGGTGAGCAGTGGGTGCAACACCTTGATCGGTGCCTTGAACATCTCCACGAATTCCATCAGGCCTTGGTTGGCCCGGCACAATGCGCCCGAATAGCTGTAGGCATCGGCGTCGTTCTGCGGGAATTCTTCCAGCTTGCGGATATCGACTTTGCCCACCAGTGCCGAAATGTCCTGGTTGTTTTCATCGCCGGGTTCGGTCTTGGCCACGCCGATCTGGTTGAGGATCGACGGGTAGAGTTTCACCACGCGGAACTGGCTGATATCACCGCCGAACTCGGCCAGGCGCTTGGTGGCCCAGGGCGACATGATGGTGTTGAGGTAGCGCCGCGGGATACCGAAGTCTTCCTCGAGGATCGCGCCATCTTCCGTGGCGTTGAACAGGCCCAGGGGCGACTCGAAGACGGGCGAGCCCTTGATCGCATAGAAGGGCACCTTCTCGATCAATTGCTTGAGTTTTTCCGCCAGGGACGACTTGCCGCCGCCTACCGGGCCGAGCAGATAGAGGATCTGCTTCTTCTCTTCCAGGCCTTGGGCGGCATGGCGGAAGTAGGAAACGATCTGGTCGATGCATTCTTCCATCCCGTGGAAGTCTTCAAAGGCCGGATAGCGGCGGATCACCTTGTTGGAAAATATCCGCGACAGGCGCGAATTATTGGCGGTTTCCACCAGTTCTGGCTCGCCAATCGCCAGTAGCAGGCGTTCGGCGGCAGAGGCGTAGGTGCTGCGGTCCTGCTTGCACAGCTCGAGATACTCCTGAAGCGTGAGTTCTTCCTGCTGTGTGGACGCGAAGCGTTGTTGGAAGTGGCTAAAGATACTCATGACGTCGTCACCTCGCTCGATACGTGGAGCCGACGCCGGATCAATCAGTCGATGCTGGCAGTCATTGACGCACGCCAATGGCTGTTTTCCCCCCAGAACACCCTGAAACGTTACCGATGACCCGTACGCCGGTGTACCGGCTCTCCCCTGATTCGGATGGCCTGCGCTTAAGGATAGTTCGGAATCCGGGAGGTCAAGGCGCGATGCGCAATTAGTTTGGCTGCGCCGTTCGTCAGAAACGGCGCAAGCCCAAGCGTCACGCGGGGTAGCGGGGTGTGAAAAAAATTATTGCAAATCGCCTGAAGAAATTTCCGCAGGATAGGTCGTACGCCACAGCTCAAACCCGCCGTCCAGGCTATAGATGTCGGAGAAACCCTGGCTGATCAAGTACGCGGCTGCGCTCTGGCTGGAATTGCCGTGGTAGCAGGCGACGATCAACGGCGCATCGAGGTCGGCGGCGCGTATGAAGTCGGCGATGTTGACGTTGTCCAGATGCTGCGCGCCGCTGATGTGGGCGGCGGCGTAAGTAGGCTGGTCGCGGATGTCGACGACTACAGCACCTTGCTCGCGCAGGGCCTGGGCTTGTTCGGGGGGGATACGTTTGAATTCGGTCATGGCGGGCTCCTATGGCTTGGTGGCGGCCGGCTGGGTAATGGAAAGGGGGGATTCGCACTGGCAGTCGTGGCGCTCGCCCGTGTCGATGTTCATCAGGGTCATGGCACCGCCCCACACGCAACCGGTGTCGAGGGCGAACACGCCGGGCTCATCGCACTTGCCTTCCAGCGCGGCCCAATGACCAAAGATGATCTTCGTGTCACGGGTCTTGCGTTCCTTGTAGGCGAACCAGGGCTTGTAGCCGGGGAGGGCGCTGTCGGCGCCTTCCTTGCTCTTGAGGTCCAGTTTGCCTTCGGCCGTGCAGAAACGCATGCGTGTGAAATAGTTGGTGATCACTCGCAGGCGGGCGACGCCTGTGAGCTCGTTGTCCCACTTCACCGGGTCGTTGCCGTACATGCCGTCGAGGTAAGCGGTGTACAGGTTGTCATCGGCCAATGCACTTTCAACTTCGGCGGCGCACTTGAGGGCTTTTTTCAGCGTCCACTGCGGCGGGATACCGGCATGCACCAAGGCCATGTTGCGGTCCTCGTCGTAGTGCATGAGCTTTTGCCGGCGCAGCCAGTCGAGCAGTTGAGCGCGGTCCGGAGCTTCGAGAATTTCCCGCAGGGTGTCGCCTTTTTTGAGGCGCTCGATGTTGTTGCCGGCCGCAAGCAAGTGCAGGTCATGGTTGCCCAGCACGCATACCAGAGAATCACGCAGGCTATAGAGGTAGCGCAGGGTTTCCAGGGACTGGGGGCCGCGGTTGACCAGGTCGCCCACCAACCACAAGCGATCATTTGCGGGGTCGAAGGCTACGCGCTCCAGCAGGCGCTTGAGAGGGTCCAGGCAGCCTTGCAGGTCGCCGACAGCGTACGTCGCCATCAGTGCAGGGCTCCTGGCACGGCCAGGCGGAATGGCTTGATGATTGCGTCGAACAGTTGGCCGTCAGTGGCCTTCATTTGATACGAGCCTTGCATGGTGCCGACCTTGGAGGTCATCACCGTGCCGCTGCTATAAGTGTGACTGGCGCCGCTGTCGATCAACGGTTGCTGGCCGACAACGCCTGCCCCGCGCACTTCCTCGACCTGGCCGTCGCCATCGGTGATGACCCAGTGGCGCGACAGCAGCTTGGCCGGCACCAGCCCGTTGTTCTTCACTGTAATGGTGTAGGCAAAGGCGAAGCGGTTATGTTCGGGTTGCGACTGGTCCGCCAGGAAGCGGGTGACGACGCTGACGTCTATCTGATAGCGAGGATCGGACATGCAAGAGGCCTTAAAAGCGAAGGACAGCAGATGCGGGTCAGTCTAGGCCAAGAGGAGGGCGCTAGGCCAGACATGTGTCGGGCAGCCGGCAAGCGTTATCGGTATAACGCGGAGCAAATGTGGGAGCGGGCTTGCTCGCGAAGGCGGTGCATCAGTTACACATTTGGTGACTGATACTGCGCATTCGCGAGCAAGCCCGCTCCCACATTGGATTGCATCGAGTTCTTACGGCCTATTCCACTACGGATGCAGGCTGGATGGCAAGCTGGTCAGCCAGGCGTACGAACGCGGCCAGGTCCAGTTGCTCGGGGCGCAGGCTTCCATCAACGCCGGCAGCTTCGATCTCGGCATTGCTCAGCAGGGCCTTGAGGGTGTTACGCAAGGTCTTGCGGCGCTGGTTGAACGCCTCCCGCACGACGCGTTCCAGCAGTTTGTGGTCCTTGGCCGGGTGCGGCAGCACGGCATGCGGTACCAAGCGTACGATGGCCGAATCGACCTTCGGCGGCGGGTTGAACGCGCCCGGACCGACGTTGAACAGGTGCTCCACGCGGCAGTGATACTGGACCATGATCGACAAACGACCCCAATCACCACCGCCAGGGCCTGCGGCCAGGCGCTCCACCACTTCCTTTTGCAGCATGAAGTGCATGTCGCGGATGATTCCGGCGTTGTTCAGCAGGTGGAAAATCAGCGGCGTGGAAATGTTGTACGGCAGGTTACCCACCACCCGCAGGCTGTTGGGCGCAGCGCCAAGGCTGTTGAAGTCGAACTTCAGCGCGTCGCCCTGGTGCAGGTTGAAGTTGGATTTGCCGGCGAACTGCTGGTTGAGGATCGGGATCAGGTCCTTGTCCAGTTCCACAACGTCCAGTTGCCCGCCGCTGGCTAGCAGGCCCTGGGTCAGCGCGCCCTGGCCTGGGCCGATTTCCAGCAGGCGGTCTTCTGGCTTGGCGTGGATGGAGCGCAGGATGCGATCGATCACGCCAGCGTCGTGCAGGAAGTTCTGCCCGAAGCGCTTGCGCGCCCGGTGTTGGTAATGCTCAGTCATATACGGGTCTCGGCCATCTGATAGGCGGTTTCCAGGGCCACGTGCAGGCTGCCGGTATCGATCTTGCCGCTGCCTGCGAGGTCCAGGGCGGTGCCATGGTCGACGGAGGTGCGGATGATCGGCAGGCCCAGTGTCACGTTGACTGCGGCGCCGAAGCCTTTGTATTTCAGCACGGGCAGCCCCTGGTCGTGGTACATCGCCAGCACTGCATCGCAGTGCTCCAGATATTTGGGGGTGAACAGAGTGTCTGCAGGCAATGGGCCGCGTAGGTCCATGCCTTCTTGGCGCAGGCGCTCTAGTGTTGGTTCAATGATGTCGATTTCTTCATGGCCCAAGTGGCCGCCTTCACCGGCGTGGGGGTTGAGCCCGCAGACCAGGATGCGCGGTTGGGCAATGCCGAATTTGTGTTGCAGGTCGCTGTGCAGGATGCGCGTGACACGCTCCACACGCTCGGCAGTGATGGCATCGGCGATTTCACGCAGCGGCAAGTGGGTGGTCACCAGCGCCACACGCAGGCCACGGGTGGCGAGCATCATCACCACTTGAGCGGTATGGGTCAGTTCCGCGAGGAATTCGGTATGGCCGGAAAAGGCGATGCCGGATTCGTTGATCACGCCTTTGTGCACCGGTGCGGTGATCATGCCGGCAAAGTCGCCGTCGATGCAGCCCTGGCCCGCACGGGTCAACGTCTGCAGCACAAATGCCGCGTTGGCCGTGTTCAACTGCCCGGCAACCACCTTGGCCTGTAGCGGGGTGTCCCACACATATAGGCTGTCGGCGGGGGCCGGCAGGTCGGGCCAGTTGCCTGGCGCCACGTCCAGCAGGTTGACGGCCACACCCAGCTGCGCGGCCCGCTCAAGGAGCAGGTCGCGGCTGGTAATGGCAATCAGGGGGTGTGGCTGGGGTTGCGAGGCGAGCAGCAGGCACAGGTCTGGACCAATGCCGGCCGGCTCGCCGGGTGTCACTGCGAAACGCTGGGGTTTCACTGGGTTGCCTGGTCGGTGCCTGTTTGCTCGGCGCCTGGCAGCTTGTTCTCTACATAAGCTTCGTCACGGATCTGACGCAGCCAGGTTTGCAGCTCTTCGTCGTATTTGCGGTTACGCAGTACGGTCAGGGCTTGCTGCTCGCGAGCCTGGGTGGTGTTGTCCGTGGCGCGACGGCCAAGGACTTCCAGGACATGCCAACCGTATTGGGTCTTGAACGGCTTGGACAATACGCCTTGTGGCGTGTCGGCCATGACCTGCTGGAACTCGGGCACCAGTGCCCTCGGGTCGATCCAGTTCAGGTCGCCGCCGTTAAGGGCAGAGCCTGGGTCTTCCGAGAAGCTTTTAGCCAGGGTGGCGAAGTCTTCACCGCTTTCAATGCGGTCATAGATCTTCTGGGCCAGTTCCTTGGTTTGTGCTTCGGTGCGGATTTCGCTCGGTTTGACCAGGATGTGACGAACATGAACTTCGTCTTTCAACGAGGTTTCGCCGCCGCGACGTTCCAGTAGCTTGAGGATGATGAAACCACCCGGGGTGCGGGCTGGCTGGGTGATGCCGCCGACTTCCATGGCGCTCAATTCGCGATCAAACGGAGGCGGCAATTGAGCGGCTTTACGCCAGCCCATGTCACCGCCTTCGAGGGCGTTATCGCTGCCGGACTGAGCAATGGCCATCTGGGCAAAATCTGCACCCGCTTTCAGGCGCTCGTAGATCGCCTGGGTTTTAGCGGCGGCGGCATTGAGCTGCTCCGAGTTGGCTCCGTCCGGGGTTGGAATCAGGATATTGGCCAAGTGCAACTCTTCGGAGAGCTGCATCTTGCCCAGGTCCGAAGCCAGGAAGTTCTTCACTTCCTGCTCGGATACCTGAACCCGTTCGGCCACACGGCGCTGGCGCACACGGCTAATGATCATTTCGCGCTTGATCTGGTCACGGGCGTCCTCATAGGACAGGCCATCGTGGGCCAGGGCGGCGCGGAACTGATCAATGCTCATGTTGTTGCGTTGAGCAATGGTGCCAACAGCCTGGTTCAGTTCTTCGTCCGAAATACGAATGCCGGAACGTTCGCCAATCTGCAGTTGCAGGTTTTCGACGATCAGGCGTTCCAGTACCTGAGATTCCAGGACGCTGGTCGGTGGCACCCCACCGCCACGTTTGGCGATGGTCTGCTGAACTTCCTTGACCCGCTGGTCCAGCTGGCTCTGCATGATCACGTCGTTGTCGACGATGGCCGCTACTTTATCCAGCTGCTGAACCGCGGCGTGTGCCGAAACAGTACCCAGAAACAGCGCGCCCAGCACTAGCGGGCGCAAACACTCAGAAAGCTTTGTCTTCACGTTCACGATAACCTTCAATGCCTTTGTCGAGGAAGCTCTCTACCTTAGCGCCGGTCAGGCCGCCGAGTCCTTTGAGGACGATCTGGAAGAAGAGCCCGTGGTCACCCTTTTCGTTAAGCGGGGCGATCTGGGTATATTCGTCGTTGGAAACCCAGTAACGATTGATGACGCGCAGTTTCCAGCAGCAGTTGTCGTACTCGAAACCGCCGAAGGCTTCCAGGGTGCGGTTGCGGGCATAGTCGTACTGCCAGCGGGTGATCAGGTTCCACTGTGGAATGATCGGCCACATCATCGAGAAGTCATGTTGTTGGATTTTGTAGTAATCCTTCACATAGTTCTCTTGGCCTGGCGTGCCGTAGTCTCCACCGAACTGCCATTTGCCGGTCAGTTGGTTGTAGACGACTTGGTCGTTACGGTAGCGATAGCCGAGGTTGACCACCTTGTTCGGGTTGTCCTCAGGCTGGTAGTGGAACATCGCGCTGCCGGAACGTGGGGCGTGGCTTTCGGTGTCCCAGTTGTAGTCAGCTGTGGCGCGCCAGTCGCGGTTGAAGCGGAATTCATATTCCAGTGCTATAGGCGACACATCCGTGCGTGCGTCGTCGCGATCAGCGGCTAATACACCTGGCAGTTGAACTTCGCGATCCTTGAAATACAGTGCCTGGCCGACGGATACACGCTGGCGTTCGAAGCCGTTCTCTTCAATCCAGCGACTGGTTACGCCCAAGGACAGTTTGTTCTCGTCCCCAATACGGTCCGAGCCCGCGAAGCGGTTATCACGGAACAAGGATCCGTAACTAAACGAGTACTCACTGGTGTCGAAGGCAGGAATATCACTCTGATCTTTATTTGGTACGTAGAGATAGTACGCACGGGGTTCAAGAGTCTGATTGTAGTTTTTACCAAACCAATTGGTTTGGCGGTCGAAATACAGGCCGCTGTCAATACTAGCGATGGGTATCGCGCGGTCTTGGGAGCTTTTGAATTTATCTCCCGCAGCCAGTGTGTTCTTACCGAGGGTGTCGAGGTCAAGATCGTATTTGGTGTAAACGTACTTGAGCTTCGGTGTCAGGAAACCGTAACTCCAGTTCATCGGGTATTCTACGGCTGGTGCAACGTTGAGGCGGGTGCCGTTTGCACGGGTCAGGCCTCTGACATATGTATCCAGACGAGGCGACACCAAGCCGTTCTCATCAGTAAAAGTACCGTTTTCCAGATTCCGATCAAAGCGTACTGCCTCAGTCTCATAGCTGAAGTTCAAGCCGCCAGGATGGAATGGCAATTGACCATTGAGGGTGAGCTGCGGCAGCCGGTCATACGGTGTGATCTGAGAAATTGTCGCCAGCTGGTACGCTTGAACATTCAACCTGGCCTGATAGGAGTCCCCCCGGTACGTCAGAGAGCCCTGCTGGTTCAGGAAGTCCTGACTTTCAACCCCTTCCTCATACGACTTCAAATCCTGGAAGTAGTAAGGATCGCTGATCCGGGTGTAATCCACCTGCGACGTCAGACGTGAATCCAACCCACCCTTATGCTGCCAATTGAGCATATAGCGAGTCTTTTCGTAATCAGTCTGGTTCTTCCGCTCGTCGTTATCGTCGTTGAGATACGCCCCACCAAACTGCCCTTCACTCGACTTGGTCAGATAGCGGAACTCGCCCTCCATCAACATGCCGCGCTTGGTCATGTACTGCGGGTACAACGTGGCATCGTAGTTCGGTGCCAGGTTGAAGTAGTACGGCGTTACCAATGTAAAGCCAGTCTCGCTGCCGGTGCTGAAACTCGGCGGCAGGAAACCGGATTGACGACGGTCGTCGATCGGGAAGTAGATGTAAGGGGTGTACAGGATCGGGATGTTCTTGACCCGCAACGTCGCGTTGGTCGCGGTACCGAAACCGGTGGCCGGGTTCAACGTGATGTTGTTGCCCTTGAGCTGCCAGGCGTTGCTGTCCGGCTCGCAGGTAGTGTACGTACCGTCCTTGAGACGGATGATCGCGTTTTCTGCACGCTTGGCGTACAGCGCGTTACCGCGGATGCGTGACTTGTGCATCACGTATTCGGCGTTGTCGATCTGGGCGGCACCGGTGTCGAGCTGGACCTGGGCATGGTCACCCACGATCAGGGCGCCGTTGTCGCGCAGGCGCACCTTGCCGTTCAGCTCGCCACGGTTCTCGGCCTGGTACAGGCTGGCTTCGTCCGACTCCAGCTGCATGCTGCCCTGGCGCATGACCACGTCACCGGCCAGGGTAGCGACCTGCTGCTCCTGCTCGTAACGAGAGGCCTTGGCGCCGATGAAGGTCGGCGCATCGCTCTTGTTCGTCTTGTCGTTCATGCCAGGACGAGTCGGCTCGATGTAGGCGCCGCCGCAGTAAGGGCCGGTTTCGGCCAACTGTGCTGCGGTCAGCTTGTCGCGAGGTACCCAGTCCAGGTGGCTGTAGTCGGCACTGCGCGAACGCAGGCCACGGCCCTTGGCTTCGGTGACCAGCATGGTCTTGGGCTCGGCGTCGACGCTGCCGCCAGCTTTGCCTTGCGGCGTGCTGTTGGCCGAGCTGACGGCAGCACCGTCATGCACCGGGCGCGGTGGCAATGGGGCGGCGGCGGTCTTCGGCGCGCAATCCCAGGCACCCGAAGCAGAGACTGAGCAGTCATACTGTTCCGCGGCGACCACGAATGAGGTGGCGAAAGGTTGCAAGGCCAGCAGACTGCCGGTTACCAGCAACGGAAATTTTCTACGAAACGCGGGGGATTTCAATGCCATCTTATTAGTCCGGGCTTCCTGCGTGCCATCTGCCCGCGGTTTGGGCCGCACGCCTCTCGATGGTCTGAAAAAGATGCGTGATAATAAAGCATGCCCCGCTTGACGGCTAGCGCCGTCGGAGACCCTTGTAATGCCCGAGCAAGATCTACGTTTACAACAGCTGGAAGTCTGGCTGGATGAGCAGTTGCCGATCCTCTTCAACGCTCAGGACTGGGGCCCCGTGCCCCCGGCCACATTGACCGCGGCCAGCAGCGACGCGAGTTTCAGGCGTTATTTCCGATGGGAGGGCGGTGCCCATACGTTCGTCGTCATGGACGCGCCACCCCCCCAGGAAAACTGCAAACCTTTCGTCGATATTGCGCATTTGCTGGCGAAATCTGGAATAAATGTGCCAAAAATTTATGCAGAAGATTTGCCCCGTGGCTTTCTTTTGCTCAATGACCTGGGCAGAAAAACCTATCTGGACGTGATTGACGGTGAAAACGCCGATCAATTATTTGCCGATGCCATCGACGCGCTGCTGGCTTTCCAGCAATTGCCGATGGATGCGCCGTTGCCCAGCTATGACGTGGCCTTATTGCGTCGCGAGCTGGAACTGTTCCCGGAATGGTACGTGCGTCGTCACCTGGGCATCGACCTCGACCCTGAGCAACAAGCCCTCTGGCAACGTGCCAGCCAGCAGTTGATCGACAGCGCCCTGGCCCAGCCCAAGGTATTGGTGCACCGCGACTACATGCCGCGCAACCTGATGATCAGTGAGCCAAGCCCAGGCGTGCTGGATTTCCAGGACGCGGTCTACGGCCCGGTGACCTATGACATTACCTGCCTGTTCAAGGATGCCTTCCTCAGTTGGCCCCAGGCCCGCGTTCGTGAATGGCAGCGCGGCTATTGGCAGCGCGCCGGGCAGCTGGGGATTCCCGTACAGGACGACTTTGAAGAGTTCCTGCGTGCCAGCGACCTGATGGGCGTGCAGCGTCACCTCAAGGTTATCGGCATTTTTTCGCGTATCTGCCACCGCGACGGCAAGCCACGCTACCTGGCCGACGTGCCGCGTTTCTTTGCTTATATAGACGCGGTGCTGGCCGACCGACCTGAATTGAGTGACCTGGGCGAATTGCTCGCCAGCCTGCGCGAACCTGCCGAGGCCAGCGTATGAAGGCGATGATCCTGGCGGCGGGCAAGGGCGAGCGCATGCGCCCGCTCACCCTGCATACGCCCAAACCGCTCGTGCAAGCCGGCGGCAAGCGGCTGATCGAGTATCACCTTGAAGCCTTGGCGAAGGCCGGCTTTACCGAGATCGTGATCAACCACGCCTGGCTCGGCGAGCAGATCGAAAGCTACCTAAGAGACGGTGCCCAGTTCGGTCTGCGCATCCGCTACTCCCCGGAGGGTGAGCCGCTGGAAACGGGAGGCGGCATATTCCAGGCGTTGCCGCTGTTGGGCGACGAACCGTTTCTGGTGGTCAATGGCGATATCTGGACTGACTACGATTTCACCCAGCTCAAGCAGCCGATCCGGGGCCTGGCGCACTTGGTGATGGTCGACAACCCTGCGCACCACCCGTCGGGCGGGGATTTCTACCTGGATCACGGTGTGCTTCATGATGCCGCGCCCGGTGCCGATAACCTGACCTTCAGTGGCATTTCAGTGCTCGACCCCAAGTTGTTCGCGGGTTGCAGCGCCGGTGCCTTCAAGCTGGCCCCGCTGTTGCGCGAGGCCATGGCCAAAGGTCTGGTAACGGGGGAGCACATGGCGGGACGCTGGGTGGACGTGGGGACGCTGGAGCGGCTGGCGCAGGTCGAAACCTTGCTGGCAAAGGGACGCTAGGATGTTGTGGCCAGGGACGCTGATCGGCGCCGGGGCTGGCTTTGCCATTGCCAGTATTCCGGGGGCTTTGTTGGGGGCATTGCTGGGGCAGGCCTTGGATCGTCGCTTGCAATTGCACAGTTGGGCGCAGTTACGTGAACGCCTGGGTGGGCGTCCGGCCTTGCGCAACGACGAACTGTTGTTCGTGCTGCTGGGACGCCTGGCCAAAAGTAATGGCCGGGTTGTCGACGGGCATATCCAGCAAGCGCGCCAGGAAATGCGCGCACTGGACATGAGTGAGCCGGCCCAGCGCCGTGCGATCAGCGCCTTCAACCGTGGCAAGTCCGGCAGTGACCGGGTACGCAGTTACCTGCGGGTGCTCAAGACGCAGCCCCATGCGGCGGAAGGCGTGCTGCGCGCCTGTTGGCGCATGGCGTGGGCGGACGGTCGGGCGGATGCTGCCGAGCGCGACCTGATCGACCAGTGGGGCAAGTGGCTGGGCTGGACGTCGCAGCAGCTGCAGGCATTGGCGACCGATTACGCGCCGGAGCGCAAGCCGGTGGCCAATCGTGGGGGGGCCTACCAGGAGGCGATGCGTATCCTGGGGGTGACGGCAACCACTGAGCCTTCGCTGATCAAGCGCGCCTACCGCCGCCTGCTCAGCCGTCACCATCCGGACAAGATCGCCGGCACGGGTGCCAGCCCCGCGCAAGTGCGAGAGGCGACTGAACGAACCCGTGAATTGCATAACGCTTATGCGTTGATTCGTGAGCGGCGCGATTTTCGCTGAGGCTATCGCCACTCAACTCTATGTGGCAGTGGCAAGCCCTAATTGTAGGAGCGATGTTGCCCCCGATAGCGGAGTGTCAGTCTGCGCCGCCCTGTGGGCTCAACCAGCCGCGAACCCTGCGATACAGCTGCTCCTGCTCTGCCGCGCTATTGCCGGGCAGCGCGGTGAGCGATACCTGTTTATAGCTGTCATTCTTCGAGCGCTTGGCCGCCTGGAGTCGTTCCTGGGCGTTTTTGCGTTCCAGGGCGCCTTCTTGATAGAACACGTCCGCCGTGGGTACCTTCAAGGCCGGCGCCAGTTGCTGCAGGTCCGGTTGGCGAGCTGCGGGCGTCTTGCCGGCCACCATCACCAACCTCTGCACCTGGGAGGGTTGTTTCTCGCTCAGGTAGCGTGCCGCCCACCAGGCCCCGGTGCCATGGCCGAGCAACACCACGCTGCGGGCACTTTGTGTCTGGGCGAAGGCGACGGCGGCGTCGATGCGGTCGAAGATGCGCTTGGCGTCGGTCTTGTCCTGTTCATCCGCCCCCGGCACCACCGCCGGGTCAGTGCCTTCGGCCTCAGCGCTGGCGGCCTGTTCGACCGGCTTGGCAGCGGTACTGCCTTCCTTGCTGCTGGTATCGACTACGGCTTCAGGCGGTTCGATGACCCGTGGCGGCAGGGTGTCCACACTGACGTCAGGCAATGACAGGCTGAGGGTGCCCCAGGCGGCGCCCGGCAACTTGCGCCGCAGAGGCGCAATTGCTTGCGGCCAGTCTGCGGTTTCCCCAGCGCCTGGTACGAGGATCACCACCCCTTCAGCTTCGGCGCTGTTGGCCGGTTTCCACAGCGCCAGGAACGAATCGCTACCAGCCTGCAATTGCTGTTGCTCCTGCTGCGGAACCTGCCGTTCGAGCGCACTGGCTTCTTGTTGGCTACGCTCGGGCAGTGGCTGGCGTTCAGCCGGTTTTTCGACGGCAGGCGAGGGTGCATCCTCGGCCTGAACAGGCAAGACGCTGGTAAACAGGAGTGACAGGCACAGTGCTGGCAGTGCCGAACGGTGAAGAAAAAGCATCGTTGATTCCCGGCCAGAAGTGATTCCAGCAGCCTAATGGGTTGGTCGGTATTTGTCAGGGGTATGAGGCGCGGTTCTCATTACCAACAGGTTATCGGCGGTTTGTTAGCAGCCTTGATGAGCGCGGCGCGGCCATTCAGCCAATGAATGGCAGACAACACGCCAGGTGCGGCTATTCTTGTGCCAGCCCATCATTCATAAGAGGCCGCGCATATGAGTACTTCCTCATTCAAGATCGCCCACAAACTGCTGACCGGCGCAGGTGCCATCGAACAACTGGCTGCCGAACTCACGCGTCTGGATGTGGATAATCCGTTGATCGTCACCGACGCCGCGCTGGTCCAGTCCGGTACCGTAGCGCTGGCCCTGGAGCATCTGGGTGATCGAGCCTACGAAATCTTCGACCGTGTGCTGCCCGATCCGGAAATTGCCATCGTTGAAGACTGCATGCGTGCGTACCGCGAAGGCGGCCATGACGGCCTGATCGGTGTGGGCGGCGGCAGTGCCATCGACATCGCCAAGAGCGTGGCGGCCTATGCCGGTTATCACGGCGCGCTGGCGGACTTGTTTGGCGTCGATCAGGTGCCGCGCAAAGGCCCGCCGTTGATCGCCATCCCCACCACGGCCGGCACCGGCTCGGAGGTGACCAATGTAGCGATACTGTCCGACAAGGCCGCACAGCTGAAAAAAGGCATCGTCAGCGATTACTTGCTGCCGGACGTTGCGCTGATCAGCCCGCAAATGACCTTGACCTGCCCACGGGGTGTCACGGCCGCCAGTGGCGTGGACGCCTTGGTGCACGCCATCGAGTCCTACCTGTCGCTGAATGCCTCGCCGATTACCGACGCCCTGGCCATCGGTGCGATCAAATTGATTGCCAGCGCGTTGCCCAAGGCTTACGCCAATCCGGCGAACCTGCAGGCCCGTGACGACATGGCCACCGCCAGCCTGATGGCCGGCATGGCCTTTGGCAACGCTGGCGTCGGTGCCGTGCATGCGCTGGCTTACCCGTTGGGTGGGCGCTTCAACATTGCCCATGGCGTAAGCAACGCGCTGTTGTTGCCGTATGTGATGCACTGGAACAAGTTGGCCTGCGTCGAGCGTATGCAGGACATTGCCCAGGCCATGGGCGTCAATATCGCCGGGCTGAGTGTGAATGACGCTGCCGACCAGGCTGTAGCGGCGATGACGCGGCTGTGTGCGGCAGTGGAGATCCCGTCCGGCCTGCGCAGTTTCGGCGTGCCCGAGGACGCCATCCCGGCCATGGCCAGTGAAGCCGCAGGCATTGAGCGCTTGATGCGCAACAACCCGCGCAAGCTCAGCGCCGCCGATATCGAAAAAATCTACCGGGCAGCTTACTAACCGTTGAGATAGGTCACGGTGCGCGCAGCAAAGCATGAGGTATACAATGCGCGCCATCGTGATTTAGCTCAAAAAAGGTGCGTCATGCAGCCCTTCGTCATTGCTCCATCGATTCTCTCTGCCGACTTCGCCCGCCTGGGTGAGGAAGTGGACAAGGTGTTGGCCGCCGGTGCCGACTTCGTGCACTTCGATGTCATGGACAACCACTACGTACCCAACCTGACCATCGGCCCGATGGTGTGCGCCGCGTTGCGCAAGTACGGCATCACTGCGCCGATTGATGCGCACCTGATGGTCAGCCCGGTGGACCGTATTGTCGGTGACTTCATCGAGGCGGGTGCGACTTACATCACCTTCCACCCGGAAGCTACGTTGCACGTTGACCGCACCTTGCAACTGATCCGCGAAGGCGGCTGCAAGGCGGGCCTGGTATTCAACCCGGCTACTCCGCTGAGCGTGCTTGAGTATGTGATGGACAAGGTCGACATGGTCTTGCTGATGAGCGTCAACCCAGGCTTCGGCGGGCAGAAGTTCATCCCTGGCACCTTGAACAAGCTGCGTGAGGCCCGTGCGCTGATCGATGCGTCGGGGCGTGACATTCGCCTGGAGATCGACGGCGGGGTCAACGTCAACAATATTCGTGAGATCGCCGCAGCAGGTGCCGATACCTTCGTGGCTGGCTCGGCGATCTTCAACGCCCCCGACTACCAGGCCGTCATCGACAAGATGCGTGCCGAACTGGCGCTGGCGCGTCCATGAGCGGTTTTGAGCAGTTGTTCCCCGGCAAATTGCCACGGCTGGTGATGTTCGATCTGGACGGTACCTTGATCGACTCGGTGCCTGACCTGGCGGCCGCGGTGGACCAGATGCTGCTCAAGCTGGGGCGCAAGCCGGCAGGGGTCGAGTCGGTGCGCGAATGGGTTGGCAATGGCGCACCGATGTTGGTGCGCCGGGCCCTGGCCAACGACATCGATGCCACGGGTGTGGATGAGGTAGAGGCAGAACATGCCTTGGAACTGTTCAATGCCGCTTATGAAAGCAGCCACGAACTGACCGTGGTTTACCCCGGTGTGCGCGACACCCTCAAGTGGTTGAGCAAGCAGGGCGTGGAAATGGCCCTGATCACCAACAAGCCGGAGCGCTTCGTTGCGCCGTTGTTGGACCAGATGAAAATCGGTCGCTACTTCCGCTGGATCATCGGCGGCGATACCTTGCCGCAGAAAAAACCCGACCCTGCGGCGCTGTTTTTCGTGATGAAAATGGCCAATATTCCGGCGTCTCAGTCGCTGTTTGTCGGCGATTCGCGCAGTGATGTGCTGGCGGCCAAGGCGGCGGGCGTGCAGTGTGTGGCCTTGAGTTATGGTTACAACCATGGCCGGCCGATTGCGGAGGAGTCCCCCGCGCTGGTCATTGATGACCTGCGACTGCTAATCCCCGGTTGCTTGGGCGCTGGCGCTGAGATAACGTTGCCCGACATTGATTCGTCCCCTTCTGGAAATTCCATCGTGGTGGTCACTCGCAAACTCTGGATGAAAGTCATCAAGGCCCTGGCCCGCTGGCGTTGGCGCGCCTGACTGATCCTGGCCGCGTTTGCGGCACGTTTGCCTACCTGACTGTTTGACCCTCACACCACGAGGCACCTCATGACCCGCGAAGAATTCCTGCGTTTGGCCGCTGCCGGCTATAACCGTATCCCCATGGCTTGCGAAACCCTGGCCGACTTCGATACGCCACTGTCGATCTACTTGAAGCTGGCCGACGAGCCCAACTCCTACCTGCTCGAGTCGGTACAGGGCGGTGAGAAGTGGGGGCGTTACTCGATCATTGGCCTGCCATGCCGCACGGTGCTGCGGGTACACGACCATCATGTGAGCATCACCCATGATGGCGTGGAGATCGAAAGTCATGACGTAGAAGATCCGCTGGCTTTTGTCGAAACCTTCAAGGCGCGCTACAACGTGCCGACCATCGCTGGCCTGCCGCGCTTCAATGGCGGCCTGGTGGGGTACTTCGGCTATGACTGCGTTCGTTATGTGGAGAAGCGCTTGGGCAAATGCCCGAACCCGGACCCGCTGGGCGTACCGGACATTTTGCTGATGGTGTCCGACGCGGTGGTGGTGTTCGACAACCTCGCCGGCAAGATGCATGCGATTGTCCTTGCCGACCCGGCCCAGGCTGATGCCTTCGAACAAGGCCAGGCCAACCTGGAAGCGCTGCTTGAGAAACTCCGCCAGCCGATCACCCCGCGTCGCGGCCTGGACCTCCGCCGCCCACCGGCGGCCGACCCGGTGTTCCGCTCAAGCTTTACCCAGGATGACTACGAGCGTGCCGTCGATACCATCAAGGAATACATCCTCGCCGGTGATTGTATGCAAGTGGTGCCGTCGCAACGCATGTCCATCGACTTCAAGGCGGCGCCGATTGACCTGTACCGCGCACTGCGTTGCTTCAACCCGACGCCGTATATGTACTTTTTCAATTTTGGCGACTTCCACGTCGTGGGCAGTTCGCCGGAAGTGCTGGTGCGGGTTGAAGACAACCTGATCACCGTGCGCCCGATTGCCGGCACGCGCCCCCGTGGCGCGACCGAAGAAGCCGACGTGGCGCTGGAAGAAGACCTGCTCAGCGACGACAAGGAAATCGCCGAACACCTGATGCTGATCGACCTGGGGCGCAACGACACCGGGCGTGTCTCGGAAATCGGCTCGGTGAAACTGACCGAGAAGATGGTCATCGAGCGGTATTCCAATGTGATGCATATCGTGTCCAACGTCACCGGCGAGCTGAAGGCCGGGCTGACGGCGATGGACGCACTGCGGGCGATTTTGCCGGCGGGCACATTGTCGGGGGCGCCGAAGATCCGTGCGATGGAAATCATCGACGAACTGGAGCCGGTCAAGCGTGGTGTCTACGGCGGCGCCGTCGGGTATTTTGCCTGGAACGGCAATATGGACACCGCCATTGCGATCCGCACGGCCGTGATCAAGGATGGCGAACTGCATGTGCAGGCTGGTGGTGGGATTGTGGCGGACTCGGTGCCGGCCCTTGAGTGGGAAGAAACCCTGAACAAGCGCCGAGCGATGTTCCGTGCCGTGGCATTGGCAGAGCAAACTCCACAAGACTGAAGCTGGAATAAAAAATGTGGGAGCGGGCTTGCCCGCGATGGCGGTGTGTCACTTGAGATATTCAGTGACTGATCCACCGCCATCGCAGGCAAGCCAGCTCCCACATTTGTTTTGCGCAGTATTTAGAAATCCAGACTGACCCCGACATTGATGCCTTGCTGGGTCAAATTGTCATCCTTCCTCAGGTTATACGCCGCGCGCAGTGCCAGGTCCTGAGTCAGCTTGTGGCTGACACCCAGGCTCAAGCGGTCAGAGTTACTGCGAGGCGTATAGCCGTCCAGCTTGAAGTCGATTCCCTGGACGCTGTTGAGCGAAATGTTCAGCTTCTGGGTGTCATTTTCAAACTCATGCTCGTGTGCCACTTCGCCAAAAACCTGGGTTTGCGGCGTGATGCGGTAGCTGCCTTGCAGGCCGGCGCCCAGGCGCTTGGAGTCGCGTTGTTGATCATCAAAGGTCAGGGCGGTGGAGCGGCTGTTTTTCTCCGAGTAACCATTGACTTCAACCCGCGCGTAATCGGCGCTGATGAACGGCGACAGGTGCCAGTCGCTGCCCGGTGTGGCGATGTCATACCCCACGCGGCCGCTCAGTGCCCAGAGCCAGCCATCGGTATCACCTTTCTCCGAGCCTTCACTGACACCTAGGGCGAACTTGCGCTTGAGGCTGTCGAAGTCCAGCTTGCCGCCGGTCAATGCGGCATCGGCCCACCAGTGATTTTGCTGATACTGAGCGAAAGCCGTGCCCATATAGCTGTTGAGCTTGTAGTCCGAATCATTGGCACCGGCTTCGAGGGTCTGCCGATACAGGCCAGCGGCAACGCCCACGCGCCAGTTTTCATCGAGCCGGTAGCTGCCACCGATATTCAGGTTGTAGCCGCTGCCGTCGCCACTGGCCGAGCTGCTCTGATCATCGAAATCCAGGCGTTGGCCGCCGCCGGCCACTATGGCGCGCCATTGGCCGACGGCTTGCCAACTGCCGTTGTCTGCTTGCCATTGGTTACGCAGCTCGTCCTGGTGGGCGCGCAATGTGCCTTGGGCCATTTCCGGCAGCAAGGTCAGTTCCCACGGCGCGGCGAGTAGCGAATAGGCGTAGTCGGCAATCAAGCGTTGCCCGGCCACGGTAGGGTGGACCGAGTCGTTGTAGATCAGCTTGGTCGGGTCCGGATTGGTACCGCCGATGCCGTAGGTTGGGTTGGTGGTGCAACTGTTGCCGCTGAAGCAGGTGCCGGTCAGGTTCTGGCCGGTGGCGAGGCCGAAGCGGGCCGGATCGGCGAAAGCCTCGTTCAATAACAGCGGGATGTTTAGCGGAATAACCTGCGCATCCACTTGTGACAGGCGCTGTACCAGGGACTGGTTGAAAATATTGCTCAGGGCCGAGGTCGCTGCTTGCTGTGGGGTGTCGTTGATGGCCGGCGTCAGCCCCAGGTCGGGTAGCATCCAGACCATGATGTAGCGTGCGCCGGCCTGTTGCAGAGCCTGGGCGCTGTCCGCCAGACGCCCACCTGCGGCGACCGCTTGAGCGGGGCTGAGTACCCGGCCTTGGAGGAAGTCGTTGCCCCCACCGGAAAGGAAGTAGAGCGCGTTCGGGTCAGCTCTCCCACCATTGGCCGGCAAATAGCCCTGCCGGCTGCGCAACACGGTGCCACCACCGGCATTGCCGGGGGGAATCGCAGCATCGGAGACTGAGGTAATAGAGTCGAGGATATTGTCGGTACGGTAACCACCCACTGCCCAGTTGTTTCCGTCTGGCAAACCTTGGGCTGCGCGAACCGGTGAGGTGGAGGCATTCAGGTCGTTGGGGGCTACCCCCAATTTGGCACCCAATAGGGTTGAAGAGACCAGGCCGTATTCACCCTGGAAGTTCGCCCCGGTTCGGTTGGTAAAGCGCAACGTGGCACCGGCCGAACCGTCGGGAAACTGGCCTGCATCAGCCAGGCTGTCGCCGAAAACCACCATGGTTGAATAAGGTGACGGGGCTGCGAACGCCTGGGCGCAGGCCAATGACAGGAGGCAGCCGGCAAGGGGCGTGAAAAACGCTGGTCTGAGCATGCAAGATTCCATTCGGTTGTTTTTATGTTGGAAGTGAAACACTAGCAAAATTTCTAGCATTTTCTGTAGGGATATGTGGAATCTGCCTACGTTGGCCCCCGTATTTGCGGCTCCATATTGCACCGCTGGCGAGCCTACGTTACTGTGCCTGAACGTATGAATGAGACCCTCCCCGTGTTGATCATCAGCAAACTCTTGATGCGAGTAGTCAAGGCACACGCCCGTTGGCGTTGGCGCGCCTGACATTTTTCTCTGCCGGCCTGGCCGGACCTGTACCGATTTGCCTTCTTCACCCGTTGCCTGACGCCCCTTGCCAACTCACCCTGGCAACCGGAACGTGCGTCTGGCAGCGGGTCACACTCTTGGAAGGCGGTCATTTGAAATCAGTGAATTCAAGAGGTTTGAACCCACATGTTGCTGATGATTGATAACTACGACTCCTTTACCTACAACGTTGTGCAGTACCTGGGCGAGCTGGGTGCTGAGGTCAAGGTGGTGCGCAACGATGAACTCACTGTTGCCGAAATCGCCGCGTTGAACCCCGAGCGCATCGTCGTCTCACCTGGCCCGTGCACGCCGACCGAAGCGGGCATCTCTCTGGAAGCTATCCAGTATTTCGCCGGCAAGCTGCCGATCCTGGGCGTCTGCCTGGGCCACCAGTCCATCGGCCAGGCGTTTGGCGGTGACGTGGTGCGCGCGCGGGAGGTCATGCACGGCAAGACCAGCCCGGTGTTCCATCGTGACCTGGGTGTGTTCCACGGCCTGAACCTGCCGGTGACCGTGACCCGTTACCACTCACTGGTGGTCAAGCGTGAAACCTTGCCCGAATGCCTGGAACTGACCGCCTGGACCCAATTGGAAGACGGCTCGGTCGACGAGATCATGGGCTTGCGTCACAAGACTCTGAACATCGAAGGGGTGCAATTTCACCCTGAATCAATCCTGACCGAGCAGGGCTACGAGCTGTTCGCCAACTTTCTCAAGCAGAGCGGCGGCACGCGCTAAGGACTTTTCATGGATATCAAGACTGCCCTGAGCCGTATCGTCGGCCATCTGGACCTTAGCACCGCGGAAATGAGCGATGTGATGCGCGAGATCATGACCGGCCAATGCACCGATGCCCAGATCGGCGCCTTTATGATGGCGATGCGCATGAAGAGCGAAAGCATCGACGAAATAGTTGGTGCGGTGTCGGTGATGCGTGAGCTGGCGGACAAGGTCGAGCTCAAGACTCTCGACGGCGTCGTCGATGTGGTGGGCACCGGCGGTGACGGTGCGAATATTTTCAACGTGTCGACCGCCTCATCTTTTGTGGTGGCCGCCGCTGGTTGCACCGTCGCCAAGCACGGTAACCGTGCAGTGTCTGGCAAGAGCGGCAGTGCCGACTTGCTGGAAGCGGCCGGTATTTACCTGAACCTCACGCCGGTGCAAGTAGCGCGCTGCATTGACAGCGTTGGTATCGGCTTCATGTTTGCCCAGTCCCATCATGGCGCAATGAAACACGCTGCCGGCCCGCGTAAGGACCTTGGCTTGCGTACCCTGTTCAACATGCTCGGCCCGCTTACGAATCCGGCCGGTGTGAAGCACCAGGTGGTAGGCGTGTTCAGCCAGGCGCTGTGCCGGCCGCTGGCCGAAGTCTTGCAACGCCTGGGCAGCAAGCATGTGCTGGTGGTGCATTCCAAGGATGGCCTCGACGAATTCAGCCTGGCGGCGCCGACCTTCGTGGCGGAGCTGAGGAACGACGAGGTCACCGAATATTGGGTCGAGCCCGAAGACCTGGGTATGAAAAGCCAGAGCTTGCACGGCCTGGCGGTGGAAAGCCCGGCAGCTTCGTTGGAATTAATTCGTGATGCCCTGGGGCGTCGCAAGACCGAAAACGGTCAGAAAGCTGCGGAAATGATTGTGCTCAATGCTGGCGCAGCCCTTTACGCCGCCGACCATGCCTATAGTCTCAAGGAAGGTGTCGCCTTGGCCCACGATGCGCTGCACACCGGCCTGGCTCGTGAGAAGCTCGAAGAGCTGGGAGCATTCACCGCCGTATTCAAGATGGAGAATGAAGGATGAGTGTGCCAACTGTTCTGGAAAAGATCCTGGCCCGCAAGGCTGAAGAAGTGGCCGAGCGCCGCGCCCGGGTGAGCCTGGCCGAGTTGGAAGCGCAGGCGAAAAGCGCCGAGGCACCACGCGGCTTTGCCAATGCCTTGATCGCCCAGGCCAAGCTCAAGCAGCCGGCCGTGATCGCCGAGGTCAAGAAAGCCTCGCCGAGCAAAGGCGTGATTCGCGAACACTTCGTACCCGCTGAGATCGCCGTCAGTTACGAGAAGGGTGGGGCAACCTGCTTGTCTGTGCTGACGGATATTGACTACTTCCAGGGTTCCGACCCGTTCCTGCAACAGGCGCGCGCTGCGTGCAAGCTGCCGGTGATCCGCAAGGATTTCATGGTCGACCCGTACCAAATCGTCGAAGCTCGTGCCTTGGGGGCCGACTGCGTGTTGCTGATTGTCTCGGCATTGGATGACGTGAAGATGGCCGAGCTGGCGGCCGTGGCCAAAAGCGTCGGCCTGGACGTGTTGGTCGAAGTGCATGACGGCGACGAGCTGGAGCGCGCATTGAAGACCCTCGATACTCCCCTGGTGGGCGTCAACAACCGTAACCTGCATACCTTCGACGTCAGCCTGGAAACTACCCTCGACCTGCTGCCGCGTATTCCGCGCGATCGCTTGGTGATTACCGAGAGTGGCATCGTCAATCGCGCCGATGTGGAATTGATGGAAATCAGTGGTGTGTACTCGTTCCTGGTGGGCGAGACCTTTATGCGCGCCGAGAACCCGGGGGCGGAACTGCAGCGTTTGTTCTTCCCGGAGCGCGGTACGACGATCAGCGGTTCGACACTAGACTGATTTGAAATACGCTCCTACATTGGTTTTG
This sequence comes from Pseudomonas sp. MYb193, assembly GCF_002966775.1. Lineage (NCBI taxonomy): Bacteria > Pseudomonadati > Pseudomonadota > Gammaproteobacteria > Pseudomonadales > Pseudomonadaceae > Pseudomonas > Pseudomonas sp. MYb193. The sequence goes on along the minus strand of NZ_CP023269.1, from coordinate 5,545,796 downwards.
TGTTTATTCAGGTAGGTGTTCGATGCTCCAGCCCGTGATCATGACTGTCGAAGCTGGCCTTGCCGCCGAGCAAGACCTATTGGCAGCCGTTTGCGCGGGTGAGCAGGCATTCGGATTGCTGTTCTGGCAGCCCAGTGACCAAGCGCTGGTCATGCCGCGCCGTTTGAGCCGGCTGCCGGCATTCGCGGTGGCGAGCCAGGTTTCGGCCGATGCGGGTTGGCCGGTATTGCTGCGTGAAACCGGCGGTGAGCCGGTGCCGCAGTCCGGCGCCACGGTCAACATCGCCCTGGTCTATGCCCCGCCGCGTAGCGAAGGCGACCAAGGGCGCATCGAAACCGGCTATCAGCGCTTGTGCCAACCGATCTGTGATCTGTTGATCGAGTTGGGTGGCGATGCGTCCGTCGGCGAAATTGACGGTGCGTTTTGCGACGGTCGTTACAACGTCAACCTCAATGGCCGCAAAATGGTGGGCACTGCCCAGCGTTGGCGGCAAAGCGGTGGCCGCCCGGTCGGGTTGGTGCACGGGGCGATGTTGCTGGAGAATGATCGTGAGGAATTGATTGCGGCGGTCAACCGCTTCAATCAAGCCTGCGGTTTGGAGCAGCGGGTTCGCGCCGATAGCCATATCGCACTGCACGAAGCGTTTCCCGCGCCGGACGCGATCAGTCGGCTCGACACGTTGTACCGGCAGATGCTGGCTGGCTTCCTGCCGGTTTAACGGGTACCAAATACCACCATTGTCTTGCCTTTGACATGCACCAGGTTGCGTTCTTCCAAATCCTTGAGCACGCGGCCGACCATTTCCCGCGAACACCCGACAATACGTCCGATCTCCTGGCGCGTGACTTTGATCTGCATGCCGTCGGGATGGGTCATGGCGTCGGGTTGTTTGCATAATTCCAGCAGGCAGCGAGCGACGCGGCCAGTGACATCAAAGAACGCCAGGTCGCCGACCTTACGCGTGGTGTCGCGCAGGCGCTGGGCGATCTGACCGCTCAGGGCGTACAAGATGTCCGGATCATGCTGGGCCAATTCGCGAAATTTCGCATAGCTGATTTCGGCCACTTCGCACTCAACTTTGGCCCGTACCCAAGCACTACGTTCCTGCTCTTTGCCTGCTTGTTCAAACAAACCCAACTCACCGAAGAAGTCTCCGGCGTTGAGGTAGGCAATGATCATCTCACGGCCATCCTCATCCTCGATCAGGATGGTGACCGAGCCTTTGATGATGAAGAACAGTGTTTCCGAACGCTCGCCGGCGCAGATGATGTTGTGCTTGGCCGGATGACGCCGGCGCTGGCAGTGCAGCAGCAGCTTGTCGAGGTTTTTGATCTTGGATGTGGGAGTAAGAGCAACCATGGTTGTATCCCGAAAAAGACTGCGCGGTGTCGTTGGCGTTGTTTTTATCCAGCGGCATCTCATTGATACACGCCGTACAAGACATGGCAATGCGCCATTCATTTGGCGCCAGCTTACCAGACACCTTCTGTCGCGATTAGCCAATTTAGCGGGCAAACGCTGTCATTTATCGATTTTATGCAGGGCGCTGCTGTTTCAAGGCCCTGTGCTAAGCTGGCGACCCTTTTTTAGCAGTGGAGTCTGGGCGATGAAGGCACGCATCCAATGGGCGGGCGAAGCCATGTTCCTCGGTGAGTCGGGCAGCGGCCACGTGGTGGTTATGGATGGCCCGCCGGAAGCCGGCGGTCGGAACCTGGGTGTACGCCCCATGGAAATGTTGCTGCTGGGTGTGGGCGGTTGCAGCAATTTCGACGTGGTCAGCATCTTGAAGAAGTCCCGGCAAGCCGTGGAAAGCTGCGAAGCCTTCCTGGAAGCCGAGCGCGCCACTGAAGACCCCAAGGTTTTTACCAAGATCCATATGCATTTCGTGGTCAAGGGCCGGGCGCTGAAAGAAGCCCAGGTCAAGCGTGCCATCGAGCTGTCGGCCGAGAAGTACTGCTCAGCATCGATCATGCTGGGGGCCGCGGGCGTGGTCATTACCCACGACTACGAAATCATCGAGCTGGGTTGATTACAGCAGGCAAAAGAAAGGGCGCTTCGAGCGCCCTTTTTTCGGTTCAGATTCGATAGGTGCTTTTGGTCATGACCTTGGCCAACAGGCTCATGCCGAACCGTACCGGGGCTGGAAAGCGGAAGCCGCCCGCGTCCAGCGCGCTCTCTGCGTGGTGTTCTTCATCGATGCGCATCTGCTCAAGAATGGCCCGTGACTTTTCGTCTTCGGCCGGCAGTTGCTCCAGGTGTTCATCCAGGTGCTTGCACACCTGATGTTCTGTCGCGGCCACAAACCCCAGGCTGACTTTGTCGCTGATCAGCCCGGCAGCCGCGCCGATACCAAACGACAAGCCATAAAACAGTGGGTTGAGCACGCTGGGATGGCTGCCCAACTGGCGGATGCGTTGTTCGCACCAGGCCAGATGGTCGATCTCTTCCTCTGCCGCATGCTCCATCGCCGTGCGTACCTGTGGCAACTTGGCGGTCAGCGCCTGGCCCTGGTACAACGCCTGGGCACAGACTTCGCCGGTATGGTTGATGCGCATCAGTCCAGCGACGTGACGGGTATCGGTCTCGCTCAGCTGTACATCCGGCTGCACGATGGCGGGCGAGGGACGGTAGGGCTGGCCGCTGAACGGCAGCAGGGTGCGCATGGCCATGTCGGCTTGCAGCAACAGACGGTCAATTGGCGAGTAGTGACGTTGGGTAGTCATGCTGACCTCCGGGAAGAATCTCGGCGGCCAGTTTACCGCAAGAGAGCGTCCAGCGTTTGTGCTGAGTCAATTTGCCCTTGTGCACTCAGCCCGGTGGCCAGTTCATCTGGCGCTGACCCAGCACGTGCATATGGATGTGGTAAACGGTTTGCCCGCCGTCTTCATTGCAATTCATCACCACACGAAAGCCTTTTTCGCAGCCTTGTTCCACGGCCAGGCGTTGGGCGGTGAACAGGATATGGCCGGCCAGCGCCTTGTCGTCCTCTGTCAGGTCGTTGAGGGTACGAATGGGCTTTTTCGGGATAACCAGGAAATGCACTGGCGCCTGCGGGGCGATATCGTGAAAAGCCAGGACTTGGTCATCTTCATAGATGATCTTCGCCGGTATTTCCCTGTTGATGATCTTGGTGAACAGAGTATCCACAGCTGTATCTCCATCGTGAAAAGTGAGGTGAGTGTACGTAGGCCATCAGCGTGGGCAATAGGCCTTGTTGATGGCGCCGGCAATTTTGCGGGTGAGCCAGCGGGGGCTCAGGCGTGGGCTGAACGTCAGCCAACGATTGCGGCGCCCGGGAATGATGATGGCCTTGTTCTTTTCCAGCGCCCGCACGGTGTAGAGCGCGACTTCTTCCGGGCTCATCAGCTGCTGGCTGCGGTCGAGTTTCGCCGTATCCATCTGCGCGGTGCCGAAGAATGCGGTGCGCGTGGGGCCGGGGCACAGCACTGAAACCTTGATGCCGCAGGTCTTCAATTCTTCACGCAGCCCTTCGGAGAAGTGCAATACGTAGGCTTTGCTGGCGTAGTAGCTGCTCATCCACGGCCCAGGCTGGAAGGCGGCGACCGAAGCCACATTGAGGATTTGCCCGCCGCCATGCAGGGCCATGGCATTGCCCAGTGCGTGGCACATGCGGGTCAAGGCCAGGATGTTGACTTCGATGAGGTCCTGCTCGGTCATCCAGTCCTGGGCCAGGAACGGCCCGCTGGTGCCGATGCCGGCGCAGTTGACCAGCAGGTCGATCTGTCGCTCACCCTCTTCGAGCTCCAGCAAAAAGCCGGACAAACGCAGCGGCTCGCCCAAATCACAGGCACGAAACAGCACCTCGACGCCGAAGCGTTGGGTCAACTCCAATGCAATGCTTTCCAACTGATCACGCTGGCGGGCCACCAGAATCAAGCTACGGCCGCGCCGTGCCAAGGCCTCGGCCAATGCCAGGCCGATGCCACTGGAGGCGCCAGTGATCAGAGCGTAACGGGTCATGCCTTTCTCCATCGCAACGCCACCGGCCTATGACAGTGCGTCACAGGCGGCGGGCGTTTCTTCACTGTTCTGGAGAGTCTACAGGTTCGGCTGCGTCGTCAGCACTTTGCGCTTCGGCTTCGTCAACGATAGCGCTTTGATCGGCCTCTGCATCGGGAGTAATGGAGCTGCTTTCGTAGCTGCTGTCCATGTTGGCTTCAAGCTGGTCCAGGTAGCCATTCATGCCCAGGGTGACGACGATGATGAGCATCAAGGGAATGAACGCCAGCCACAGCGAGGCCAGGACTTTCACCGCAGTAGAGTTGCGTGGTGGTGGCGCGCCGTACTGGTTGGCGCCCGTATTGCCTGGCAATACCAGCAATAGCAGTGGGAATACGCTGTTTACCAGCGGAACCAGGTTGAGCAGGTACAGCCAGCCAGACCAGCCCAGGTCATGCAGGCGCTGCACGCCGATTTGCACGCTCACCACTACCAATGCCACAAACAGCGCGAAACCCAGCAGCGAGCCAATAATGATGGCGATGGTTGGCGAGGCTGTCGCCACCGCGAAGCCCACCGTACTGATGATGCCCGCTGCCACCAGCATCGCGACGGTCAGTGCCAGCGTCCAAGCCAGGTAGCGCAGGCGCCCGATGCGCCCGTGGATGGTGAATACCTTTAGGGTGGCGAACTCCGGCAGGTCGTCGCCAACTGCGGCGCGTGGCGGTGCATAAGGTGACGCAGCGCGGTCAGAGGTTGACGAGTCCGTCTCGTGGGTTTCTGCAAGGTTGAACGCCACGGGTTGTTCGGCCTCGATGCGAGCGTCGATCCCGGCATTGTGCAGTGCCGTCAGGTAAGTTTGCGCGTCGGGCTGGGACAGGTCGCGCTTGAGCGCGACGGGGCGGCCGGTGAAGAGTTTTTCGATTGCTTCGACATCGCTTTTGAATAACTCGGCGAGGTTCAGCTTGGCGGTGGTGCTTTCGACACCTGGGCGCAAGGCTCCGTCAAACACAATCTTGAAACGGCTGTCGCTCATGCGGGCATCCTTGTCACTTAATCAGGGAGAGTATGCAGGCCTGTCCAGTTGGCAGGCCCGGCAGTGGGTCAGCGTGGCCAGCGCAGTTGCGCGGCGTGCTCGCGTGCTTTGCGGTATTCGGCATCCAGGCGCGCTATGAGCTCATCCACAGTGGGTACGTCATTGATCTCACCGACGCCTTGGCCAGCAGACCATACAGTTTTCCACGCTTTGGCCTCATCGCTCAATGGCTTGAGCTTGGAACCGAAATTGACTTCACCCTTGCCTTGAAGCGCAGCAAGGTCAAAACCGGCATTTTCCAGGCTCTGGCGCATGAAGCTTGCAGGTACGCCGGAGACTGCAGGAGTGTGCACGATGTCGGCAGCGCGGGATGTGAGCAGCATCTCCTTATAGGCATCCGGTGCCTGACTTTCAGTGGTGCCGATAAAGCGCGTACCGAAATATGCCAGGTCTGCCCCCAGCATCTGGGCGGCAAGAATTTCGTGCCCATGGTTAAGGCAGCCCGCCAGCAGCAGGGTTTTGTCGAAGAACTGGCGAATTTCGGCAATCAGCGAAAAGGGGCTCCAGGTGCCAGCGTGGCCACCCGCGCCAGCGGCTACGGCAATCAGGCCGTCTACGCCGGCTTCAGCGGCTTTTTCCGCATGGCGTCGGGTAGTAACGTCATGAAATACCAGGCCGCCGTAGCTATGAACCGCGTCCACCAGTTCCTTTACCGCACCGAGGCTGGTGATGACGATGGGCACCTTGTGCTCGACGCAGATCGCCAGGTCAGCCTCCAGCCGCGGGTTGCTCTTGTGCACGATCAGGTTCACGGCATAGGGCGCAGGATTGTCCAGCAGCGCCAAGCCCGCTTCGATTTCTTCCAGCCAGGCCTTGAAGCCGCTGCTTTCGCGTTGGTTGAGCGCCGGGAAACTCCCCACTACCCCGTTGCGACAGCAGGCCAGGACCAGTTGCGGATTGGAGATCAGAAACATCGGCGCGGCCACCACGGGCAGGCGCAGACGTTGTTCCAGCAGAGCGGGCAGCGACATTGGAGGTTCCCCGAGTAATTGACGTTAGAACGGTTTGACCACGACCAAAATTACGATAGCCAGCAATATCAGAACCGGGACCTCATTGAACCAGCGATAAAAGACATGGCTGCGGGTGTTTTCGCCACGGGCGAAGCGCTTTACCTGTGCGCCGCACATGTGGTGATAGCCAATCAGCAGGACGACCAGGGTCAGCTTGGCGTGGATCCAGGCGCCCGACTGGAAAATGCCTGGGTTGAGGGCCAGCATCCAGATGCCGAAGACCAGTGTGGCAACCATCGCCGGGCCCATGATGCCACGGTACAACTTGCGCTCCATGATGCTGAAGCGCTCCTTGCTGACGGTGTCTTCGCTTTGGGCGTGGTAGACGAACAGGCGCGGCAGGTAGAACAGCCCGGCAAACCAGCAAACGATGCTGACGATATGGAAGGCTTTGACCCATAGATAGAGCATTTTAGTTATTCCCAGGTTCACGGTAGCGAAGATAGTAGTGGCTCATGCGCCCGTACGTCACGTTGACGGTTGTCGCAGGACGATACGGCCCCTATTATCGACGGCTTTCCAGTGGGTTCGTTGAGGGCAGGTTTATGGTCAAGGTCGGTATCGTCGGCGGCACGGGTTACACCGGTGTCGAATTGCTGCGTCTGTTGGCTCAGCATCCGCAGGCTGAGGTGGTGGTCATCACTTCCCGATCCGAAGCCGGGCTGGCCGTGGCCGATATGTACCCGAACCTGCGAGGCCACTATGACGGCCTGGCGTTCAGTGTGCCGGACACCAAGACCCTGGCTGCCTGCGACGTGGTGTTCTTCGCCACGCCTCACGGTGTGGCTCATGCGTTGGCCGGCGAGCTGCTGGCGGCCGGCACCAAGGTTATCGACTTGTCGGCAGACTTCCGTCTGCAAGACGCCGATGAGTGGGCCAAATGGTACGGCCAGCCCCATGGTGCGCCGCAGCTGTTGGAAGAGGCGGTTTACGGCCTGCCGGAAGTCAATCGTGAGCAGATCAAGCAAGCGCGCCTGATTGCCGTGCCGGGTTGCTATCCGACGGCGACGCAATTGGGCTTTCTGCCATTGCTGGAAGCTGGCTTGGCGGATGCGTCGCGCCTGATCGCGGACTGCAAGTCGGGCGTCAGTGGTGCGGGCCGTGGTGCGGCGGTAGGTTCGCTTTACTCCGAAACGTCGGAAAGCATGAAAGCCTATGCGGTAAAAGGTCATAGGCACTTGCCGGAAATCCGCCAGGGTTTGCGTCGCGCTGCCGGCCAGGATGTGGGGCTGACCTTCGTGCCGCACCTGACACCGATGATCCGCGGGATTCACTCCACGCTGTATGCGACCGTCACCGATCGCTCGGTAGACCTGCAGGCGCTGTTTGAAAAGCGTTATGCCAATGAGCCGTTCGTCGATGTGATGCCGGCCGGTAGCCATCCGGAAACGCGCAGCGTGCGTGGTGCCAATGTGTGCCGTATTGCGGTGCATCGTCCGCAGGATGGCGACCTGGTGGTGGTGTTGTCGGTGATCGACAATCTGGTCAAGGGCGCTTCGGGCCAGGCGGTGCAGAACATGAACATCCTGTTCGGCCTGGACGAGAAGTTGGGCCTGTCCCACGCGGGGATGTTGCCTTAACGCGGGCTCACCGTTGCGCAAAAGGCCCGTTGATCGGGCCTTTTGCATTTTTAATGGTCGCTGGGCGGATTGATATACCGTAACAATAGTTGACCGCTTTTCTAGGAGAAGCGGATAATACCGGCCATTACGCATATGGCGGCGCTACGCCGGGAGATTATCAGCATGAGCGTTGAATCCTTCACCCCCACGGCTTTGCAATTCACCCACGGTGCTGCGCACAAGGTGAAGAGCCTGGTCGATGAAGAGGGTAATGATCGCTTGAAGCTGCGCGTATTCGTTACGGGCGGCGGTTGTTCAGGGTTTCAGTACGGTTTTACCTTCGATGAAGATGTGGCCGATGACGACACTATCGTTGAGCGCGAGGGTGTGAGCCTGGTCGTGGATCCGATGAGCTTCCAATACCTGGCAGGTGCCGAAGTGGATTATCAGGAAGGTCTGGAAGGCTCGCGTTTCGTGATCAAGAACCCTAATGCCACCACGACATGTGGTTGCGGGTCTTCGTTCTCGATCTGATCGGTAGCAGGTACAAAAACGCCGCTTGGCTTTTACGGGCCAAGCGGCGTTTTGCTGTCTGGGGTCAGGCGGGGTAGATCGCGCCAAGCACTCGAAGCCCACGTGCGCCAGTGACGCTGGGGCGATTGGCGGCGATGCCTTCCAGGCAGCAATGTGCCAGCCAGGCGAAGGCCATTGCTTCCACCCAGTCAGGATCTACGCCGTAGGCCGCTGTAGTGCTGACATGAGTGGAAGGCAGCAACGTTGTCAGCCGGCTCATCAGTGCCCCGTTGTGGGCGCCGCCGCCGCAGATCAGCAAGGTTGTTGTGTCAGTCTGGGCGCTTTGCAGGGACTCGACGATGGTCAGGGCCGTCAGCTCCAGCAGGGTGGCCTGTACGTCTTGGGGTTCAAAGGCGGGCAAATGGCCAAGGTGCTGCTGCAGCCAGGCCAGGTTGAACACTTCGCGGCCCGTGCTTTTCGGGCCTTTGGTCATGAAGAACGGATCGCTGAGCAACGTATTGAGCAGTTGGGGCTGGACCTCGCCGCTGGCCGCCCATTGCCCGTTCCGATCAAAGTGTTCGCCGCGCTGCAGGTTAATCCAGGCATCGAGGAGGACGTTCCCCGGGCCGCAGTCGAAACCGGCGACAGGCGTGCCCGTCTCAATCAGGCTGAGGTTGCTGAACCCGCCGACATTCAATACCGCGCGATTGCCCGTCTGTTCGCCGAACAAGGCTTCATGAAAGGCTGGAACCAAAGGAGCGCCTTGGCCGCCGGCAGCGACATCGCGGCTGCGGAAGTCGCTGACGACGGTGATGTCTGTCAGCTCGGTGAGAAGGGCAGGGTTGCCGATCTGAACGGTAAAGCCTCGGGCGGGTTCATGGCGAATCGTCTGACCATGGCTACCAATCGCCCGAATGTCCTGAGGCTTGAGGTTCTGTTGATCCAGCAAGGCGTTGATGCCTTGCGCAGCGAGCGTTACCCATTGTTGCTGTGCGATTGCCGAGCGGGCGATTTCATCCGGGCCACTGGCGCATAGGCTCAGCAGTTCTGTGCGCAAGGCGTCAGGCATCGGGATGTAGTGGGTGGCGATCAGATTGACCGCCGCGTCTTGTTCGATAAGGGCGATATCCAGGCCGTCGAGGCTGGTCCCGGACATCACACCGATATAGAGCGGCATACCTTAACGCTTCGCCGAAGCCAGCATGGTGGAGCGCTCTTGATCCATGCGTGCCATTAGCGGCTGGCTCTGCGCCATGAAGCGCGCGCGTTCGGCCTTGGCAATCGGGTCCGCCATCGGCAGCTTCTGGCCCAATGGATCGACGTGTACACCGTTGACCTGGAACTCGTAGTGCAAGTGCGGGCCGGTGGAGAGGCCGGTAGTGCCGATGTAGCCGATCACTTGCCCCTGTTTTACGTTGCCGCCAGTCTTGACGCCCTTGGCAAAGCCTTGCATGTGGCCGTACAGCGTGCGGTAAGTGTTGCCGTGCTGGATGATCACCGTATTGCCGTAACCACCACGACGCCCTGCCAACAAGACCTTGCCGTCGCCCGCCGCTTTGATTGGCGTGCCACGCGGCGCGGCATAGTCGACGCCCTTGTGTGCGCGAATTTTGTTCAGAATTGGATGCTTGCGGCCCATGGAGAAACGCGAGCTAATACGAGCAAAGTCAACGGGGGTACGGATGAAAGCCTTGCGCATGCTGTTGCCATCAGCTGTGTAGTAGCTGCTGTTGCCTTGTTTGTTGGTGTAGCGCACGGCGGTGTAGGTTTTGCCACGGTTGGTGAAGCGTGCAGACAGGATGTTACCAGTGCCCACGACTTTTCCGTTGGCTACCTTCTGCTCGTAGATCACGTCGAACTCATCGCCTTGACGGATGTCCTGAGCGAAGTCGATGTCGTAGCCAAAAACGCTGGCCATGTCCATGGTCATGCTGTGCGACAGGCCCGCACGAGCGGCCGATTGCGACAGGGAACTGTTGATCACGCCGTGTACGTAGGCGGAACGCATGACGGGTTTGGTAGTGATTCGGTTGAATGCGAAGCCTTTGGCGCCTTTGCTCAGGCTGATGCTTTCCAGGTCGCTGATATTGGTGTGCAGGTTGTTCAGCTGGCCGTCTGGCGTCAGCTCAAACTCGAGCTTTTGGCCACGTTTGAGCTGAGTGAATTGCTTGGCTTGCTTATCGCTGGCGAGCACTTCATTTACAGCGGCGGCAGGCAATCCAACCTTTTCGAACAGGGTAGATAGTGTGTCGCCTTTGCCCACGATGACTTCGCGGTGCTGGGGATTCTTGGCTGCGGTTGCCGCAGGTGCTTCCTGGGTGGCTTGTTGAGTGTCTTCTGAAGCGCTTTCGATCTGTGCGAAAGGTGATTCGGCCGGAGCATTTGTGGCTTGTTGAGCGTCGGAAGCGTCTTGATCTTGTGTCAGTTGTTCAACTGGGCTTTCCAGATCGAGGCTCAGGGATGTTCGTTTGGCTTCAACGTCGCTGGAAGGGAATACCAGCAGTGCCAGGCTGAGAAGGGCGGCGATACCACTTGCGGCGAGCAGGTGGGTCTTCGGGTAAAGCGGCGGCGCTTTAGACGGTTCAGTGGTCATAAGTAATTTTGACTTTGAAGATGAAATGGAAAAGATGAATGACATGATGAAGATGAAATAACTGTATAAAATATAACCAAATCATCTGTGGCGCAAGCTCGCGAACGCTGGGCTTGCTGAACGGTGTCCGTGCGCAGGGCAAAACTTGTAATTAGTCCCTGATCTTGTATGGTTGGTTCCCTTTTGAATCTGAGCCTTGCGGGTCTGTTATGAAGTCGGTTGAAGAGCAGCTAGCGCTGATAAAACGTGGTGCGGAAGAACTGTTGGTCGAGGCCGAGCTGATCGAAAAGCTCAAGCGTGGCCAACCCCTGCGTATCAAGGCTGGCTTTGATCCGACTGCGCCGGATCTGCACCTGGGTCATACGGTGCTTATTAATAAGCTGCGTCAGTTCCAGGAGTTGGGCCATCAGGTCATCTTCCTTATAGGTGACTTCACCGGGATGATCGGTGATCCAAGCGGCAAGAGCGCTACGCGCCCGCCGCTGACTCGTGAGCAGGTGCTCGATAATGCCGAGACCTACAAGACCCAGGTATTCAAGATCCTTGATCCAGCCAAGACTGAGGTGGCGTTCAACTCCACTTGGATGGACAAAATGGGGCCGGCAGATTTCATTCGTCTGACGTCCCAGTACACCGTGGCGCGCATGCTCGAGCGCGATGACTTCGACAAGCGCTACTCGACCAATCAGCCCATCGCCATCCATGAGTTCCTTTATCCGCTGGTTCAAGGGTACGACTCGGTGGCACTGCGCGCGGACGTTGAGTTGGGTGGCACCGATCAGAAGTTCAACCTGCTGATGGGGCGCGAATTGCAACGCGCCTATGGTCAGGAGGCTCAGTGCATTCTGACCATGCCGCTGTTGGAAGGCTTGGATGGCGTCAAGAAGATGTCCAAGTCTCTGGGGAACTATGTCGGTATCCAGGAAGCGCCAGGTGTGATGTACGGCAAGTTGGTGTCTATTCCAGATGCGCTGATGTGGCGCTACTTCGAGCTGCTGAGCTTCCGCTCGATGGACGAGATCAATGCGCTGCGGGCGGATGTCGAGGCGGGCGCTAATCCTCGCGATGTGAAGATTAAGCTGGCTGAAGAAATCGTTGCGCGTTTCCATGGTGAGGAGGCTGCAGCCAGCGCTCACCGCGCGGCAGGTAATCGCATGAAAGACGGCGAGCTGCCTGACGATCTGCCGGAGATTGAGTTGACTGCTGCCGAGGCGATGCCGATTGCGGCTGTGCTTAATAAGGCTGGCCTGGTGAAGAATTCGGCGGTCGCGCGTGATCTCTTGGGGTCGGGTGGTGTACGTATAGATGGTGAGGTGGTTGACCGCACCTTTATATACGAGCTGGGCGCCACTCACGTTTGCCAGGCGGGGAAGAAGGCATTTGCGCGTATTACGCTCAAATCCGAATAAGTCGGAAAATAGGTGTTGACGGCGAATTATATCTGTCTATAATTCGCCCCACTTCCGGCGCAGTCGAAACGGAAAACTCCTTGGTAAACAATGAGTTATGCGGTTTTCGGCAGCAAGTTGCTTCAGTTCATCGAAGCCAAAAGGAAGTTGAAAAAGAGGTGTTGACAGCAGCGTGTAACGCTGTAGAATTCGCCTCCCGCTTACGAGAGATCGCAAGCGCAAGTGGTTGAAGTTGTTGAAGAAATCTTCGAAATCTTCTGAAAATAACCACTTGACAGCAAATGAGGCTGCTGTAGAATGCGCGCCTCGGTTGAGACGAAAGATCTTAACCAACCGCTCTTTAACAACTGAATCAAGCAATTCGTGTGGGTGCTTGTGGAGTCAGACTGATAGTCAACAAGATTATCAGCATCACAAGTTACTCCGCGAGAAATCAAAGATGTAACCAACGATTGCTGAGCCAAGTTTAGGGTTTCTTAAAAACCCAAAGATGTTTGAACTGAAGAGTTTGATCATGGCTCAGATTGAACGCTGGCGGCAGGCCTAACACATGCAAGTCGAGCGGTAGAGAGAAGCTTGCTTCTCTTGAGAGCGGCGGACGGGTGAGTAATGCCTAGGAATCTGCCTGGTAGTGGGGGATAACGTTCGGAAACGGACGCTAATACCGCATACGTCCTACGGGAGAAAGCAGGGGACCTTCGGGCCTTGCGCTATCAGATGAGCCTAGGTCGGATTAGCTAGTTGGTGGGGTAATGGCTCACCAAGGCGACGATCCGTAACTGGTCTGAGAGGATGATCAGTCACACTGGAACTGAGACACGGTCCAGACTCCTACGGGAGGCAGCAGTGGGGAATATTGGACAATGGGCGAAAGCCTGATCCAGCCATGCCGCGTGTGTGAAGAAGGTCTTCGGATTGTAAAGCACTTTAAGTTGGGAGGAAGGGTTGTAGATTAATACTCTGCAATTTTGACGTTACCGACAGAATAAGCACCGGCTAACTCTGTGCCAGCAGCCGCGGTAATACAGAGGGTGCAAGCGTTAATCGGAATTACTGGGCGTAAAGCGCGCGTAGGTGGTTTGTTAAGTTGGATGTGAAATCCCCGGGCTCAACCTGGGAACTGCATTCAAAACTGACTGACTAGAGTATG